>NZ_KK088598.1 GCF_000600335.2 Rubellimicrobium mesophilum DSM 19309 | reverse complement strand
GGCCAGTTCGTCGTGCGATAGCGGGCGGGAGACGGCTTGCTCATGAGTGCCCAGATAGGCGCCACGGGTCCCTACGCGAGCACCCGCCACAGGGTTGTGCAACAACGCCGATCGGGAACCTCGGCCTGGCGCGTCGCCGGGCAAAGGGCATCGAGGCCTCCCTGGCGCTTTGACTGATCTTAGGCGGCGTCGATGGATGCCTGCGCTGCTTATGACTGCGCGGACGATCACAAGCGAATAGGCCCGCCGCTTTCCCGACGCGCGCCCGTCCGATCACCCCAAGCAGCAGGCCAGGGCTCGGACGGCCGGGGTTTTTCCATGCGCGGCACTCTCCGGCTGATCCGCTCTCGCAACGCGCCAAAGGCGCGAGCCACGTCCTCCAAGCCGAAAATAGGACGGTGCTGTGACCGAAGTTTGGTCACAAGAGGCGCAAGCGCACGGTTTGTCCGGTTCCGCACCGCCCCCGGGCCCCGAGGGATAGCAGCTCGGGGGCGGCTCCTCAGTGCCGCCATGCAGCGCCGGCGCAGAGGCATTGCCGCCACTGCCGATGGAGGGCTCGGCTCCGGCAGCTTTGCTTGGGAGGGACGCAGCCAGCCCTCAGCGGGAGAAAACCACGGCAGGAGTGCCCTGGGCCAGGGTTCCCCTCGGTTACCGATGGCTAGGGCGCTTGTCCCGCGCCGCATTGAGGTCGGGTGTAGCGTCCGGCCGTCCTTTGCATACGTGAGCTCGCTCCCCCATGCTGAGAGCAGGAACGGATACATCATCGAGACACGGTGTGAGGATGCCAATGCCCACGGCGGGCAGCAAACCATCCGCTGGATCGGGATCATGCGACTACGAGCAGGAGACCTCCACTGAGAGTATGCTGGCCTGCCTGGCCAAGCCTCAACCTCCTACGGCGCTTGTCTCATTCTCGAACATGATGACACTCGGCGCGATGCTGGCCCTGCGGAGCCTGGGCCAAAAAAGCTCCACACGACCTGTCCCTGATCGGCATCGACGATCTCGACGTCGCGGATCTCTTGGACCCGTCGTCGACCGTGGTTCGGGCGCCCGTCGCCGCCATGGCCGAGCGGTCCATTCGATTGCTCCTCGACGAGATCGATACCGAGCGCCCGCCGCAATCCCGAAAGCGATTTCACCGAAGCGTATGAGGCTCTGCTGAATGACCTCATACAAGCTCCCTGGGCCCTGAGGACCTGCCCGGACCGGGTGCTGCCCTCAATCGACGTTCCAGGGCAAGGACGCGCCGAGGCGACACACAGAGGGTCACGCAAGCGGATCCGCGAAGCGGCGTTCCGGGAAGACTGAGTACCAGTCCGGCCGCTCGGGGTCGCGGTCATAGGCATAACCGCCCGTCTCTCGGTAGTGCTCGGCGTAGCGGGCGAGTCGGTCGCGGTCGAGCGTCACGCCGAGCCCCGTCCCCTGCGGCACCGCGATGGCCCCGTCCCGGTAGGCCATCTTGCCGCCCTGGATGATGTCATCCGCGAGGTGGTGGTAATGCGCGTCCGCCGCGAAGCCGAGGTTCGGCAGCGCCGCCCCCAGGTGCAGCATCGAGGCGAGCTGGATGCCGAGTTCGCCCGAGGAGTGGACGGCAGCGCCGTACTGGAAGGTCTCCAGCACCGTCCCGGCCTTGTGGGCCTGCCGCAGCCCGCCCCAGAAGGTCGTGTCGAGCAGGATCACGTCCACAAGATCGTGCCGGATTGACTGCGCGAGTTGCTCGAAGTTGACGACGACGGCGTTGGTCGCGGTCGGGATCGGCACGAACTGCCGGACCCGCCGCATCCCCTCCAGTCCCCAGGTCGGGTCCTCGAAGTAGTCGTTCCGGAGGTCCAAGATCGCGCGCCCGACCCGGATCGCCTCCTCCACCGTCCAGACCGAGTTGGGGTCGATCCGCAGCCGGTCCTCCGGGAAAGCCGCGCCCAGCGCCCGGAACACCTCGACCTCGTGGTCGGGCGGAAACACCCCGGCCTTGAGCTTGTGGGTTCGGAAGCCGTGGCGCTCCCGCAGGTCGCGCGCATGGGCCACGATCTCCTCGGGGCCCGACTCGCCGCCAACGCCCGTAGCGGAGTCCCGGAAGCGGAAGAACAGATAGGAGGCGAAGGGTACCTCCTCGCGCAGGGACCCGCCCAACAGGTCGCAAGCCCGCACCCCCAGCGCCTGCCCTGCGAGGTCCATGCAGGCCATCTCGATGGCCGCATGGAGCTGCGCCCGGGCGTTGTAGAGGCTGCCCACGGGGTTCATGATCTTCCAGCGGAGCTGCTCGAGCTGGAGGGGGTCGTGCCCGATCAGGTAGGGCTTCAGCGCCAGGATCGCGCCCTCGGCCGAGCCGCCGCCCCCGCCCATCTCGCCTAGCCCCACGCGCCCGTCGTCGCCGACGACCTCGACCACCGTGCGGATGAACCGCCCCCAATGCGCGCCGTTCGCGTGGCGCAGCGGCGCTTCCAGCGGGACGGCCACGGTGGTGGCGCGAAGGTCCACGATCCTCATGCCTGTCCTCCGAAGCGATGGGGCGGCCGGCCCGCAACGCCGACGTCCACGGCGAAGAGCCCGCCCTCCTGTGGGTTCGCCGCCAGATGCCCCGCCGTCATGGTGAAGCGGGCCGAGGTGACATAGAGCGTCCGCAACCCCCGCCCCCGAAGGCGCAACTTGTGGGCCAAGAGCAGGGCAGCTCCACGACGCGGTCCACCCGCCCGTCCGGCGCGATCCGCACGAGGCAGGCCCCGCCTGCTACCCGGGCGTTCCAGACGAAGCCCTCGACGTCGAGCGTGGAGCCGTCCGGGGCGCCCCGCCCGAACCCCTCCATCAGCACCTTCCGCCCCGAGAGCTGCCCGCCCTCGCCGATCCGGTACTCGTAGAACGCGTTCGCCAGCGTATCCGCCGTCACCAGCCGGTCGGGCGCGGGCCAGACAAGCGTGTTGGTGATCCCGAACAGATCCTCCGAGACGCAGGCCAGCGTCCCGTCAGGCGCGTAGCGGTAAAGCCGTCCCGTGGCCGCCGGGATCTCCTCCGGACCGTCGTCGTCACGGATGTTCTGGTGCATCGTCCCGACCCACATGGCCCCGTCCGGTCCCACCGCCCCCTCGTTGAGCCGGTTGTCCGGGAGGTCCGGCTCCACCTCCACCAGCGGCTCGGGCTCGCCGTCCCAAGCCCAATGGCAGACGTGCCGCTCGCTCCCCACGAGCGCGCTTCCGTCCTCGCCAAGCGCCAGCGAGGTCGGGCGGATCGCGATGGGCCAGACCCGATGCTCCCCCGTCGCGGGGTCGAAGGTCTGGATGCGCCGGCCGATGATGTCGACCCAGACCAACCGCCCGCGCCGGTCGTCCCAGACGAGGCTCTCCCCCACGATGTCGCCGCTCGCGAGCGCCAGCTCGGCCGCCATCCGCCATCCTCACAAGATCGTTGACAGGCACCATGCCCGTTGCCTATGCACATTTCAATGCAAAGCTGTCAGGCAGGTTTATGGACACCTTGGGACAGCAGATGGCATCTGGCCTGGTGGGCGACGCGATCGGCGCCATCACTCGGCACATCCGCGAGAACAACCTCGTCCCAGGCGACCGCCTCCCCTCTGAGGCTACGCTGTCGCGGGAGCTCAACGTCTCCCGTACCGTGGTGCGCGAAGCCTTCCGGTCCCTCGCCGCCATGGGGATCATCGACCTCGCGACCGGCAAGCGGGCCACGGTCGCCAATCTCGACCACGGCGCCATGGGCCTGATGATCGAGCACGGCGTCCACACCGACCAGATCACCATCCAGCAGATCTACGACGTGCGCCGCACCATCGAGACCCGCATCGCCGCGCTGGCCGCCATCCGCCGCCGGGATGCCGAGGCTGAGACGATCCGGGCCCTGGCCCAGGCCATGCGGGACGCCGCCGCCAACCCGTTGCTCCTCCTGGAGCGGGACCTCGACTTCCATCTGGCCCTGGCCCGCGCTTGCGCGAACCCGGTCTTCCTTCTCATCGTGGGCGCCTTCCAGGGGGTGACGCGGCAGACCTGGCCCGTGGGCTGGCGCTCCCGCACCACCGACGTCTCGCGCGAGACGATGCTCGCCACCCACGAGGAAATCGCCGAGGCCGTGGCCGCCGGTGACCCCTCCCGAGCTGCCGAGGCGATGGGCCGGCACTTCGATGAGAGCGTCCGCGCCCTTGTCCAGGCCGGGGTAGGCTGAATGCGGATCGCGGCCCTGGAGACTGTCCGCATCGCCGAAAGGCCCAACCTCCTCTGGCTTCTCGTCCACACCGACGAGGGAGTGACCGGCCTGGGCGAGACCTTCTTCGGCGCCGCCACTGTCGAGACCCACGTCCACGAATGGATCGCCCCCCGGGTGATCGGCCGCGACCCCCTTCGGATCGACGCCCTCTCCCGCGACCTCGTGGGCTACCTGGGCTTCCGCTCTTCGGGGGCCGAGACGCGGGGCAACTCGGCCTTCGACATCGCGCTCTGGGACCTGTGGGGTAAGGCGACGGGGCAGCCCGTGGCCCAGCTCCTCGGCGGCTTCACCCGGGACGCGATTCGCACCTACAACACGTGCGCGGGCCCCGGCTACATCAAGGATGCGACCGGCCAGGCCAGCTCCAACTGGGGCCTCACGCGCGGCGACCTCGACGACCTGGACGCCTTCCTCCACCGCGCGGACGAGCTCGCGCAGTCCCTCCTGGAGGAGGGGATCACCGCCATGAAGATCTGGCCCTTCGACGCCGCGGCCGAGCGCTCGAACGGCCTCCACATCACCTCCCAGGATCTCGACGAGGCCCTCCGCCCGCTCGAGAAGATCCGTGCCGCCGTGGGCGACCGCGTGGACGTCATGGTGGAGTTCCACTCGGCCTGGCAGCTGCTCCCTGCCATGCGGATCGCCCGCGCGCTCCAGCCCTTCGGGACCTACTGGCACGAGGACCCGATCCGCATGGACAGCCTCTCGGACCTGCGCCGCTACGCCGAGGCCTCCGAGGCGCCGATCTGCGCCTCCGAGACGCTGGGCTCGCGCTGGGCCTTCCGTGACTTGCTGGAGACCGGCGCGGCCGGGGTCGTGATGCTGGACCTGAGCTGGTGCGGCGGCCTCTCCGAGGCACGTAAGATCGCCGCCATGGCCGAGGCCTGGCACCTGCCCGTCGCCCCCCACGACTGCACGGGACCGGTGGTACTCGCCGCTTCGGTCCACCTGTCGCTGAATACGCCCAACGCGCTAGTGCAGGAAAGCGTCCGCGCCTTCTTGCGCACATGGTATCGTGACCTCGTGACCGCCCTTCCGGAGGTGAAGGATGGAATGATCTCCGCGCCGCCGGGGCCGGGCCTTGGGCTCGACCTCCGCCCCGACCTCGATCGCGCCTTCACGGCCAGCCGACGAAGATCGGACGCCGCTACCATCTGACCAACCAAGGGAGGACCTGACCACCATGACCAGCCTGAAGAAACTGGCCCTCGGGGCGGCGCTGCTGGCGTCGGTCTCGGGGCCCGCGCTCGCCCAGGACGACAGCACGATCAACATCGTCTTCACGCACCATTCGTCGGCCTCCAATACCTTCTGGCAGGCCGTCCAGAAGGGCTTCGAGGACGGCTGCGCCAAGGTCCAGGCCCAGTGCCAGATGATCTTCACCCAGACCGAGGGCTCCGTGCAGGAGCAGCTCGCCAACATGGAGGCGGCGCTCGCCCAGAACCCGGACGCGCTCATCACCTCGATCGTCGACAACACCGCCTTCGATGACGTGATCCAGCGGGCGCGGGACGCCGGAATCACGGTGATCGCCTCGAACGTCGACGACCTTGAGGGCGCCGCCGGCAACGCCCGGCAGGCCTTCATCGGGCAGGGCTTCATTCCCGCCGGCCGCACCCTGGCCGAGGCGCAGGCCGCCAACTTCCCGGCGGACGGGCCGATCAAGGTGCTCGTCGGCGTCTCGGCCCCCGGCCAGAACTGGTCCGAGCAACGCGCGCAGGGCGTGATCGAGGGACTTGAGGCCTGGGCGGCTGCGAACCCCGACCGCGAGTTCAGCTACGAACGCCTCGACTCCGGCACGGACCTCGCCACCGTGGGCGACCGGGTGGGCGCCTACCTCGCCGCCAACCCGGACACGACCGCCTACTTCGACACCGGCTTCTGGCACGCCGCCGTGGCCCGCGTGCTCGCGGACCGCGGCACGCCGCCGGGCCAGGTCCTGCTCGGCGGCTTTGACCTCGTGCCCCAGGTGCTCGACGAAATGAAGACGGGCTACGTCCAGGTTCAGATCGACCAGCAGCCCTACATGCAGGGCTTCATGCCGGTAATGGAGGTCTACCTCAACGAGACCGTAGGCCTCGCCCCTGCAGACATCGACACCGGGCAGGGCGTGGTGACGCCCGACATGGTGGACGCGATCATGGAGCGCTCCACCCAGGGTGGCCGCTGATGGAGGTCCGGCGGGTGCGCATCCCTGGGCTCCGCCGGATCGACCGCCGCCTCGGGAGGCGCCACACGCGCGCCGGGGCGGCGGCTCCTCAAGCTCGCGCTGCAGAAGCCCGAGCTGGCGGCCGCGCTCCTCCTCGCGATCCTGGTCCTGGCCTTCCAGCTCACCTCCAACGGGGTGTTCCTGGGCGGCCAGAATCTGCGGGGCGTCCTCGGGCTCCTGCCCGAGGTCGCGCTCGTGGCCGTCGGCGTCACCGTCCTGATGATCTGCGGGGAGTTCGACCTGTCCGTGGGCTCGGTCTTCGCGCTCATGCCGATGACCATGGCGGTGCTCATGGTCGCGGGCTGGTCCTTCTGGCTGGCGGTTGGAGCGGGCCTCATCGTTTGCGTGGCGATCGGGCTGGTGAACGGCTGGGTGACGATCCAGTTCAACATTCCGTCCTTCATCACCACGCTCGGCATGATGTTCATGGCGCGCTCGCTCACGGTGGTGATCTCCGGCGGCTTTCCTCCCCGTCTCGATCCGGCCGCGGTGCCCTCGTGGCTCTTCGTGGGTTTTGTGGGGCCGGGCGGCCTGATCCGCGCCTCCTTCCTTTGGTTTCTGGCCATCGCCGCCGTGGTGACCCTCCTGCTGGCCAAGACGAACCTCGGCAACTGGATCCGCGCTACGGGCGGGTTCCTCCCCGCCGCACAGGCCATGGGCATCCCGACCGCGCGGGTGAAGATCGCCTGCTTCGTCCTGTGCTCGGTGCTAGCGGGCTTCGCGGGGATGCTCCAGGTCCTGCGCCTGGGCTCGCCGCTCCCCTCCATCGGCATCGGGATGGAGCTCCAGGCGGTGGCCGCCGCCGTGATCGGGGGCACTTCACTCTTCGGCGGCATCGGCTCGGTGATCGGCGGCATCATCGGTGCCCTGCTCATCCGGGTGATCGACAATGGCATGGTGCTCTCCCAGGTTGACTCGAACTGGTTCCAGTTCGCCGTGGGCGCGCTCACGATCCTCGCGGTGGTCGGCAACGCCTGGCTCCGCAAGCGCGGTCGGGCGATGAAGGTGGAGACCTGACATGGACGGCACGTTCGACAGCCCGGCGGCCGAGCCGCTGATCTCCGTCCGCGACTTGCACAAGTGGTATTCCGGGGTCCACGCGCTCAAGGGCGTGAGCCTCGACGTCGCCCCGCGCGAGGCGCTGGGCCTCGTGGGCGACAACGGCGCGGGCAAGTCCACGCTGATCTCGATCCTCTCGGGCCTCGTGCGCCCCGACGAGGGCGAGATCCGCGTCGAGGGCCGTCCCGTGGTCATGCGCAACCCCCGGGACGCCATGGAGCTCGGAATTGAGACGATCTACCAGTACAACTCCATGGTCCCGATCATGAGCATCGCCCGCAACGTTTTCATCGGGCGCGAGCCGCTGAAATGGTCGCTGGGCGGCATCGGCTGGCTCGACGAACGACGGATGCGTGCCGACTCCGTCAAGGCCATCGCCGACGTGGACCTGCACCTGCGCTCCCCCGACGCCTTAGTGGGCGAGCTCTCGGGCGGCCAGCGGCAAGGCGTCGCGATCGCGCGGGCCATGCACTTCAGGTCCAAGGTGATGATCCTCGACGAGCCCACGAACCACCTCTCGGTCAAGGAGACCGCCAAGGTCATCGGCTTCGTGCGCTCGCTCAAGGCGCAGGGGGTGACGTCAATCTTCATCTCCCACAACCTCCATCATGTCTTCGCCTGCTGCGACCGGATCGTGGCGATGTCGCTGGGCCAAGTCGTGCTCGACAAGCCGATGGGGGAGACCTCCATGGAAGAGGTGCAGGATCTCCTTTGAGGACAAGCACAGGCCAGGCAGGCGCACGGCGTTCAAGGCCGATTTAGAAACGGTCGCCCCCTGACACACCCAGACGTGAGCGTGAGGAACAGGGCATCTCCATGCAAGTGGTGAGGGTAGGGGCCGTTCGGTTCCGAGATGACGGGGCAATTTGCGTCCGAACCGTCCGCATCGTCCGCAGCTTGGCATTCCAAGATGTTACGTCGGACGGTCGGGGGTGTTCGGACGCGGCAACTGTCCGCGTTTGCGTCCGCATCGGTTTCGACCGTCCGAACGTGAGCGGGGCCAAGGTGCTGTAGGAGCTGAGCTTTCCTCGGGGTGCGGACGCAACGGACGGTTCGGACGGTGGCGCCCCTCCCCTGTCGGGCCCGAGTGCACAGACGTCCTTTGGAGCTCGGAGGGGCGGACCTCGCCCCGCGTCTGCCTTATGCAATCGAGCCGCTCGCCTAGCGAATGGCCCCTCCTAATGCGGAGGGGCTCCAGACGGAAACCACTTTGTGTCCGGCTTGTTTATGCCAGCAGGAAGTCCTGAGCGGTGATGTTGCCAACCGTCTGGGCATTCACGAGCCGGATAGTCTGGCTGGCAAGCCCGTCGAGGGTGACCAGGATGTCGGACCCCAAGTCGGTGAACTTCACGCGAGAGGCGAAGGTGGCCGCCGTGATCCCCAGGGCCGACACGTCCAGGAGATCCTGACCGCCGGTCGGGTTGTAGTCGAAGTCCGCCACGGTATCGCTGCCGAACTTGGCCCCACTTGTGGTGCTGGCAAAGACGAAGACGTCGAGACCGAGCCCGCCGTTCAGGCTGTCGTTGCCGCCCCCACCGATCAGGCGATCGTTGCCATCGACTCCAAGCAGCGTGTTGGTCAGGTCGGTCCCACGCAGAATGTTGGCCAAGGAGTTGCCCGTTCCGGTGACGGCCGATCCGCTGAGCGTCAGGTTTTCGACTTCGCCGCTCAGTGTGGTGCTCGCGAGCGAGCTGCGCACCTCGTCCGTGCCACCGCCGGCCACTTCGTTGGCGCGGTCGCCGGCGTTGTCGACGACGTAGATGTCGTTGCCTCCGCCGCCGGCCATGATGTCGGCCCCGGCCTTGCCGTCGAGGAGGTTGGCGCCGCTATTGCCGGTCAGCGTGTTGGCCAGGCCGTTCCCGGTGCCGTTCAGCGCGCTCGTGCCGGTCAGGACGAGATTCTCCACCTCCGCCACGAGGGTTGCGGACACGGACGCGCGCACCGTGTCGGTGCCGCCGCCCGCGACCTCGGCCACCAGGTCGCCCGCCTGCGCGACGAGGTAGGTGTCGTTGCCTGCACCGCCGGCCAGGGAGTCGCTGCCCAGGCCTCCGATGAGCGTGTCGTTGCCGCCGCCCCCGTTGAGGCTGTCGTTCCCAGCCCCACCCGTGAGCGTGTTGGCCAGTGCGTTACCCGTGCCGGTGAAGGCGACGGTGCCCGTGAATGTCAGGTTCTCGACGTTGGTCATGCCATTAAGCGAGATGTCGAGGCTCGCGAGGGTGGTGCGGACCTCGTCCGTGCCACCGCCCGCCACTTCGTTGGCGCGGTCGCCGGCGTTGTCGACGACGTAGATGTCGTTGCCTCCGCCGCCGGCCATGATGTCGGCCCCGGCCTTGCCGTCGAGGAGGTTGGCGCCGCTATTGCCGGTCAGCGTGTTAGCGGCCGAGTTCCCCGTGCCAGCGAAGTCGCCCGTGCCGGTGAGCAGAAGCTTCTCGAGGTTAGCGCCGAGCGTGTAGGACTGGCCGACCTCAATCGTGTCCGACCCGCCCCCGCTGATCTCCACAACGGTGTCCTGCGCCACGTCATCGCCGGAGAGCACGTAGGTATCGTCACCTGCTCCGCCCGTGAGGTTGTCTGCGCCGATCCCGCCGATCAGGCGGTCGTTGCCGCCTCGACCATCGAGGATGTCGTTGTCCTCGCCCCCTGTCAGGACGTTGGCCCCAGCATTGCCCCGGAGCGTGTCGGCCCCGAAGCCGCCGACAAGGTTCTCGATGCCGGACAGGCGATCTGACCCAATACCCGCGCCCGAGGCGGTGCCCGCCGCGAGGTCGGCCACCACCGGCGTGAGGACCGGGTCTCCGATCTGGATGGGATCCTCGAAGCTGACGGTGTCGATCCCGCCCTTCCCTTCGAAGTAGTCGCTCCCCGCAGAGCCGATCAGAAGATCGTCGCCTTGCGTACCGGTCGAGGCCCAGATCTCGTAGCCGTAGCTGCCGTCGGCGAATTGGAGACGCCCGTTCATGCCCGTAGGCATGCTGTCAGTGCCGTCCGGGGAGCCAGCCCGAAGGTCGCAGATCGTCACAGCATTGGTATCGCTGTTGATGTCGATCGTGTAATCGGAGCGTGCGCCGCTGTAGACCCACGTGGCGTTTGGCGTGCTGAAGCCATCGCTGCCGAAGGTGTCGTTGCCCGCGCCGCCGGTGACGAGGTGAGCAGCCGCGTCGGCGTTCCTCATGGAGTGCCCCGCCAAGATCTGGTCATCTCCGCCCCCCGCGTCGATGACGTTGCTGTTGCCAGCGAGGGAGATGACGTCATTGCCGCCACGGCTCTGCAGCCGCAGGTCACCTGCATTGCCAACGATGGTCTCGCCGAAGTCGGAGGTGCGGACATCGACGAGCCCCGTGGACCCTCCGGCGTAGATCGTGGTGCCTTCCTCGACCAGATCGTCGAGCGTGTGGCCGGCTACATCGCTGTAGTTCCAGCCCCCGCCAGTCTGGTAGCCGCTGGCATTGGCCATGAACCACTCGTTGTCGACGAACTGGATCGAATCTTCGGTGCCTAGTGCATTCGGAGTCCAGACGGTCTTGACCCATCCCGAATGGGTGCCGGACGCTTGATCGTAATGGTGCTCGCCCCAGACGTAGGTGAAGGTCAGAGTTCCGCCGACTTGCTCATACCCACCAGGATAGGCGATGTTCTGAAGTTGGAGTGTATTGCCTTGGGACCACGTCCACGTGACCGCCTGTCCATTCGTATAGGTGAGGTCCTGGTGGCCGCCCTCGAAGCTTCCCGTGATCAGCTGACGGGTGCCGACGTTAAAGGCACCGTTCGGCCCGTCAGCTGTACTGTAGTAGTCCCAGAACACGGTCTGGGTCGTGCCTTCGTTCGTGTAGTCCTTGAGCCAGATCTCGGACGGCATACTGACTTTCTCCCAACAGCGGCAGCCCTTCTGGCCGCGTGAACACCCTGGCGGGAGACGCCTCAAGGACGGCATTGCGACGTGGACAGGGAACGGCGGGGACGGTCAACAGATCACCGCCCCCGGCCTGACACCGGACTCACCGCTTATCCCACCCTGGCTGCTTCACCCCCCGGTGGCGCAATAGCTCCGACGTCCCGGGCCAAGAATCATCCTGCGTTTGCAGGATGGGGCGCAGTTTCGTGCTCACGTTGCCGTGACACGTCGCCCTTGCGAGCGGAGCCTGCGGTGATCAGATGGGCTGAAGGGACGAGCCACGTTGGCAAAGGTCGCAGGGGAAGGAGGCGCCAAGGCCGGCGAGAGCCCCTTCGGCCTGTCGGGTGCGCTCTTCGGCCGCCTGGTGGCCGCGGCCGACACCGAGGTCCTCTCGCGCGTTGCGATGGCTCCTGCTCCGCGCCCTGCAGGTCCACGGCGACATCAAGGTCGTCCACGGCTTGGCCTCGCCGCGGCTGGGACCGGCTCGAGGAGGAGCGGATTGTCCCCGATCTCCCCAAGATCCGCGAGATGCTGGCCGAGATGGAGACGACGGCGGCGCTCGTGAACGATCCCCTTTCCATGGGCCCAACCTGTAGCCAGGCCCACCAGGCGCGGACGAATGCGGAGCTCATCCTCAACCTCGCGGGGCTCACGCTCTCGCCCACGAACCCGCTGGCCGCGCTGATCGCGCGGCCGGAGCGCGAGGCCGAGCCGGGGTTCTGACCCCGGCCTGAGGGGGCCGGATCACTCGAGCGGAGGCGTCCAGGTGCCCCAGATCAGAATGCTCTCGTTGAGCCCACTTACGTCGAGAAGAACGGCGCGGCCCATGCTGTTGCCGTAACGGTCGGTCAGGGTGAGGACGGTGTCCAGCAGCCCTGCGTCGCCGCCAACATGGGCCTCGCTGATCGCGAAGTAGCCTTCCCCATAGCCGGACGTGGGTCCTTCCCGGAAGGTGATGATGTCGGCGCCGATCTCGAAGTCCGTGATCGTGTCGGTCCCGGTATTCTCGGACGGGTTGAACGCGAAGTAGTCCCGCCCGGCGCCGCCGGTCAGCAGGTCGTCGTCGGTGCCGCCGACAAGCCAGTCCCGCGCCGCGCCGCCGACCAGGGCATCCTTCCCGGCGCCCCCGAACAGGTAGTTCTGCGGATAGATCGCGTAGGGCCCGTCAAAACCCTCGCCGCCGATCAGGGTGTCGTTGCCGGCGCCCCCGGCGAACGTGAAGGTCTCGAAGTTCTGGCCAATCAGACGCCCATCGACGAATGCGTCGTGTCCGACGGCCCTCATGGTCTCGCCTCCGGCCCCGCCGATAAGGGTCAGCGTATCCCGGATGAAGGATTGCGAGTCGCCGCCATCGGCAAAATCGCCGCCCCCGGCATCGCCCAGGACGACGTCGTCCTGCCCCGAGCCTCCGGTGACCCGGTCGTTGCCCGTGCCGCCGTCCAGGAGGTTGAAATAGGATCCGCCGACCAGGATGTCGTCCCCTGCCTCGCCATAGAGGTAGTTCGGGCTCCGGTGATCGACCGCGATGATCGTCCCCGCCTCGCCGCCGATGAGGGTGTCGTTGCCGTCCCCTCCGTGGAGCTCGTTCCGGCTGCTGCCGACCCCGCCCGTCAGGGTGTCATTGCCAAGCCCGCCGACGAGGAAGTTGGTTCCGCTGTTCGCGCCGCCGGTGATGACGTCGTGGCCCTCGTCGCCAAAGAGGTAGTTCTCGAAGTTGTAGGCCCGCCCCGTGATGATGTCGTCGCCCTCATGGCCCATGAGGTAGAGCCTCTGCTCCTGCGTGTACCTCAGCGCGGTCCCCTGACCGAAATCCGGGTCATAGAAGGTGTAGAACTCGTAGAGGCTGTTCGATCCGCCGTGCAGGACGTCGTGGCCGGCAGTCCCGTCGAACTGGACGGCCGAGTACGAGGGGACCGCGGCCGCCACCTTGACCGAGACCGTTGCCGTGGAGGAGCGCCCATCGGCGTCCGTCACGGTGAAGGCAAAGGTGTCGCTGCCGGCGTAGCCCACGACCGGCGTGTAGGAGTAGGTGCCGTCCGCCCGGATCACGAGGCTGCCGTGGGCCGGGCTGCCGTTCGGATCGAGCGCGAAGCTCACCGCCGAGCCGTCCGGATCATGGCCCGCGAGCTTGCCCTCGATCGTGCCGTGCGCCGTGCCGTCCAGAAGGAGGATCGTCGAGGCCACGGCCACCGGCGGGGACCCTGCAAGGGAATGGGTGATAGTGTCGAGGAGGCCCAGGAGGGTCGGATTGCTCGTCGTCACCCCTTCCAGCGCATGCACGATGGCGGTCGCGGTCGCCGCGTCGGGCTCGTAGCCGTGCGCGATCAGGCCCGCGTAGAAGCTCAGCATCGGCGCAAGCTGGGCGTTGGTGGCCAGGCGAGGGTCGCGAAGGAAGACCTGCTCGACGATCTCGGTCTCGACGGCGGTCAGGGCGGCCATGAGGCTGGGCTTCCCGCTCGTGACGTTGTCGAGCGAGTCGAACATCTTCGTCAGCGTCGCGGTGCTCGGCCGGTAGCCGCTCTCGAGCGCGGCCAGATACTCCCGGGAATAGGATTCCAGCTGCGGCAGGGTGGCGATCTTTGGATTGCCGATGATGGTCTTTTCGATGTTCGTGGTGGTCGTCATGGCGCTCCCCTTGCCTACTCTGACGCTGTCACTGGTTCACGGCGGCGAGCCATGGGCTCGACGGGCCTCCCGCCGCCTCTGGTGGTCGTGTCGCGGAGGACGCGGCGGGGGGCGCCGGACGGACGCCGACAACGAAGCCGTCCGTCACGCCTCGGCCTGCGGCAGAACCGCTCGCGAAGCGAGGTCTCGCGTCCTGAACCCCACTCATCACCAAAGCCACCCGGCACCCGCTCGCCCTGACGCAGGGGCAGGACGCTATCAACGCCCCGATAACAGACAAGCGACGAATGGACGGGAGCCCAAAATACATCCATGGCGGGAGTGTTTTCCCGGTTCCTGCAACGTCTAGTGGCACACCGGGCCGAGGATCCGGAGCAACCACGGTTCGGTCCACAGGCCGCCTCAGTCCGTCTCACCGGCATCGGCTCCGGGCGCGAAGCTCGCGGGGTGCGGGGCGCGGAAGACCCCGGTGCGGTAGGTCAAGGTCCCCAACTCCAGGATCTCCGTCCGAACCGGGCGGGTGTCCTCGCCCGCCAGGATCATCAGGGCCGTGAGCCCGGTCAGGACCAGGGCCCCACACAGGACGGCCGGGTTCTGCGGGATCCCGTTCACCGCCCTCGAGACGTTCACCATCATCGTGTTTCGACGTGCGTCACTCATCAACTGATCCCCTTCGACTGGGACACGATCATCCCCTGCCTTTGGTCGGACCTACTCGCCGGCCGGGAGCGCGAGTTTGCCCCGGATCAATCTTTGGCCAGCACTCTCGCCATCGAGCCGATCGGCCCGACGCAGCCCCTCCCCCACTGCCTCTGCGATCCGGTCGATCTCCGCCTGCCTCCAGTCGGGCGAAAGCTGGATCCGGAAGCGCGACTCGCCGCGGCGCACGGCCGGGAACTCGATGCAGTTGACGATGACGCCCTGCACAAGGATCTCGCGGTAAGCGAGCCGCGCCCGCGCCTCGGAGCCCACGACGGCGATCGCCATGGCGGAAGGGCGGCCCAGCGTCGCCATTCCTTGAACCACTAGGCCGTCCCGGAGCCGGCGGACGTTCGCGAGCATCGCGGCCCTGCGCTCGTTGCCCTCGAGCGAGAACACGATGTCCATGGCCGCCCGGATGGCCCCGAGCTGGGCCGGGATCGGGTAGTTCGAGAAGGTGAAGGAGCCGGAGAAGGCCTGCACCGCCCGGAGCGCACCCTCGTCGTTCGAGGCAAAGAAGCCCCCGATCGAGGCAAAGGTCTTGCTGAAGGAGCCGATGACGTAGTCGACGCCCTCATAGGACCCTGCGGCCTCGGCCATGAGGCCCGCGCCGCCCGGGCCGAGGCAGCCGAAGTCGTGGGCGACGTCGAGCAGGAGGTGGGCGCCATGACGGGCCTTGATCTCCACTACCCGCGCGAGGTCCGGGGTGTCGGAGTCCATCGAGAACAGCGCCTCGGTGATAACGAGGATCGAGGCCGCGGGATCGTCCCGCCGGATCCGAGCGAGGCGACGCTCCAGGCCATCGAGGTCGTTGTGAGGGAAGAGGTGGATGCGTGCGCCCGAGGCCTGCGCCCCGTGCTGGAGGCAGTTGTGGGCGAGGCTGTCGAGGACGACGTGGTCGCCCGGTCGCAGGAGGGCCTTGATGGCGCCGTAGCCGGCGGCCCATCCCGTCGGGAAGAGGCAGGTCCAGTCGAGGCCGAGCTGCCGGCTCAACACGTCCTCGATCTTGACGGCGAGCGCGATGCGGCCGCCCATTGGGCCCGAGCCGGCGCTGTGGGCGCCCCAGCGGTCGATGGCGGCCTTGGCGGCCTCTGTCACGCGTGGGTCACCGGCCAGGCCCAGGTAGTCCTGGGAGGCGCCATTGAGCCCGGTGGTGGCTCGGCCGGCTTGGTCCCGGACCGCGGCCAAGCTGGTGACAGCCGCCTGGTGGGTCCTGAAATACTGATAAAGGCCCAGGCTCGAGGCATTCGCCACATCGGCCGCGAGCCCGCGGAAGCGCTCCCCCAGCGGTGCGCCGGCCTCGCCCACGTGATCGGCGACTCCCCAGCTGAGAGCGCGCAGATCGTCTTCCGTCATCGTGGGGGTCGGGTGGGCCGACAGAGTGCCAGACGAGGGACACGGCTCCAGGTGATGGGTCTCGAGTTGGGCGTTTAGGTGTTTCATAGGAGATCCGGCTGAGGTTGGGATTGCAGATGGAGCATGAGGCCGTCAGTGAGGCTGCCGGACCGGACGAGCGTTTCTGCCGCTTCGATGTCGGGTGCCAGGAACCGATCCTGATCCATGAACGGCACCGCTTGTCGGACCAGGTCGTGGAGCCGCTTCATCCGCGGCGCCAGAGGCGGATCCGGGCAGAGATCGACGCCTTGGGCCGCCGCCAGGAGCTCGATCGCGAGGATGGTCGCGACGTTGTCGGCCATGTCGAACAGCCGGCGCGCCGCGAAGGTGGCCATGCTGACATGGTCCTCCTGGTTCGCGGAGGTGGGAATGCTGTCGACGGAAGCCGGATGCGCGAGCGACTTGTTCTCGCTGGCCAGCGCCGCCGCCGTCACATGAGCGATCATGAACCCCGAGTCGAGACCCTCGGTCGATGCCAGGAAGGCCGGCAGCCCGCTGAAGCGGGGTCGATCAGCATGGCGATCCTGCGCTCCGAGATTGCCCCGATCTCGGCGACCGCCAGGGCCATATTGTCCGCGGCCATCGCGACCGGCTCGGCGTGGAAGTTTCCGCCGTTTACCACCTCAAGATGGCCCGTCTCGCCGAAGAGTATAGGGTTGTCGGTCACGCTGCAGGCCTCGGAGAGGAGCACGTTGCCTGCGAACCGGAGCTGGTCCAGGCAGGCGCCCAGGACCTGAGGTTGGCAGCGCAGCGAGTAAGGGTCCTGCTCTCGCCGGCGAGGCACCATGGCATCCCGCCGTGGTCCGTCGGCCAGGAGATCGCGGAAGGCCGAGGCGATCCGGATCTGCCCAGGCTGACGGCGCAGGCGATGAAGCCGAGGATCGAAGGTCGCCGGACTCCCGAAGGCCGCCTCGGTGGTCAGAGCGCCCACCGCCACCGCCACGCCCAACTGGTGCTCGATGCGGAAATAGGCACCCAGCGCCAGGGCTGTCGAGGCTTGGGTCCCATTGATGAGCGCCAGGCCCTCCTTCGGCTGCCAGTCATAGGGCTCGAGGCCGATCTCGCGCAGGACCTCGCCGGCCGGCCTGGCCTCGCCCCGGAACTGGATCCGGCCCAAGCCCATGAGGGCTGCCCCGAGGTGGGCGAGTGGCGCCAAGTCTCCCGAAGCTCCGACCGATCCCTTGGCCGGAATGCAGGGAAAGGCGTCGTTGGCGAGAAGACGGAGAAGCGCCTCGATCAGCTGCGGCCGGACGCCCGACACGCCTTGGGCCAGGGCGCTCACCTTGAGGCAGAGCATCAGCCGCACGACATCGGGCGGCATGTCGGGGCCGACCCCGGTGCAGTGCGAGAGGACCAGGCGGCGCTGGAGCTCCACCGCTTGCTCCGCCGGGATCTTGACCCTGGCGTTCAGGCCGAACCCGGTGGTGATACCATAGACCGGCGCTTCCGACCGCATCGCGTCCTGGACCAGGGCCGCGCAGCGCGTCACATCCACCCAGGCCTCCTGGGGCAACGCGACTGAGAGCCTTCCCCGGTGGGCACGCCGGAGGAAGGCGAGGTCCAGATCCCCGGGATGCAGGAGTTGAGGCGTGTCATGGTGGGTCATGTCACGCCCTCAGCTGGGCGACGATGTTGCCCGGCCCCTCGCCTCTCCGCTGCGGGACCACTTCGCCGAACTCGACGATATCGCCTGGGCCCACAACGCTGTTGAGACCGACGCGGGCGCAGGCTCTGATCCGGGCCCCGTCGCCCACCCGGACGCTATGTTCGAGCGAGACGTCGGGGGCGATGGAGACACCCCGACCGATCCGGCAAGCCACCCCGATGGCTGACCGCGTCCCGATCTCGGAGCCCTCGGCGATGGTGACCCCGGGTCCTAGCTCGGCCAGGTGTCCGAGCACGCTGCCCGCCCCCAGGGTGATGGGCGACACGAGGATAGTGCCGTCGCTCAGCGGCATGTTGGTCCCGAGCGTCGCCCGGTTGGCGAGGTAGACGCCCGGACCGAAGTCAAGGATCGGCAGGTCGCGGATCCAGGTATCCGGGTAGACGGTGAAGTCCATCGAGCCCCGGTAGCCGAAGAGCCGGAAGGTCATGGTCTTCAGGGCAGGAATGCTCAGGACCAGGAAGTAGACAGGCTTGAAGTAGTAGAGCGACGTCCAGCACAGACCGTAGAGGCGCCTGTGGCCATAGACCGGGTGGTCGATGCTCCGGGGGAAGTGCCCTTTGACGATGGCCGGGACATGAAAGCGGCTCAGGCCGCCGGCAACAGCCGCGAAGAGAGCGGCATAGGCCAGGGGCCCCGCCACGAGAACCAGAAGCTCGACAATCACGCTCCGGGTCGCCTCGAAGGCCACGCCGATGGCAGCCGTAGGCAGGCCGAAGATCGCGAGGAGATAGATTGGGACCAGAGCCTGAACGAGCCAGGCCGGCAGTGTTCGGAGGGGCCGACGCAGTTGTGCCATCGTCAGGTCTCCATTCGCTGTCAGTGGGCCGGCGAAGCGATCCCAGCCTCCAGGAGCGCCCCGGTCTCCAGGCAATCCCACACGGCCTCCCGGGACATCACGGCGATCCGTACGAAGGCCTCAACCTGCTCCTCGGTGTGGTCGGCCATGACCTGGAGGCGCCAGTGGCAGGCGTTGCGCGAGGCGACCGGGTCTTCGACGAGGTTCACGAGGCCCCGCGCCGCTGGACCTCCGCCGTCATCACCCGCGCGAGGGCGCTGCCGCCCAGGACCACCGGGACGAGGGCGCTCGGCTGGCCAAGTACGTCGAAGCGCTCCTCGGTCATGCGCCGCCGCAGCCGGCGCAGGTTGGTCCTGAGCCGCTGTCGGCGCTCCACCCCTTCCCGGCTCTCCACGATCGAAAGGCACTCGAGCACCGCGGCGGCCTGTGCAGGTGAGAGGGTGTTGGTGAAGGTGAGCGGGCCGCAGCCGTGGCGCAGCGCGAGCTTCAGGGCCGGGTGGTTGGTGGCCACGAAGCCGCCGTTTGAGGCGAACGCCTTGGAGAAGCTTCCTGTGACGACATCCACCTTGCCGACCATGCCCTGCTCCTCGAGGACGCCGCGGCCTGTCTCGCCGAGGGCGCCCAGGTCATGGGCCACGTCCACGATCAAGGTGGCCTCGTGCTCGCGGCAGAGGTCCTGGAGCGCGGCAATGTCAGGGATGTCGCTGTCGATCGAGAACACGCCTTCCGTCACCACGAGGATACCCGTTCGCGGGTGCTCCTTGCGGATCCCGGTCAGCCGTCGCGCGACCGCCTCGGGCGAGCAGTGGAGGACGCGATGGACCTCGGCGCCGCTCATGTTCGCCGCCTCCTGCAGGCAGGTCCGAGCGAGCGCATCCAGGACGATATGATCGCCCGGGCGCACCAGCGTGCGAATGGCGCCGTAGCCCGCGCCCCATCCCGTCGGGAACACGGTCGCCTCCCGCAGGCCCAGAAAGGCGGCGAGGCGCTCTTCGAGCTCGCAGGTGAGCGGGGTGAGGCCCATGAGCGCGGCGGAACCCGCGGAATGGACCCCGTAGCGTTCGGCGGCCGCCTGAGCCGCCGCGATCACGCGGGGGTGGGAGGTGAGGCTCAGGTAGTCCTGAGAGGCGAAGTTCAGGCCCGAGATCGCCCGGCCGTGCCGGTCGAGCGCATGCGTCCGCGGCGCGATGCGCCCGGTCGTGACCCTGGCGTAGGAGTCGAGGCCGGCCTGGCCCCGGGCGTTCCACCACTCCGCGTGGCGGATCCACCGATCCAGGAGGTTGGTGGTCCGCGCGTCGACGTAGTCGATAGAGATGCCATCATGGATGTCGATGGGCTTCGAACTCGACATGATAAGCTCCCTCCCCGGAGCCGCAGAGGCACCGGGGAGGGAGCAGAGTTGGACGAGCATGCGTCCGCAGGGAGACACGCAACCTTCACACTCGGAACCAGAGCTAACCCCTCCCCGGTAAGCCCATCTGATCCCGTTCCAGGATCGCGTTCATCCTGCGTTTGCAGGATGACTGTGGATATTTTTCACCCCAGCGTCCGGGCCGCCTCAGCGGGTGCGGCGCAGCTCGATGACACGCCGGACGAGGTCGGCCTGGCGCCGGGCACCCGCCTTGTCCATGGCCCGCTTCACCTGGTCGCGCACGGTGAAGCGCGAGACGCCCCGCGCCTCCGCGATCTCGGCGATGGTGGCGCCCTCCGCGAGGGCGAGGGCGACGGTGGCTTCAGCCGCCGTGAGGCCGAGCCGTTCCTGCAGGACTTGGTCCGCCGATGTCGTGCCGGGCGAGAGCCGCAGGACGACGAGGAGTGCCGGCACAGGGGTGCGGACCAGGAGCGGCACCCGGAGTTGGTCGAGAACCCCCTCAGTCAGTGGCAACATGCGCACCTCCATCGACCCGGACTTCGTCTCGAGGTGGAAGTTGAGGTCGCTGAGCCGCGCCACGCCCTTGATCGCGGCCGCGAGGCTTGCCGCCGCCTGGAGGTTCGCGAAGGTGAGCCGGCCGCGAGCGTCGTACTGCAGAAGCGTGCCTTCCGCGAGATGACGCTCGGCCTGGGCGTTCGCGTAGAGAATCCCGCCCTGCGCGCCCAGGAACAGGATCGCGGCGTCCTCCGGCTCGAGCCCGAACCGCAGGAGCGTCGAGTCGAGCCGGAGCCCCAGGAGCATGCGGTTGATCTCGAGGCTGCGGTTCAGGAGCGGCGCCGCGCCCCGAAGGGTCTGCATCAGGCGCTTCGAGATCCGGCTCGCGGCCCGGAGCTCGATGTGGGTGTTGAAGATGAACAGGCGCCCCGGATCGCGCGCCAGCACCGCGCCCATGGCGTTTCGAAGGTCGCCCTGGGGCCGGAGCCAGTCGTTCCAGTATTCGGTGCGGAGAAGCTCCTCTTCCGGAATGAGCTCGGCCGAATGGACGACGCGGCCCGCCGGGAGCGCGTCCCAGGTCGCGTGGTAGGGGTTGGTGACGGCGTAATGCGCCCCGTAGCTTTCGATGCACTCGGGGCTATAGCCTGCGAAGGCGTCGGTGATGCTCTGCCGGATCGAGAGGTCGTAGCCCACCATGACGAAGTTCGCGCCCCGGAAGTCGGCCGCGAAGGCGTCGGTCACGTCCTGCCAAGCGGAAGGATCGAGAGCCGCTCGCGCGATGGCGTCCTGTATCGATGAACCTACCAAGGCCACACGAGACCCATTTGAACAAACGTCACACGACAACGCTATCACTGGTTACGAGTCAGGCAAGTGCCTGAAAGTTAGTCCATTTGAACAAGTGCCCCACAGTCAGATGGTCAGCCGGTGAGTCAGGCCCGTCAAGATCCACCCGAAGGAAGGTTGCGCTTAGATGCTTGCTGGCGCTGTCTCATCCCTAAGAACAAAAGGTCGCTTTATGACGGCCGACATCTCCGCCGCATCACGGTCGTAGCAAATCCCGATACTGGGGATTGCGGGCCAGCAGGTCCTCCCGCTCCGCCTCGGGTAGCGCCGCCAGGTCCCGCTGTGTCTGCTCCTGGAGCCACACCAGGGCCCCATCGAGGTCCTCGGGGAGCAGGTCTGCTGGGCACCCCCGCTGCTGCGCCATGTGTCGGACCTCGGCCACCAGGTCCTCCGGGGTCATCTTGGCCAGCCGCGCCTGCCAAAGGTCGGTATAACGGCCTCGCATCCGGTCCATGAGGCGCCGCACCCTGGCGCTATGCCGGGCGGCCACGGAGGGCCTCCTCCAGTTCGGCCACGCGCTCCTCGAGTTCGGTCACCTCGAGGATGCGGCGATAGCTGTCGATCAGGTCCACCACGGCCTTGCCCTCCAGGGGCGTGAGGTCCCCTCGTCCCACGGCGGCCACCACGGCTCCGACCGCCTGGGCGGCATCCCGGGCCGAGTGCAGCGGCGGCAGGTCCAGAGCGATGGGCGTGTCCCGCCGGGGCGGGAGGAGCCGTTCCAGGCAGAGCCGCAGGGCCGTGGTGTCGCCCGCCAGCGCCATCTGCACCGCCTTGCGGGTCAGGGCTTCGGCCTCGCCCTCCAGCAGCGCCTGAGCGGCTTGGGTGGTCTTGTTCCTGCTACCTCGAGGTCGGCCCGGTTGCCAGGGCCGAACCGGCCGTCGGCGCTACGAGGGGCCTCCAGAGAGACAAGGGCCGTATCGGAGCCGTAGGTACGGTCCAGAGGGGCCAGGGCGTTGACCGGGTCGACCTCCGCGCTGGATGGACCGGGGAGGACGGTGAGGGTCTTGCTCATGGGGAGGTCCCTCCATCGGTGATGCCCATGGCGGCAAGAGCGGCCACGGCGCGATCCCGGCGGCCCGCATACCAAGCGTCCCAGCAGCGGTGGTGCAGCCAGGCCGGCCCTGTGGGCTCGATCCCGAACGGGACCAGCGGTTCGGCCGAGGTGTCAGGTCCCCCGCAATGGAGGCAGCAGTTGGCTGCCGAGCCCACCGGGTGCTGGTTCCGCCACTCGGCCACGCAACTCTCGAAGGCTTGGACCTCGGCCTCGGGACGCAAGAGCCCGCCGTCGTGTTCGGCGATGCCTGCTCGCTCGTCGTAGAAGGCCTGCCAGTCCTCGGTAGACCAGGTGCCGGCCTCACGACGCAGGAGGCCGATGACCTCCGCCTTGTGCTGCCTGAGCCGCTCCAGCACCGGGGCCGGAGGGGGCGCGGCTGCTTCAAGGATCAGGTCCTCACCCTCGACCTGCAGCTGAAGGCCAGCCTCCCGGGCCGCCTTGAGGGCCAGAGCCGCGCTCACAGCGTCATCCTCCATCCGCCGGCGGCTGTCTCTTCCTCCGGCTCCGAGGCGGCGGGGATATTTGCGTCCGCACCGTCCGAACCGTCCGCCGCCTGTGTTTCCAGGAGCTTGCGTCGGACGGTCGGGGGCATCGGACCTCGACGATCGTCCGCATTTGCGTCCGACGCCGTCTCGACCGTCCGACGCGTCAGAGCCTCGAAGCCGTTGATGCCGTTGAGCTTTGTCAAGGGCGCGGACGGTTCGGACGGTTCGGACGGTCGCTGCGCCCCGCTGTCGGTCAGCCCAGCCGTGGCCTGCGTCGCGAGGTGGATGAGACGGGCCGGCGACTTCCCCTTGCCCTTCACGTGATCGATCTCGATGCCCACCTTGCGCAGGAACGTGGCGGCCCGCTTGAGGCGTCCCGAGAGGGCGCGGGGGCCATCGGGCCAGGTCTTGGCTTTGGCGGCCCGCTCGCCGGCGATCCGGGTCAGCTCGGCCAGGAGATCGGTCGCCGTTCCCACCCACTCCGTCCGATCCGCCATGAGGGCGCGCACCGCTGTGGCGACCGGGTCGGCTTCGATGACACTCTCGACCGCCTCCTGGCGGTTGCTCTCGTAGACCGCCCAGACGGTGCCCTCGGGCCAGAACGCCGTCTCGCTGGCGCTGGCCCAGAGCGCGAAGTCCGCCATGCGGGGCAGGCGCGGCAGGCGGGTTGTGGGTAGGCGGCGCAGGCCCTCCACCACCCCGTCGAGGAGGGCGCCCAAGATCAGGGGCCGCGCCCGCTCGAATTCCGCCCATATCTCGGCCTCCGGCCGGCGCTTGTCCTCGGGGATGGCCGCCAGCTGCAGCACAATGGCACGGTCGGCGAGGTCGGCGCGGGTGACCACGTCCTCGATGCCGTTCAGGATCACCGGCCGCATTGCCTTGAAGAGGACCTCCTCCTGGTCGGAGTAGAGGGCCCGTACGGCGAAGCCCCCGCCCGTGGCCAGACGGCAGAGCGTGTCCGAGACCCAGGAGGAGAGGCCCGAGAGGTTGTCGAAGGCCAGGACGTGCCCGTTCGTGGCGGCGATGAAGAGGTCGCGGTCCTCGCGCGGGAGCGCCCGCAAAGGCGCGCTGTTGGGATCGAGAAGCGCCCGCAAGATGGCCGAGAAGGTGGACTTGGCCGAGCCCTGCTCGCCCGAGAGGACCAGGAGCGGATAGGGCCCCTTGGGGCGCAGGCAGGCCAGAGCCCAGGCGACCACCAGGACAAAGTCGGCCTCGGACTGGACGTTGAGGAAGGGCCGCAGCGTCTCAATCGAGCCACCCCGCTCTGGGATCGGCAGCGGCTTCATCCCCGGGGCACGACGGAAGCGCACGGGCGGGGTGTCGACTATGCGCCAGCCGGTGCTGTCGACCTCCACCGCCTGCCAGGCCGTGTTGGCGAGGTCGAGGTAGATCCTGCCCTCGTGTTCACCCACACGGACGAACACCGGCCGTTCCGGCCCGTCGAAGCAGGCCTTGGCCTCTAGAACGCCCAGGGCTCCACTCATGGCTTCGGCGTTCGGTGCCCCCTGCGTCTCCTCGAAGAAGCGTCGGGCAAGCCAGAGGCGGAATCCTCTGCTCCGCAGGGGCCAGGTCTCCCGGTGTCCGGCCACCGTGAGGTCGGCGTAGGGGGTGCCATCGGCCGTGTGGAAGAGCTCGGCCGTGCCGGCGAGTTGGATCAGGCGATCGGCCTGGGTGCGCGCCCGCTTGCCGCCCTTCGCGCCACCCTGCCGGGCCAGCGCCTGGTCCAGCGCCCACGCGGCAGCCCTGGGCCTTCAGTCGCGCCCGCAGCGCCTCAAAGGCAGGGCGGTTCTCGGCCTTCAGGATGGCGAGCGCCTCGATGGCCTCGGGAGCGAAGGGCGCGCCAGGGTCCGTCTTGGTGGCCTCCACAAGGTCCTCGAGCGGGAGGCGCACCTCCTCGGCCTCCGCGAGGGCGGCGCGGATGAGGTCCTTTCCCTGGTGGCGCACGTGCTCGTTCATGCCCGGACCTCGTTGGTCAGGCGCAAGTTCCCGCGAAGCAGGTCGTTGAAGTCCTGGCCCAGCAGCGGCCGCGCGATGCGGACCCGCCGTCCGTCTCGCTGCCAGCGCTGGGCCGCTGCTCGCGCCGCGGCTTCTCCGGGGTCGTCGCCATCAGCGAGGATGACCACCTCCCGAACCGAGCTCGGCAGATCGAGCGATCTGAGCCCCGAGGTGGAGAGCGCGGCCCAGCTGGGCTGACCGCCCAGGGCCTGCATCACCGACAGGCAGGTCTCGATCCCTTCGCCGACCATAACCCGCTCGGACGCCTCCGCGAGCCGCACCACGCCACCACGGGTGGGCCCGAGCATCATCTTGTCCGGGCTGACCGGCGCCTTGCCGGCGCCGTCGCGGGCGAGGAAGGTGCGGTGGATGGCGAGCGGCGCCCCGTCGAGCCCGCGCGTGACACGTGCGACCATGGCCGGCCAGCGGCCGCCCGAGGGGTGCTTGAGGCCGGGGTGGAAGCGAAGCACGTCACCGGGCGGCAGGACGAGGCCGCGCGAGGCGAGATAGGTCTCGACCAGGGTGCCTGAAGCAGGGCCGCTCGCCTTCCAGAGGGCAAGGGCCCGCTCCGTGCGGGCTGCGTCGTCCCTGTCGCCGGTAGGCGTAGCGGCTTCTGGCCGGTGCAGGACGTGCGGTTGGGGTAGGGCGGGGCGCCAGGGCTCCTCGAGAAGACCCCGATCCTGGAGGGCGTCCCGCACCGTCTCGTAGGAGCAGCCCGCGAAGCAATGCAGCAGCAGGCGGCCGTCTTGACCGTCCTTGATGGAGAGGCTGGGCGAGCGGTCCCCATGCGCCGGGCAGCAGGCAATCCCATACTGGCCAAACCAGGTGCCCTTGAGGGCGTGGGTGAGGTCGCGCGCGTTCATCACGCCCGGCCCCGGATCAGGGTGGCAACGACGTCGAGCCGACAGGTCGGGTCGACATCCGACCACCGCTTGGCAACGGGTACGAAGTGGGCCTGGATAGTGTCCGTCTTGGGCTGGAGGGAGATCTGCGCCACCGCGGTGCGTCCTCATCAAGCAAGGAGGGAGCCGGCCCTTTGGGGCCGGCCCGAGCGTCAGAACGGAATCTCGTCGTCGAGGTCGGCGTAGGCGGGCCCCGTGTTGCGGGCTGGAGCCGCAACGTTGGTCCTGGTCTGGCCCACAGCCGCTGCGCGCTGCAGCGAGGGGGCTGTCGAGATGCCGCTGTCCACCAGGCAAGCCGGACGCGGCACCCACTCGGCGACCTCGAAGAGAGGAATCGTGGCCTTGCCCTTGTTGAACCGGGCCTCCCGCGTCCCCACGAGCTTCACCAGCGGCAGGACCCCCTCGGCGGGCTGCTGCCGCAACGCCGGGACCAGGCCCAGAAAGCCATTCCAGGCCGAGGCGCCGGCTTGCTCCCAGATCGCGGTCTGCCCGTCGCCAATCCCACAGAGGATGTGGAAGCCCTGCTTCCAATCCTCGCCCGGCCGGGGCTCGAACTGGGACAGGCTCTGGTTCCACTGCCACTCGGGCGGCACGCCTGCGATGCCGTCCGACCGCTGCCAGCCGGTCCGCATGGTGTCGATGTCGAGGACGACGCCGCTCTCGAAGCCGGCGAAGGGCTCCTTGCCGCTGCCGGTGCGCAGCATGAAGCCGCGGGTCTGGGCGCTCCAGGTGAGCCAAGGGCCCTGCACGCTGGAGGGCCCGATGTCGAACGAGGCGAAGGTGCTGGTCATGGTTGGTTCCTTGGTTGTGAAGGCCGGACGGGCCGGCGGCAGGTTGGTCTTGGAGGCCGGGGCGAAGCGCAGCCGTGGGGCTGGGCTGGAGGAGCGGCTCAAGAGGGCCGCTCCGAGGCGCGGTCGTGGTCAGACCGGCCGGTTGTCGATGTCGTCGGTCAGGCCGGAGACCTCCTCGGGGAGGTCGGAACTGGGGGGCCGCGTCCAGAGGTCCCGAATGCGCGCCAGGTCTTCCTCCGGCGGGCTTGCGCTGCCGCCGAGCACGTCGGTCCACTGCGACCCCTCGGGAGCGGGCAGAAAGTCGACCGTCCAGCCGGCGGCCTGGGCGCGGTGGGCCGCCTGATAGGCCGCTTGGCGGCTTTCCGGGCTGCCATCGGGAGCGAACACAACCCGGCCGGGTCTCTGCGGGGGAACCCCGCGCTTCTGGCACGGCTCAGGCAGGTGCACCGCAGCCAGACCCTCCACGGAGCGGGGGGCGAGGATCCGGGCCGACCCGGGCAGCAGGTTCGCGGAGGCCAGGACCAAGGCGCTCTCTACGCTCGCGGCAACCACGACTGGCGCGAAGACGCCCTCGGGCGGTTCGACGACCACAACGAACTCGCCGGGTGGGGTGAGGTCGGCCTCCGAGGGTCCAGCGACGGCATTCGTCTCATGCGCTTGGTGGACCGGATCGTTGCCGTAGATGTCGGCGGTGTTGGGGATGGCCTGGTCCATCACGCGCTGATCTGGCCCCCGTTTGACCGAACACTCAGGCGGTTGCGGTTTGGGCGGCGATGAACTCGCGAGGCGAGCGCATTTTCAGCCCGGAGTGCGGGTGGTGGGCGTTGTAGTCCTCGAACCAGCTTGGGAGCAATCCGAGGACAGCGGCAGCGTCCGGCAAGGGCGTGACCTGGACGTAGTCGCGCTTCAGGGTGCGGACGAAGGCCTCGGAGATGCCATTGCTTTGGGGGCTCTTCACGGGCGTGAAGCAGGGCTTCAGCCCGAGCTGGCGGG
>NZ_KK088597.1 GCF_000600335.2 Rubellimicrobium mesophilum DSM 19309 | reverse complement strand
ATGGCGGGGCCGTCCGCGACGTCACCGTCTACTACCCGGACGGCTGGATCGAACGGATCGTGGGTGGCCGCTACGAGCTCATCGACCAGCAGAGCCGCCTCGTCGTGGCCCGCCGCGCCACCGCCCAGGACTACGCCCGCATGATCGCCCTGCGCTGAGGCGCGCTCCGGACGGCGCGACCTCCACGCCGGATCACGGCTTCCGCGTCCCGGGCCAGCCCTCGCGGGCGATCAGCGCCGCCTCCGTGCGGTTCCGCGCCTGCAGCTTCTGGAGGATCGCGGTCATGTAGTGCTTGACCGTCTTCTCCTGGAGGTCGAGGTCGCGCGCCACCTCCTTGTTGCTCTTGCCCTCGGCCACGCGGCGCAGGATGTCCTCCTCGCGCTTGGTCAGGGTGTCGAGCGGCGTCTCGGCCTTCTTCGCCCGGGGCGCATTCATCGCCGCCAGCACCTTCATGGCGAGCGACGGGGCCACGTAGCTCCGCCCCTCGGCGAGGTCCGAGAGGATCCCCACGAGGTCGCGCGCCCCCACGCCCTTGAGGATGTAGCCCAGCGCCCCGGCCCGCAGCGCCTGCATCACGTCGTCGTCCTCCTCGGACACGGTCAGCATAGCGCAGCGCGGCGGCTGGGGCAGAGCCAGGATGCGCCGCAGCGTGGCGATCCCGCCCCCCGGCATCGACATGTCGAGGAGCGCCACGTCCGGCCGCTCCCGCGCGACCAGCGCCTCGGCCTCCGCGCCGTTCGAGGCCTCGCCCACGACGGCGAAGCGCCCCGATTCGGCCAGGGAGCGCGTGACCCCCTCGCGGTAGAGCGGATGGTCGTCGGCGACGACGATGCGGATCGGGGTCATGGCCCGCCTCCTGTGTCCAGTGTCATGCTGATCTCGGTCCCGCCGTCAGGGCGGGTCCGGGCGTCGAAGGTGCCGCCCAGGCTCTCCACGCGGTCCCGCAGGCCCGAAAGGCCCATCCCGCCGGCCCCCCCGGGCGAGGACGGCAGCCCCGGCCCCCGGTCGCGCACGGCGAGCCGCAGCTCCCCGGCCCGGCAGTCGAGCTCCACCTCGATCCCCTCGCCCCCCGCGTGCCGGCTGGCGTTGCCCAGCCCCTCCTGCACGAAGCGGTAGACGCAGACCTTGGCGGCGGGCACCAGCGACGGCTCGGCCTCGCAGCCCACCCTCAGCGCCACGGGATGACCCGTCCGTGCCTCGTGCGCCTGCACCACCGATTCGACCACGTCCGCCAGGGGCCGCTCCGCGATGTCGGGTAGCTGGAGCCCCCGGGACAGCGCCCGCACCTCGGCCATGGCCTCGGTCACCGCCTGCGCCACGCCGCCCAGATCCTCCTCGGCGGGGTGGCCGTGCAGGCGGTCCCGCAGCGAATCGAGCCGCAGCGCCGCATAGGCCAGGTGCTGCGCCGGCCCGTCGTGGAGGTCCGCGCCGATCCCCCGCATGGTCCGGTCGGCCTCGGTCGCGGCCCGCGCCGCCGCCGCCTGGACCCGAAGCCGCAGCTCGTGGTTGCGCGCCGAGAGGCCCCGAAGCTCCCGCAGCCGCTGGTCGAGCGCGCCCTGCTGCGCCTCGATCGTCCGGCTGCCGCCCAGGACGATGACATAGAGCACCCCGCCCAGGAGAAGGGTCGTCCCGGCCACCGTCCCCCAGACCGTCGCCCGCGCCACCCGCAGGTCATGCGCGAGCTCCGGGGCGATCTCGTAGAACTCGGCCACGGCGATGACCCGGCCCGAATAGACCTCGCGCAGCGGCGAGTAGATCTCGAGGAGCGGCACCCCCAGAGCCGCCTCCGGCGCGTCCTCGTCGTCGTCCAGCTCGTCGAAGGAGGCCACGACCTCGCCTGCGAGGGCCCGGCGCAGCTCCGGCGTGAGCTCGAATGTCTGGCCGACCAGCGCCTTGTTCTCGGCCCAGATGATGCGCCCGTCGCCGGTCCAGAACTTGAAGGAGACGACCCTCTCGCCCAGCGGCGTGTTGGTGAAGATCTCCTCCAGCGCCCGCTTCGCCCCCGGCGACAGGTCGCTCCCCGAGGCGAGCTGCTGGCTGATGGGCGAGATCACGCTGTCCATGTAGAGCGCCGTGGCGTTGGCCGAGTTGCGCGCCACGACCCCCTGGATGCGCGCCGTGACCGCCCAGCCGATGGCGAGCGCCGCCAGCACCAGCACCACGCCTGCCGCCGTGGCGAAGCGCGTGGCCAGCGACAGGCGGGACCACCGCCCCGCCAGCCCCTCGCGCACGCCGCGGCTTGTCATGGCCAACGTCATGGCGCCCTCATGGCACGGGCGTCCGGCGGTGGGAACGGCCTTTGGTCGGGGCTCAGGCCCGGCGGCAGGAATGGAGCTGCGCGTCGTAGAGCGCCGCCCGCGCCTCGAGGTCCTGCGCCACGCGCCGGAGCCAGCCCTTCTCCATGTAGCTGCGCCGCGCGTAGCCGGTCCGCCCCTCGTGGTAGGCGAGGTACTGGTTCTCGGTGTCGTTGAGCGGGATGCCGAGCTCGCTGGTGGTCTGCGCCATGTACCAGCCCAGGAAGTCGGCGGCGTCGTGGATGTCGTCCCGCCGCGCCCGCCCGCGCGAGCGCGTGTACTCCTCCCAGGTGCCGTCCAGCGCCTGGCTGTAGCCGTAGGCCGAGGACTGCCGGCCCATGGGGATGATCCCCAGCGCGTAATCGTGCGGCGGCCGCGCGTTCCCCACGAACTTCGATTCCTGGTAGATGATCGCCATCTGCACCGCGACCGGCACGCCCCAGCGGTCCTCGGTCGACCGGAAGGCGCGCGCGTAGCCCGGCCGCTCGGCCAGGATCTGGCAGGCGTCGTCCAGCTCCCGCGGCGCGGAATATTCCCTCTGGCCCCCGCAGGCCGCCACGAGGAGGAGGAGCGCCAAGGCGCGGAGTGTTCGGCTCATGCCCGATGTCCCTCGACTCGTCCGCGGGGTCGTCCCCGCTGTTGTTGGCCGCGAGCCTAGCCCAAGGCGGGCCGGCAGGGAACAGGATCGTGACGGGTCGCGACGGGGCCGGGATCGCGCCGCCACTGTGGGACGATCCGACACGCATTGTTTCAGGCAGAATGATGGCTTTTCCATGGACAATCCTGCTGGCCAAGCGCCTAATGCGGCCATGGGAGGCCAAGCATCCGTGCATCCGATCCATGCGAAATACGGCCTGGGGCAGGTGCTGCGTCACCGGACGCACCGCTTCCGTGGCGTCGTCTTCGACGTGGACCCCAGCTATTCGCGGACCGAGGACTGGTACCAGGCCATCCCCGAGCACAGCCGCCCGCGCCGTGACCAGCCCTTCTACCACCTGCTCGCCGAGAACGACCAAGGCGCCTACGTGGCCTACGTCTCCGAGCAGAACCTCGTCCCCGACACCTCCGGCCAGCCCGTCGACCATCCCGACCTGGGCGACCTCTTCGGCTCCTTCGAGGACGGGCATTACCTGCTCCAGGCTCCGCTGAACTGAAGGGGTCCCGGTCCCGTCGGCGCCGTGCGGCATCGTGGGGGCGTATTCGCCCGGCACCGGGGGACCGGTGGCCGTTCCTCCCCCCGCGCCATGGCCCGCTCGGGGAGGAACCTTGTCCTCTCCGGGGCACCCCGTCGCCAGAGAGTTGCGCCAGTGGAAACGCCCCTTGCCTTCGGCCCGCGCCCGGGGCGTGATGCGGCCCTGATCCGCAAGGGAGGGCGCTCATGCGCGCCGACTACGACGACCTCCGCCGCCGCATCCAGGCGCTGACCCAGGGCGAGGACGACGCCGTCGCCCTCATGGCAACGGTAGCCTGCGAGCTTCACCACGCCGACGAGCGCTTCGACTGGACGGGCTTCTACCGCGTCGTGGCGCCCGGCCTCCTCAAGATCGGGCCCTACCAGGGCGGGCATGGCTGCCTCGTGATCCCCTTCGACCGGGGCGTCTGCGGCGCGGCGGCGCGCACCGGCGAGGTGCAGCTCGTCCCCGACGTGGAGGCCTTCCCTGGCCACATCGCCTGCTCCTCCTCGACCCGCAGCGAGATCGTCCTCCCCGTCCGCAACGCCGGGGGCGAGCTCCTCGGCGTGCTCGACATCGACAGCGACCGGCCTGCCGCCTTCGACGAATCGGACGCGCGGGCGCTGGGCGCGATCCTCGCCGACACCTTCGGGCGGCTGTCGTGAAGGGCTCCTGCCTCTGCGGCGGGGTCCGGTTCGAGACCCGGGGCGAGCCGATCGTCACGTCCTATTGCCACTGCTCGCAATGCCGCCGGATGTCCGGTGGCATCTGGGCCTCGGCCGACATGCGGCGCGAGGACGTCACCATCGAGGGCGAGGTCCGCTGGTTCAGGGCAACTTCCAAGGCCCGTCGCGGATTCTGCCCCACCTGCGGCGCCTTCCTGTTCTGGGAGGCCGAGGGCTCCGGCGAGATCGCGGTGGCCCTAGGCGCGGTGGACGGCCCGACCGGCCTGACCCTCACGCGTCATCTCAACGTCCCGGACTCCATGCCCTTCCATGAAGGCCCCCTCCGCGACGCCTGCCTCTGCGGCGCCGTCACCGTGACGCTCGACACGAGCCCGGGCGAGATCACGGCCTGCCACTGCACCCAATGCCGGAAGACCTCGGGCCACGTCCCACGCAGCCTCGATGACCCCGACCGCCGCTCGCGCATCGAAGGCGAGGTCGCGGCCTACCGCAGCGCCGGCGGCGCGGTCCGAAGCTTCTGCCCCACCTGCGGCACCAAGATCGCCTTCGACGGCCCCGACGGCCTCCTGTCGCTGGAGGCCGGCCTCTTCGACCGCCTCGCCGGGCGCGAGCCCGACCTCCACATCTTCACGGCCTCCAAGGGCGACTACTACGACCTTCCCGAGGGGGTCCCGGCCTATCCCGAGGCCGGACCGGATTAGCATCCATCTTCTGACTCCAAATATCCCGGGGGAGCGCGAAGCGCGGGGGCAGAGCCCCCTTCGGCGGTTGCCCTCCACCGCTCGTCAGGGCAAAGGCCCCGCATGGACGCCGCCTACGACCCGCCGCAGGACCCGCTGAAGATCCTCCACGACGACCACGAACTGGTCTTCGTGGAGAAGCCCGCCGGCCTCCTTTCCGTCCCCGGCAAGGGCGAGCATCTCGCCGACTGCCTGATCGAACGGGTCCGCCGCGTCTTCCCGACCGTGCTCCTCGTCCACCGCCTCGACCGCGACACCTCAGGCGTCATGGTCTTCGCGCTCACCCCGCTCGCGCAGCGCCACCTCGGCTGGCAGTTCGAGGAGCGCACCACGAAGAAGACCTACATCGCCCGCCTCTGGGGCGAGATGGCTTCGAGCGAGGGCACCGTGGACCTCCCGCTCATGGTGGACTGGCCGAACCGGCCCCGGCAGATGGTCCACCCCGAGGGGCGCCCCGCCGTGACCCGCTGGAAGGCGCTGAAGCGGGCGAACGGCGAGACCCGCGTCCGCCTCTTTCCCGAGACCGGCCGCTCGCACCAACTCCGGGTCCACATGGCGTCGCTCGGCCACCCGATCCTCGGCGACCCCTTCTACTCCGAGGGGCCGGCGCGCGACTTCGACCGCCTCATGCTCCACGCCGAGAGCCTGCAGGTCCGCCACCCGGACGGAGGGCGGCCCTTCAAGGTGACCTCCCCGGCGCCGTTCTAGGGCTTGTCCGAACGGCATGGCCCCGGCGCCGCGACCCGATCGGACGCCGCTCCCACGACGATATTCCGCTCGCCCGTTAACGCCTTCTTAAGGTGTCCGTGCCAAGGTGATCCCGTCCCCGGGTCGCCGCCCGGCGGGGTAGGGGGAGTTGCGCCCTCTAGCCGGGCCACCCCGGGGGATGGGAACTGCCTTAGTTTAGCAGCCCCGCATGGACCATCGCCGCGCGGATCGCCTCCTTGACGCGGTCCGTCGGCGGCAGCAGCGGCGAGCGCACGTCCTCCGCGATGTGCCCGAGCAGCGACAGCCCATACTTCGCCCCCGCCACGCCCGGCTCAAGGAAGATCGCCTCGTGCAGGGGCATCAGCCGGTCCTGGTAGTCGAGCGCCCGGGCGTAGTCCCCCGCCAGCGTCGCCTCCTGGAACTCCGCGCAAAGGCGTGGCGCCACGTTGGCGGTGACGGAGATGCAGCCCCGCCCGCCATGCGCGTTGAAGCCCAGCGCCGTCGCGTCCTCGCCCGAAAGCTGGACGAAGTCCTTGCCGCAGGTGATCCGCTGCTTGGGAACGCGGCTCAGGTCCCCCGTCGCGTCCTTCACGCCGATGATGTTCGGGTGCTTCGCGAGCTCCCCCATCGTCGCGGGCGTCATGTCCACGACCGACCGGCCGGGAATGTTGTAGATCACGATGGGCAGGCCCACCTCGGCGGCGGCCCGGAAATGGGCGATCATTCCGGCCTGCGTGGGCTTGTTGTAATATGGCGTAACAACCAGCGCCGCATTCGCGCCCGCCTGCTTCGCCGCCTCCACGAGGCGCACGCATTCTATGGTGTTGTTGGACCCGGCCCCGGCGATCACGGGCACCCGCCCGGCCGCGACCTTGACCACCGTCTCGACCACGAGGTCGTGCTCCTCGTGGCTCAGCGTCGGGCTCTCCCCCGTCGTGCCCACCGGCACAAGCCCATGCGAGCCCTCGGAAATCTGCCACTCCACCAGACGTTTCAGGCCGTCCAGGTCCACCTGCCCGTTCGCGAAGGGGGTGACGAGGGCGGGAAGCGAGCCCTGGAACATTTGGACGGTCCTTTACGTTGGAAGGTCGGGACGTGGTGAGGCGGAAAGGCCACAGCCTCGCGGCGGCGGAAGCCTTAGACGCTTTTCCGCCGACTGCCAAGTTAGTGGCTTGTCCGAATCCCGCCTGCCTGCGACCCTGTGCCGGAATTCCCCGAATCTCCAACCGGACCCGGCGCCTCATGCGATTCTCGGAACTTGCCCTTCGTTCGGCCCGCCGCCTGGCCGTCTCCTGCCTCGCGCTCGGCCTCGGGACGGGGGCCGCCCTGGCCGAGTCCGCCGCCGTCTCCGCCCTGCGCGAGGCCAATCGCGAGGCCCGCTCGGGCGACTGGGAGGGCGCTTTCGCCGCCGCCGACCGGGGCGGCCCGGTGGTCGAGGCCATCATCGACTGGCAGGCGCTCCGGGATTCCGGGGGCGAGTTCCGCGAATACACCGACTTCATCGCCGCGCACCCGGACTGGCCCGACCTCGACGACCTGCGCGCCAATGCCGAGACCTCGATCCCCGGCAAGGCCGCGCCCGAGGACATCCTGGCCTTCTTCGGCGACGAGCTGCCCGGGACCGGCATGGGCGCCAAGGCCCTCGCCCAGGCGCTGATCGAGACCGGCCACCCCGACCGCGCCCGTCGGATGCTCGAGAAGGTCTGGCTGAGCCAGCCGCTCAACGATGCGGGGCAGGCGACCCTGATCGCCGCCTTCCCCGACTGGCTCGGGCCGCTGAACGCCGACCGCGCGAGCGCGATGCTCTGGCGCTGGCGCACCGCCGACGCCGAGCGGATGCTGCCGCTCCTCTCCACCGACCAGCAGGCCCTGGTGCGCGCCCGCATCGCGACCATCCGCGAGCGGGGCAACGCCGCCGACCTGACCCGGGCGCTCCCCGCGAGCCTCCGGGGCGACCCCGGCCTCGCCTACGACCGCTACAACCACCTCGCCGAGGAGGGCGACTACTCCGCCGCCCTGAACATCCTCCGCGCCCATACCCGCAGCGCCGAGTCGCTGGGCGAGCCCTACCGCTGGGCCGCCTGGCGGGCGCAGATCGCCCGCTGGCTCATGCGCGAGGGGCGCGCCGAGGAGGCCTACCGCGTCGCCACGCGCCACCAGCTCTCCGAGCACAGCGAGTTCTACGCCGACCTCGAATGGCTCTCGGGCTACCTGGCGCTCCGCTACCTCGACCGGCCCGAGACCGCGCTCCTCCACTTCCGCCGCTCCGAGGCCTCCACGACCGGCCCGATCTCCGGCTCCCGCGCCGCCTACTGGCAGGGCCGCGCCCTCGACGTGCTGTCGCGTCCCGACGAGGCCGCCGAGGCCTATGCCCGCGGCGCCCGGAACCAGACCGCCTTCTACGGCCTCCTCGCCGCCGAAAGGCTGGGCCAGAGCCTCGATCCCCGCCTGACCGGGCAGGAGGACTTCGGCGACTGGCGCACCTCCGGCGAGCTCGCGCACAACGACCTCACGCAGGCGATGCTTCTCCTCCTCGCCGCCGACGACCGGGACGACGCGCGGCGCTTCACGCTCCAGCTCGCCCGGACGCTCGACCGCGACGGCGTGGGGCAGCTCGGCAACCTCCTCGAGGAGATGCACGAGCCCTACCTCGCCGTCGTCGCCGGCAAGGCCGCCGTGGAACGGGGCATCGTGGTCCCCACCGCCTACTTCCCGATCCATCCCATGGCGCGCGAGGGCTGGCCGGTCGAGACCGAGCTCGCCCTCTCCATCGCGCGGCGGGAATCCGAGTTCAACGCCGGCGTCTCCTCGCCCGTGGGCGCGCAGGGGCTCATGCAGCTCATGCCCGCCACCGCGCGCGAGGTCGCGGGCCAGATCGGCCTGCCCTATTCCCAGGCCCGCCTGACGAACTGGGAGTACAACGCCAAGCTCGGCACCCGCTACCTCGCCACCCTGGAGGAGATGTTCGGCACCTCCCCGGTCCTGATCGCGGCGGGCTACAACGCCGGCCCCGGCCGCCCGCGGCAGTGGATGGCCCAGCGCGGCGACATCCGGGACGCGGACGTCGACGTGGTGGACTGGATCGAGCACATCCCCTTCGCCGAGACGCGCACCTACGTCATGCGCGTGTCCGAATCGATCCCGATCTACCGCGCGCGCCTTACCGGCCAGACCGGCCCCATCGAGTTCACCCGCCTCCTCAAGGGCGAGCCGCCGCATATCCGGCCGCAGGCCCGCCCCTACCTCGTGGCCGCCGAGGACCTCCAGCCGGTGGAGCGGATGTCCACCTCCTCGGCCCCCGCGGCCATCGCCAAGGAGGCCGCCATCGACGTGGAGGCCGAGGCCGCCGCCCTGACCCAGGGCGAGCCGCCGATGCGTCCCGAGGCCCGTCCCGACCAGGGCTGACGCCGCCACGGCCTCATGCCAGAGTGACCCCGGAAGCAAGGCAGGGGGACGGCATGGCGTCATGGGTCGCGGCGATCGACGGCGGCGGCACCAAGACGGCCGCCGCGCTGGCCGGCCGCCGGGGCGGCGTCTCCTTCCTGCCCGAAGGTCCCGGCTGCAACCCCCAGGACGGCCCTGGCTGGGCGGGCGTCCTGCGGGCGATCCTGACCCGCGCCCTCCAAGCGCCCGGCGGCGTCGATGCGGTCGTGCTGGGCCTCCCCGGCTTCGGCGAGGTGCCCGTGCATGACGCGGCCGTGCTCGGCCTGCTCGGTGAGCTGCTCAAGGTCCCGTTCGAGCCGATGAACGACGTCTTCCTCGCCCATCTGGGCGGGCTCGGCGGCGGCTCCGGGGTCCTCGTCCTCTCCGGCACAGGCTCCATGGCCGTGGCGCGCGGGCCTCTGGGCATGGTCCGCGTCGGCGGCTGGGGCGACGTGCTGGGCGACGAGGGCAGCGCCGGCTGGATCGGGCGCGAGGCCCTGACGCTCGCCGCCCGCGCCATGGACGGGCGCGCGCCCCAGGCGCTCCCCTTCGCCCGCGCCCTCTGCGCCCGCCTGGGTCCCGAGGCCGGCGGCCCCTTCGCGCCCCTCACGTGGCTCATGGCCCAGCCTGGCACGCCCCGCTCCGCCGTGGCCTCGGCCGCGCGCCACGTCGATGCGCTGGCAGAGGAAGGGCAGGGGGAGGCGCTCCGCCTCCTCCGCGCCGCCGCCGGAGAGCTCGCGCTCGCCGCGCGGACGGCAGCCCTCGGCGCGGGCCTGGAGGAGGGTTTCCCCTGGACCGAGGCGGGCGGCGCCTTCCGCAGCCATCTCCTGCGCGCCGCCCTGGCCGAGACGCTCGGCCGACCGCCCGAGCCGCCCCGCCTCACGACCCTCGCCGGCGGCCTCCTCCGGGCCGCCGAGCTCGCCGGGTGGTCCCTCGACGCGCATTGGGCCGCCCAGGTCGACGCTCAGCTCCGCGCTTGGGCCTGATCCACGCGCAGCAGCGTCACCGCCGTCCCGCCATAGCTCCGTCGGTCGAGCAGCCCGGTCCCCGGCAGCGGCATCATCGGCCCCGCCTCCTCCCAGACCACCAGCGCCCCGGGCGCGAGCCAGCGCCCGGCCAGCGCCGAGGCGAGCGCCTTCGTCCCGAGCCCTCTCCCATAAGGCGGATCGAGGAAGCAGAGCTTGAAGGCCTCGCCAGCGTTCGCCGGCAGCTTCGTCGCGTCTGTCGCGAGGACCCGCGCCTGCCCCTCCCGCTTCGCCCGCGCGACGTTCTCCCGGATCAGCCGCTGACCCACGCGCCCGTCCTCGACGAGCACCGCCTCCATCGCGCCCCGCGACAGCGCCTCCAGCGACAAGGCCCCGGTTCCCGCAAACAGGTCGAGCACCCGCGCCCCGGCGACCGGGTCCCCGAAGCGCCCACCCTCCAAGAGGTTGAACACCGCCTCCCGCACCCGGTCGCTCGTGGGCCGCAGATGCGCCGCCGCGTCGCCCTCGCCGACCTCGGCGAGCGTCAGGCCCCGGTTCGCGCCCCCGACGATCCTCACGCCTTGAGCAGCGCCTTGAGGTCAGTGGCCGGGTCGGTCACGACCTCCGGCTTGGGCGACTTCCCGGCCTCGATCAGCCGCTTGCCGATCATGTAGGCGCGCGAGTCGTTCATCGCGTCCACCGCCACCAGCCGCTCGCCCCGGTAATACCAGTGCGAGAGCGCCTCCCCGATCTGGCGCACGAACACCCGGTCGTAGCCGGTGTTGAGCCCCGCGATCTGCAGCTTGGTGTCGTACTGGTCCGACCAGAACCAGGGCTGCGGCACGTAAGGGGCCTCCGCCCCCATGATGTTGCGCGCCACCGTCTCGGCCTGGTCGATGGCGTTGCCCACGCTCTCCAGCCGGATGCGCCCCTCGCCGTGCGGCAGCGAGGCGCAGTCCCCCGCCGCCCAGACGTTCGGGGCCGAGGTCCGGCCCAGCTCGTCCGTCCGGATGCCGTTCTCCACCTCGATCCCGGCGCTTTCGGCGAGCTTGGTGTTGGGCACGATCCCGACGCCCACGAGCACGAGGTCGAAGGGCAGCTCCTCGCCCGTGGAAAGCTTGGCCGCGACCACACGCCCGTCCTCACCGATGAGCCGCTCCAGCCCCACGCCCTCGCGGATGTCCACGCCCTGCTCCAAATGCAGCCGGCGGAAGTAGTCCGAGGTCTCCGGCGCGGCCACGCGCTGGAGGATGCGCGGTGCCATCTCGATCAGCGTGACCTTCAGGCCCCGCTTGGCGCAGACCGCCGCCGCCTCCAGCCCGATGTAGCCCCCGCCCACGACCAGCACCCGCTTGCCCTCGACCAGCGAGGGCGCGAGCGCGTCGGCGTCGCGGATGTCGCGCATGGTCAGCACGCCCTGAAGGTCGCCGCCGATCGCCGCCGGCAGCCGCCGGGGCGAGGATCCCGTCGTCAGCACCAGCTCGTCGTAGGGCACCTCCGCCCCGGTCTCCAGGATCACCACCTGCCGCCCGGTGTCGATGGCCGCGACCTCGGACCCGAGCCGCAGGTCGATCTCGTGCTCGGCGTAGAAGGCCTCGGGGCGCAGGTAGAGCCGCTCGCGCTCCAGTTCGCCCAGCAGATAGTCCTTGGACAGCGGCGGGCGCTGGTAGGGCGGGTGCGGCTCGGCCCCGATCAGCGTGACCTGGCCCTGGAACCCGTCCGCCCGCAGCCGCGCCACCAGCGCGCACCCGGCCTGACCGGCCCCCACCACGACGACATGGGTCATCCTCAGCCCCTCCCGCTTGACGGCGGGCAACCTATCTCCCCTTGCTGCGGGCGCAATCGCAAAACTGGAGCGGATCAGATCATGGCGATCGAAGTGGGCGAGCGGCTTCCCGAAGGCACGCTGCTGCGGCGGGCCGACGGCAGGAACGAGGAGGTCCCGACCCGCGACCTCTTCGCGAACCGCCGCGTGGTGCTCTTCGGCGTGCCCGGCGCCTTCACCGGCACCTGTTCCACCGCCCATGTCCCCAGCTACATGCGCGTGATGGCCCCCCTCGCCGCGCGCGGCGTGGACGAGGTCGTCTGCGTCTCGGTCAACGACCCCTGGGTGATGCAGGCCTGGGGCGAGTCGACCGGCGCGACCATGGCCGGGATCACCCTGCTCGCCGACCCCTCGGGCGACTGGGTCGAGGCGCTGGGCCAGTCCTTCACCTATGCTCCATCCGGATTCTACGGCCGCTGCCGCCGCTTCTCGGCGCTCGTGGAGGACGGCGTGGTCCGAATCTGGCACGAGGAGCTGGGCGCCGGCGTCTGCGAGGCCACGGCCGGCGAGGCGATGCTGGCCGCGATGGCGTGAGGGCGGGGCTGTAGGGGGGTCACCCCACCATGCGACCGCTCTTCCGGGGCCGCTCGTGGATGGTGGGGTGAAACCCCACCCTACTTCTTGTGATACGTCTCGCAGAGGCAGACGATCTCCTGCGCCTGGTCCCTCTGCACCTCGGCACTGCCCGCATACTTGTCGAGCACCACCGCCATGTCGGTGTCGAGCTTCGACAGCCCCCCGCAGTCATGCGTGGTCAGCCGCACGTCCACCACGTTGAAGACGTTGCGCCAGTCCGGATGGTGGTTCCTCTTCTCCGCCAGCAGCGCCGCGCGGTTCATGAAGGCCCAGGCCTCGGAGAAGTTCCTGAACTTCCAGATCTTCCGGATCGAGTCCGTCTCCGGGTCCGCGCCCCATCCCGCCTCCCCCAGCGGGGGCAGCAGCGCCTGCCGTTCCTCCTCGGTGAGCTTCTCAGCCATGGGCGGCCGCCTTCCGTTCCGCGATCAGCCGGTTGTCAGCCTCCTGCGCCTTGAGCGCCGCCGGACGGTTCCTGAGCCGGTCCCAGTAGGCCTGGAACGCGGGCTCCGCCGGGATCGTGCCGGTCAGGAGGCCGAAGCCGATATGCGACCCCAGATAGAGGTCCACGACCGAGAATCCATCGCCGCAGAGGTAGTCCCGCGACCGAAAGCTCCCCCTTCAGCGTCTCGATCACCCGCCCGAAGCTGCCGTAGCCCAGCCGCCCCTCCTGCTGCACGTCCGCCGCCTCGAACCCCATCGAGTGGTTCGTCACCGCGTATTCCAGGGGCCCCGCCACGAAGAACATCCAGCGCCAGAACCCCGCCCGGTCCTCCGGCATCAGCTCCGCCGCCGGAAACGCCTCGGCCAGGTAGCCGAGGATCGCCCCCACCTCGGTCACGACGCGCCCGTCGTGGACCAGCGTCGGCACCTTCGCCATCGGGTTGATCGCCAGGTACTCCGGGGTCCGCATCTCCGCCCCGAAGTCGAGGATGCGCGCCTCGTAGGGCTCGCCCACCTCCTCGAGCATCCAGCGGGCGATGCGGCCGCGCGACTGCGGGTTGGTGTAGAGCGTCAGAGCCATGGGATCAGTCCTGTTCGACGTGGGCCTCGTGCCGGAACGGCCCGAGGGAGGTGAGCACCTCGATCTCCCGTCCCACGGCGGCGCGCTCGCGGTCCAGGTAGTCGGCGATGGCGGCGCGGAACTGCGCGTCCCCGATCCAGTGGACCGAGTGGCACATCACCGGCCGGTAGCCCCGGGCGATCTTGTGCTCCCCCTGCGCGCCCGCCTCGACGCGGGTCAGCCCCTGCGCCAGCGCCCAGTCGATCGCCTGATAATAGCAGAGCTCGAAATGCATCATCGGGACGTGCTCCGTGGCCCCCCAGTAGCGGCCATAGAGCGTGTCCCGCCCGATCAGGTTCATGGCCCCGGCCACCGGCCTCTCCCCCGCATCGCCAGGATCAGGAGGATGTCGTCGTTCATCTCCCGCGCCGCGATGTCGAAGAAGGCGCGGGTGAGATAGGGGCTCCCCCACTTCCGCGCGCCGGTGTTCTGGTAGAACCGCCACATCGCGTCCCAGTGGCGCGGCTCCAGCGCCTCCCCAGTCAGCGCGACGATCTCGCCCCCGAAGCCCTGCGCCTCGGCCCGCTCCCGCCGGATGGTCTTGCGCTTGCGCGAGGACAGCGCCGCGAGGAACCCCTCGAAATCGCCGTAGCCCTCATCCTCCCAGTGGAACTGCTCGGACGCCCGGCGCAGCAGGCCCATGGCTTCCCCGGCGTCGGCCTCGCCTTCCGTGCAGAAGGTGACATGGAGCGACGACAGGTCGTTGTCCGAGGCGATCTGGACCGCCGCCTGCACCAGCGCCGCCTGTCCCGGCTCCTCGTGCCCCGGCTTGCAAAGGAACCGCCGCCCGGTCACCGGCGTGAAGGGCACCGCCATCTGCAGCTTTGGGTAGTAGCTCCCGCCGGCCCGCTCCCAGGCGTTGGCCCAGGACCAGTCGAAGATGTATTCCCCGTGGCTGTTGCTCTTAGCGTAGAGCGGCGCCACCGCGACCACCTCGCCCCCGACGTGCACCGCGAGGTGCCGGGGCTGCCAGCCCGTCCCGCGCCCGACGCTGCGGCTCTCCTCCAAGGCGTGCAGGAAGCGATATGTCGTGAACGGGTCCACCGGCCGCCCGCCGTCCGCGACCTCGGGGCAGGCACAGGCGTCCCAGGTCGCCTGCCCGATCTCCTCGATCCGGTCGTGGACGCTGACCTCGACGGCGGTCACGCGAGATAGCCCTCGAAGGTGACGTTGTCCGCGACGGCCCGCGCCAGCCGCTCCTGCTCCGCCGACCGGATGGTCCAGCAGAGCACCGCCGCCCCTTGCGCCTTCAGTTCCGCCACGCGCGGCCGCCTAAGGTCGGACGCCTGATGGCTGATGAAGCAGGCCCCCGCCGCGTCGTAGTCCTCGATCCGCCGCAGGTGCTCCAGCCGCTCCGGCCCCGCCGGCGCCCACTCATGGTCGGACGGATCGAAGTCGCAGGTCGTGAGCCCTCTCGGCACCTCCGGCGCGAGGTCCCTGAGCGCGATCACCGAATGCGGGTTGAACGACATCAGCGCCACCGGCCCCTCGTAGCCCCTCAGCTCCCGCGCCGTCGCCTCCTCCAGCACCCCGTCCACGGGCGCCAGCCGATGCGTCTGGTCCTTGACCTCGATCAGCAGCGGCACCCGCCCGGCGACGAGGTCCAGCACCTCCCGCAAGGTCGGCACCCCCTCGTCCCCATGCCGCAGCTTCAGCTTTCCCAGCGCCGAGGCCGTGCGTCCCCGCAGCGGCCCGTCCTCGCCGGTCAGCCGCATCAGCTCGTCGTCATGGAACACCATGGCGACGCCGTCCGCCGAAAGCTGGAGGTCGCACTCGATCCCATAGCCGCGCTCGATGGCCGCCCGCATCGCGGCGCGGCCGTTCTCGGGCCGCCCCGCGTCACGGTCGTGCAGCGCCCGGTGCGCGATGGGGCGGGACAGGAAGGCGTCGGGGAGCCTCATCGCAGCAGGAACACCCCTTCGATCTCGACGGCGGCGCCCAGCGGCAGCGCCGCCACCCCCACCGCCGACCGCGCGTGGCGCCCGATCTCGCCCACCGCCGCGATCATCAGCTCCGAGGCGCCGTTGATGACCTTGGGCTGGTCGAAGAACCCCGGCGCGGAGGCCACGAACCCCGTGAGCTTCACCACCCGCAGGAGCCGCCCCCAGTCGCCCTCGCAGGCCGCCTTGACCTGCGCCAGCAGCGCCAGCGCGCAGGTCTGCGCCGCCTTCGCGCCCGCCTCGGCGTCCATGTCGCCGCCGAGCACGCCCCGGATCACCCCGTCCGCGTCCCGCGAGACCTGCCCCGAGACGTGCAGCAGGTCCCCCGCCCGCACGAAGGGCACATAGGCCGCGAGCGGGGCCGCCGCCTCCGGCAGGCTCAGCCCCAGCCCCGCCAGCCGTTCCTCGATTCCGTCCATCCGGTTCCCCTGCCTGATCCGGGGGCGAAGCTAGCGCCCGGACCGGGGGCCGTCCATCACGTCTCCCGGAACGCCTTGGTGAAGTAGTCCGACAACGGCTTGACGAGGAAGGACAGCGGCGTGCGCTCGCCGGTCTCGATATAGGCCTCGACCGGCATCCCGGGCAGCAGCTCCAGCCCCTCGGGCAGCTTCGCCGCCTCGCCGTCCTCGATCTCGATGTCGGCGCGGTAGTAGGACCGGCGCGTCGCCTCGTCGTGGAAGGCGTCGGCCGAGAGCTGCACGATCCGGCCCGCGATCTCGGGCGTCTCCCGCTGGTTGAAGGCGGGGAAGCGCAGCATGACCTCCTGGCCCACATGGACCTCGTCCACGTGGATCGGCTCCACCTGGCTCGCGACCACCAGCGGCCGGTCCTGCGGCACCAGGTAGAGGATCGGCTCCGCCGGCCGGATCACCGACCGCGGCGCGAAGACCTGCATCCCGTAGACCACCCCCGACACCGGCGCCCGGATGTCGAGCCGGTCGAGCCTGGTCAGCAGCGCGCGGCGCTTCTCGCTCAGCTCGATCTCGTTGAAGCCGAGGTCCCGCAGCGCCGAGGAGGCCTCCTCGCGCCGCTGCGACTGGGTGCGCAGGATCTGGATCTCGATCTCGGTGCTCTTGCCCTCGGCCTGGGCGATGGCGGCGGTCAGCTCGCCCTGCTGGCCCTGGAGGTCGGCCTGCTGGGCCTGCAGCTCCAGCACCCGCGCCGACTGCGCGAGCCCGCGGTCGAGAAGCGACTGCTGCGCCTCGAGCTCCTTCCCGATCAGGTCGATCTGCGTGACGATGGCGGCCTGCTGCGCCTTGATGCCGTCCACCTGGTCGGCCAACTGGTCCTGCTGGCGCCGGAGCTGCTCGATCTCCCGCTCCTCGGTCTCGTGGCGCGCGTCGAAGAGCTGCCGCGAGCCCCGCATCTGCCCCTCCGCCACCGGGTTGTCGGTTTCCAGGAGCAGGGGATCGAAGGTCAGGGTTTCCGCGTCCTTCTCCTCGGCCTCGAGCCGCGCCTTGCGGGCGAGGATCTCGAGGAGCTGCCCCTCGACCACCGCGAGGTCGCTCCGGAGCTGCTCGTCGTCGAGCCGGATCAGCAGGTCCCCCTGCTGCACGGTGGCGCCTTCCTTGACCAGGATCTCGGCCACGATGCCGCCGTCCGGGTGCTGCACCACCTGCCGGTTCTGCGCGACCTCGAGCTGCCCATGCGCGACCACGGCGCCCATGATGTGGGTGGCGGCGCCCCAGGTCCCGAACCCGCCCACGAGCACCGCGAGGCAGGTCGCCCCGAGGAGGAGCGGCGAGCGCGCGGACCAGCCGTTGCCGTTGCCCGGGGCGCTCACGTCACGCCTCCCACCGGCCCCTGGGCCGCGATCTGGCGATGGTTGGTGACCATTTCCCTGAGCACCTCCTCCTTGGGTCCGAAGGCCCGGCGCGTCCCGCTCTCGATCACGAGGAGCATGTCGCATTCCTGGATCGCCGCCGGACGGTGCGCCATGATGAGCACGGCGCTGCCCTTCTCCTTGAGGCTCTTGATCGCGGCGTTGAGCGCGAGCGAGCCATCGTTGTCGAGGTTCGAGTTGGGCTCGTCCAGCACCACGACGACCGGGTCGCCATAGAGCGCGCGCGCCAGCCCGATCCGCTGGATCTGCCCGCCCGAGAGCCGCCCCCCGTTGGCCGTCACCCGCGTGTCGTAGCCGTCGGGGAGCTTCAGGATCATCTCGTGCGCCGCCGCCGCCTTGGCCGCGCGCACCACCTCGGCGTCGTCGGGGTTGGGCGACAGCCGGGCGATGTTGTCCTTGATGGTGCCGTCGAACAGCGCCACCCGCTGCGGCAGGTAGCCGATGTACCTGCCCAGCACGTCCGGGTCGTACTGGTCCAGCGCCGCGCCATCGAGCCGAACCTTGCCGGCCGCCACCCGCCAGTGGCCGGTGAGGGCCCGCGCCAGCGTGGACTTGCCCGCGCCCGAGGTGCCGATCACCCCCACCGCCTGCCCGGGCTCGACCCGGAACGAGACCATGCGCAGCGTCGCCTGCTGCTCGCCCGGCGGCACCACCGTGACCTGCTCGAGCTCCAGCCGCGCCTTGGGGCGGGGCAGGGCGGTGCGCTTCTGCTCCTCGGGGATCTCGCCCAGCAGCGTGGACAGGTTCCGCCAGCCCTCGCGCCCGCGCTCGATGATCGACCATTGCCCCACGATCGTCTCGATGGGCTGCAGCGCGCGGCCCAGCAGGATCGAGCTCGCGATCATCACGCCGCCCGTGGCCATCCCCTGGAGCACGAGGTAGGCGCCCAGGCCCAGCATGGCCGACTGGAGGAACTGCCGCACCGCGCGGATGAGCGAGGAGTAGCTCCCGCTCGCGTCCTGCGCGGCGATGTTGGCCTCGAGCGACCGCCCCCGGGCGATCTGCCAGCGGGTGAAGGCGGCGTCGCGCATCCCCAGGGACTGGATCGTCTCGCTTTCCTGGCGGACCTGCGAGCCCGTGACCTCGGCGGCGACCGTGGTCTGCGCGGCGATCTCCAGCGGGCGCTTGGTCGCCCCCTGGTTCGCGAAGGCCAGCGCGACCAGCACCGCGGCGCCCGCCACGGCGAGGTAGCCCAGCCAGGGGTGGAAGATGAAGATCCCGGCGAAGAACAGCGGCGCGAAGGGCAGGTCGAACATCGCCATCAGGGCGGGCGAGGTCATCGCCTTCTGCACCCCTTCGAGGTCCCGCATCCCGGTCTGCGCCTCGCGCTGCGCGCGGGCCAGCGAGGGCGCGCGCAGGGCGGCGGAGAAGACGCGCCGGTCCATCCGCGCCTGGAAGCGCGCGCCGACCCGGCCCATCACCCGGCCCCGGGCATAGTCGAGGATCGCCATGCAGCCGTAGAGGAAGGCCACCAGCACCGTCAGCGAGACCAGCGTCTCCACCGACCGCGAGCCCAGCACGCGGTCGTAGACGTTGAGCATGTAGAACGGGCCCGTGAGCATCAGCAGGTTCACGAAGAAGGTGAACACGGCCACGGCCCAGACGAGCGGCCGCCCCTCGCGCCGCGCCGCCCTCAGTTCCGCCGCGCCTCTCGCCGCCGCGTCATCCTTGGCCATGCCACCCTCGTCCTTGTCCCTGCCCCGGTCCTTCGTTCCGCCGGGGGTTCCGCACGTATCGGTTGCGCCGCTATACCAGAAAGCAGACCTCACGTAACCCCGGTGCCCCGATGAAGCGCTGCGCTCTCGTTTTCGTGCTCCTGTCGTCAGCGGCCGGCTGCACCGTGGCCCCGCCGGAAACCGGGATCAACGACCCCTACGAGCCCTTCAACCGGCAGGTCCATGCCTTCAACAAGTCGCTCGACCAGGCCGTGCTGCGTCCGCTGGCCCGCGCCGGCGGCCACGCGCCCGAGGGGCTGGGCGAGCCGGTCGTGAACTTCGCGGGCAACGCGGGCCTCCCCGGGACGGTGGTGAACAACCTCCTGCAGGGCGACATCGGCGGCGCCGCGACCAACACGCTGCGCTTCCTCGTCAACACCACGGTCGGCCTCGCGGGCCTCGCCGACCCGGCCTCCGCCATCGGCCTCCACGAGGTCGAGACGGACTTCGGCGCCACTCTCGCCCGCTGGGGCGTCCCCGAGGGCGCCTACCTGGAGCTCCCCGTCCTCGGCCCCTCGACCGAAAGGGACGCCACGGGCCGCGTCGTGGACCTCCTGCTCGACCCGCTCGACCGCCTCGACCGGGTCCCGCGCGAGATGCGGGACTACGCCCTCCCCGCCCAACTGGCCGAGGAGGCCATCGACCGCGCCCGCCTCGGCGCCACCTTCGACGACGTGCTCTACGGCAGCGCCGACAGCTATGCGCAGGCCCGGCTGATCTACCTCCAGAACCGCCGCTTCGAGCTCGGGGAGGACCAGGCCTCCGAGGACCGCTACATCAACCCCTACGAGGACCAGTGATGCCAGTCGCTCCCACCACCCGCCGCGCCGTCCTGGCCCAAGGGGCCGCCCTCGCCGCCGGGCTCGCGCTCGCCCCGCCCGCCCGGGCCCAGGACGTCGCCGCCGCCCGCGCCCTGGTCGACCAGCTCGTCGCCAACGTCAACGCCGTCATCGCCTCGGGCCAGAGCGAGGACCGCATGATCGCTCAGTTCGCCCAAATCTTCCTGGCCTACGCCGACGCGCCCACCATCGCGCGCTACTCGCTGGGCGCCGACGCCCGCCGCGCCACCCCCGACCAGCTCGCCCGCTACACCGCGGCCTTCGCCAACTACCTCGCCGAGAAGTACGGCCGCCGCTTCCGCGAGTTCATCGGCGGTCAGGTCGTCGTGCAGGACGCCCGCGCCGTCCCCAACGGCATCGAGGTCACGACCACCGCGATCTTCCAGAACCAGGCGCCCTTCCGCGTGGACTTCCAGGTCTCCGCCGCCTCCGGCCGGCTCCGGTTCTTCAACCTCATCGTCGAGGGCGTGAACATGCTCCTCTCGGAGCGGACCGAGATCCAGGCCATGCTCGACCAGCGCGGCGGCGACCTCGACCGCCTGATCGCCGACCTCTCCGCCATGTGAGGCGCTGGCCCCCGGCCCACCCGGCCCCATATCGCTTCCGGGACATCACCCCCGGAGGCCCCCTTGATCCGACCTCTCCTCCTCGCCTTGGCCCTCCTCCCCCAGGCGGCCCTTGCCCTCCCCTGGGACGGCACCTACCGCCTCTCCGAGGATTCCGACTGCGACAGGGTGGGGGAGGAGGGCGGCGCGCTCCGCATCGAGGAGGGGGTCCTCCACGGCGTCGACTCCACCTGCCGGATGAGCGAGCCCGTGGACGTCCTCGATCTCGACGCCACGCTCTACGTCATGGACTGCGAGGGCGAGGGCCAGACCTGGACCGAGCGCGCCATGCTGATGAAGGCCGCCCAGGGCGACGCGATCTTCCTCGCCTGGCGCGGCTACGTCTTCCGCTACGACCGCTGCCCGGCGCCGGAGGGGGCCTCAGCCGAACCGGCGGACGACGCCCCCGACGACGGGGCCCCCGACGACGGGGCCCCCGACGACGGGGCCCCTGGACAGGAGGACGCAGCGGGCCCCTCCGACGCAGCCGACTGACCTACTGCCCCGACAGGATCCCCATCAGCGCATCCAGCACCGCGCCCTCCGACGAATCCCCCTCCCCGGGTGGCAGCGGGGCGCCGAAGGCGGCGGCCAGCGCCGCGTCGGTCGCCGGGTCGCCGGTGGGCTCGTAGGGCTCGCCCGAGCCGTCCGCCAGGAGGCCGTTCGGCTGCACGAAGCTGCCCGTCCCGCCCCCGGAGGGCGGCATCATCGGCAGGGGCTGGGGCGTCTCGCCGTCCAGCACCCGCGTCATGGTCTCGTGCCAGATGTCGGCCGGCAGGCCCCCGCCTGTCACCCCCCTGAGCGGCGTGTTGTCGTCGTAGCCCATCCAGACGCCGCAGACGTAGTCCGCCGAGAAGCCGATGAACCAGGCGTCCCGCGCCGCCTGCGTGGTCCCGGTCTTGCCTGCGACCTGCCAGCCCGGGATGCGCGCCCTCTGGCCGGTCCCTTCCTCGACGACCCGCCACATCATCCAGGTGAGCTCCCGCGCCGCCCTCTCCTGGATCACCCGCTCCCGGATGCCGCCGCCCTGGCCCATGACCGGCGCCTCGTCGCCCTGCAGCATCAGGTCGATCAGCCCGTAGGGCGCCACCGCCGAGCCGCCGTTCAGGATGCCGGCATAGGCCCCCGTCATGTCGAGCAGCGTCGATTCCGAAGCCCCCAGCGCCAGCGCCGGCCCGACCGCGAGGTCCCCCTCGATGCCGAACTGCGCGGCGATGTTCCGCACCGCCTCGCGCCCCACGGTCTCGCTCAGGCGCACGGCGGGGATGTTGCGGCTCTCGGCCAGCGCCTGCGTGAGGGTGATCGTCCCCTTGAAGGCGTGGTCGTAGTTGTCCGGGCACCAGCGCCCCGACCCGGCGATGGACATGCACATCGGCGTGTCCTCCACGTAGTCGAGCGGGCTCATGCCGAGGTCCAGCGCCGCCGCGTAGACGAAGGGCTTGAAGCTCGACCCGGTCTGCCGCTGCGCCTGCGTCGCCCGGTTGAAGAGCCCCGCCCCCGCCTGCCGCCCGCCGACCATGGCCCGCACCGCGCCGTCCGAGCTCATCACGACGATGGCCGCCTCGGCCTTGCTCCCCGCCCGCACCTGGTTCTGGAACACGGCCCCCAGCGCCTCCTCCGCCGCCCGCTGGATGCGGGGGTCGAGCGTGGTGCGGATGGTCACGTCCTCAGTGGTGTCCTGCGTGAAGAACTCCGGCCCCGACTCCATCACCCAGTCCGCGAAGGCGCCGCCCTCCTTGGAGGACGCGGCCGCCGACAGCCGGGCCGGGTTGTCGCGCGCCTCGAGGGCCTGCGCCTCGTCGAGGTAGCCCTGCTCCTCCATGAGGCCGATCACCACGTTGGCCCGGTCGCGCGACCGCTGGAGGTTGTTGGTCGGCGCATAGGTCGTGGGCGCCTTGAGGAGCCCGGCCAGCATTGCCGCCTCGGCGGGCGTCACGTCCTTGGCCGAGACCCCGAAATACCGCTGCGCCGCCGCCTCGAAGCCCCGCGTGCCCGATCCCAGATAGGCGCGGTTGAGGTAGATCGTCAGGATCTCCTGCTTGGAATACCGCAGCTCCATGGCCAGCGCGTAGACCGCCTCCTCGATCTTGCGCGTCATCGTCGTGCGCCGGCAGTCGGCCTCGTAGGCGGCCTCGTCCTCCCAGACCTCCGCGTCGTAGGGGCGCCCGAGGCACAGGAGCTTGGCCGTCTGCTGCGTGATCGTGGAGCCGCCGTTCCCCGACAGGGGCCCGCGCCCCTCGCTCAGGTTGATGCGGATGGCCGAGGCCACGCCCTGCGGGTCGATCCCCGGATGCCACCAGAAGCGCCGGTCCTCGGTGGCGACGACCGCGTCCACGAGGTAGGGCGACACCTCGTCCGCCGTCACCATGCCGCCGAACTGGTCCCCCCGCCAGGCGAAGGTCTCGCCGTAGCGGTCGAGCAGCGTCACCGACCCGCGCGCCCGCCCGTCCACGAGGTCGCCCACCGGCGGCAGGGTCGAGGCGTAGTAGGCCACCCAGGCGCCCAGCACGACGCCGCCGACGAGGCCCGCGCGCCAGGCCACGGCCCAGACGCCCCGCAGGACGAATCGGATCAGCGCCAGCGGAAAGCCCAGGAGCCAGGCGATGGGCCCCTTGCGGCGCCGAGGCTTGGCCGGCGCCTTGGCGCGGCGCGGCGCAGGCTTCCTGGGCGGCGTCGACCCGCCCCCGCCGCCCGAATACCGTCGCTCCGCCACAAGCGGCGACTTGCCCGATCCGTTTCTGCCCATGCGCACTCGGCCGCCCTGCCGACGGCCGCCCCAAGTTTTCGGCGACCCTAGACCAAGACGCCGTCCTTGTCGAAGGCCTGCATCCGCCTCACCGCCTCGTGAAGCTCCTCAATCTGCCTGCTTTTCAGGCAAGTCGCCCAATTTGTGCAGAATTTGTGCAGTAATGCCTCCGGCGGGCCTTCTACGGGGCGGCGCCAACTTGCCCAAGCGTCAGCCCCCGCCCCTTGGTGGCCCCGGAACGGACGCAAAGGGGGTCAGGTTCGTGAAGCTCGTCATCGCTACGATCAAGCCGTTCAAGCTCGAGGAGGTGCGCGAGGCGCTCACCACCGTCGGCGTGCGCGGGATGATGGTCACCGAGATCAAGGGCTTCGGCGCCCAGTCCGGCCATACCGAGATCTACCGGGGCGCCGAATACGCCGTGGCCTTCGTGCCCAAGGTCAAGCTCGAGATCGTCGTCCCCGACGACCTCGTGGACCAGGTCACCGCCACGATCGCCCGCACCGCCCGCACCGACAAGATCGGCGACGGCAAGATCTTCGTCGTGGACGTGGAGGCCGCGCTGCGCGTCCGCACGGGCGAGCTCGACGAGGACGCCCTCTGAGGCCCAAGGGAGACATAGGGACAATGACGAAACTGACGAAACTCTCCGGCCTCGCGGCCCTGGGCACCGCCCTCGCCGCGCTGCCGGCCTGGGCGCAGGACGCCGCCGCGCAGGGCGTGGCCTCGGCCACCAGCGACACGGGCACCCTCGTGCCCTACGTCTACGAGACCGTCGTCGACAAGGGCGACGTGGCCTGGATGACCACCTCCGCCGCGCTGGTCCTCCTGATGACGATCCCCGGCCTCGCGCTGTTCTACGGCGGCCTCGTGCGCACCAAGAACATGCTGTCGATGCTGACGCAGGTCCTCGCGATCACCTCCGTGGTGGCGATCATCTGGGTGACCTACGGCTACTCCCTGGCCTTCACCGACGGCGGCGCCTGGAACTCCTTCGTGGGCGGCTTCGACAAGGCCTTCCTGCGCGGCGTGGACCTCTCCACGGTCGCCGCGACCTTCTCGAACGGCATCTACCTGCCGGAATACACCTACGTCGCCTTCCAGATGACCTTCGCCTGCATCACGCCGGCGCTGATCGTCGGGTCCTTCGCCGAGCGCTTCAAGTTCTCGTCGCTTCTCGTCTTCGTCGTCCTCTGGGTGACCTTCGTCTACTTCCCGATGGCCCACATGGTCTGGTGGTGGGGCGGCCCCGACTTCCTCGCGCAGGAGCAGACCGCGCTCCTTATCGCGCAAGGAGCCGGCGACACCGCCGCCGCCGACACCGCGTCCGCGAACCTCGCCGCCAACGGCCTGATCTTCAACTGGGGCGCGCTCGACTTCGCGGGCGGCACCGTGGTCCACATCAACGCCGGCATCGCGGGCCTCGTGGGCTGCCTCCTCCTCGGCCGCCGCGTGGGCTACGGGCGCGAGAACTTCGCCCCCCACTCCCTCACCATGACCATGATCGGCGCCGCGCTCCTCTGGGTGGGCTGGTTCGGCTTCAACGCCGGCTCCAACCTCGAGGCGAACTCCGTCACCGCGCTCGCCTTCATCAACACCTTCGTCGCCGCCGCCGCCGCCGGCATGGCCTGGCTCTTCGCCGAATGGATCCTCAAGGGGCACCCCTCGCTTCTCGGCCTCGCTTCGGGCGTCGTCGCGGGCCTCGTGGCGATCACCCCGGCCTCGGGCTTCGCCGGCCCCATGGGCTCGATCGTCCTCGGCATCGTCGCCTCGCTCGGCTGCTTCGTCTTCGTGGCCTACGCCAAGAACGCGCTCCGGCTCGACGACAGCCTCGACGTCTTCGGCATCCACTGCCTCGGCGGCATCATCGGCGCCATCGGCACCGGCATCCTCGTGAACCCGGCGCTCGGCGGCACCGGCATCCCCGACTACCTGAGCCAGCCCGGCACCCTCCAGGTCGGCGCCTACGACATGGCCTTCCAGGTCACGGCGCAGGTCAAGGCCGTGCTCCTCACGCTGGCCTGGTCCGGCATCGGCTCCTTCATCCTCTACACGGTCATCAACGTGGTCATGGGCCTGCGCGTCACCCAGGACACCGAGCGCGAGGGCCTCGACCTCGCCGAGCACGGCGAGCCCGCCTACAACATGTGACCCCCGGGGGCGGGCCCTCCTCCCACGCCCCCCAGGTCGCAGGACGGCCCGCGCGCTCTCCCCGCGCGGGCCGTCTCCGTTCCACGGGCACGAAAAAGGGGGCCGAAAGGCCCCCTTGCGCCGTCCGGACGGGGCAGGGACCCTTACAGCCCCACCTCCACCATCGCCTTCGCCAGCACCGGCACCGTCCGGGCGTTCAGCCCCGCCACGTTGATGCGGCTGTCGCCCACCATGTAGATGCCGTGCTCGGCCCGCATCCACTCCACCTGCTCCGGGCTCGCGCCCAGCCGCGAGAACATCCCCTTGTGCGACAGCATGAAGTCGAACCGGTCCGAGTTCGTCAGCCGCCGCAGCTCCGCCGCGAGCTGCTGCCTGAGCCCGATCATCCCGGCCCGGATCTCCTCCAGCTCCGCCTCCCAGTCCGCGCGCAGCCCCGCGTCGCCCAGCACCGTCGTCACGACCCGCGCCCCGTGATCGGGCGGGAAGGAGAAGTTCTGCCGGTTCAGGTAGGCGAGATTCGCCTGCGCCAGCGTCGCCACCGCGTCGTCGCCCGAGACCGCCATCAGCACCCCGGTCCGCTCCCGGTAGATGCCGAAGTTCTTCGAGCAGGATGCCGCGATCAGGCACTCTCCGCCCGCCGCCAGCGCCCGCGTCGCGCGCGCATCCGCCTCCAGCCCGTCCCCGAACCCCTGATAGGCGAGGTCCACGAAGGGCAGCGCCCCGCGCTCCCGCAGCAGCCCCGCGACCTTCTCCCAGGTCCCCGCCTCCGGGTCCGAGCCCGAGGGGTTGTGGCAGCAGCCGTGCAGCAGCACCGCGTCCCCGGCCTTCGCCCCCGCGAGGTCCGCAAGCATCCCCTCGGCATCGACGCCGAGCGTGTCCTCGTCGAAGTAACGGTAGCCCTTCACCGTCATCCCGAGGTGCTTGAGGATCGACAGGTGGTTGGGCCAGGTCGGCTCCGGCACCCAGACGACAGCATCCGGGTTCATCATCCGGATCAGCTCGAACCCCTGCCGCACCGCGCCGGTCCCGCCCGGCGTCGCCACCGCCGCGACCCGCGAACGGGGCACCGCGTCGCCCAGCACGAGCGCCACCATGGCGTCCGAGAACGCCGGGTCCCCGGCCAGCGCCGTGTAGGTCTTGGTCGTCTCCTGCTCCCAGATGCGCTTCTCCGCCTCGCGCACGGCGCGCATCACCGGGGTCCGCCCCTCCGGGTCCTTGTAGACGCCCACGCCCAGGTCGATCTTCCCGTCCCTCGGGTCCGCGCGGAACGCGGCCATGAGCGAGAGGATCTTGTCGGCAGGCTGGTCCTTGAGCTGGTCGAGCATGGAGAGAGGTCCTTACGAGGTTTCGACGGGCCGCCCGCCCGCGCCCCACTCGGCCCAGGAGCCGTCGTAGAGCGCGTGCGACCGCCCGAGCCGTTCGAGGGCGAGCGACAGGATCGCAGCGGTGACGCCCGACCCGCAACTGGTGACGACAGGGCGCTCCGGGTCCACCCCGGCGGCCTCCATCGCCTCGGCGAGCGCTTCGTCGTCCTTCATGGTCCCGTCCGGGTTCAGCACTGCCCCGAAGGGCAGGCTCCGCGCCCCCGGCATATGGCCCGACGCGAGCCCCGGCCGGGGCTCCGGCGCCTCCCCCCGGAACCGCGCCGCCGGACGGGCGTCCAGCACGGTGGCGGCCCCGTCCCGCAGCGCCTCGGCCACCTGATCGGCCGTCCGCACCCAGGAGGCGTCGGGCGCCAGCGCGGGCTCGGCAGGGCTCGCGACCCCGGCCTCCCCGGTCTCGACCGGCCCCTTCTCCGCGAGCCACTTCGGCAGGCCCCCGTCCAGCACCGCCACGCGGTCGTGCCCCATCCGGCGGAAGGTCCACCACGCCCGGGGCGCCGAGAAGACGCCGAGCGAGTCGTAGACCACGACCTGCGTCCCCGGCCCGATCCCCTCTCGCGCCATCCAGGCGGCGAAGTCGCTTGCGGGCGGCGCCATGTGGGGCAGGGGGCTGCCGTGATCCGAGATCGCGTCGATGTCGAAGCGCCGCGCGCCGGGGATATGGGCGACTCGGAACTCCGCCTCCGGGTCGCGGCCTGCGTTCGGCATGTGCCAGGAGGCGTCGAGGACGACGAGGCCCGGCTCGCGCAGCCTCTGGGCCAGCCACTCCGTCGAGACGAGGGTCCTGGGATCGTCGCGCATGGCGCGCTGCCTAAGGGGAGGCCGGGACGGACGCAAGCGGGGGCGTGGCCTTCGTCCCCGTAGGGTGGGTGGTTCCGCGCCGTGCGCGGGTTCACCCACCACGCACCGCCTGCAACGGAGCGCCCCGCCATCCACCCTCGCCCCGTAGGGTGCGCTTCAGCGCACCAGGCAACGTCGCCGCGGCACGCGCAGGGCGGGGTTCCACTCCACCGGCAACGCCGGCCCGGAGCACGACGGCTCCGCCCCGCCGTAGGGTGGGCTTCAGCCCACCATCCCCGGCCCGCTCGGGGCGGTGATTCGTCCCGTGCCGCTGGCGGGCTGAATCCC
>NZ_KK088596.1 GCF_000600335.2 Rubellimicrobium mesophilum DSM 19309 | reverse complement strand
GGCCAGTTCGTCGTGCGATAGCGGGCGGGAGACGGCTTGCTCATGAGTGCCCAGATAGGCGCCACGGGTCCCTACGCGAGCACCCGCCACAGGGTTGTGCAACAACGCCCCGATCAGGTCAGACCGACCGGGCGTAGTGGGGGCCATCATCACTCTCGAATGCTTGTCCGACAGGACGACTACGGCTGACGCAGAGGTCCGGTCCCCCGCCCGAAAGCATCCTTCCCATCAGACTACCGAACTCGCAAAAAAGTGAGGTCAAGCTTCTGTTGACTACTTCACAGTTTTAGGTTTATAAGTGAAGTATAAAAGCAGGAGCGATCATGTTCGGCCACCGATACGCCACCCGTCTCAACTCCTTTGCGTCCCGGGCTGAGCAGGCTTGGCCCGGGCAGAAGGGCAAGCCGAGCGCCTTCCAGATGGCCGAGCGGGCGGCGAAGGCCAAGGGGCTGACGGACGTCGACCTGAACTACCCGGACCATATCGACGACGACCCGGCCAAGTTCGGGCGCAGGCTCGGGGACCTCGGGCTGGGCGTGAATGGTCTGGCCATGCGCTACTACACGAACCCGGCCTTCAAGCTCGGCGCCTTCACCAACCCTGATCCGGCAGTGCGGCGCGAGGCCATCGACCTCACCAAGCGCGGCATTGACGCGGCGCGGGAGATGGGCTCCTCGCTCATGACGATCTGGCTCGGCCAAGACGGCTTCGACTACAGCTTCCAAGCCGACTACGGGAAGCTCTGGGCCGACGAGATCGAGGCCATCCGCGAGGTCGCGGAGCACGACCCCGCCTGCATGATCTCTATAGAATATAAGCCAAACGAGCCGCGGTCCTACTCACTGCTCTCGGACCTCTCGACTACGCTGCTGGCGCTGTCGGAGGTGGGGACGGACAACTTGGGCGTGACCTTCGACTTTGCCCATGTGCTCTATGCGGACGAGATGCCGGCCTATGCCGCAGCCATGATCTCGCGCAAGTCGCGCCTCCTCGGCGTCCACCTCAACGATGGCTACGCCAAGCGCGACGACGGGCTGATGGTGGGCTCGGTCCATCTCCAGGCCACGCTGGAGCTGATATGGCAACTCGAGAAGGACGGCTACGACGGGCCGATCTACTTCGACACCTTCCCCGATCTGACCGGACTCGACCCGGTGCGGGAGTGCGAGGTCAACATCGAGACAGTTCAGCGCCTGATTGCCGTCGCGCGGCGCCTTTCGGGCGACAACGCCCTGAGTGCTGCGGTCGCGGCACAGGATGCTGTCACATCCCAGCAGATCGTCGGGCGCGCCCTCGCAGGAGGCTAAGGCGCGTCACGACTTCACAAGTTCTACACGATCCGTGCTTTCTTAGGGAGGATACCATGAAGCACTCTGTCCACGCGCTGCTGCTCGCCAGCGTCTTCGCCGGCGTCGCCGGTTTGGCCTATGCGCAGGAGCTCGCGCCGCTGAACTCGGACACCGAGCCCGACCGGATCGACTGGTCCGAGCTTGAGGCCCAATTCGGCCCGGTGCCGGCCCCGCCCGAGGGCACGAAGATCGGCGGTGTCTCCAAGACGCTGACCAATGAATACTGGCGCTCGCTGGGCGAGGGCTACCAGCACGTGGCCGACCAATACGGGGTCGAGTTCACCTACCAGGCGGCCCAGAGCGAGGGGGACCAGCTGGGCCAGCTCTCCATTGCCGAGACGCTGATCTCGCAGGGCTTCAACGCGCTCCTGGTCTCGCCTCAGACCGATGCCAACCTGGTCCCGGCCGTCGAGAAGGCCACCGAGGCCGGCATTCCGGTGCTGAACGTCAACGACGCCGTGATCCCCTCGGCCGAGCACTACGTCGGCAACGTCCAAAAGGGCAACGGCGTCAACGTGGCCCAATGGTTCATCGACAACCGTCCCGACGGCGGCAAGGTCGCGGTGATCGAGGGCCAAGCCGGGGTCTACGCGGCTGGTCAGCGCACGGCGGGCTTCACCGAGACCATCGAGGGTGCCGGCAACTTCGAGGTCGTGGCCAGCGTTCCGGCCGACTGGGATCGCCAGAAGGCCTATGACGCCGCCGCGACGATCCTCCAGCAGAACCCCGACCTGATCGGCTTCTATGCCAACAACGACGGCATGGCGCTGGGCGTGGTCGAAGCCGTCAAGGCAGCAGGTCTCCAAGACCAGGTCGTGGTGTTCGGCACCGACGGCATCTCGGACGCCTACGCTTCGATCCGGGCGGGCGACCTGACTGGCACCGTGGACTCGTTCCCGGTGCTCACGGGTGAGGTCGCGATGGAAGTCGCCTTGCGCCTCATGGCCGACCAAGACCTGCCCCGCGTCGTGGCGACCCCGCAGGCCCTGATCACGGCCGACAACATCGAGACCTACTCGACCGATGACATGGCCGCCCTGCGTCAGGCCCTGATGGCCCCGGCCCAGTAAGGACCAGACCTCCGGCAGGGGCGTCTCGAGCCCCTGCCGATCCCTCCACGAGCAAAGGTCGCTGAGATGCCTGATCAACCCAGCCGGCTGAAGCTCGCCGGCATCTCCAAGAGCTTCCCTGGCGTGCGCGCCCTCGACAACGTCACCTTCGAGGTCCGCCCCGGCGAGGTCCACGGCCTTCTGGGTGAGAACGGGGCAGGGAAGTCCACGCTCCTCAACACCCTATCGGCCGTGTTCAAGGCCGATGAAGGGCACATCGAGATCGACGGCCGACCGGTCGAGATCCGGTCGCCTCTGGAAGCCCGGGCCGCCGGTATCGCGATGATCCACCAGGAGCTCCAGCACGTTCCGCACCTCACGGTGGCGCAGAACATGTTCTTGGGACGCCCCTTGAAGCAGGCGAGCGGCCTGCTCGTCGACAGGCGCGGCCAGGAGCAGCGGGCTCGCGAGGTGCTGCGCGACCTTGATCCTACCATCGATCCCAAGACCCCCATCCGTGACCTTAAGGTCTCCCAACAGCAGGTGGTGGAGATCGCACGGGCTCTTCTTGAGAATGCCCGCGTCATCGCGATGGACGAGCCGACCTCGAGCCTCACCCCGGCCGAGTTCGACCGCTTGGCCGTGCTGATCGAGCAACTCGCCGCACGAGGCGTGTCCATCATCTACGTCTCGCACAAGATGGACGAGGTCTTCCGGGTCTGCGACCGCGCTACCATCCTGCGCGACGGCAAGTTCGTGGACACGGTCAACATGGCCGACATGAACGAAGCCAGCATCGTGGCCCGCATGGTCGGGCGCGAAATTGTCCACCAGACCCACACCAGTCACGAGCGCAGCGACGCCTTGCTGGAGGTGAGCGACCTCGGCCGCGAGAAGGCCGTGCAGGGGGCGACCTTCACGCTCCGCCGGGGCGAGGTGCTGGGCATCTCGGGCCTCGTGGGCTCGGGCCGGACCGAGCTCCTGCGGCTGATCGCCGGCATCGACCGGCCGACCTCGGGCAGCATCCGGGTGAGCGGACGCTCCTTGCCGCTGCATGACCCGCGCGCCGCGATCCGGGCGGGCATCGGTCTGGTCCCCGAGGACCGCAAGGGCCACGGCATCATCCGCGAGCGCTCGGTGGCGGCCAACATGGCGCTGCCCTCCATGGGCCGCTTCAGCCGCTATGGCCTGGTGAGCCATCGCCAGCGCCATCGCGTGGCCATGAAGGTCATGGAGGACCTGCGGCTGCGTCCGCTCGACGTCACCCGCCCCATCGGCAAGTTCTCCGGCGGCAACCAGCAGAAGGCGATCATCGGGCGGTGGATCGCGGCGGGCACCGAGATCCTGCTCTTTGACGAGCCCACGCGCGGCATCGACGTCGGCGCCAAGTCGGAGATCTACGCGCTGATCGAGCGGCTTGCCCAGGAAGGCAAGGCCATCGTCGTGGTCAGCTCCGAGATGCTGGAGATCATGCGCGTCTCGGATCGCGTGATGGTCATGCGTGAGGGCCGCCTCGTGGCCACCCTCGAGCGCGATCAGATCTCCGAGGCAGCCATCGCCGCCCATGCCATCCCCCAGAGCCAGCGCAGCGTCCATGATGCCTCGCGCCCCGATCGACAGGACATCATCCAATGACCTCGACCGACTTCCGTGACCCCGCGGCCAAGGGGACCTTCGCGCGCATGGTTCCCAACCTGCGCGACCTCGGCACGCTCTTCGGGCTGGTCGTCATCTTTGTGGCCTTCACGGCGCTGAATGACACCTTCCTGACCGTGCCCAACCTGGTGAACATCCTCCAGCAGTCCTCGATCAACGCCTGCATCGCGCTCGGCATGACCATGGTCATCATCTCGGGCGGCATCGACCTCTCGGTGGGGCCCACTGCGGCGCTCTCGGCCGTTCTGGCCGCGTCGGCCATGGTGGTGGGTGTTCCGGCGCCCCTAGCCATCTTGCTGGCCCTGGCTGTGGGCGTCGCCTGTGGCGTCTTCAACGGCGTGTTGATCGCCTATGCGGGACTCCAGCCCTTCATTGTGACGCTGGGTGGGCTTTCGCTCTACCGGGCGCTGGCGCTCATCTACACCGGCGGCAACCCCGTCTTCGGCCTCCCCGAGGGCTTCCGCGACTTCCTGAATGGCAGCCTCTTCGGCATCCCGAGCCCCGTGGTGATCGTAGCCGTCATCTCGCTCGCGCTCTGGGTCATGCTGAACCGCAGCCCGCTCGGCGAATACATCCTGGCCGTGGGCGGCAACGAGGAGGCGGCGCGGATCTCCGGCGTGCCGGTCGCCCGGACCAAGATCGTGACCTACGCCTTGTCGGGTGCGCTGGCCTCGGTCGCGGCGCTGATCCTGATCGGGCGGCTGGGGGCGGCCGAGCCGACGCTGGGCACGCTTTGGGAGCTCGACGCCATCGCCGCTGCGGCGATCGGGGGTGCCTCCCTCATGGGCGGCAAGGGCAGCGTCGTGGGCACTCTCCTGGGGGCGATAATCCTGGGCGCGCTCCGCAACGGGCTCACGCTCATGAACGTGCAGGCCTTCTACCAGTTGCTCGCGACCGGCATCATCATCATCGTGGCCATGCTGATCGACCGAGCAACCCGGGGACGGTGACCGACATGAACTTCGACCCGCGCGCGATTGGGGCTCAGATCAGGATGCGGATGCCTCTCCTGACGCCGCTCGAGGCGCGGGTCGTGGACACGATCACCGGGCGCCGCGACTTCAACGACGCCACTCCGCTCAAGGATATCGCCGAGGACGCGGGGGTCTCCGAGGCGATGGTGGTGAAGATCGCCAAGAAGCTCGGCTTCAACGGCTTCCGCGACTTCCGCTCGGCGCTCGTCAACTACAACAGCCTGGACACCGCCAACCTCCACCAGGAGATCTCGCCCGACGACACCACGGCCGATCTCATCCAGAAGGTCTTCCGCACTGCCATGCAGGCCCTTGAGGAGACGATGTCGATCCTGGACACCGAGGCCTTTGAGCGGGCGGCCGACATCCTTCACCGGGCCCGCAACCGCGACTTCTACGGCTTGGGCGGCTCGGCCCAGATCGCCCGCGACGTGGCGCACAAGTTCCTGCGGATCGGTCTGCGAGCGACGGTGCATGACGACGCTCATATGATGCTGATGTCAGCGGCGATGCTGGGGCCCGACGACGCGGTCATGGTGTTCAGCCACTCGGGCACCACGGCGGCTGTGCTCGATGCGCTGGAACTCGCACGACGCAACGGCGCCCGCTGCATCGCGGTGACGAACTATGCAACGGCGCCAGTCGCCGAGATTGCCGACGTCGTCCTGTGCTCAACCGCGCAGGGATCGCCGCTCCTCGGCGAGAACGCCGCCGCCCGTATCGCCCAGCTCAGCATCCTGGACGCGCTCTTCGTGGCCGTGGCGCAGCGCGACCTCGGCGCTGCCGAGACCAACCTCGACCGCACCAGGCGTGCCGTCGAGAGCAAGCACAGACGATAAGGACTCTCCCCATGAGCAAGACCGTGCCCGGCGTCGTGGTCGTCGGAAGCCTCCACTACGACATCATGGTCGCCGCGCCCCACCGCCCAGCGGCGGGCGAGACGGTCCAGGGCAACCGCTGGTATCCCAAGTTCGGCGGTAAGGGCGGCAACCAGGCGGTCGCGGCCGCTCGGGCCGGCGTGCCGGTCCGGATGCTCGGCGCCGTGGGCGATGACGCCTTCGGGGCGTTTCTCAGAGAGAACCTTCGGCAGGGGGGTGTCGACGATGCCCATGTCGCCACCCTCCCAGGACACGCTTCGGGCATGAGCGTGGCGATCAGCGATGCCACCGGCGATTATGGCGCCGTCATTGTCTCGGGAACGAACTTGGAGATCGACCCGGCACGCCTGGAAGATGACGACCTCTGGGCGGGGGTGGCCATGCTGGTTCTCCAGAACGAGGTCACGGAGCAAATGAACCTTGCGGCCACGCAAGCCGCCCGGGCTCGTGGCGTGCAGGTCTGCCTGAACGCGGCGCCCTATCGTCCGTTGTCGCCCGACCTGGCGGCGGCCATCGACGTCCTCGTCGTGAATGCATTGGAAGCCGAGTCACTGTCGGGGGTCGCCGTCGGGGGCATCCGCGGAGCGGCGGATGCCGCCCACAAGCTATCACAGACGTTCCCAATGGCTGTCGTGACCGCTGGGGGCGATGGGGTCGCGGTGGCGGAGCACGATGGCGAGAGTTTTACCCTCCCGGCCGAGAAGGTCACGCTTGTCAGCACTCACGGGGCCGGCGACGTGTTCACAGGTGCCTTGGCCGCAGCTCTCGTGAGCGGCGTCTCTCTGGCTGAAGCCGCACGAACGGCAAACTGGACAGCCGCCCGGCATGTCGCTGGACTGAGCTGACAGCACATCAGAGCTTCAGAGCCACGCCGGCAGGTATCTCATCCAACCCAGGGTCGGGTCTACGGCACTCCCGCCTGGCGTCCCGGCTCAAGCTAATGTGCGTATTTCATAAATGGCGCACAGGATCATCTGGTTCGTAGCACCACTGCGTTGAGCAGGCGGGAGCCAAACTCCCGCCTGCTGTAAAGGCTAAAGCGACCCGCCTCCCTGGTGCGCCTTCTGCGTGAGCCGCTGCGCGATCTCGTAGAACTCCTCGGGGGCGTAGTCGGGCGTGAAGGCTGAGGGCTGGCCCACGAGGTCGTGGATGCGCCCGCCATCGGGCATCCCCTCGACCACCTGAAGCTCGCCCGGCGGGTCGTCGGGCAGCGCCATCTCGCCCTCCCAGATCCCCGCCATGGCGCGATAGTCGCCAGGCGAGAAGGTGTAGAGACGACGATGCGCCCCTTCGGCAAGATACTTCTGGCACTCCGGGATTTTGCCGGTGGGGATGTTCGGCGTGGGCAGCATCTGCTCGATGCTGACGCCCGTGAGCTTCTTGAGTGCCAGCGCGTAAGCGTGGGCATGGACGCCACCCCGCACCAAGAGGTAGCCGCAGATCTCGCGCCCCGTGGCGTCGCCGCTGTCCAGCGACTCGTAAACCCTGAGCTTGTGCAGGCGCGCCCCGCATTCGAGGTGGAAGTTGTGCAGAAGGTCGAAGACCACGTTCCCCGTGGTTGTGACCATGTCCACGTTCCAGCTCATGCTGTTCGAGTTCACTGGCACCGCGCCGCCGCCATGGGAGAAGAAGCTCGCGGCCGAGCGGATCTCCTGCATGGCCTCGAAGGGAGACATGGAGATGTCACCCCCATCCCCCGAGTCGTCCGCGGCTGTGTCAGGGCCATTGTTGAGCATGGCCACGCCATTCGAGACGAGTTCCACGTGCCCCAGCTCCTCGGCCGTGATCGCGGCCACCAGCTCGTAGAAGGGCCTGAGCTTCGACTTGGAGCGGAAGTTGAAGCTCTGGAACATGTAGTTCCCCAGCGTGGACATCTCGCCGTATTTGCCACCCAAGAGTTCCTGGAGGGCGGCACCGGCGTTGGGGTCCTGCTTCTTGGGGGCAGGCAGCTCGATTTGTAGCTTGTCGACGCGTAGAAACATGGGGTGCCCTCCTCTGCGATGGCCACGCGCCAACGTGGCGAACAAAGGGCTGTTCCTTTGGGGGTCAGGTCTGTGGGTGGAGGTAGGCGGGTTTCGCCACCCGAAGTCAGAAGAAGTCTGAGTTCATATGCTGCTTGGCTGTGCGCCATTCTTGATCGGCACAAATACTCAGGATCGTTGCCGAGGGCGGTCGCCACGGGTCTGGCGGGCAGGTTGTCGACCTGGTCTCCCGCCGGCAAGGTGGACGGAAGGGTGGATCAGCGTCCTTCCCGAGCCGCCGAACACCAGCGAGGCAAAGACAGCGGCATCGTTTCAGGTGCCGGGGCCCAGGCACGACCACCTTCCGCCCCAGCGGAGGTCGAGAGCTGAGACAGCGTGAGCCGGGCTGGGTCACAACCAGAACAGGACGGCTCCCACCCGCCTCTAGCGTGAGGCCGACCGGTCCGCCTCGACCTCCGTGACCGGGAACCCCACCAGCCGCGCGCCCTTGACCCAGGTCGCGAAGGCGGGAACGGTGCTCATGTCATCCACGACGAAGTAGGCGCCCAGGCTGCGGTAGTGCGTCTCGTCGGCGAAGCGCTGGAACCAGCGACCCCCCTCCTCGACATGGCCCGACAGCGCCTCAGCCACGCCGATGGTGAAGAGGGTCTCGGCGATGCCCGTGGGGGCCGCCCGGCCCGCCTGGAGGGCAAGGTCCAGGTCGCCCGCCATCAGCGCAGCCTTGCTGAGAGGGAGGTTATACCAGGCGGGGTGGCCAGGGTTGAGCTCGACGGCCCGCTTGGCCCACTCAAGCGGAGCGGGCCCATGATCTGCGTAGGGATAGGCCATGGCAGCGAAGGCCAGCACGTCGGCGTTGGTGGGCGCGAGCTCGACCGATCGCGATGCCAGGGACCAGGTCTCATCGAAGCGGCCATTGACGGCTGTCAGAGTGGCCAAGGTGCCAACGGCGAGCGGGCTGTCCGGCTCGAGCTGGACGGCCCGGTCGACCAGCGCCATGCCTTCCTCGATCAGCGCCGCCCGTTTCACCTCGTCGGGGGCGCGGTCGGACTGCACCATGAGATCAAGCCCCAGCATCACCATCGCCGGCACGAAGTCCGGGTCGATCGCCAGCGCCCGGCGCAGGAGGGGCTCCGCCTCGGCGTAGCCCTCAACCGTCTCGCGGTTCTTCAGCTCCAGGCCGAGCAGGTAGAGCTCGTAGGCGTCGAGGCTCTCGGTCGGCCGCCCCTTGGCGCCCTCGCGCACTGCCCGCGCCAAGGCGCCTGTCCAGGTCCCGTCGAGCGCGCTGCCGATGCGCGCCACGATCTCGTCCTGCACAGCGAACAGGTCCGTGGCAGGCCGCACCCAGCGGTCGGACCAGACCACCTTGTTGTCCTCAGCATCGGTCAGCCGCGCCGTCACCCGGAGCTCGTCGCCATCAGCCTGGAGCGTGCCGTCGAGCACAAAGCGCACGTCCAGCGCCTTGGCGACCGCCTCGGGCTCGCTCCCCGCCGTCGCCTCGATCGTGTCGGCCGGGATCGCGACGATGGTGCGGCTGCGTGTGAGGTCCGCGTCGATCTCGGCCGCGATCCCCCGCCCGAGCCGCTCCCAGCGTGGCTCGCCCGCGAGGTTCGCGAAGGGCAGCACGGCGATGGTGGGAAGCTCGGCCGGGCCGGGGGCCGGGCGGATCGCCCAGGCCCCGAGCCCCAGGGTCGCGACCAGCGCCAGGGGCGTGGCCAGCACCCAAGGCCGGATGCGTCCCACGGCCGGAAAAGCCACGATAGGCACAGCCCGCACCGGTGCAGCAGGCGCCTCGGGCACCAGCCGATACCCCCGCTTCGGCACCGTCTGGAGCACCCGATGGCCCTCGTCCCCGAGGGCCTGCCGGATTTCCGAGACGCACTGGGTCAGGCTGTCGTCGGTGACGTGGACCTCTCCCCAAGCGGCGTCGAGCAGATCCTCGCGCGAGACGACCTCGCCTGGCCGCCCGGCGAGGTGGAGCAGCACCTTCATGGACTGCGCACGGAGGGGAATGGCCTGGCCGCGCCGGTCGAGCAGCAGGCCACGGGGCTCGTCCAGGATCGCGTCGCCAAGCTCCACCGACGCACCCTCCCGGGAGCGAGCCTATCAGAGCGGCTCCCGGTTTCGGAGACCTTTCGGGAGGTCTTTGGAGGTTTTCGTCGGGCTTTCAGGACCGAAGGGCCGGGCGCACGGGATGCTGGAAGGGCTCCAGTTGAGGCCGTCGCGGGACCGCGTCGATGCGCTTCCCGACTGGACAGGGCAGACGACCGACGACGAGACGGCCCACCGGTCACGTTCTGGTCGCCCGTTGCCTTCCCTGCACCGCTGCTGGATGGAGGAGCGTCCATGATCGAACTCGTCTTCGTCGTCTGTCTCACCGCTGCGCCGAACACCTGCGAGCACCACGCCATGCAGTTCATGGACCTCACGGTGATGGCCTGCATGTCGGGAGCACAGCCGCAGCTGGCTCAGTGGGTAGGTGACCACCCGAGCTGGCGGATCCAGAGTTGGAGCTGCCAGCCGGTGAGACTAGACCACGACGCCTGACCGCTTCGCGCAAGGTGCCGGGTCTGAACATCCAACGCTCCCGCTCGCCCATAGATGCCCGCTCCTAGGTGAACCGGGCGAGAGGGTGCGTCGCATCCCTCAGCGACGCCGAACGCCTCCGGGTCCAGCCTGCACCTCCTGGAGCGCCGGACGCATCGGCCCAGCCCTGCACGGTCACTCCTCCCGACCGTGCAGGGCTGCGGTCGGGCCGGAACTGCCAGCCTGTCCTGCTCGTTCCGCTGCCGCCGCAGGCAGAGGAGGTCCGTATCGTGGCCCACCACAGCAGGCCTACCCCCATGGGGCGCAAGCTCATGGGGCTGCTGCGTCAAGTCGTGGCCGACGATGACGGCCAAGGCCTGCCGGCCCTCTCCCACCGCCTGCTCATCGCGACACCCGGCTGGGCGACTGCACGGCCCTACACGGTCTACCTAGCTCCCAACGAGAGAGGCGAGTTCCTTGTGACCTGCCGCGAGCTGCCCGGCATCACGACGTTCGGAGAGGACGAGGAGGAGGCGCTGGCCATGGCCGAGCAGGCTATCCGGGAGGCCGTAGGCGCACCTCGTCCCTCGTCCGACTTCCCCGACTGAGCCCCCTGATCTCACCGCCAGGGGACCCACTTACGGCGCGTATTTCTTGAAAGACGCACACTCTGGTGGACCTAACCCGCTCAGCCGGTTGAGCCGTGCATTTTCTAGGTGCGAATAGCTTCCCAACCTGGGCCAGGCACCAGTGTCCCTTTTCCAGCGCATTGATCCGCAGCTTTCCTGAGGAAACACAGGTTTTTCTGGACAAGATGGGCGAGCCGAGATGGAGCATGGAGCTCGGACGGCCCAAGGGGTCGCGCAACAGGAGGACCACATGGCCAACCAGATGACCAAGGCGCAGCTCGTGGCGGCGCTGGCCGAGAGGACCGGGAGCGATAAGAAGGCTGCGGGTGCCGCATTGGAAGCACTGACCGGCATCATCACTGAAACGGTGGCCCAGGGTGGCGCCGTGACCTTGCCCGGGGTGGGCAAGATCTACTGCCGCGAGCGGCCCGAGCGGACAGCGCGGAACCCCTCCACGGGCGAGCAGATCCAGAAGCCCGCCGACAAGGTGGTCAAGATTACCGTCGCCAAGGCGCTCAAGGACAGCATCAACGCCTGAGCCCTCCCGGCACCAGAAGCTCTCCTCGGCCCCGACATCTGGCCGAGGAGAGACCCACCGCGAGCGCATACTGGTCTACGCCCGGCCCCTGGGCAGCTATGGCGGAACATCCGTCCGCTGAACTCTCGAAGGCGCTCTAGGGCGAACTGGCAGGTTGGGGCTGAAGCACTGGGTCCCCTGCCGCTGTCCGGGAGGACAGGGCAGGGGCAAGCCAGGTGATAAAGGGGTAGGTCTGAGAAAAAGAACTGAAAAAGCCGTCGTCGTAATGTTCGGGTCGCACAACCGGCGCTAAGGCCAACTCGTCACTTGAACCGATTCAACATCATCTGCTAGGGCTTCGTCAAGATCTTTTTTGAATCGGTTCAAGCGGCAGGTCAGCTCCCGCTGAGACAGACAGCGGGACACTCGACAGATGACAAAGGCGATCAGGCTTAAGGATGTGGCGGAGGCGGCCGGGGTGTCGCAGGGCACCGCCTCGAACGTGTTCAACCGGCCTGAGCTCGTGCGCGAGGAGGTGCGGGAGAAGGTCCGCGAGGCGGCGCGAGCCTTGGGCTACGGCGGCCCGAGTCCTCAGGGACGGCTCTTGCGGACCGGTAAGGTCAACGCGATCGGCTTCGCCGCCGACCAGCCTCTCCCATATCTGTTCAGCGATCCCTGGGCCCGGCGTCTCCTGACCGAGGTGGCCGATGTGTGTGACGCTCGCGGCGCGGGCCTGGCCCTCGTCTCCGTGACCGAGGAGCACCCGACAGGCTGGACTATCGAGAGCGCGCTGGTGGACGGCTTTCTGCTCAGCGGTGGCGGCCGCCAGTTCCTGGTGGAGATGACCCAGCGGCGGGGGCTGCCCTTTGTCTCTCTGTCGCTGGACGCCTACGACTCCGAGGTCCCGGCGATCTGCGTTGACGACTTCGGGGGCGCCTATGCGGCCGCCCAGCATCTGTTGGAGCTCGGGCACCGGCGCTTCGCCGTCCTGGGCTTCGCCTTGGGTGAGGGCCCAGGGCGCGTGACGCCCGACGAGGTCCGGGCGGCGCGGTCCATGAACGTCCGGAAGCGCGCGCGGGGCTACTGGGCTGCGCTGGCCGAAGCCGGCCTCCCCGAGACGGCCGTCCCGGTCCACGCGATCAGCCGGGATGGAGCCAACATCGGCGAGGCTTTGGCTCTCCTGTTTGCGGACCGGGAGGCCGCCCCGACGGGTCTCCTCGCCATGTCGGACCGCATTGCCCTGGCCGCCATAGCCTGGCTCACGGGCCAGGGCCTGCGCGTGCCGCAGGATGTCTCGATCATCGGCTTCGACGGCGTGCTGGAGGCGGCCCGGTCACCCCTACCCCTCACCAGCATGGAGCAGCCCTTCCGCGAGATCGCCGAGCGGGCCGTCGCCGCCATCCTCGACGATGCCATGCCACGGGGCCAAGAGCTGCTGCCCCTGCAACTCGTCGTGCGCGGGAGCACAGGGCCGGCGCCCGTGTGATCGGTGGTGCTTAGGCCCGGCACCAGGAAGGATGCAGGTATCCTTGTCGCGCTGGAATTTAGTTGCTTGACGAGGATGCTGATCCACCCCCGCGTCCACCTTCTCGGCGAGCGGTCGGACAAACCATCCGCTGAACCTACGATGGCCGACCTCAACAATGATGTTCGCCGAGGCCGGTCAGCCAGGTGCAGCAGTTTCCTCCGCGTGATGAAAAGGACGGACATCAGCCCGATCCACGCTCACGAGGCTCCTCGCGTCCTGCGGCTCACCACGACGGACTAGAGATGCGTCCCACGGATCTCTTCGCCTGGGCGGCCCTTGTGAGCTGGCCTCAGGAGAGGCGTGTTCATTGACCTGCTCCTCGACGAGGTTCGCGAATTTGCGCGGGACAACTCGTCCCAGCGGGAGGACATCTTCCACTCGTTCATCGGCCCCATGAAGGTGAACAGCATCTCGCACCGGCGGCGGATCAAGCCCTCGGCATCGCTCGACCTGTGGACCATCGACGAGCGCCTGACCTTCGGGGAATACGTCAGCTCCGACATCGAGTGCTCGCGCCTGACAGTCGCCATCGAGGGCCAGGAGAGACCGGACGACCTGACCTTCGACGAAGTGCATGGCCTGCGGCAGAGCGACGCCCTCTCGAAGGTGATGCTGATCGGGTTCGAGCGAGCGGGCCGCAGGGACTACTAGGACGACGTAAACCTGCGGCTGCAGGTCGAGCGTTCCGTGCGAGAGCTCCAGTCGAGTGGACTCGACGACGTGAGGGGGCTCCCGATCAAGCTCTGCGGGACCACGTTCTTCCACGGCTTCATCGTCGCGGACATCGCGAGCAACCTCGACGAGTGGACCAGTTCATGGCACCAAACCGTTGGTGGCCGCGGCCGGATCTGTCGCCTCGATGAGGGGATCAGAAGCTCTATCGCGCTCATCGGCCGGAGCGCGCTTCCCGACGTGGCCAAGGCGCAAGATCAGGTTGTCTGCGACACGGCTGGGATCAGCGGCGAGAGCTTCTTCGTTTCGACTGACGCCGGCGTAGCTCGGACCTTCGAGCGGGAAGCTCTCTCGCTGCATGTGATGCGCCATCCACACGTGGCGCTCTGCCAGAGCGCTAACCCTACAAGTCCGCTTCTTGGCGGGTCGATGGTATGAACTTGGTTGGGCACGAGGGGCATCTCCATCCAGGAGGTATTCCTGCTCGGCCGACGAGTTGGCGCTGCGTCGCGGCCGCACTCGAGACGGGCATCAGAGACACGGGACGGGCGCCCCGACTCCCCAATCCGCGACCTTGGCTTGGCGAGCAGGGCAGGGGCGCACTTCGTCCTCGCAAGCATGCGACTCGCTTGTTGTGGAGGGCTTACACTTTTCGCTTTGGTCTTTCGCAACTTCCTCGGAGCGTCCCTTGAGCAAGTCTCCCACGCACCCCGGGGTTTTTGCCCCGGGGCGGGAGCGACGGACAGGAGCACGACCGATGGCACATCCTCGCAAGGACGATCTCTCCAAGCGCAAGCGCTGGGAGATCTACGTCACGCCCTTCGAGCGTCTGCGCATCGAGGAGGGTGCGCGGGGCATGGGCCTGCCCATCGGGGCGGCCGCCGCCAAGGCCTTCGGGGGCGTGCAGCACGTCGAGCGCGCCGACTGGCGCGAGATCGTCCGGCTCCTCACCGACGTGGATCGCGGGATGGGCGACCTGCTCCTCGCGATGCGCGACCGTGAGGACCCGCTGGACGCGATCGAGGTGGCGGCAGCGCTCGTCAGCCTCGACCGGGCGGTTCGGGCGCAGGCAATGCCTTGGACGCTCCGCGAAGACGAGGCGGATGAGCCGCAGGAGGAGGCGTCAGATGAGCTGCGTGAAGGGCAGGGCGCTCGCGGCCCGAGCGGCGAGGCCGAACCATGATGATCGTCTGGTCGCCGCATACCGAGGATCCCGGCGCGCTCGCCCGCGTGCTCCCCAAGCGCGACCGCTTCCGCCCTCTCACCGAGTACATGGCGAGCCCCGTCGTGCGGAAGGAGGTGGGCCGGCGCGTGGTCGAGATTGTCCGCGAGCCGCCCCCCGAGGCGCCTCATGGGCGACGAGCAACTCCTGCGCCTCACGCTCCGGCAGCAGGTCTCGACGCGCAAGTACTCGGTCCTCACGCTCTCCTTCGCGCCCGAGGACATCGATGTGGCGGCGTTCAACGAGGGCGACGCGCAGGCCCGCCGGCTCGTCGACCTGGCGCTCACGCTCGTGCTCGAGACCGCCTTTGCCGGCATTCCGCCCGAGGCGCGCCCGCATGTCTTTGCCACCACCCACACGCATGCGCGCCGCGTGGAGGTGAACGTGGCGCTGCCCCGGGGCGTGCGCCGCCCTGACGGCCACGTGCGGGCCCACAACCCGAACCCGCCGCGGCGGGGCAGCCAGCTGCTCTGGGACGCGGCGGTGGACGTCCTCAACCACGCCTTCGGCCTCGCCGACCCGGGCGACCCCGCGCGAGCGCGGCTTCTCGTCCGGCCCGATCACCTGCTCAAGCGCGAAGCGGAGGAGCGCCGCGCGTACGAGGCCGGGCTCCTCGACGCCCCCCCGCCGCCTGACCCGCGGCTCGCGCTCGCCGCCGCCATCGCCGCGCGGGTGTACGCAGGCACGATCCGCGGCTGGACCGAGGTGGTCGCCGCGCTCGGCGACCTAATCCGGCCTGAGGGCTGGATCGTGCTCCGCACCGGACGCGGATCGGTCACCGTCGGCGCCCCCGGGGCGCTGCCACGCGAGCGGCTCGAGTTCCGGGGACCGCACTATGCAGCAAGCTTCACCTGCCCGGAGGCGCTCGTCGGCCCTCACAGCCTGGCGGCGCTCCGGGCCGAGCGGGTGCGCGTGCTGGCCACCGCGCCTGCGCGTCTGCAAGCCGCGTGGACGGCACGCGCCCGAGCCACCCGCGAGCATCTGGGGCAGGGGGCCTGGCCGGAGACAGATGCACTAGACACCCTTCTCGCGACGATCGCGGCGGCCGGGCCGTCCTATCAGCGCAAGGAGGTCGTCGTGCTCGGAGCGATGTCGCACCTTAGTATCCCGAGCCGCCACCACGGCCTTGCCATGACGTCGGCCTCCGGCCCTCTGAGCTCGCCCACGGCCGATGCCGGTCCGACGATCCCCATCACCTTTCTCGCAAACGGAGTGCCAGACCATGCCGACCGCCCAGACCACCACGACGACCGCCCCCTCGGAGGCAGCGGCGCCGATCCGGTCTCCCGGCCTCACGCCGATGGAGCGCCAGCTCCTCGAGCAAGTGGCGCGCCTCGAGCGGGAGCGCCGGGACCGGGACGCGCGGCACACGGCGGAGGTCGCGCTCCTGCGGATGGAGCTCGCGAGCTTGAACGGCACCGTCGCGCGCTTGACCATGTGGTTGGGCGCCTTGCTCGACCCGGAGGCGCCGAGCGGCTCCTGAGCCGTCTGCTGGCTCGGGGCCAGTCGCTCGCCCGAGCTCTCGCTCCGCGTCTGGCCCGCGCCGCTCTCGACCGGCTCGTCCCGCGGACGCTGACCCTGTCCCTCACCACCTGCACCCATGCCCTGGAGAGACTCAATGACCACCTCGACGCCTTTTCCCGAGCCGGCCTCCCCGGCCTCGGAACTCCCGCCCGCGCCTCTTCCGGACACGGTGGCCCTGCAGCCTCAGCTGCAGCTGGTGAGCGGGCTCCTGAGCCGCCTCATCGAGCGTCTGGAGGCACCCTCGGGAGAGGCCTCCCAGCAGATCGCGGAGGTGCTCTCGCGCCTCACCGCCCTGACCCAGAGCCTCACGCGGACGGCCCAGGCGATGGAAAGGATCGCCTCACCGGAGGGCCCCCTGGGGCAGATCTGGGCGGAGCTGGAGCGCATAACCGCGCGTCAGGAGGCGCAGGACCGGCAGCTCGCGGCGGTCGGGCACCAGACGGCGACGGTGAAGGCCTGGCTCGCGGGCGGACCGACGCTCGAGGAGCTGGCGACCTCCTCGGGCTCGGGGGCGACGGCATCGACCTGACGAACCTCTCGTGGGCGGACGGCCCGGCGCCGCCCTCGCCGTACTCCCGGGCGCAGCCCCCGGCCGGGAGCCTTGCCGCGCGCCTGCGCCGCCTGCACGAGGCTGCCCGGGAGGTGGTGCCCGGGGCACGCCCCGCCGTGCGTCCGATCCGGCGCCCGGACGGCGTGCCAGGCCCAAGTTCCATTCTGACGCTCACCCTCCCGGACCTGCCCGTCATGCTCTGGAGCGGGCCCGCGCTGACGTTTGCCACCGATGCTGGAGCCAGCCTCTCTGGGTGCCGCATCCTGGACCAGATCGCCGTGCGGATGGGCGTGATGTCCGTCCACCTCCGTCCGGCGGCTCCTCGCCCGACGCTGGTGGTGGTCCCGGATGCCGCCTCGCGCGTTCGCTTCGCCACCTGGCTGGCGGCGCAGCCCGACGTGGATGTGGCGCACGTCGGATGGCTCGTCCTTAACGGGGCAGCTCGGGACGTGGACTTTGTGGTCGCTGCCATTCGACAGGTGGCCGAGCTCTCGTCGTCGGCCGAGCTGGTGTTCGTCCTCCCGGATTCCGAGTGGCCCGGCGCGGCCGTGGTGGAGTCGACGTGCGCGCGCCTCGTGTCCGGGGCGGAGCCTGACACACCAGTCGTTGTCTTCAGACCGGGGGCGGGCGGCTATGAAGTGGTCGAGTCTGAGCCCTCGCCCGCAGGGTCCACAGCCACGGCGCTGCTCACGATCTCGGACAGCCTGGACCCAGCCGATGGTCCGCGTGCTGTCGATCCTCAGAGCGACGCAGAAAAGGGAAACGCCACATCCGTCACTGAAAACCAACTGGATCCATGGTCCGAGCTCGAAACGGGCCTCAGACCCTGGCGGTCCTGATGCACAGGACATCCAAGGTGCGAGATCCTGGGCTCCGTGCTGCCGCCTCAGCGCAGCCGCGGCGCGCGCTCATGTGGGTCAACGTCGATCGGAGAGCCGGGCCTTGCCAGGCCAGGCGCGGACTGGTGGGGCACCGTCCGGATCAGCGCCGGGGTTTAGGCGTCCACCCGCGCGAGCTTTTCCCGCAGCTCGGCAATGACCTCTGCGTCCTGCTCGGCACGCTGGCGCAACAGCCGCACGGTGTCACGTTCGTGCGCGAGTTGCCGCCGAAGGTCGGCCAGAGCCGCCTTGCTCTGGGCGTCGTACCGGTTGAACTGGCGTTCCATCGTCGCCTCGTGGGCATTGGCGCCCGCCAGCTGGGCCTCGAGGTCCTCGACGACCTGATCATGCGCCTCGGCTTCGGCCTTCATCTCGGCGCGCAGTTGGGCGAGCTCGCGGCGGAGCTCCGCCTTGCCGATGTCGGCGATCTCGCACGCCTGCTTCCAGACCCGCGCCGAGATCTCCCGGGCCAGGCGCTCGACCTCCTCCGGGACGGGCAGCTCCTCGAGCGCCTCGCGCTCGCGCTGGGCCGCCCGCCAGACACGCAGGGCCCGGCTGATGGTGGTGTAGGAGCCACGATGGCCCAGGTGGGCCCGCACGGCCGTCTGGGTGGGCTCGATCCCGCGCCCGGCGAGTTCGTGAGCGGCCTGGAGAACGTCGTCATCGGTCAGTTGAGGCATTGGGAACTCCGAAGAAAGATCCCGATATCTGTATCGCAGTACGAACCATACAGGGAGAGGCCCGCAGGCCGTTGTCCACATCCTTGGGTCTGCCAGAGATGGCCTGCTGTTCACACAGTGAATGGTCCGATCCGACGTCGGCGACGTATCTCAAGCTGTATGAGGGCAGTGTTGGTTCTTGCTCCACGCAGCAAAGTCCGGCAACGTCGGCACATGGCGAATCTTCGGCTCATACGGACGACCTCGATCTAGCCCCATAACCCGGGGCCGTTCGGTCGTACGTGCCAGCTTCGCCTCCCTTCCAGTAACTGATCCTGTCTGCCGCACTGTACGCCGTGACGGTCTCGTCCTGCGCTCCCGCAAGGATGACGACCTATGCCAAAGCCCAAGACCATCCCGTTCGCTCCTGGGCTGCGTGCCTTCGAGGGCACCTACGACTCCATCGAGCGCCGCTTCCGCGACTTCCTGCTGACGACCCGGCTCAAGACGCAGGGCCGCGTGCCCGAGGCCTTCGAGGATGAGCGCGCCGACGCCTTGGATGTGGGCGAGGCGCTCCCCCAGTCTGCCACCCTCCCGCACGACGGAGCTGACGCGCTCCGATGACGTGAAGATCAGCAGACGCATCGAGCGCATCCTGAAGGCCAGAGACAAGGCCTCGGGGCTGAAGCATGTGAGGGCCGAAGTGGCCGCCCGCTTCCAGCCCGTCCTCAGGGGCGTCGAGCTGGCTGGCCCCGCGAACGAGCACGAGGCCGACGAGATCGCGGCCCGGCTCTTCGAGGAGATGCCCTGGCACGGGCGGGTGATCGAGATCCTCTGGCGCGACATGCGCCAAGGGGCCCGCGATGGCGAGGGCCTGCGGTTTCGGCCACTGCTGCTGGACGGCCCCCCAGGCGCCGGCAAGACCACTTTGGCCCTGCGGCTCGCCGAGCTTGCGCGCGTGCCTTACGCCTACGTGGATGTCGCGACCTCCTCGGAGGGGTTCAACCTCTCGGGGGCGCAGCGGACGTGGTCCTCGTCGGCGCCCGGCAAACCCGTCGAGACCATCCTCGAGACCCGGATCGCGAACCCGCTGCTCGTGGTCGATGAGGCGGAGAAGGGCTCAACGCTTTACTCCGCCAAGGGCGGCGTGCCCACCTCGGCGCACCAGGCGCTGCTGTCGCTCCTCGAGCCCACGACCGCCCGGGTCTGGGAATGCCCTTGGTGCGGCTTGCGCCTGGATATCAGCTACGTGAACTGGATCTTGACGGCGAACGATACGCGAGGCCTGCCCGCGCCCTTGCGCTCGCGGCTGCGTCTCGTCGCCGTGCGCAGCCCCACGCACAGGGAGCTGATGGCCTTCGCCGCCCGCGAGCTCGCGCGCCGCGGCCTCGCCGAGGACGCGCTGGACACGGTCGAGACCCTGGTCCGGGCCTACCCCGAAGGCGACGAGCGGCTCTCCTTGCGGACGGTGGTGCGCATCGTCGACGACCTGGCGGCGATCGCCGAGACCATGGAGGTGCAGCACTGATGGCACGTGTGTCCACCCAAGCCCCGCCTGATCGTTCCACCCCCGTGCTTGTGGCCTTGGAGGCCCTGCGCGAGGCCGCGGCTCCGCTCCTCACCAGCCCGGACGCGCCCGTGCGCCTCGCGGACCTCCCGCCGGTCTGGCAGGCGCATCTCCTCGACTTCCCGCAGTACTACGACAGGCTGGTGCCGCCCGGCTGCGATGAGGTGGCCCGTGAGGATTGGGAGGAGCTCTTGGACCAGGTCGCGCAGCGGCTGGAGCGCGCCACCCGCCTGCCCGGCCTGTTCGCCGCCGTCGAGCGCGGACCCAGCCCCGAGGATCTGGCCGACGCGCCGTGCCTCTCGCCCTGGTCGCTGGCTCTGGCCTGGTATGGATGGCCCGTGCTCACCGGCCACGTCACCGCGCACCCGCGTCTGGGCGAGGGCTGGATCTACACCTCCTTCCTGGTCGGCCTTGACCCCCACCGCAGGTGGGCGCGCAGCCAGACCCGCTGGTACCGCTTGGGCGAGCCGATGACCGAAGCGCATGGGCCGGCGTTCGGGCAGGCCGCCTTGCCGGTCCGGCTGATCGGGGCGGACGACGCGCGGGTGGCGGGCCACTTGGCGAGCCTGCGCGAGGGCGTGAGCCGGCTCCTCGAGCCCTTGGTCCTACCGGCCGAGGAGGGGCGGCCATGACCCGGCCGCGACCTCATCGCCATATCCTCCACCCCGAGCTCACGTTGTCCCAGTTGCTCGCGGCGCTGCCCACATGGGTGCGGCCCGACCCCGAGCGGGCAGGCTGGGTTGAGATCCTTCGCGAGCAGCTGCCCCGGGCTCTGGCGGCCAAGCTGCTGCTCCCATTGGTGCGGGTCGGCTCGCTCGATCCCGACGGGCGCGCGGTCCTGCCCGGGGCCGAATGGGAAAGCCTGGCCGAGGCATTCCTGAATCAGGCTCACGTCGTGCTGGATCGTCGCGATGCGCTCCTCTGGGTGGAGAAGGGTCCACCCCAGGAGGAGTTCGCCTGGGCCCCGCACCTCGAGCCCTGGCGGGTGGTCGACATGGGGCGGTTCGGCCCCTGCCTCGAGGGCCGCGTCACGGCCCTGACCCCGGGCGGCCCCGAGACGATCGGCCCCACCCTGCTCCTGGGCCTCGGCCCGGAGCGGGCCTGGGCGCGACTGCTGCGCGGTTGGGTGCGCCTGGGCCGGCGCGAGGAGGACCCCCAGACGGGCCAAGCCGGGCGTGGTCTGGGCGTCGACGCCTCGCCCCGCGTGCTCGGTGAGAGCGAGACGGAGACGGCCCTGGGAGACCTGCGACGCCGCACTGCGGAGCAGGTGGCGGACCTGGTACCCCTGCCGGAGGACAGGCTGGGATTCCGGTTCATCCTGGGGCCGCTGGACAACCTTCCGCGCCCGACCCCGGCGGGAGAGGATGGACCCGACCGGATCGGCGAGGGCACGGCAGGACCGCCAGAGGGCGGGACGAGCGAGGTGCTGACCGAGGCCGAGCGCCTCGTGGTGCGGGCCTACCGGATCTTTGGAGACGAGCTGCCCGTCTGGCTGCTGCGTCGGAGCCTCTGGCTCGGGAGCGAGCGGCCCATCGACCTCCTCGGCGACGTGCCGGGCCACGCGCGCCTGGCCGAGCACCTCATGGCCCTTGAGGCTGGAGTGTACCTATAGGGGCGAGCGCGATCTCCGATCCCCGATCCCAAGGAGCTATCGAGGGAGGAAGACCGATGAGCGAGACTGATGCCTTGCCGCCGTCCGGGTGGGCGGACCTCCTCTTCCGGCTCTCGGGGCCTGAGATCCGGAAGCGTGCCGTCACTGCCGGAGCGACGGAAGCGGTCGCCCTCCGTCTGAGCCAACTCGTCGGCGCGCTTACGGAAGCCGCAAAGGGGCCACTCACCTTCGCGGAGCTCATGTTGAATCCCGAGAAAGCCTTGGCGGCGCTCGATGCTGGAGGCGCTTTGAGCGTCTTGGTCACGGAAGACGAGCGGAACGTATTCGTCCCCGTGCGCCGTCTTGATCTGGCGCTCCTGGTCGGGCTGCTGCTCGACCGTGCTGCTCCCCGGTGGGCTAGGGGGGCCGATCTTTATGCTCGGTTTGCGCATTCAGGGCGACCCCACCCGATCGCCATGAACCCGCCGCCTGAACCGCCGTACCGGACGCCTACACTGGAGGACGCGCTCCGGGGTGCGCCCGGCGAGACTGACGAGGCCGGTGAAGGGGAGAAGGGCCACTCCGTCGGCCCGCCGAGCCGCAGAACGGCGGAGGCAGGGACAACCCCGCTCGAGCCGGGGACCCGTGCAGACGGGGAGGACGGGAGCATGACGCCGGACGTCCTCGATAAGGTGGGCCCGCTGCTGGCCCGGGTCTACGCGAAGTTCGGGCCTGACACAGGCTGGTGGCTGGGAGTGCCCAACCAGTTCCTGGACAACCTCAGCCCGCTCGCCTGCCTTGCCACCCCCGAGGGACGGCGGCGGCTCGATGAGGTCCTCACCCGCCTGGAGCTGGGCGTCTACATCTGACGGCCAGGCCTGGCCGTCTCCCCGATCCGAAGGAGAGAGCATCCATGCGCAAGAGGCTGAATCGGACCCCGGCGGAGAGACGTGCCGCGATCGAGGACCTCATCGACCGTGACAACGCCCGCATGCGCGCCGACTTTCTCGCGCAGTTCGCCGTGTTGGATGGCACACAGGTCCTCCCACACCTGATGCGGCCAGGGCTTCTCGCTCTCCCCGGCGGGAATGGCCCGTTTTACCCGGCCTTTCAGTTCAACCCGCAGGGCCAGCCCTGGCCCCTGCTCGCGACCGTTCTGGCGGCGCTGCCATCGCATCTCTCACCCTGGCAGCGGGCCTACTGGCTCGTGGCGCCGGACGACAGGCTTGGGGGCGAGACGCCGATCGCGAGGATCGCACGAAGCGACCCGCAGGTCGTCGAGGCTGCCCACCGAGCGGGCGAGCTGCCGATAGGCTGATACACGAGAGACTAGGCATTGGCGTCCGACCGCCAGCGTTGGCGGACCCCGCAGATCCAGAGGAGAGAGGATCCATGAGAATGGGGCTGATCGAGCTCACTGCCGAGCAGCATGCGGCCATCTGCGCGGACCGGAGCATACGCACCGAGGGGTCCACGTCGCACTGCCCCGACTGACGCGTCGGCCTCGCGGGTCCCTGGTCGTCCCGGGCCGTTGCTCGATCACTGTCATTTGTCCCATTCCCTCCCTCAGGAGCCCTGCCATGGAACCCATGGTTCTGCCCAACGACGTCATCGATCTCATGAACGCCTACCCTGATCTGTTCGGCCCGCCGCCCTTTCACCTGAACCTGAAGTCCGGCCCCTTGGGCTTCCGCTGCGGCTGGGGGTGGCTCCCGCTGATCCGCGGGCTCTGCGCCAACCTCCGCCTTGTGGTCCAGCAGGACGGGCTCACGCTCCGCATCGAGGAGGTGGGCGAGAGGTTCGGCCTCCTGCGGGTCCGCGTCGAGGGCGGCAACGACCGCGTCCGGGCGCTGCTGGAGCGCGCCGAGGTGACCTCAAGCCGGACCTGCGAGAACTGCGGCGCCCCCTCGGAGCTCGCGAACCGCGGCCACTGGCTCACCACTCTCTGCGACGTCTGCCTCCAGGCGCCCGAGGCGTCTGCGCTCTGGCGCGAGAAGGTCCTGGCGCCGCAGGCGGAGAAGGTCCTGCGGCCCCACGAGGAGGGCCAGCCCGAGCGGCCGCGCGTCTCGACCCTTACGATCGAGAGACTCATTCGCGGGCTCAACGCCATCCTTCCCTCGCACCTGCCGGTGGTGATCGAGGACCCCGACCGCGTCCGGGTGTGGGCCATCCAGAGCCTGGAGGTCGCGGGCGTGGCTTCGGACCCCGGCCGGTTCGAGAGGTTCGTGCCGCCCCAGCGCGGACCCGGGCTCCACACCCGCTGCGTGGCGCTGATCCGGACCAAGGCGGTGGAGCCGTGAGACCGCGGCTCCGAGCGCCCTGAGGCCTCCTTTCGCGCCTCATGGGTCTCCCACCCGTTCCAGCTTTCTAGACGTGACCTCTCATGCCGTCCCTGGACCTGTCCCCTCCCGTCCGTAAAATCCTGGTGGACTACGCCGACCTGTTCGGTTCCCCGCCCTACGACCCGCGCGAAACCCTCATGGGCTTCGGCTTTGCCTGCGGCCCCGGGTGGCTGCCGCTGATCAGAGGCCTGCTCGCCAACCTCCGCTTCATCGTCGAGACGGATGGCCTGGAGCATCTCCGGGTCACTCAGGTGAAAGAGAAGTTCGGGCAGCTGAGGGTCTACACCAACCTGGGCAACGACAACGTCTGGGGGCTGCTTCTCCGCGCGGAGTCCGCCTCAGGGCAGATCTGCGAAGGCTGCGGGGCGCCCTCGGAGGTAGCTTCCAGGGGAGGCTGGCTCACAACTCTCTGTCCCGTGTGCCTGCGCGCGCCGGACGTGCCGGCGCACTGGCGCGAGGAGCAGGGAGAGGTGGCGCCCTCAGGGTTGAGGTCCCCGGGCGAACCGACAACCCTTTCCGTCGCGACCATCCGGGAGGCGCTCGCCGGGCTCGATCCGGCCGTCCTGGTAGCCCTCGAAGGCCCAAGAGAGGCCGAGCATCGCCCGCTCCGTGCCGTCGAGGTCGTCCGCGCGGCCGCCGACCCCTCGCGCTTTGCGCGGGTGCTACCGCCCTGGCGCGGGCCGGGGTTCGACGAGCGGATTGCAGCGCTGATCCGCCCGGAGCCGTGGCGGACGTGACTCAGCGCTCGGACAGCCCGGCGAACCCCACCGGACGCGGTCGTCTCTCCCGCCGGGGGAGGGGCACGACCTTGGCAATCTCATCCCCCTTCAGGAGCCCTCCCGTATGCGACAGATGGGCCTCGCCATGGACGTCGTCCGTCTCATGGACAGCACCCGCGACCTGTTCGGCCCGCCGGACAGCGGAGAGCGGCCATGACGGCCGACCATGACGTCGACCCGCACGCGGAGGTCCGCGCCGCCCTCGCGCTATGCTGGCTCTGGGGCCAGCGTCTCGTGCGGGCCCGGCGCCGAGCTCTGGGGCTGCTGCCCACCTCGCCGGACCGCCTGACCCGCTTGGGCCGCGAGGACGAGGAGCGCCTCGGCGCCCTCCTGTTCTGTCTGGGCGCGGCCGTCACCGCGCTCATCGAGGAGGTCATGGAGCCCGTGCTGTTGGCGGAGCACAGCCTCATCCTCCTCCTGGACGTGGCCGACGACCTCCGAGCGCTCGAGGCCACCGGAGCCATCGCCTCGGCCGAGGCGGTGCTGGCACTACGGGAGCGCGTCTGGCGCCACTACCGTATCCCGGCGCTCGCGCCTGAACCCCGGGTCGCGGCGCTGAACCAAGCATGGGCCGACGGACAAGCCATGGCCGAGATCCTCACCGGACTCTCCAGGCACATCCAGCGAAAGGGCCTTGTGCCGGGCCTCCGGCCCTTCGGGAAGGGACCGCCATGAGCGGCGAGGACAAGGACCCGCTGGACGACCCGCGCATGGGCGAGGCGGCGGACGAGGTCTGCCGCGTCGCGGCCTGGCTCGAGCACCGCCACCCCGGGCGGGGGTGGTGCTGGCCTACGTCTACGACCGGCGCGCCGGAGGGAGGGGCACCATCGCCCGGGTGGATGTTTATGCCCGGGACAGCAGGCTGCGCATCGACCGCGAGCTCTCCCGTCTGGCCACCCGCGCGGCCTGGGCTCTGGGCTGGCCCCTGCCGGCCGGGGAGCGCGGCCCGCGGATGATGGTGCCCGATCCCGCGGGCCTGACCTCCGAGGAGCGGGAGGAGGCCATCCGGCATGTCGAAGCCGCCATGGCTGCTGCCCCGCCGGAGATCCTCGCGCGCCCCGTGCGGACCGCGGACGAGCCGCAGGACGAGGACCTGGGCGACGTCGAGGCCGTGGCGGCCTGGCTCGACTATCGCCACCCGGGCCGGATCGAGCGCGTGGTGGTGCAGTACGACCTGTTCGAGCGCCTGCGGAACCGGGTCCGGGAGGCCGCCCGGAGGCGCGTTCCCCTCGCGTCCATCGAGCGGGGCCCGGGAGCGTTCCGGGCCGTGGAGGTCAACACCCTCGACGGGGTGGAGGACGCTGCCCTGAACGAGGAGGCGAGGCAGGCCCTGGTCGCTCTGGGTTGGCGGCACGAGCCCGGGCTGCCGGAGACGCCGTGGTGGATGGGCTGGAGACCTGCGGTGATGTCGGAGGGCTTCAAGGCTCAGGCGGTAGAGCGGGTTCGGCAGGCGCTTGGGGGAGCCGAGGATCGGTCATGAGCCTTGGCGCGAACTCTCGGCCAGTAACCGGACGGGAAGGGCCGCCGCCGACCCGGGGTAGCCAGACCTGATGGTCATGGCAGGCTGGGGCCTCGGCAACCCGCCCGAGCCCCTGGCCTTGTCGTTACATATTCGCGGCCACGAACGCCTCGGCGGGCCCGTCCGTCGCCGAGAAGTACTGCAGGCGGGACGGGCAGTCGACGTGCGCTTCGAGGTCGAAGGTGCCGGCGTGAGGGCATCAGCAGCTCGATGTACTACGGCTGGTCGAAGGAGTTCCTGGAAGCCGGTAAGCGCCGCCTGGCCGGCGGGACCGCCGGACTCGACTCAGCGTGTGTCTTCCGCAGTCAGTTGACTCAGAAGGAGCCCAACGGGCCGGATGCAACGCTTAACGTTCGCCGCTCGCAAGCTCACTGCGGAGCTCAATGCGTATGAGGGAGCTGTGGCAGGTGAGGATCTGGAGGTATTGGCAGGACTCGCGGCGGCCTGCACGACGGCCGAGGAGGCCTTGGCCGAAGCTGTCAGCCGAGTTCATGGCGATGTGGGTAGCTCCTCCAACCTTTCCAGTGAAGCCGCGCACCTTGCGGCGCTGCAGCGCTTTGCCAACGACGATGATAACGAGGAAACCCGGCTGTGAGTGACGTGCTCGACGTGCCGACCAAAACCAAAACTGCCAAGATGGCTGCCGCGACGATAGTGGCAGCCGCAACAGGGGTAGTCGGCACCCATGGTCGCCTGAGGCTTGGCCAAGCGAGCACGAGTGCCAAGGGTCCTTGCGGACCATGGTGTCAGGTTCAGCTACGCTAGCCCACCCACGATGCGATGCGTTTGTCGGTGGGTGAGAGCCGCAGCCCGGCCGTTAGCTGCCATGCCAAGATCGAGCGGCTGGAGACAGGCACCTCCTTCGCGAGACGGAGGTCGAAGTGATAAGCGCCACCGTCTCGATCTCCATGCACCGGCCCTCCGGCCTCGCTCGGGTTTGCCGGGTCTAGCGCTCCGTCCGCTCAGGCGTATACAAGCGGAGCCAGGGAGTCTGGGATGAGCCTGTCACCATCGACCGCATCAATGACGAGATCGGCGGCGACGTCAGCAAGCTCGTCATCCTTCACGACGTGGACCGCTGGAAGGACACTCTGGTGGTGCTCGAGCTGGAAGGGTTCCGCGTAGTGAGGATCGCCTGAGCCTTCGAAGCCATTCCCAGAGCATCTCATCAAAGGTCGAGCCCAGCGTCGAGCCCGGGGCCGACGTTTCACCGGCCCCAAGATCGGTGGTGAACCCTAGTCTTGAAGGCTCTCCCAGAAGTCGCAGTTATGGGCCGCCCGCAGGGCTGCAACGGGCACGGTGGCAAGGTTGTCTCCACCGACAAGCCTCAAGATCGGCCCTTCGCCCGGCTTGTAGGCTGAACTGGCCCCCATTTTGACCGGACACCTGGGCATGACCATGGAGGCTTAGGGACAGCCCTAAGCACGTGCTTATGTCTGACGTTGAGATCATCACCGACGGTGGCCGTCGCCGTCGCTGGAGTGGCGCCGAGAAGCTGCGGATCGTCGAAGAGACCCTAGACGAGCGATCCAGCATCTCGGTGGTGGCGCGCCGCAATGGCGTGGCTCCGAACCTGCTCTATCGTTGGCGACGCCTGATGCTGGAGGGGGGAGCTG
>NZ_KK088595.1 GCF_000600335.2 Rubellimicrobium mesophilum DSM 19309 | reverse complement strand
CCTGCCGAGCGGGGGCCGTCCGCGAATGGGCCAGCCGCTCGATCGCCACCTGCTCCGCATCCGCCAACGCACGCAGTCGCAACTGTCGCATGGCCTCTCTCCAGCAAAGCACCGCTCACTGTACCATGACTTGCCGGATGAACCACTAAGGCCAACTCGTCACATACTGAACTGCCCTGGCATCTACCCCGGCTCGCCCTGTCGTGCTGTTCCCTCGGGAACACCGGCCTTGCGTTGGGCGCCTGCTCTGGTCGCAGGTCCATAGTCATGCGCTTGGCACAGGCCCAGCCGCAGACGCGAAACGCAGTCCCGCCAATTTTACATAGCTTGACAGCTATATTTCCAATCTTGCATGTTTTGGGCAGGAGGCACCTCATGCAACTCGATCTTACCTTCGCCGCCCTGAGCGACCCGACCCGACGCGCCATGCTGGCCCAGCTTGCGCGCAGCGAGGCCACCGTCACCGAACTGGCCAGTCCTCACCGGCTCAGCCAGCCGACCATCTCCAAGCACCTCAAGGTGCTCGAGCGGGCTGGCCTGGTGGAGACCCACCGCAGCGCCCAGGCGCGCCCCCGACGGCTCAGGCCCGAGGCGCTGATGCTGATCGACGATTGGCTCGCGCCCTTCCGCCAGCAATGGGAGGCCCGGCTGGACCGGCTGGAGGCCTTCGTCACCGACCCCAAGGAGCCGACAGATGTTCAAGACTGAGACCTTCGAACTCGACCGCGCGAACAACGCGCTGGTGTTTCAGCGGCGCATCCCCGCCTCGCCCGAGCGGCTCTTTGACGCTTGGACCCGGCCCGAGCAGGTCCGCCAGTGGTGGGATCCGTCCGGCCGGGAACTGGCCGAGTGCGAGATCGACCTGCGGGTCGGCGGCCTCCTGCGCTTCGTCAATGCCGGCCCCGAGTCCTTTCCCTTCGAGGGCCGCTTCCAGCAGATCGACCGTCCCCATGGCTTTGCCTTCGACGCCCTGGGGGCGGCGGGGTCGGTGCGCTTCGTGCCGGACGGCGAGGTGACGGAGATGACCGTGGTGATCCGCTGCGCCTCGCCCGAGCACCTGCAGCAGTTCGTGCAGATGGGCGTCGCCGACGGGACGAGCCGCACGCTCGACAACCTCGCGAGCTACGTGGGCAGCGCCCAAGGATGATCTGCACTTTGGGGTAGAAGACGTCTAATCCTGGCAATGACTCCGCTCACCCGCAGCGCAACAGCATGGCTGCCACGATGGCCTCTGGAGCGTCCTCTTGGACGAGGTGGCCGGCAACTGGGACACGCACCAGCGGCTCGGTGGCGATGAGCCGCGCCAACTCTTCGCCCTTTTCCAGCGGGATCCAGGCGTCCTCCTCCCCCCAAAGCACCGTGACCGGGCAGTCGAGCGGCCGGTAGAGCCCCTCCACCTCGTCGGTGTAGCGCTGGTCCATCTGCGCAATCTGGCGGTAGAAGGCGGCCTGGCCCACGGTCCCCTGCCAGGGCGCCGTGTAGACCCGCAGCGCTTCCTCGGTCAGCGGATGATGCGCTGCACCCTGGATGTAGGCGCGAAGAAGCGCCTCGTGAGCGTAGCCGGGCAGTCCCGCAAAGGCCGCCTCGTGGCGGCGCACATGCGCCACGAAGGGCGAGCCCCAGGGAGCGAGCGCCACGGCGTCGAAAATGGTCAGCGAGCCGTAGCGCAGCCCATCGAGGAAGTAGGCCCGGAGCGCCGTCGCACCGCCAAAGTCGTGGCAGAGCACATCGGGTCGCGTCAGACCCCAGGCCTCGAACAACGACGCGAGCAGCCGGTTCTGGACCCCGAGCGAGACATCCCGCCCCTCGCTCATGTCCGAGGCGCCATAGCCCAGAAGGTCAAAGAAGAGCACCGTCCAGCGCCGCGCGAGTAGCGGCGCAATGCGACGCCAGACCTGGGACGAGAAGGGCGTGCCATGGATCAGGACAAGTGGCGGCCCCTCGCCCAAGCGGCCCCAGGCCACCTCACGGCCGTCGAACATATGCCGCTGGTCGAGCACCAGCATCTGCGCAGGCTCCTGTCGTTGCGACCTGGCTCAGAGCCGATACCATGGCGGCGTCAGGGACAGGTCAAGCGGGATCCGGGGGGCTGGCCGACGCGCATTGCCAGGTGCCGGACGAGCACCTCGGGCGGGAGCAGTCGACAGACGCGCCAAGCTTCGACGCCGGCGTCACCCGGAGTGCCGCGACCTTGGACGTGAGGCAGCCCATCGCCCGCGTGCAGCGCCTGAGGGACCCTGGAGCCGAGGCGGCGTGTCGCCTCCGACGGCATGGCGCGACAACCTCTTGTCGCTCTCAAGTGCTGAGCAGCAAGGGCGCCAGGATCTCGAGGTAGAAGCGGACGATGTCACCCGTCATGGCCAGCGGGTTGAGACCGGTGGTGCCCGACGCCAGCATGGCCGCGAGCGTGCTTTCTGAATGACCGCCGGGCTCGACTTCGTGGCATTCAGGGACGACAAGAAAGGACTCCGCTGCAGAGAAACCAAGATACAGAGCTCAGACCATTATTGAACGCCTTCGTAGCCAAGCATCCATATTGGGAACCGGAGTTGTAAACCGACAAAGAAATTCACCAGATATATGGAGATCAGTTTATGGCGGAAGAAAGCATCACTCACATTGTCGTTCGAGAAATACCGATACGTCACACCCCTCATACTTGCATTGCTCAGGAACATCGTAAAGCCGAACAGACGAGAGGCATGTTGACAATAAATCTCATACATTCGATTAACCACTTACCAGATAATAAAACACTATGACCAAACAATCATAAGAGTATCAACTACGTCTCCAACAAGACCTACATCCAGTCACCATGGCCACACTCCACTCAACCAACCATCCTACTCCATACTACCCCCCTATACCCCCCTCCCCCATTACTCAGGGTTTTAGCATCAGTATCTGTAACGGTTCGGGTCCTTCAGCGGCTTAACTGATTCATGCCGCCCGACTTTGTAGGGCGGCATGGGCGAGCAGCTCTGGTTGACCGGTGAGCAGGTGGAACGACTCCGGCCGCGCTTCCCGAAGGCCGAAGGTCACCACGGCCCGCCTCGTGGAGAACGATGTGCATCCCCTTCCAAGCCCGCACGAACAGCCTGCACCGGCCCAGATCAGGGCTCGCATGGGCGCAGAGCCGCCTCCTCTCGCTTACCTCACCCGCTCGCTGCTCGCTGCGTCGAACAAGAGTGCGTGGTCAAGTCTGAGACCCAGCCGCACAGCCGACCCTTGGGTCGCCAGTCCTGCCGGCGCCCGAACCACCGAGCGCTGACCGGCCACGTCCAGCGTGACAATGTCCTCCGGCCCGGTCGGCTCCACAAGTTCCACGCTGGCCGAGATAGGTCCCTCAGTCCCGATGGTGATGTCTTCTGGTCGCAGGCCGAGCAGCACGTCCGCTCTCTCAGGCGCCCGCTGGACGAGAGGGATCTTGGCGTCTGACCCGCTTGGCACAAAGACCCCGCTAGCCATCCGCCCCGCCCATGCCCCAAGGGTGTCGTTGGCACTCGCCTGAGATCGCAAGAACCATTCATCAAGATTGGGGACTGAAAACCGGGCGGGCCATCGTGCCAGCCAATCTCGACCAGGCATTGATGGACTGTCCCCCTGGTTCAAAGGACCACAAGAGTCGGAACGTCCTCGGTGTCGTCTGCCAACTGAGGCTCTCAGGCCTCAATCATGCGCGCCCACGCGACGGGGGCTTTCTGTTCGGCCATAATCTCCGAGTCGGTGTGCAGGCTGATCCAGACCGCTTCTCGCGAGTCAACCGATCGATAGCGCCGCGGAACACGCTGACACAGGCGAACCGTCGAAGCGCGCTGAATGTTTTCTGTGGCGCAGCCTGTGCAGCATAACAAGAGGCTGCACAGGCAAAGCCTGAGACACGCACTGGGTATTGGCATGGATGTCGGCCGTTTAGCAGGATAGCGCGGGGGAATTCTGGTGGAGCGGACGAGAACGGCGTCGAACCTTCTCTGGGTTGTTCTGGACCTAGACGTCTGTCCTGTGCGAGGAGCACACAACCCCAAACGCCGCTTCAATGGCGCTTGACAGTTCGCAGGTGCTCCAGGGCGATCTTGTCGATGCGCTTAGCCTTGACGTCGACGCGCTCTTCGAGGTTCTCGGCCCCGACAAGCGCATCGATGGCCTCCCAGATCGTGGCCGGCCTGCCGTTTCCAAAGAGGTCGGCGCGTTCGACCATGCCAGTCAGCTCGGCCAAAACCTCGCCTTCGATGGGGAGGGTGTCCCGGTGTTCTGAGCCGGGAAAGTAGAGCCGGTTGAGGTCCATCAGCCGGCGCAGCTCGGCAATGGGATCGGGGGCATCATCGACGCGCAGGTCGATTAAGGTATCGCTGAGGCCCTGGTAGCCGCCAGCCTTGCGGCGGACGATCAGCGCTGCCGACTGCCGGCCGCGACGATCGCCGCCCGCCTCGTCGCCGGCCGCAAGGGCGGCAAACAGCCGGTCTTCCAGCTTGCCCGAACCGACGTCGAACGCCTTGGCCATGGCCTCGAGCACCTGCGGGCCGGCAAGCATGTTGCCCTGGCAGGCGTAACCTGCACCGACGCGATGCCCGGCCCAGGGCTGGCAGCCCGGACCGGTATGCGAGGCGGCGCGACCCTGGAAATCGACCAGCCCCACCTGCCGGCGCTCGGCGCCGGGATCAGCCCCGGTCAGCTGCTGCAGGGCCTCCTCCGCCGACTTGCCCTCCCGCATGAGCTCGAGCCCGTTCGGCCCATAGGTGGCATTGGCGAGCGCCTGGGTCGCAACGGCGCCCACATCCGCCGCCACCCACGGCACGATGCTGCCTACCGCCAGGAATTTCGAGGCGACCGCAACCCCGGCCTCCCCCGTCCTGGTATCGACCGCGACAACGGAAAAGGTAGCAACGACAGGATCGACGCGATGCGCCATGGGTCAGTCCTCGAGGTTTTTGGCCCAACTGCGGAGCGCCGGGCCCAGCGAGCCCTCGCCGATCCGCGGAACCAGTCGCTCGGTCGGTCCGGTGAGGAAAATGGTGATGCCTATCCCGTGCCCGGGCGCGAGCGCAGGGCCGTGGCTGACGATGCCTATAGAGGTTCGTCCGGGTGAAAAGAAGCGTCCGGAGCGGCTGTCTGTATCGGCAAAGGCCACGAGGTCGCCATAGCGCAGGCCGTCGGTGGCGCCGGCGAGGCACCGTTCGCTGGTGATCTCGAGGTCGCCGATCCAGGCGTCCTGTCCGACGCCCGGTCCTGCAGTTTCGGGCGGCACGATGGCGGCCACGTCGCAGGTGAGACTGTCGGCGGGGTGGAGCGGCAGGAGGTCGAGGCCCTTGGGTGAGAGATTGCTGAGCGCGATGTCCGGCCAGTCAAGGAGTTGCAACCCGCGGCCGAGCGTCTCGACCACGATCCGTTCTTCGGGAGTCAGCGCCTCGCTCAATCTGTCCGGCACTTCAACGCCGACGAGTTGCGGCGCCCAGAAACCGGGGGCTAGGCCGCCGCGCTTGCCAGCGACGATGCCGATCGGCTCCCCACGCCCGTTGCGGACGCGATTGCCGACGCAACTTAGCAGGTGCAGGGGACCAGCCACGGCAGGCTGGTTGCCACTGTCCTCGATGGAGACGCCCGCCATAAGGTGGTCGCCCTCGAGCGCGTGCACGGGATCGCCCGCATGCACCCCCAGCGCAATGCCACCACTAGCCGGCAGAACACGCCAGCGCCCCTCCCGATCGACGGGCAAGACTTCGGTGTGGATGCGAACAGGCGCGATCTGGCCGGAAACCGAGGCGGCGACCAGCTCTGCGCGGTTGTCACGCAGACCGTGACGGGAGCTCAAATCCGCTCCTCCCCAGCAAGCGGCAGGGCGCGTGACACATTGGCTTCGGCATCAACTTCGAAGCGGAAGCGGTCGGTTGGGGCAGTGAGCAAGGTCATGAGTCCGAAACCGTGGCCGCCGCCGACCGTGTGGCCGTGGCTGACCACGCCCACCATGGCCCAGCCCTTGCGGTAAGTGCGCGCAGTCCGATGGTCCTGGTCGAGGACGGCGACAAGATCGCCAAACCTGAGATGCGCTGCCAATTCCGCAATGGGCGGGGCCGACGTGTTCATGTCCATGTTGAACATCGCCGCCGGCATGCCGATACCCGCTGCTGCGGCGATCGCCGGCAGGATCGCTGCCACTTTCACCGCAAGCACCCTATCCTCAAGCGAGCTGATCCTGCCGAGGAGTTCCGGCGAACAGGAGTGGCAAACGAGATCGGAGATGGCTGGCACGCTGAGACCAACCCCGCATGCGTCGACCGCCACCCATTCGCCTGGTGCGAGCCGGGCCAGAGCCTCTTGAGCGAAACTCGCCAGCACCGCGCCGTGCTTGCCATAGACCATTCCGCGGGCTCCAGAGGCGGGACCGTCGAGCACCGTTACAGGATTGCCGGCACAGCTCAGGAGGCGGATGGCCATGTTTGCCGACGCGTCCGGATGGCCCAGCGAGGCGCCAGGCTCGACATGGTCACCGAGCCAGTCCCCAGCGGGAGAGCCAAGCGGAATGCCGGTGACGACACCCCCTTGACCCGCCAAGATCTGGAGCACTCCATCGGGGCCGGCAACGCGGTTCGCGGCGGCGGGCAGGATCTGCGCCTTGAGGCGGGTCCGCACCAGCCGATCGGCGTTGGTGTGGAGGGTGCTAGTAGCCACGCTCGCGCTCGAACTGGTTGCGGAGCGGCTCGTCCCGGAGGAAGCGGCCGAGATTGTCGATGAAGATGTCGACGATGCGGCTGTTCTCGGCCGCCACAGTGCTGGCGGAGTGCGGAGAGAACAGAACATTGGACAGGTCCCAGAGCGGACTTTCCTGCGGCAGTGGCTCGACGGTGAACACATCCAGCGCCGCACCGCGCACCCGACCAGACTGCAGAGCTTCGACCAGGCTTGGCTCGTTGATCACCTGGCCTCGGGCGATATTGACCACGACGGCGCCGGGCTTCAGCGCTTCGACTTCTGCTTTGTCGATCAGGAGGTGCGTTTCCGGTGTGAGCGGGCAGGCAAGCACCAGTGCATCCACTTCGGGGAGAGCCTCGATGATGCGAGACTGGTCGATCAGACGGCTGACGCCTTCCGGCGCCTCGACGCCGGCGCGGCGACGCGTGCCCCAGACTTCCATGCCGAAATGAGCCGCATCGCGCGCTACGGCTTGGCCAAGTGAGCCGAGCCCGACGATCAGGACGCGCTTTCCTTCGATGCCCTCAACCGTATAGCGCTCCCAATGCCGCGCTGCCTTGACCCGCTGCAGTCCGGGAACGTCACGGAAAAAGTAGAGCAGTCCGAGCATCGCGAATTCCGCCAAGGGTCGGGCGTGCACACCGGAAGCGGTGGTGAAGCGGATAGAGGAACTCTCGAGTCCGGTGCGCTTCAGGAATTCCCCAATCCCAGCGCTGGTCGCCTGCACCCACTGCACCCTTGGCGCACGAGAGGGGAGATTGGCTGGGTCGACCAGGTCGAAGTCGAACAGGATGTCGGCTTGCTTAAGGTGTTCCGCCCAGCGACTCTTGTTCTCTTCGCTCATCGTGCGCGGTCCGCCATGATGGTCGGCGACATAGCGTGGCGTGGGCAGCAGCGACGGCTCGTGGATCACCTCGAACCGGTCGGGCGCGAACGCGCGGATGCGCTCCACGTGCTCCTCTTCGAGCGGGGAGGCGATCAGGATGGTGAGTTTGGATGCGTTGCTCATGCCATGTTCTGTTGTTGGGAAAGCCGATAGGCAGCGTCCAGCTTCTCGAGGGTGGGCACTGCCTGCAGCAGCGCCCGCGTATAGTCATGCTTCGCATCGGCCAGCGATGAACCTTCCGGAAGCGTTTCGACAATCCGGCCGCCGAGCATCACGATCACCCGCGGGGCGATGAAGTTGATGAGTTGCAGGTCGTGGCCGATGAAGATTACGGAGAGACCCAGCCGCTCCTTCAGATCGAGCAGCAGGTTGACGATCTGTGCCTGCACCGAGACATCGAGCGAGCTCACAGGCTCATCGGCGATGAGCACCTTCGGCTCCGCCGCCAAGGCGCGAGCGATGCAGATGCGCTGGCGCTGGCCGCCGGAAAATGCGGACGGGAAGTTGGCCGCAGCAGTGGCCGGCAATCCCACCTGCTCCAGCAGCGCGGCAACGCGGTCCCGCTGTTCGCCCCGCGAGGCGAGGCCGTGGACCAGCATCACCTCCGCCAGGGTGTCGCCGATCCGCTGGCGCGGATTCAGGGAGGAGTAAGGGTCCTGAAAGACGGTCTGGATGTAGCGCCGCCGCCGCCGGAGCGCAGCCTCCGGCAGTTTCGTCAGGTCCTCGCCCTCGAAGAGGACGCGACCGGTATCCGGGCGCTCCAGCAGGGCGATGCAGCGGGCCAGCGTGGTTTTACCCGACCCGCTTTCCCCTACAACGCCGAGGATTTCGCCCTGCCGCAATTCGAGGGTTGCGTCGGCCAGCGCCGGAGGGACATTCGCCGGCTTCTGCCAGAAGCGCCGGCGGGCACCATAGGTCTTGCCCAGGTCCACGGTCTGAAGGATGGGATCAGGCATCGACGGCCAGCGGGTCGCGGACAAAGGCGTCCGTTCCGAGACTTGGAACCTTGTCCGTGCGGACGCAGCGCGCGCGCTGTCCTTCCCCGACATCAAACATGGGGATTGGACCGGCACGACAGGTATCGGTTACAAGCGGGCAGCGGTCTGCGAAGCGGCAGTGGTTGGGGCGCTCGCCGGGTGCCGGGGGCCGCCCGGGGATGGAGGCAAGCCGCCGCAGCGACTTGCTGCGTTGCGTGCTCGCGAGCAGTCCGACCGTATAAGGCATGCGCGGGCGGAACAGCACGTCGCCGGCACGACCTTCCTCGACGATCTGGCCGGCATACATCACCGCGATGTGATCGCAGAGTGAGGCCACGACTGCCAGGTCGTGCGACACCAGCAGCAGACCCATCCCTTCATTGCGGCGCAGTTCGTCCAACAGCCGGAGAATGCCGGCCTGGACGATGACGTCCAGGGCTGTGGTCGGCTCGTCGGCAAGCAGCATGCCGGGACGGGCCGCCAGGGCCATGGCGATCATGATCCGCTGCCGCATACCGCCGGAAAACTCATGCGGGTAAGATGTGGCGCGTTCGGCGGGACTGCGGATGCCGACGCGTTCCATCAGCTCGATTGCGCGGCGGCGAGCCTCGCCGCGCGAAACCGTCTCGTGCGAGCGGATCACCTGCGAAATGGCATCGCCGACCCGGACCACCGGATTGAGCGACGACATCGGGTCTTGGAAGATCATGGCAATCCGGGACCCGCGTATCGCCTGGAGTTGGCCGGGCGACAGATCCAGTAGTGACCGGTCCCCTAAAGTGATGCGGCCACTGACTTTCGCATTGGCCGGCAGGAGACCAAGGGCAGCGCGCGAAGCAAGGCTTTTGCCGGATCCGCTTTCGCCAACAAGGCCGAGCGCTTCGCCGGGCGAGACTTGGAGCGACAGGTCTGAAATCGCTTCCTGGCGACCGCGGTCGAAGGCGATGGTGAGATTGTCGATGCGAAGCCCCTCAGCCATCCAGGCCTCGCACCTTGTCGGCCAAACCATCCCCGATGAGGCTGATCACCAGGCTCACCACCACAATTGCGAGGCCCGGGCCGATCACCGTCCATGGTGCCGACAGCAGCATGCTGCGGGACTCGGCGATCATCAGCCCCCATTCCGGCGCCGGCGGTTGCGCGCCAAGGCCGAAGAAGCTAAGCGTGGCGCCCACCTGCACGTCGAGGGCGAAATCGCTCATGCCGAACACGAAGGCCGGCGGAATGGCATTGGGCAGAATGTGCCGCAACATGATCCGAAGGTGCCCATAACCCAGATTGCGCGCCGCCAGCACATATTCGCGCCGCTTCAGCGCCAGCGTTTCGCCTCGCACGATACGAGCATACAGCACCCAGCTGACCAGCGTCAGCGCGACGTAGAGATTGATCAGCCCCGGCCCAAGCATAGCGACGATGGCGATCACCAAGACCAGGAAGGGGAAGGCGATGACCACGTCGATCACTCGTCCGATCAGCGAATCCACCCAGCCGCCAAAATAGCCGGCGATAAGCCCGACCATTGTTCCGAGGATCAGCGGCAGCGCAACGCCGATAGCCCCGATCTGCAGGTCGATGCGCGCGGCGTAGACCACCCGCGTGAACACGTCGCGCCCGAGATTGTCGGTGCCCAGTAGATTCTTCCAGCTCGGGGGCTTCAGGGCGTTGCGAAGATCGAGCGCCACGGGATCATACGGCGTCACCCAAGGCGCGAAGACGGCAGCCAGCACAATGACGAGCATCAGCGCAACGCCGATCCGCAGAGACCAACTGCCCGATCGAAGCAGCCGCGGCAGCCTTATGCCGCGCGCAGGAACGTTGTTTGCGACTGCCGTCATGTGCCGAGCGCCAGCCGCGGATCGATCAGAGCGTAGAGGAGGTCGCCGAGGAGATTCACCACAACCACGAGCAGGGCAAAGATCAGCGTCGCCAATTGAATCACTGCATAGTCGCGCGTGGAGATGGACCCGATCAGCAGCGAGCCGACGCCGGCCAGGGAAAAGATCTGCTCGACGATCACGGTGCCGCCGATCAGGTAGCCGAAGTTGATGGTGATCACGGTGATTAGCGGACGGAGGCTGTTGCGGATGATGTAGCTGCGCCTCAAGGTCCAGTTGTCCAACCCCATGGCACGGCCAGTGGTCACATAGTCCGACGCGAGCACTTCGATCAGGCTGCTGCGCAGCGTACGCACCAGGATCGGCGCGATGGAGATCGCGAGCGTCAGGGCCGGCAAGGTGAAGTGCACAAGGGAATCGAGCCCGCCGTCGCCCGGCCCCGAGGTTGGCAGCAGTTTCCAGCGCACTCCGAGCAGGTAGGCCAGCATGATGCCCGACCAGAACACCGGCATGCCGAGGCCAATGGTGAACAGGATTCGCGTCGCGTGATCGGTGACCCGCCCGCGCCGCGCTGCCGACCAGTAGGCAAAGGGCACGGCCATGATCAGCGCCAGGATGACCGAATAAACCATCAGCATCAGGGTGATCGGCAGCCGCGCGATAGTCACGTCCCAGACGCTGGCCTGGTAGAAGAACGAGATGCCGAAATCGCCCTGCAGCGCATGGCTGAGGAAGTTGAGGTATTGCTGCCATAGCGGCAAGTCGAGGCCGAGCTGGTCGCGCACCCGCGCGATCAGTTGTGGCGTTGCGCGGCTGCCCAGCGTCGCCACAGCCGGGTCGCCCGGGATCAGGCGTACCAGGAAAAAGACGACCAGGCTGACGCCGAACAGGACCGGCAGGATCTGTAGCAGTCGCCCGCCGAAATACCGGATCACGCCGCGCCCACTCCGCCATCGATTGTAAGGGCGCTGCCGGTGACGAATCGTGCCTCGTCGGAAGCCAGGTAGGCGACGGAGGCTGCGACGTCTTCAGGCCGGCCGATATACTGCACTGGCGGCCGGCGCGAGGTGTCGCGGTAAGCCTGCTCTCGGTCGGGCTGCATGGCGAAACGCCGCTCCAGCATCGGAGTGTGGATGATCCCCGGGCACACGCAGTTCACCCTGAGGTTCTGCTTGGCGTAGTCGAGGGCCATGCTGCGCGTCAGTGACACGACTCCAGCCTTCGAAGCGCAATAGGCGGCAAGGCCGGCGCTGGAGACAAGGCCCATCAGGGAAGCATTGTGCACCACAGCGGCGCCCCCGCGCTCGGCAGCCCGCGCCAGGAGCTGCGGCAGGAAGATGCGCGAGGTGAGATAAGGGCCGCGGAGGTTCACGGCCATGATCTCGTCCCAGACATCGGGCGCCATCTCGTCTATCGTGCCAAGGATTTCGATACCGGCATTGTTGACCAGCACGTCGGCATTGCCGAGCTGCCCTTTCACGAGGCCGGCCGCCGCTTCGACGCTCGCCGATGAGCGGACATCAATCTCTGCGGCAAGGCCGGTGGTCTCGCCGCCGGCAAGTTCCAGGCTCTCCCTCGCCCCGGCCAGGTCCATGTCGAGGACGGCGACCCGCGCGCCTTCGGCGGCGAGCCGCAATACGACGGCCCGGCCGATACCAGATGCGCCTCCGGTGACGACGCAGACCTTCTCTTCGAAGCGGCGTGCCGTGGGTCTGCCGGACGTGATCTCCGGCATGCTGGCCGGAACAACACCGCTACTCATTTCAGCATGGCTCCCAAATCCACCGGTAGGGCCACGCCGGTAATGCCGCGTGCCTCATCGGAGGCGAGGAACAGGCAGGCATTCGCAACGTCGACCGGCTCGACCCAGGGAATTGGCAGGGTGTTCCAGCGCAAGTAATAGGCCTTGGCTTCGTCGAGCGTAGTGCCCTCGTGCCCGCCCAGGCGGTCGAGATAGGCCTGGTTCATCACCATGTCGGTGAAGACGACCGTCGGGTCTACCGAATTGACGCGCACGCCATAAGGAGCGAGTTCGAGTCCGAAGGCCCGGGTGAGGCCGAGAACACCATGCTTTGCGGCCGTATAATGAGCAAACTCCTTGTTGGCGCGGTGGCTCAGCACCGAACCGATCAGAACCATGGCACCGGACTTCTGCTCGATGAAGGTCGGGCTCACCGACTTGGCCGAGCGCCAGACTCCGGACAGGTTCACGTCAAGCATCTTTTGCCACTGGTCGTCGGTGAGCTCCCAGGCCTTGCCCCAGGAGTCAATACCGGCCGCCGTGACCAGGATGTCGATCCGGCCCCATTTCTCTAAAACTTCTGCCACGGCGCTGTCGAGTTCGGCGCTGCTGGTGACGTCGGCGGTCAGCGCGAGTGCTTCTACGCCGGTGCCCCGGCAACCCGCGGCGCTCGCCTCGAGCTGTTCGCGGTTGGACCCGGGATAAGGTACGCCCGGTACATCCCGAGCGATATCGACCAGCGCTACCCGCGCGCCCTCCTGGGCAAAGCGCAAGGACACAGCGCGGCCGATGCCGCGGGCGGCGCCGGTGACAATGGCGACCTTGCCCTCGAGTCGACCGCTCACGGGTTCCTCGGCGGCAGCGGCCGCAGATCAAAGGGCTCGACTACTTCGGAGGTGTGCTTGTGGTAGATCTTCCCTTGGTCGTTGACCCAATATACGTCGACGCCGAACTCGCGATAGCGCTTGCCATCTTCCTTCTTGATGTAGCTGGCCAGTGTCTCGCTGACGATGATGTCGCCAGTGGCCGCCCGGAAGGTGCGCTCGATCTCGTATTCGAGCAGCGACTCGAACCATTCCTTGGGATGCGCGTGCACTTCCTCGGGCGACAGGATGCGGCTGCCGAAGATGGTGATGGCGTCCTCGGTGTAGAGAGCGCTCACCCCCTCGGCGTCGTTGGCGCGGTACAGGCGTTCGACATTGGCTACCCAGGCTTTGGGATCGGCAACGGCCATGGTGTTCCTCAACAGAAAAGGCTGCGGCAGCCGGAAGGGCCGCCGCAGCGGCGGACGCAGGGTTTACCCGGACGCGAGGGTCACGTTCTCCAGGGAGTACTTGCCCTGCGAATTGGGGGCAAAGCCCTCCACGTTCGGCGAGATGGCGAAGATGCGCTCTTCCTCGACGGTGTAGATGAACGGGCAGTCGCGGTTCACGATTTCCTGCAGCTCGGAATAGATCTCCTGGCGCTTTTCGGAATCGGGTTCGGCGCGTCCGGCCAGCACGAGGTCGCGCGCTTCGTCGTTGCGATAGCCGCTGTGGAGGCCGTTCTGCGGCTCGTAGTCCATCGCCACGCCCATCAGTTCGTCGGGATCGGGGGTATCGTTGGTCCACGAGGAGATGCGCATCGTGTACTGCTCGGTGTTGTACATCTCCTGCGCCGTAGTCGCTTCCACCTGCTCGATGTTCATCGTGATGCCGATCTCGGCGAGCGAGGCGGCCCAGATCTGCGCAATCGCGAGACGGGTCGTATCGCCGCTCGGCACGGTCGCGGTGAAGGTGAAGCCGTCCGGCATCTCGCTCGATGCCAGCAGCTCGCGAGCCTTGGCGAGATCGAAGGTGATCGGATTGGTGTCGGCGTCATAGAAGAAGGTTGAGCTCGGCAGGATCGACTTCGCCGGCGTGGCGCGGCCGAAATACACCGCCTGGGCGATCGACTCGCGGTCGACGGCATAAGCCATGGCGCAGCGGACCGAGGCTTCGTCGAACGGTTCGACCTGGCCGTTGATGGTGACAAAGCCGACGGCACTTCCCGGCACAGTCACGATCTCGGCTCCGTTGGCCGTTGCCTGCTCCACCTGTCCCGGGGGAACGTCGGTGGCGATGTCGACCTCGCCCGAGGCCAGCTGCAGCATGCGGGCATTGTCGTCGCCGACGACGCGGAACACGACGCGCTCGAGCGTCGGCTTGCTTTCCTGCCAGTAGTTTGGATTGCGGACGAGGGTGAGGTCCTGGCCCTTGTTCCAGCTTTCCAGCATGAAGGCACCGGTGCCCATCGGGCTTTCGCCGGCGGCTTCGCCCTGTTCCTCGAAATGGGCCTTCTGGTAGATGCTTGCGGCGAAGGTCGAGAGGGCCGGCAGCAGCGGAGCAAACGGCTGCGACATGGTCAGGCGGACGGTATTTTCGTCCACGGCCTCGACCGACTGCACCGGGGAGAACAGGAAGCCCCAGGAGCCGGCTTGGTCAATGGCGCGAGTGAGCGAGAACACCACGTCCTCGGCCGTCAGCGGGTCGCCGTTCCAGAACTGCACGCCATCGCGGAGGGTGAACTCGGCCGAAAGCCCGTCTTCGGCGACGCTCCATTCGGTGGCCAGTTCCGGCTCGACGGAGGTGCCGTCTTCCGACAGCCGCACCAGCCGCTCGTAGACGGTCAGCTCGGTAAAGATCGAACGGTCGTCCTGGGTGTTGTAGGGATCGAAGGTGAAGATGTCCGCCGGGCGCGCAACGGTCAGCGTGCCACCCTCGGCATCCTGGGCGACCGCCGGTAGCGCCAGCACTGGAACGAGACCGAATGCAACGCCGGCCATCAGGCCAGCACGCCAGCTCCTTAGGGCATTCATCTAGGTGTTCTCCTGTTCCCTGATCAAAGGTGACGAAGTGCCGGCCACGTCTTGCCAGGCCGAGGTGGCATTGAGGGATGCTTCGAGGACGTCCTGAACATGGGCAGCCTGCTCCAGCGTAGGCAGGGTCCGGAGATTGCCGCCGCCGTCTCCACGAATGGCGGAAAGCAAGGCGGCCATGTGACGCCCCACGGCATCAGTGCGGGTGCCGCGCATCGGCTCGATCGGCTGGTCTTCCCCGCCGGAACCGAGCGCCGGCGACAGACGATAGCGCTGTCCGCCCTCCAGGCGGTCGTCGACCCAGACTTCCCCAAGCGCCTGCGAACCATGGAGGCGGATGCGGATGCCGGGAAAGCCGCCGGACAGCAGCCAGCTGGAAATCAGCAGCCCCGTGCTGCCGTTCTGGAATTCCATCTGCAGAGTGGCGATGTCGTCGAGACGAGCACCCGGGAGGACCCGCTTCAGCGATGACGATACCCGCGCAATCGGCCCCAGCAGCCAGGCGGCCATGTCGATCACGTGCGAGCCATATTCGAACAACGCGCCGCCTGCGGCCTGGGCAGGGTCGCCCTTCCAGTTCAGGGGCTTGCCGCTGTCGGGGTGGAACTGAGGGTTGTGCTCCGCCAACTCGATCAGCCAGGGCTCGCCGAGCCGGCCTGCAGCGAGGTCGCGCTTAAGCGCCTGAAGAGCGGGGGTGAACCGGAAGGAATAGCCGACGGTGGCGGTCACGCCCGTCCGCCGCCCGAGCGCAACAAGCTCCTGGGCATTGCCGGCCGAGTTGGCAAGCGGCTTCTCGCAATAGGCTGCCACGCCTGCTAAAAGCAGCGCCGACACCGCCTCGGCGTGGACGTGGTCGGGCGTGGCGATCACCCCCAGCTTCAGCTGTTTTTCCGCCTCGAGAAGCTCGGGAAGGGTGGCGTAAGCGCGTCCAATATGGTGCGCCGCTGCAAAGCTCTGCGCTTCCGAAAGCGTCGCAGCGACAACGCCAACTACCTCGATGTCAGCTTGAGCCCTCAAAGCAGGGAGCAAGGCGCTTGCCATCCAGTCGCCGGCTCCGATCAAGGCACACCGCAGGGTCACAGCAGAAAGCTCCGCGTGCCGCCGATTCCTGAGGAACGGCACTGGCAGACTCTGCCCGGCAGCAAGGATGATTTCTGATTCATACCGATTGCCGGCATCCCCTTCTTATGCCGAGGGGCAGGTTCACGGCTTCCCGGAGCGAAGGCAACATGGTTTCTTGTAAGTTCAGACAAAGGAAAATGTTGTGGATACGCGCTTCCTCCAAACCTTCGTCAGCGTCGTGGAGCTCGGCTCGATTGCTGAAGCCGCCCGCCGAATGAACTTGACATCGGCGGCCATCGCGCAGCGCGTTCAGGCACTTGAGGCCGAACTGGACGCTCAGCTTATAATCCGGGTCGGCCGCAATGTGCGCCCTACCGAGGCCGGGCGCGCCGTTTACGAGCGTTCCGGGAGCCTGCTGCAATCCCTGCGGGCCCTAAAGGCCGCCGCTGCGCTCGATGTCCCCGCCGGCGAGCTCCGCCTCGGCGCCGTGTCCACTGCGCTGACGGGGATCCTGCCAAGCATCCTGAAGCGAGTGAAGGACCTCTATCCCAGCCTCACCTTCTACATCGCGCCGGGCACGTCCATAGACCTTTATCGCAGAGTGATCAGCGGCGATCTGGATGGCGCCATCTTGGTCGAACCGCCCTTCGCTATCCCCAAGGAATGCGACTGGCAGGCAATCCGGGAGGAGCCCCTCACCCTGATCGTGCCGTCGGACATGAATCTCAGCGATCCTCATGCCCTCCTCACCGAGCAGCCTTTCGTGCGCTACGACCGCAACCATTGGGGCGGTCGGCTGGCCGACAGCTATCTTCGGCTATGTAACATCAAGCCCCACGAACGGCTAGAACTCGATGCCTTGGAGGCGATCGCGATAATGGTCAACAGCGGCCTCGGCGTGTCGCTCGTTCCGGATTGGGCGCCGCCCTGGCCCGAAGGTCTGTCGCTGAAGAAGTGGGTGATCTACGACCGGCGCTTCATCCGCCGGATCGGCATGGTGTGGAACCGTTCCTCGCTGCAGACCCGCGTCATCCTCGCCATTCTCGAAGGAACAAGCGGGTTGCCGAGGGAAGGCCAGAACGGCCACACGAGACAGGCATCGGCGTAGCCGACCATTGCTGAGTGGTACAGGCACCGGCCACGCACGTGTCACACTCATCAGACTAAGCTTGTTGGGGGACGATGTTCGCAAACATTTTCTATCGTCTAAAGCTAGTCCGAGGCATCTTGCCTTGGTTGGGATTAGCTCCGAGTTTCCGCCGTGCTGCCCTTATCGGGAGGACTCCCGGTCACCGGAACGGGTAAACCGACCAATGCGGGAGCCGCTCCGGAACTGCCTTCAGAGTCGGCTTGGCACATTGACGGCAGCATCGGATGGACGGGAATTTTATGGATACGCTCGAAGCCAAGTACGCCAAGCTCGCGACCGACAATGCGCCGGGGCAGGAGGTCCGCCAGTCGGCGAGCGGGCTGTCAGACCTTCTGCGCGGCGAGACCCTGCTCGGCACGCCGGTCGACTTTTCGCACGGCGACGTCGACGCCTTCCTTCCGACGCCGGGCGCCTTCGAGGCCTTCAGCGCCGGCGTGGCTCCCGGTAGCGGCCAGGCCTATACCGAATATCGCGGCAGCGGGGCGATCCGCGAGATGCTGGCTGAACGTCTCGCTGCCTTTACCGGTGCACCGATTTCGGCCGACCAAGGGCTGATCATCACGCCCGGCACTCAGGGAGCGCTTTTTCTTGCCGTGGCGGCGACGGCGGGGGCGGGCGACAAGGTTGCCATCGTCCAGCCCGACTATTTCGCCAACCGCAAGCTGGTCGAGTTCTTCGGCGCCATCCTCGTCCCGGTGACGCTGAACTATCACCAGACGAGCGACCAGGCCGGCCTTGACCTGAGCCAACTGGAAGACGCCTTCCGGTCCGGCGCAAAGGTCTTCCTGTTCTCCAATCCCAACAATCCCGTCGGGGTGATCTATTCCGAAGCGGAGATCGCCGAGATCGCGGGCCTGGCCGGGCGCTATGGCGCGACGGTGATCGTCGACCAGCTGTATTCGCGGCTCCTTTACGAGGGGCGCAGCTATGCGCATCTGCGCGCCGGCCGGGTGGATCCCGAAAACGTCCTCACTATCATGGGTCCGTCCAAGACCGAGTCGCTCAGCGGGTACCGGCTCGGTGTTGCCTTTGGCTCGACGCGGCTGATCGACCGCATGGAAAAGCTCCAGGCCATCGTCTCGCTCAGGGCGCCCGGCTACAGCCAGGCGGTGCTAAAAACCTGGTTCGCCGAACCGGAAGGCTGGCTCGCCGAGCGCATCCGCCTGCACCAGGCTATCCGCGACGACCTGCTGGCCGTGCTCGGTCCCGTGCCCAGACTTGAGGTCCGCTCGCCCGAAGCAGGCAGCTACATCTTCCCAAAACTCCCGGAACTCGCCGTCCCGACGCAGGACTTCGTGCGTATTTTGCGCCGGCAAGCAGGTGTGACCGTGACCCCAGGCGCCGAGTTTGGGCCGCATTCGCTCGGCAGCATTCGGCTCAACTTCTCGCAGGACCACCGGGCCGCCGTCGCGGCCATCGGGCGGGCGGCGGACCTGATCGAGCGGTACCGCAGGTGACCGTGCTGAGCACGCCGGTCCCGCAGGGCCGCTACGTTCCGGCGAGGCGCTTCGGCGACCTGGTGTTCACCTCCGGCATGACACCGCGCCGCGACGGCGTGTTGACTGTTGCCGCCAAGATCGGCGCCGCCGCGGCCCTGGAGGACTGGAAGGATGCGGTCGTCCTCGCCGCCGCCAATGCGCTCGCCGCCGCCCGCAGCGCGGTCGGGGAGGGGGAGGACGTAACGGCCGTCCTCAACATGACCGTCTTCGTCGCCGCGGAGCCGGATTTCACGCTCCATACGCGCCTCGCCGATTTCGCCTCCGACTACTTCTTCGAGCAGCTCGGCCCAGCCGGCATCGGCAGCCGCGCCGCCGTTGGCGTCGCCAGCTTACCTTCTGGCTCTCCCGTTGAGATCCAGCTAGTAGCAGGGTGCGGTCAGAGGGATGCGAACCAGTCTCTGTTTGGGTAGGTGCGGCTGACCTTAGGCCGCGCAGAGCTGCCGCCACTCAGCAAGGGTGGCAGTGCGGTTCTGCTTATGGACGGGGCGGCTGGAGAGGTCGAACAGCGCAGAACCCAGAGGAACGGCGGAGCTAAGCACCGCGTTCGGGGCAGAAAGGAGCGCACCATGAACCCCGCCTCGCCCGAGATCCTCGAAGGCCGTCTCATCGCGCAACGCAAGGTGCTGGCTGAGATCCTGGTCCGTCTGGGCCGGCAGGACCCCACGCTCCTTGACGCATTGGAGGAGCGCAGTGTCTTTCGCGACCACGAGGAGGATCCCGGTGTCGTGGAGCCCTCCCCAGAGTTCGCCATCGAGGCGGCCGTTGCTGACGAGTTCCGCCTGATCGTTGAGGCCGTACGCCGCCAGATGGACCAGCTTTGAGGTTAGTCCTGAGGAGGAGCTAGACCCCCGGTCGACCACCGGGCGGTCGAGCTTGGCCGCGCGGCCTCGTTGCGCCGCATGGGTGCGACGTTAGTAGATTATGAGAGTCCCCGAATGGGGTGGCGCAGACCCGCCACCGCCATCACCGCCGGCCAAGGCGCACACTGAGAGCAATGAGCGCCGCCGAGGCGAGAATGGTGAGCGTCGCCACGGCGCAGATCTCCGGGGTCACGCCCTGTCGCAGCATGGCCCAGATCTGCATCGGCAACGTGTTCTCCGAGCCGGTCAGTAGGAAGGTGATCGCCACCTCGTCGAAGCTCAACGTGAAGACCAGGAGACCACCCCCAATGACGGCCGCACTCAGGTTCGGCAGAACGACCCTGAGGAACGTCTCCAGATACCCCGCGCCCAGATCGAGGCTGGCCTCCTCCATCAACGGATCGAGGCGCGACAGGCGCGCCATCACCTGCCCTATCACCACCGGCAACCAGGCGACGGCGTGGCCCAGGACCACGGCCCACAGCGACAGCGGCAGACCGAAGGCCTTGAGCAGGAGAAGGATTGAGAGTCCCGTGACGATGCCGGGGATCATCAAAGGCAAGGTGAGGAGATGCTCAACGACCTGGCTCCCCCGGAACGCAAAGCGACCCAAAGCATAGCCGGCCGGGACCCCAAGCAGCAACGTCAGCGGCACCACGGCAGCAGCGACTTTGAGGCTGTTGAGAGCCGCGCGCTTCAGGTCCTCGTCGGCCGCGAGTTCGCGGTACCAGTCGAGTGTCCACGACTCTATAGGGAGGGACAGCGTCCGCGCGCCACTGAAGGAAAAGACGATCAGGACCAGCAGCGGCGCATAGAGAAAGAAGAATACCCCAATCCCAAGAGTGGTCGCGATGCGCTTGGTTCCACGGGACCACCGCACGAAGCTCTCATCCATGGCGCCGCTCGAGCCTCCGAGCCAAGATTACTGCCGTGCCAATGATCACGATGACGATCACGGCCAAGGCGCTTCCGAAGGGCCAGTCAAAGGCCGACCCAAACTGGGTGATGATCACGCTGGAGATCATCAGTCCGCTTGGCCCGCCGAGGAGGGCTGGTGCGACGAAATCGCCAAAGCTCAGGCAGAACGTGACAATGCCGCCCGCGACGATGCCTGGGATGCTCAGGGGCAGGATCACGCGTCGGAATGTCGTCGCGGCCGTTGCGCCCAGATCCATGCTGGCTTCGATGGCCTCGCGAGGGATCTTTTCCAGTGCCGCATAGACGGGGATGGCGACAAACGGTACGAAGACATAGACGAGCGCGATGCAGACGCTGAAGCGGTTGAAGAGTAGGACCGAGATGGGCTCGTCGGTCACCCCCAGCCAGGACAGCCCCGAGTTGATGATCCCCTCTCGCCCCAAAATGAGCCTCCAGATGAACGCTCGGAGCAGGAAGCTGGTCCACAGCGGGATGACCATGAGGAAGAACAGCGTGTGTCGCGCCCGGCCGGTGAAGAACGCCACGTAGAAGGCAAGTGCATATCCCAGCACCGCAGAGATGGCGGTCACTATGACAGCCACCAGAAGCGAGTTGCCCAGGACGGGCAGGTAAGATGAGCCAGTGATGGCGCGCTGGAAGTTGCCCAGATTAAAATCCCGGACGACTGCGTAGTTCTCGACCTTCCAGAAGCTGTAGGCGAGCAGGTTCGCGTATGGCAGGATCAGAAAGACAAGCGCGTAAAGCGCCGCGGGCCCAAGGAAGATGACGGCCAAGATCCAGCGCCGCCGGTCTGCGGTCCGTCTCCCCGCAGGTTCAGGGTGCGCTGCGAGCTCAGAGACAGACACGTTGTCCCCGCTCCCCACGCTCAAAGAGGCTGATGTCCTCGCGCCTTGCCCAGAGCGTCGCCAAACTCCCGTTGTGCAAGCTCAGTTCTCTCGCGGCATCGCGGTCGACTTCGACGGCGGCCTCCACCTGAGGGCTCAGTTGGACCATCACCCGCAGCAACGATCCTAGGTAGACGACATCCTTCACCCGACCTGTTGCTGAGAATGCGACCGGGTCCGGGGCGGCGCCAAGCCGAAGACTAGTTGGACGAACTGCAAGAGTGGCGTGATTGGCTCCCCTGCCCTCTTGACCGGGATCTGTCAGCGCCAGTGTTCCACCGGGCCGGGCGACCACGGGCAGGAAGTTGCAGCCGCCGATGAAGTCAGCCACGAAGCGATTGGCCGGTGCTTCGAACACCTTCTCTGGTGTCCCGATCTGGGCGATCTGACCACTCTCCAGAACGGCGATGCGGTCGCTCATTACGAGCGCTTCCTCTTGGTCGTGCGTCACGCAGACAAACGTGAGGCCCAACTCTGTATGCATGCGCCGGAGCTCCATCTGCATGGAGCGGCGAAGCTTGGCATCCAGCGCACTCAGGGGCTCGTCGAGGAGGAGGACGGCGGGCTCATTGATGAGCGCCCGCCCCAGCGCGACCCGCTGCCTCTGCCCGCCGCTGAGTTCGTGCGGATAGCGGTTCGCCTTGTCGCTGAGGTTCACACGCTCGAGCATGGCGCCCACACGATCGCGGATCTCCGCAGTTCGCAACCGGCGGATGCGCAGGGGATACGCCACGTTCTCGAACACCGACAGGTGCGGGAACAGCGCGTAGCTCTGGAAGACGGTGTTCACGTCCCTGTGGAACGGCGGGACGTTGGTCACATCCTGCCCGTTGATGATCACGGAGCCGGTGTCCGGAACTTCGAAGCCGCCGATCATTCGGAGCGTGGTTGTCTTGCCGCAACCGCTTGGCCCCCAGAAGGGTCAGGAACTCACCCCGTCGGACCTCGAGTGACAAGCCCTTGAGCGCCTGTGCCGCCCCAAACGACCTCGAGACCCGGTCGAGGCGGATGACGACGTCGTTGGGGGCGGCGGTTGCGTGACTCAGCATCCGTCAGGCCGCCTTCACCTCGCTCAGCACTTCGAGGTAGCGAGACCGGCGAGGAATATCCTCCCAGATGTTCATGCGCTCGACCACCTCGCCGACGGCATCCAAGCCCATGGTCTTCCATGTCTCGGCCGGCATGAAGTCAACCGACTGCGGGTTGCTCGGGGTATAGCCGCTGATCTCCGCGATGGCGCCCTGGGATTGGGGCGACAGGATATGATCGATGAAGGCGTGAGCGAGTTCGCGGCTGGGCGTGCCACTGACGATGAAGTGGGAATCCACAGCGGCAGAGGGCGGGGAGCCGTAAAACTCGCGCACGGGCAGCCCTCGCGCCTTTAGCTCCGAGGTGATGTAGCTCCAGGAATTCGAGATCACGACCTCTCCGTTCATGAAGAGGTCAATGGCCTCACCGGCCTGGGACCAATAGGTGCGGACCATCGGCTTCTGCTCGATCAGCTTCTGCTTGACGGCCTCGAGTTGGTCGTCCGACATGTTCCAGACGTCCTCGATGCCCATCCACGCGGCCACGTCGCCGAGTGTCGACACGTCGTCCCACATCGCGATGCGTCCCGCGAAGCGCTCGTCGAAGAGGAGGCCGAAGTCGTTCCCTTCCGGGATGACCTCGGTGTTAACCGTAATAGGCGAGATTGCGACGAAGGTCGGGGCCCCGAAGACCTGGTCGTCCTTCCGGATGAAGCCCCCCGACTGCAGGCGCGGATAGATAGACTGGAAGTTGGGGATGAGGCTGAGGTCGAGGGGCTCGACGAAGCCCGCGTTGATCGCACGGCGACCCAGCGAACTCACGATGACGACGAGGTCGTAGTCCCCCCCGCCGGCCGCCAGCTTCGCCATGTACTCGTCGTTCGAGCCGACATAGGTCTTCGCGACTTGCACGCCGTGCGCATCCTCGAAGTTCTTCACCCAGGCGTCGTCGGCGTAACCCTCCCACGTCAGGAGGCGCAGAGTTCCCCCCTCCTGAGCAATTGCCGGGCGGAGCCTCAGGCCCGCGGCAGCTCCCACCGCAAAGGCCGTGCTGGTTCTAAGGAAGTGGCGACGTTGCATCTGCTTCTCCCGCATCAAAGGGACTCGTAGAGGCTCCGGACGTTGTCCGGGATGTATTTGAAGGTGCTCAGCCGCTCGAATGGCCAAGCGCGCTGGAGCGGTTCCCTGCAGAGCGCACCGCGGTTGAAGATGGGCCAGACCCCGTGGCCGTCGATGCACTCGCCTTGCAAGCCGACTGCAGTGACGGCCCGCCTCGCGAACTCGCCCGGATTGCCTACAGTCATACGAGCTCCTGGTGATACTGCTCCACAATCCGGCGGATCTCCCCGTTGACCACCTCAGGCCGATGCCCAGCCAGGGAGAGGTGGGCCAGCCCCTGCAGCAGGTGGAAGGCTCCACGAGGCGCGAGTTCAGCGACCCGACGCCCGAGCGCCGGAGGCGTCTGCATGTCCTGGGAAAAGCCGATTACGTGGATCGGCACCTGACAGCTCTGGAGCGGCCCCTCGACATCGAAGTCGATGCAGGCCTGCCATTGGGCCACCAGATAGTCGCCTTCCCGTTCACCATAGCTGCGGGCGATGAACGGCTTGAGGCGGGACCACAACTCGTCGTTCCCGAGAACCTCCGAGGGATACATGAACGCGCCGTAGTGGTGGATTGCGAACTCCGGTGGAAGCCGACCCCCGGCTTTGCGGAACTCGACCTCGGCGATCATCCAATCGCGGCAGAACCCTGTCGCCTTTGCAGTGGTCCCTAGCGGGATAGCACACCGGACGAGCTCAGGATGATCGATGGCGACCTGCAGCGCGACCAACGACCCCATCGACAGCCCCGCCACAACCACCGGCGGCTTGCATCTAGACCGGATCAGCTCCGCGCAATCCCGCGCCATGTCAGCGATGGACCAAGGCGGCGGGCGCCGGCTCTCGGTCCGGCCGGCCCCTCGAGGGTCAAAGGCCGTGGAGCGGTAGTCTTTGGAGAAGGCCGCAATCTGGTCTGCCCAGTCCTCGGCCACGTTATCGCCACCGGGAATCCAAACGATGTCGGGCCCGCTCCCTTCCTGAATATACCAGAGTCTTGCGTCGTCGAGGTCGAGAAAGGGCACTCACAAGCCTCCTGGCGTGCGCATCACTTGAGGGCAGAGGCTAGGTGGCTGGATCTTGTTGAGTCAAACAAAATCTTGTTCACTTGGACAACAATGTCGGTCGTGCTGGTTAGCGAGGCAGTGAGGAGGATGTGGTGGCAAAGAGAAAGATCCGGGACTACCGGCGGAGTGAGCTCATCGATGCGGCCATCACCTCCATAGCGATGCACGGTCTCTCGGACACAACCTTGGCCACAATCGCCGAGGAAGCCGGGGTGTCACCAGGGCTCGTGAACCACTACTTCGACGGGAAGGAGGACCTCCTCGAGGCAACGCTCCGTCGCCTGACGCGTGATCTGGCGCTGGAGATCCGGCGCCTTACGCCGAAGGAGCCCTCCCCGCTCGACCGTCTTCACGCGATCATCGACGGCTGCCTCCAGCCGGATCAGTTGCGCCCTGGCGCGGCTCTTGCTTGGCGAGCGTTCTGGGCTCAACTTCCGGTCCATCCCCGCCTTGCCGCGCTACAACGGACAGTAAACCGCCGCTTTCGCTCGAACATCTGCTGGGCACTGGCCCAACTCATCCCTAGGGAACAGGTCGCAGAGACGTATCTCGGTCTCTATGCCATGATCGACGGATTCTGGATCCGGCAGTTCATCGACCCCGACAGCTTCCAGATGGATGACGCCCGCCGGATCTGTCGGGCCTATCTGCGGCGGGCGGTCGAGGGTAACGTCCAATGTCCGGAGCGAAGAGCTAAAGGTCCACCTGTCGCAGCAAGGGCTGCGACGTTGAACAAGGCGCCGGGACTGCATGATCACTCTGGCTGACGTCTAGGGCGCGGCTGCGCGCATCGCGCCTCATATCCGGCGGACACCGGTTCTCGAGGTGTCAGCCTTGGCCGAGCCGGTTACAGGCGCCCGACTCACGCTCAAGCTCGAGAACCTTCAGGTGACAGGGAGCTTCAAGGCGCGGGGTGCCACCAACAAGCTGCTGAGCCTGCCGCCCGAGGCAATCTCACGCGGGATCGTGACGGCCTCCGGCGGCAACCATGGGCTGGCCGTCGCGCGGGCGGCCCGCATGGCGGGGGTGCCGGCTACGGTCTTTGTGACGGAGAATGCGACCGAGGAGAAGCGAGAAAAGCTTCGGCGCTGGGGGGCGCGGGTCGAGGTGCTCGGCGCCGTGTGGCACGAGGCGAACGCAGGGGCGCTTGCCCAGGCCACGGCCACGGGCGCGGCCTACTTCCACCCCTTTGCTGACCCGCAGGTGGTAGCAGGACAGGGATCGGTCGCTCTGGAGCTTCTTGAGGCCGTGCCGGATCTCGAATTGGTGCTCGTCGCCATCGGTGGTGGCGGCCTGATCTCCGGCATGGCGGTCGTTCTCAAGGCCCTGAAGCCGTCGGTCCGCATCATCGGCATCGAGCCCACAGGCTCACCCACTCTGAAGGCGAGCCTGGACGCCGGACACGTGGTCCATCTCGATCGCGTGACAAGCCGCGTGGCGACCATGAGCTGCGCTGAAACCGACGCAGCCGTCTTCGCTCTGATCCGCGATCACGTCGACGACGTGGTGCTGGTTTCGGATGAGCAGATGCAGAGCGCCGCCCACTGGCTCTGGTTCGAGCTCGGGATCGCCGCCGACCTGAGTGGGGCCGCCGCCATCGCCGCCTTGCAGTCCGGAGTGGTGGTCCTGCCTGAGGGGACCCGATGCGGCGCGTTGGTCTGCGGCGCCGGCCCGGAGGGTATTGTCCGCTGAGCGCGACGGGAACCGGGGAGTGCTCCTGGTTTGGCGATCAGTGTCCTGCCCCTTTTATTCCGTCAGGTAGGTGGCTCGGGTTATCTGGCATGAAGGCTTGCAGAGCGTGCCTCGGCGCTCACCAGGCCATCCGCAGATGCATGATCTCAGCTCGTCACAAGTTTTCTCATGAACTCGTCGCAGGCAGCGAGTTGAGTTCGCTCCACATACTCGTCTGGTTTATGCGCCACGGCGATCGCACCCGGTCCACACACAATAGTGGGAAGTCCAAGCTCCCGAAGGAACAACCCGGCCTCCGTGCCAAAGGCGACCTTGCTGTGGTCGTTTCGTCCGACGAGGTGCTTCATACGCGTGACCAAGGGATCGCCGGCCGCAATCGCGTGGGCAGGATATTCGTAGATCCGCTCAAAGCGGATCAAGGCCCCTGGATGGCGCGCCTGCATGCGCGGCAGCATCTCCCGGAGCGCGAAGCCCTCGATGCGCCGGAAGACTCCCTCCTGGTCTACCTCGGCAAGGTTGCGGAACTCGAAGGTTACCTGGCAGGTGTTCGGCACGATGTTGATCGCCGAGCCACCCTGGATGAGCCCCACGGAAAGCGTCGAATGGGTCACGTCGTAGTCCGGGTCCTGCGGCCCCGCCGCCAGCTCCTCGCCGATGCCGCGCAGAAACAGCACGAGCTCAGCCGCGTACTCGATTGCGTTCACCCCCTGCGGGGCCAGGCTCGAGTGCGCCGCTAGTCCTTCGAGATAGCACCGGTACGATTGCCCGCCCTTATGCCCGGTCACGACCTGCATGGAGGTCGGTGACGTGGGTGCGGACGAAATGCCAGGTGAGGTCCTTGAGCGGGACCTTAAGGCCGTCCGCGACGGTGTGGGGCGCGTCGTCGGCAAGAAGGGGTTCGCCACTTGTTGGCTTGGTCCTCATGGGCAGCAGCAACTCGCCGGCCGCCCAGAGGCCGTTTCATATTGAGGTCCGACGTGTTCGCTAGGTGCCTAGGGTCAGGACCTGTAACGGCACTGGTGTTTCAGCGGCTTAGCTGATTCATGCGGCCCGACTTTGGAGGGCAGCATGACCGGACAGTTCTGGCTGACAGACGAGCAGGTGGAGCGGTTCCGGCCGCACTTTCCCAAGCCCCGAGGCAAGCCCAGGGTAGATGATCGGCGAGTGCTGAGCGGGATCATCCATGTCCAGCGCAACGGGCTCAGATGGCAGGACGCTCCGGCGATCTACGGACCTCACAAGACGCTTTATAACCGCTTTGTGCGCTGGTCGCGCCTGGGGGTGTTTGCCCGCATCTTCCGCGCTCTGGCCCAGCCTGGCCGGGAGGGCGACACCCTGATGATCGACAGCACCCACCTGAAGGTCCACCGCACGGCGGCGAGCCTCAGAAAAGGGGGCTTCGCCCGCGCGCCATTGGGCGCACGAAGGGCGGCCTGAACTCGAAGCTGCACATGGTCAGCGACGGCAAAGGGCGACCTCTCACCTTCTTTCTGTCACCCGGGCAGATGAGCGATGCCAAGGGTGCCCTGGTGCTCCTGGCCGAGATGCCACGGGCCAAGAGGCTGATCGGCGACAAGGGCTACGATGCCGACTGGCTGCGGGACGAGCTGAAGGCCCGTGGTGTACGGGTCTGCATCCCGGCCCGCAGCAAGCGGAAGCGCCCCGCCACCCACAACCGCAAGCTCTACAAGAAGCGGTGCCGCATCGAGAACGCCTTTGCCCGCCTGAAGGACTGGCGCGGTATAGCCATGCGCTACACCCGCTGCGGCGACCTGTTCCTGTCCGCCATCGCGGTCGCTGCCACCGTCATCTTCTGGCTGCGGTAACGAGTCCTGACCCTAGATCCTAGCGCCGTTCGGTACTCTTAGGCTGGGCGTTGTTGCATAACTCGGTCTGAGGCCGAGCTTGGCCCTTTCCCCTTCGGTTCAGACGGCGCGCACGATCTCCGCCCTGCCCAGGGCTGAAAAGCGGTTCATCAGGGCGATGCGGGTGTGGATCTCGGCGGCTTGGCGGTCGGGGTCGCGTGAGGCGATGCGGTCCCCAAAGGCTTTGAGGCGGAGCATCTGGGCTTCGATCCGACTTCGGGCGTGATAGCCCGTCAGCCGTTTCCAGAAGGCCCGGCCGAAGTGCCTGG
>NZ_KK088594.1 GCF_000600335.2 Rubellimicrobium mesophilum DSM 19309 | reverse complement strand
GAACTCGTCAGCAACGGCCGCCTCGATGGCGAACTCTGGGGAGGGCTCCACGACACCGGGATCCTCCTCGTGGTCGCGAAAGACACTGCGCTCCTCCAATGCGTCAAGGAGCGTGGGGTCCTGCCGGCCCAGACGGACCAGGATCTCAGCCAGCACCTTGCGTTGCGCGATGAGACGGCCTTCGAGGATCTCGGGCGAGGCGGGGTTCATGGTGCGCTCCTTTCTGCCCCGAACGCGGTGCTTAGCTCCGCCGTTCCTCTGGGTTCTGCGCTGTTCGATACGGTAGGCAGGGGCTGAGAAGCAAACAGCAATGCAAGAGAGGTCGGTCCTATATGCGGCCCTAGGGCTCTCCGCGGCCTCTCACTTCAGCTGGCTGTCCTTCGAACCCCGGCGATTGATCCCGCCCCGCGACACAAAGCGGGTGTCCCGCTCCTTCTGGCAGTCGAGGCACAGCTTCACGCCGGGAATAGCTTGCTGACGGGCCTCGGGGATCGGCTCCTCGCATTCCGCGCAGTGGGTTCGGCTAGCCCCAACGGGACGGCGCATGGCCTGCATGCGTTTGAGCTCGTCATTGATCGAGGCCTCGATCTGTTCGTTGACCGCGCCGTCGTGCGTCCAGCCGCCAGCCATGGTGCGTCCTCCTAAACAATACTTAGTTAACTTAGGATGCTCTGCGTCGGAGACACGGTGATCCAGCTAACTCACTCATTGACATGGCCGTCGCACGCGCCCGACTAAAGCGATGGCCCAAGTTCGAGGCGCGAGCCGTCCGAGAAGCGCCCAAGGCGGAACCGACGGAGGTCGTGGCCCGGGGCATCGCCTGCGACGAGCGACGCCACAACCCGCCCGGCGCCGGGACCGATGCCAAAACCGTGGCCTGAGAAGCCAGTGGCCAGCACCAAGCCCGGCACGGTGTCTACGCGGTCGATCACCGGCACCACGTCGGGCATGGTGTCGATCATGCCGGCCCAGGACGCCCGCAGTTTCGGCCGGCCGAGGACCGGGAAAGCTGCCCCGAACGCTTCCTGTGCCCCCGCGAGGACCCGCTGATCGGGCCTTGGATCGAGGATGCGCATGGCCTCAAAGGGCGAGGGTCCGTCAGGTGTCCAGCGGCGCGGTGTCCCCCACGCATCGGGGAAGCCACGCGGTGCGGCGGGCCGGAGCCGGGTCGAGCGCCAATCCTTGCGCAGAACGGGAACGAACGCCCGGGCGTGGCGCAGGGCGTCAGGGCCGACGAAGAAGCCGTGCGCGGCCCCGGCCGCGAGGCTGTAGCCCCCGTCCGCGCGCCGGCGGAAGGCAAAGCGGCCATCGGCGGCCGCGCCCGGGAAGATCTCAGGCAGGGGCTCAGTGGCCGCGACCGAGGCCAGCACCGCAAGCTGCGGCAGGGGGATCCCCTCGGCACGCAGGAACAGCGACGACCACGCGCCCCCCGCGAGCACCACCTGATCGCAGGCGATCCTTCCGGCTTCGGTGAGAACTCCGGCGATGCGCCCGCCTCGGCGGTCGAGCGCGCGCACGGCACAGTTCTCTATGATCACGGCTCCGCGCGCCGCCGCGCCCTGAGCAAGGAGGGGTACCGCTACCCATGGCTCGGCCCGAGCATCCGAGGGCGTGAAGAGCGCGCCAAGCCAGCGGTCGGCCGAGCCCTTGAGCCGCTCGACCACCTCGGCCCGTCCGAGCAGCCGCGTATCCAGCCCGTGCGCCTCCGCGTGCGGCAGCCAAGCCTCGAAGGCGGCAAGGTCGGCCTCGGTATCAGCGAGGTACATGACGCCCGTTCGGCGGAAGCCCAGGGCGTCCCCGAACTCCTGGGCCAGGCGCTCCCAGATGCGCAGGCTCTCGACCATGATGGGCAGCTCGGCCGGGTCGCGGCCCTGCTGGCGCACCCAGCCCCAGTTGCGGCTCGACTGCTCGCCCGCGATCCGCCCTTTCTCACAGAGCGTCACGCGAAGGCCCCGCTCGGCCAGGAACCAGGCCGTCATCACGCCGATCACGCCGCCGCCGATCACGACGACGTCGCAGGAATCCGGGGGTGGGCCAGGATGGCGGATGGGGTTTGCGAGGGAGATCGGGAAGGTCACGGAGCGGCTCTGGTTGCGATCGTCGGCGTTTCGGCAGTTGGTATCCGCTCGGCCCTGCGATGGCGAGCTGCCGAGCGATAGATGTGGTTCAAGGTTCAAGGGCTCTGCGACGAGTTTCGTCCCTTGATGTTGGTTGTGAGGACAAGGTTAAGGCTCCGCGGAGTGAGCGGGCAGGGCCCTGCGCCCATTGAGCGTCGGCTGCGTGCACCTCCTGCGGTATCAAACCAGCCCAGAGCTTACCCGGCCCGTAACCTTAGAGTTTCCTTGCCCTGGGAAGGCGTTGACCGTCTGTGGCTCAATCAACTGTCCTCGGGATCGGCGGATAGACGTGCCTGTGCCCATTGTAGTCCTCTACCAGAGACCGCGGGGGCTCCTTAGGCTGCCCAGCAACGGGTGTGACGTAGCTCGCTCCTATTGGCACCTTGCCGTGGCCGCCGGGGAGGTCGAGGACGTAGGTGGGCTGGCACAGGCCCGAGACCCGGCCCCGCAGAGCGTGCATCAGGGCTTGCCCAGTGGCGAGCGGCACCCGGAAGTGCCCGGTCCCGGGCGCGAGGTCTGGGTGGTGCAGGTAGTAGGGCTTGATCCGCGTCTCGACCAGCGCCCGCATGAGAGCCTCCAGCGTCTCGGCCCGGTCGTTGACGCCCCGGAGCAGCACCGACTGGCTCAGCATCGGGATGCCGGCGTCGATTAGGCGGGCGCAGGCGGCACGTGCCGTAGGTGTCAATTCGCGAGCGTGGTTCGCATGGAGCACGACATAGACGGCCTTGGCCCGATCCGAGCGAAGCGCGGCCACAAGGTCGCCGGTGACGCTCTCCGGCGCCACGACCGGCACGCGGGTGTGAAAGCGCACAACCTTCACATGCGGAATGGCGCCGAGCCGCTCCAGGAGGTCGCCAAAGCGGCGCGGCGACAGGATCAGAGGATCGCCGCCGGTAATAACCACCTCCCAGATCTCGGAGCGCGCTGCAATGTAGGCCAGAGCGTCGTCGAGCTCCTCTGCGCTGAGCGTGCCCAGGCCCGAGGGGCCGACCATCTCGCGGCGGAAGCAGAAGCGGCAGTAGACCGGGCAGACGTGCAGCGGCTTTAAGAGCACGCGGTCGGGGTAGCGATGCACGATGCCCGGAACGGGGCTGTGCCCAAGGTCGCCGATAGGGTCGGAGGTCTCCTCCGGCGCGTGCTCCAACTCCGCAACGTTCGGCACGAACTGGAGCGCGATCGGGTCATCGGGGTGCGCGGGCACGATCAGGTCCACCATGGCGGGCGTGATGGCGACGGCGTAGCGGGCCGCCACCGTCTCAAGCTCCGGCAGGCTCTGCGCCGGCGTTAGGCCCGCGTCGACAAGGTGGCGCGGCGAGCGCAGGACATCATGGGCATCCGAGGTCATATGTTTGCCCCTTCCGATTTGCGCTCCGACGCGTTCCCGGCAAGGAGGTTGCATGACGATCCAGATCAGCGCAGGGCGGGCTGTACCTTCGGCAGGTGCCAGCCGCCAGCCCTAACGGCCTGAGCCGCGAGCCTCGCGACGACTTCAGCTTAGCTTTGCGCCGGTCGTAAATTGCCGAGCCCAACTCACGCTGTTCGGACCCAGGTCCGGCTGCCATCCCGGCTCAGTCGGGCCGCATGGATCCGGGAACAAGGCATTTGCGTAATGCCTTCGAGCGAGCGGCCCGCCTCCTCGCCGGGCCTGCAGCGATCCTCTGGAGGACCCTGTGAAGTTCATCCTGCTCGTGCCTGGTGTCGTGCTCATCGTCATGACCGCGCTGGCCCGCCTGCGAAGCGCGCGCTGGTGGATCCGGTTTGCCGACTATCCCCGGATGCAGATCGCCTGCGGTCTGGCGGCGGTGCTGATCCTGCACGCGGCCCTGATCGGCTGGGGCACAGCCCTGGACGTCGGCTTCGGCCTCGCTCTGTCGGCCGCGCTGGCCTGCCAAGCCATCCGCATCCTGCCCTACACGCGGCTCTGGCCCCGGCAGGTGAAACAGGATCGGTCGCCTGACCCGGATCGATCCCTTCGGCTTCTGATCTCCAACGTGCTGATGGAGAACCGAACCGCCGACCGTCTCCTCCGGCTCATCCGGGACAAGGACCCTGACCTAGTGCTGCTGCTCGAGACCGACGACTGGTGGCGCGATGAGCTCGAGGTCCTCGACCGCGACTACCCGTTCCGCCTGAAGCAGCCGCAGGGGAACTACTACGGCCTCCACTTCTTCTCCAAGCTCGAGTTGCGTTCGCCCCGGGTCCGGTTCCTGGTGGAGGGCGAGATTCCATCCGTCCAAGCGGGCGTGCGCCTGCCATCAGGCGACTGGATCGAGTTCTCCGGCCTCCATCCGCGGCCGCCGCAGGTGGAGGAGAACACCGAGACGCGCGATGCCGAGATCCTGATCGTGGCCCGGGAGATCCGTGCTGACGGGCGGCCCCTCGATCGTGGCGGGCGACCTCAACGATGTGGCCTGGTCGCACACGACGCGCCTCTTTCAGCGCATCAGCGGATGCCTGGATCCCCGCCGGGGCCGGGGCATGTTCAACACCTTCCACGCCGACTATCCGATCTTCCGCTGGCCCCTGGACCACATCTTCCACGAGGCCTCGTTCACGCTGGTGCGGCTGGAGCGGCTCCCCCATATCGGTTCGGACCACTTCCCGGTCTTGGCTGAGCTCTGCTTCGAGCCCGCGGCCGAGGCGCGCCAAGTGACGCCCGAGCCAGCCCAAGAGGATTTAGAGGAAGCGCAGGAGAAGATTGACGAGGGCCGTAGGGCAGCGCGCGATCTGGCCACAGCGCGGTCGGGACATCGCCTTTCGCACGGCTCGTCGTTTTCGGAGTTTCGTCGGACGTAACGTTCTGGAACACGGACCTTGGTGCCCGTTGCGCTGTATCAGCCGTAAATCGTCTGGCGGAGCACGCCCGGCTGCCCGGTTGTGGCGAGGCGCTGATGTGGGCTGGTGTCTCCAATCGGCGCCTAACAATGGTCCAGTCCGGAGCCGAGTTTCTGGTAGGATGACCAGGGAACAGTGCCTTATCATCTGAGGGTTCCATGACCGGTTCAGCCGATCCGGGGCAGGGCGCGGGGCTGTGGGCCGCAGCCAAGCTTCTAGTCCTGGTGGCTGTCACCGCGGCAGGTGTCGTTCTGGTCTGGTACCTCGCGCAGGTGCTGCTGCTCTTCTTCGGCGCCGTTCTCGTGGCTATCCTGCTGCGCTCGATCGCGGGGCCCGTTGCGCGGTACACGCCCATTCCGGACCGTGTCGCCGTGGCTCTGGCCGCACTGCTTATCCTCGTGCTCGTGGCGGGCTTTGTCGTTCTTCTTGGGACGCAGATCCGGGCACAAGGGGCGGCTCTTCTGGAGCGGCTGCCTGATCTGGTGCAGGCCGTTGAAAACCAGCTTGGTGCCGACCCGCTGCGGGAGTGGTTGCAGCAGCAGCAGCAGGTCCAAGGGTTCGACGGGCGAGATCTGGTCGCAGGCCTGGCCGGCTTCACAACCCGGGCAATCACGGCGGCTGCCAAGCTCCTCGTGGTGCTGGCAGCTGGCATCTATCTTGCGCTAGCGCCCGAGCTGTACCTGAGCGGCATCCTCAGGCTCGTGCCCCCGAGCCGTCAGGACGAGGTCCGCGGCACACTGGAGGCGCTCGGCCGAGCCCTGAAGCTTTGGCTTGTTGGACAGCTCGCTGCCATGGCGGTCGTGGGCACTCTGGTGACGCTGGGGCTCATGGTGCTGGGTATCTCGTCGGCCTTGGCTCTGGGCTTCATGGCTGGGCTCTTGGAGTTCGTGCCCTTTGTAGGGCCTGTGGCGAGTGCCATCCCGGCCGTAGCTTCGGGCCTGACTGACGGCGGTTTGCACACAGCTTTCTGGGTGGCCGGGCTCTTCGTCGTGGTTCAGCAAATGGAGGGCATTCTCATCCAGCCTCTCCTGCAGCAGCGCACGGCGAGCGTGCCACCGGTACTGACGATCTTTGCGGTTCTCGGTTTCGGCGTGCTCTTCGGGCCGTTGGGGCTACTCCTCGGAACGCCCTTGGCTGTGGTCTGTCTCGTTCTCGTCGAGAAGCTCTGGGTCCGCGAGGTGCTGCACGAGAAGGTCACGGTGCCGGGCGAGGAGGCGTAATGGTGCTGGTGCCGAAACTGCTCAAAAAGTGAAGAATACAAAGGAAAAAGACATCTGTTCCAGACGGGACATCCTAATCCGCAGCTTTGTCGCAATCCGCCGACCTGAGGCACCTACGACGCATCGAGCGTTCTGAATCGGTAGTCGCCTATGGCATAGCTTCCCCTCTTGAAACCCTGAATGTCCTTTCCATATCGTTGGCCGCCAGCCGCCTGGAGTGGGGCTGGCCCTGTCAAGCGGGCGTCAGGAACGCGGCACGGACTTGGCGCCACCTTGTATCCATGTTGCTCAACGGAGGATGTGGCTATGAGACCCACGTTTGATTTCACCCCCCTGTTCCGGTCGACCGTCGGCTTCGACCGCCTGCTGAACACGCTGGAGAACGCGAACCGGCTTGAGGCGGTCGATGCCTGGCCGCCCTATGACATCGTCAAGGCGGGCGAGGACACCTACCGCGTCACTTTGGCGGTGGCGGGCTTTGCGCCCGAGGAGCTGACCCTCGACCATGAGCCGAACCTGCTCGTCGTGTCGGGCCAGAAGGCGGGCGAGGAGACCGCGCCGTATCTCCACCGCGGCATTGCGCATCGCGACTTCCGGCGTCGCTTCGAGCTCGCCGACCACGTGAAGGTCACGGGCGCCAATCTGGCCGATGGCCTGCTCACCATCGACCTCGTGCGCGAGATCCCCGAGGCCATGAAGCCGCGCCGCATCGAGATCGGCCGGGCCCAGCCTCAGTCCCTGCCCACGACCGAGACCAGGCAGATCGAGTCGGACCAGCAGGCCGCCTGAGGCCAAACCTCTACAGCGCCCGGCAGCTTGCCGGGCGCTGACTCACGAGTCCCGCTCAGCGAAGAGGCAGCGAGCGCCGGCGGCCCGCTCCGGATCGCCAGTTCCACACCAGCCTCTGATCCAGTCTCACGTGGACGTCTGCGCAAGCACCCTGCGGGACACACCCACAACGGCCAGAAAGGAGGCGACATGGCCGAGACCACCGACACCGCACCGACCGTCAAACTCATGTCGAAGGAGGTGAGGATCACCTTTCCGACCGGCTCCGCCTTCTCCGTCCGCCTCGGGGATCTATGGGAGCTGATGCGCGTGCTCTATATCGCAGCCACCCCCAAGGCCCATGAGACGCGGCACCGGGATTACACGATCCACCGGGGCGCTCGGTGGTCCGGCCTGCCAAGGTGGGCAAGCCACCAAAGGTGATCGACCCGCGCGACCTAGTCGTCGGGCGCCGCGCCGACCGCGTGACGCTCACTCAGGGCGGCACTACCGAGACCTTCTCGCGCGCCGGGGCTCTTGCTCTCGACACTCTGCTCTCGGCCGCGCTGCGTCAGCGGGAGGACCGGAAGAAGGTCAAGGCGAAGCGCGAGGCCGAACGGCAGGAAGAGGCGCACCTTATCGTTACCGCCTTGCTCGGCCGCCAAGGCGCCACGCTCCATTAGGAGGCGCTCCTATGGCCTGCAGTCGGACCACGGATGACTCTCCAGGGACTGGTGAGCGGCAGCACCGTTAGCACGCACGGGAATGCTGCCGGCTTACAAAGCCGCGGCTCCGGAGCAGAACAGCATTCCAACCCCGGCGTTCGTCAGGCTGACGTACCAATGGAGAGGGACCAAGATGCCTACTGCTAACCTGGACAAGCTGTCCCACGACACTTCGGCTAAGGGCCAACCCACCTGGCATTATCCGCCTCAAGTCACTGGATAAGACCGCTCACCCTTCCGGCATCGCGCCCAGGAACGCCTTTACGACCTCGGCCGAGTTGCGCGAAGCCAGGCTCATGAAGGTGGCCATCTGGTTCTCACCTTCGCCGCCGCCGGCGAGGTCGGACAGCGACCGGAACGCAATGAACGGGACGCCGTTGGCGTAGGCCACGTGCGCCACGGCCGCGCTCTCCATGTCGAGCACCCGGGCCTGGAAGGTGTCGAACACGAACTCGCGGAAGGCGGCGTTGTCGACAAAGGTCATGCCCGAGACACCGTTGCCGCCCACCACGATCCGGGGTGCCTTCGAGAGGCAGGCGTTCTCCGCGTTGCAGTCCTCAAGAGCGATGGTGTCCGCGAGCCCCCGGGCGGTCTCGAGGAGGCCGGGATCCACGGGGAACCAGGACCGGGCCTCCGGCTCATTGGACCCGGAGCGCACAACCTCCACCGGACGGGTGTACATCATCCCATAGCTCGGGAACTCGGAACTCATCCAGGAGGGCAACTCGAAGGTGCCCGCCGCCGTCTCGCGCGCGAAGACGCCCTCCAGGTACTGCCCCCACTGCTCGGGCACCACCACGTCGCCGATGCTGAGACTGGGATCGACCCCGCCGGCAATCCCGGAGAAGACGATATGCGAGATGTCGAAGTGGTCGAGGGCGAGTTGAGTGGTCATGGCCGCGTTGACCATCGAGATGCCCGACAGGAACAGGACGACCTCCTGCCCACCGAGCGTGCCGGAGATGAAGCGGTTGCCGTTGATCACCTCCTCCTCAGCCCCGTCCAGGCTCTCCTGCAGCGCGATCCACTCCGGCTCAAAGGCGGAGATCACCGCAATGCGCGGAACCTCCTGCGCGGCGAGGGGCAAGGGCAGCAGGGCAAGCGCCAGAAGCAAGGTGAGCCGAGTGGAGTGCATGGGGAACATCCTTTCAGTCTGACGGAGGTCTGGCCGGGAATAATGCGGGGCGGCAGCAACAGATCTAAAGCGGACACGCAGGAGGTCATGGAGCGGCAGCGACGTCTTGTGGCCGGATCGGGAGAGAGGCGAGTGACCGCCTGGCGTGGTCGCAGAGTTCGAACCCGGCCAGCAATCGAATAGCGGCTTCGATCAAGCGCCGTTTAAAGTCTAGTCGGAGCAATGATGGTGCGAGGTGCGCTCAGTGCGACGCCTTGCCCTGTGCACCGAAGCCAGCGAACATCTGACCGGCAGTCAAGGTTGACGCGGCATGCAAGGAGCCGGGCAGATTATTGGTGAGGATGCTCAGGCCTCGTCCCTACTTGAGGAGCGCCTCAGGGCGTCCCTTGCTGTTCACGATACCCAACCTCTCTATGTCCGACTCCGGGACGAGATCGCCCGGGCCATCGACGAGCGTGTGATCCGGCCTGGAGCGCGTCTGCCGAGCGAAAGAACCCTGGCCTCGGCGCTCGACATTTCGCGCGTCACCTTGCGCCGGGCGCTCGACGCCTTGTGCGAGGAGGGGCTTCTCGTGCGGCAGCAGGGGGCCCGGACCGCCGTGGCCCAGCGCCTGGAAAAGGCGGTGTCCCGTCTGACGGGCTTTTCGGACGATATGAGAGCGCGGGGACGTGAGCCGGGCGCCCTCTGGATCGACAGGAGAGTCTCAAATCCGAGCCGTGCCGAAGCCCTGGCTCTGAACCTTTCGGGTGGGGATCGCGTGGTGCGGCTGATACGGGTTCGGACTGCCGACGGCGAGCCGGTTGCCATCGAGCGCGCCACGCTTCCGCAGTCGGTCCTGTCGGATCCGGCGATGGTGGGGGACTCCTTGTATTCGACGCTGGACCGGCTGGGCGCGCGGCCAGTTCGTGGCACCCAAAGGATGCGCGCCGTGGCCGCCCCGGCGGCTGATGCGAAGATCCTCCGCTGCGAGCCCGGAACACCACTCTTCTGTGTGGAGCGGCGCTGCTTCGGCCCTGATGGGACCTGCATCGAGTTCACCGAGACGCGCTATCTCGGCACAGCCTACGATTTCGTTACGGATCTGAACGAGTAGACCAGTCGAATACCAGTTTGCAGGTGTCGCTGGCTCTGCCATAGTCGGCGCTCAGGGGGGCAGGGAACATGCTTGACCGCTTGCGGGGAGGCTCATCGTGTCGTGCCAGCCGGTAATCGGTGGGCCGATGGACCGGCCCGACATCGTGGCCTCTTTTGCGCTCGCTGCGCTGGACGGCGGCGCGGCCGGGCTCCGGATCGAGGGAGTGGCAAACCTCCGGGCTGTGCGGGCCGTGACCGACGCGCCGGTGATCGGGCTCATCAAACGCGACCTCGACGAGTCGGAGGTAAGGATCACGCCCTTCCTTGAGGATGTGGAGGCGTTGGTCGACGCCGGGGCTGACATCATCGCCGTCGATGCCACAGAGCGGCCGAGGCCGGTATCGGTCGCCGACCTCGTGGCGCGTATCCAGACCCTAGGCCGCATCCCGATGGCTGACTGCGCAACAGCGAGCGAAGGGCAGGCGGCGCGCAGTCTGGGTGCGAATGTATTGGGGAGCACGTTGGCGGGCTACACCGGCGGGCCGGTGCCAGAGGAGCCCGACCTCAATCTCGTGGCGGCTCTCGGGCGGATCGGAGGCTTCGTGATCGCTGAAGGGCGGTACAACCGGCCCGAGGACGCAGCCCGCGCCCGCACGCAAGGAGCCGACGCCGTGGTGGTCGGCACGGCCATTACCCGCCCCGAGATCGTCACTGGCTGGTTTGCCCACGCTGTGGAGGGGCGTCGTGGCTGAGGCCGCGACTCTAGAAGAGGCGGCCCTCGCGCTTGATATTGGGGGCACCAAGATCCTCGCGGCGCTGGTGCGCGGGGCCGAGGTCCTGGCCGAGGTCCGAGTGCCCACCGATCCCAGCGCCGGGCCCGAAGGCTGGCTCGCCAGGGCCGAGGAAGCAGTCGCGCCGTGGGCCGGGCGCTACGCTTGGACAGGGGCGGCGGTCACCGGGCTGGTGGACGGGGGGCGCTGGTCCGCTCTGAACCCAGGCATTCTGCCTATTCCGGACGGCTATCCACTAATGGAGCGGCTGTCCGCTCGGCTGGGCGGCCCAGCCGCTGCGTTCAACGATGCACAGGCTGCCGCCTGGGGCGAGCACCGCTTCGGCGCAGGGCAGGGCGCGGACATGGTCTTCCTGACGCTCTCCACCGGGATCGGCGGGGGGATCGTTCTGGGTGGGCGTCTCCTCCTGGGACGAGGATCGCTTGCGGGGCATTTCGGGGTGACTGCGCCGGTCTTGGCTGAGCATCCGGCCCATATAGAGGACGGCATCGCTGGGCGCTGGATAGCAGGCGAGGCCGCGCGAGTGGGCCATCCTGTTGACGCCGAGGGCGTCTTCGCAGCCGCTCAGGCGGGCGAGGGCTGGGCTGAGACCATCGTCATGAAGTCGGCGCGTCGCGCGGCCCGGCTTCTCGCCAACATCCAACTCATGCTGGCGCCTGCCCGGATCGTGTTGGGCGGGGGCATCGGCCTCGCGCCCGGTCAGATCGAACGCCTCCGCGAACTCCTTGGCCCGCTTCCCCCGCTGCGGCGCCCCTGCCTTGTCCCAGCCGCGCTCGGCGCTCGAGCGGGGGTGATCGGAGCCGCCGACCTCGCACGACCCACAATCAAGAACGACAACCAACAGAGGAGAATCGCATGACACGCCTGACCAAGGCCTTCGCGCTCGGCACCGCGCTCGCGTTGGCCTCTCCCGCCCTTGCTGAGGTGACTGTCCTCGGCTGGCCCGGTGGCCCGGAAGAAACAGCCCTGCGCGCCGCCACTGAGGCTTACAACGCCCGGCCGGAGACGACTGAGGACAACAAGGTCGAGCTGATCTTCTTCAGCCGCGAAGGCTTCTTTGACAAGCTGGCGGCGGACCTCGCGGCCGGGACGACCGCCTTCGACGTGAACCTGATCGCCACTTACTCGATCGGTCGATACGCCCCCTTCATGACGCCGGTCGACCTCGGCTCCGATGCGGCCGGGACCTTCGGAGAGTCGGTGCTGTCCACGATGCAGTACGAGGGGCAGCAGTATGGCGTGCCCACCGACCTCTCGCTGCACTTCATGTACTACCGCAAGGACCTCATCGACCAGCTTCTGGCCGACACCGCCGCGCAGCAGAAGTACAGCGAGATCGCGCAGCAGTACCTCGGCGAGGCGCTGACGCCCAAGGCGCCGGACGAATGGACCTGGCGCGACTGGGCTGCCACGGCGCTCTACTTCACACAGGCCGTGAACCCGGACAGCCCGACGCGCTACGGCAGCGTGCTGCAGATGAAGAACCTGCTGTTCAATATGATGGTGTTCCAGTCGCTGCCCCGGTCCTACGGCGCGGACTGGACGGACGAGCAGGGCAACGTCACCGTGGACTCCGAGGCCTACCGGACCGGCCTCGAGATGTACAAGATGCTGCTGGACGCAGGGGCGACCCCGGCCGACTCCTTGTCCTACGAGTACCCGGAGGCCAACGCGGCTTTCCAGTCGGGCCAGGTCGCGACCATGCTCCAATGGAATGCGGCGGCCACCGACTTACTGAATGCCGAGACCTCGCCGGCGACGGCCGCGGCCACCGCTACGGTGGCGCCGCCCGCCGGACCTGAGGGGCGGTTTACCCACGTTCACGGCCTGGGCCTGGGCGTCAACAAGAACGCCGAGAACCCGGAAGGGGCGCAGCAGTTCCTCCAGTGGCTCGCCACGCCGGCCGCCATGGAGATCTACGCCAAGGCGGGCGGCGCGCCGGGCCTGACGGGCGCGGCACTAGACGCGGTCAAGGGCGACCGACCCGACCTCGCGCAGCTCGGCGACTACGCAGCCAACTACGGCTACGTCATGCGCGGCGCGACGAGTGCCAATGCGCTCTCGGTGTACGAGCTCCAAGCCAAGGAGTTCACCGGCTACTGGGCCGGGTCCGAAACGCTGGACGAGGCGCTTGCCAACACGACCACCGGCATGACCGACCTCCTGAAGCCGCAACAGTGAACCCTGTGGACGGGCGGCCACCCGCCGCCCGTCCTCACTCATGAGGCTCGTGGTGACCAGACTGCAAGAGACCCGCATCCTGGCGGCACCGCTGGTGTTGTTTCTTCTGCTGCTTCTGGGGTTTCCCGACGGTCCTGAACCTCATCTACTCTGTGTCGGAGGTGGGCTTCGAGACCCTGCGGGCGCCGCAGCTCGAGGGCTTCGGCAACTTCGCAGACGTCCTGAGGGACGAGGCCTTCTGGGACTCCCTCGGCTTCTCGCTCCGTTTCGGAACCTTGACGGCCGTGCTCGAGGTGGCCCTGGGCCTGTTCCTGGCCGTGTTCCTGGCCCCGATCCTGCAGCGGCATGCCTGGCTGCTCGCCATCCTAACACTGCCCATGATGGTGGCGCCGGCCATGATGGGACTCATGTACCGGCTCGTGCTGCACGAGTTCGTCGGACCCGTGCCGCACTACCTGCTCGCCTGGTTCGGGACGAGTCCGGCCTTCTTGGCGCCGGGCAACGTCTTCTGGACGGTGGTCGTGATCGAGGTCCTGCAATGGACGCCCTTTACGCTTCTCCTCTTCCACCTCGCTTATGGGTCCATCTCCGGCGAGATCCGTGAGGCCGCGCGCATGGATGGTGCGAAGGGCTGGTGGATGTTCCGCCGGGTTGAGTTCCCAATGATGCTGCCGACCTTTGGCGTGGCGCTCGCCATCCGCTTCATTGATGGGGTGCGGGTCTTCGACAACATCTACGTGCTGACGGGGGCAGGGGCGGGCGGCTCGACCATGTCGCTGCCCATCTACATCTACACCTCGTTCTTCCGAGGCGGGAACATCGGCGCGGCGCTGGCCGCCTCGGTGCTGTTTGCGTTGGCGTCGTTCCTCATCCTGGCGCTCGCCTGGCGGTTTGCTCAGAGGAGGCCGGCATGACGGCGCTGCGCTGGGCGGTCCTGATCCTCTTCGCCTTCCTGGTGAATGCGCCGGTGATCGCGACCCTCGCGACCTCCCTCAAGCCGCCGGGCGAGATCATGGGGAATCCGGGCTCTGGGTGAACTCCCCGACAATCGCCAACTATGCCGAGGTGCTGACGGTGAGCGAGCGGCTCAACGTCTATCGCCACCTCTGGAACAGCCTCGCGGCCGCAAGCCTCGGGGCGGTGCTGCCGCTCCTGCTCTGCCTGCCCGCCGCCTATGTCGTCGTGCGACGCGGCTGGGGCCGGCGGTTCTTCTTCCCCCTGGTCGTGAACCTGCGGGCGATCCCGCTGATCATCTTCGCGCTGCCGCTCTACCTGATGTACCAGGGCGTCGGGCTGCTCGACACCAGGCTCGGGCTCGGGCTCATCCTCGCGGTCGTGAACCTGCCGCTGACCATGGCCATCCTAGTCAACGCCGTAGCCGAGATTCCCCTCGAGATCGACGAAGCCGCCGCCATGGATGGGGCACGAGCCGGGCGAGTGCTCTGGCGCATCATCCTGCCGCTCTGCCGCCCGGCGCTGGTCACGGCCTTCATCTTCGGCTTCATCACCGCCTGGAACGAGTTCCTGTTCGGCCTGATGCTGACCACAACGAAGGCCGTGCCGATGACTGTCGGCGCCTCGTTCTTCTTTGCCTCGGGAGGCGCGGGGGTGCAGTGGGGTGTGGCGGCGGCGGTGATCGTGGTCGCGGGCCTGCCACCAGTGGTGCTGGGCCTCCTCATGTACCGTCAGATCGCCCGGGCGATGCTGGCGGGCGCGGTCAAGGGATAGGAAATGGGACGCATATCGCTCCACCACCTCAGCAAGAGCTTTGGCGCGACCGATGTGATCCGCGACGTCTCGCTCGCGTCGTGAAGGAGAGTTCTGCGTCTTTGTCGGGCCCTCGGGCTCCGGGAAGTCCACCTTGCTGCGCCTCATCGCCGGGCTCGAGACCGCAACCGCGGGGCGCATCGAGATCGACGGGCGCGATGTGACACGGTTCGAGCCGGTGGATCGCCGTCTCGCCATGGTGTTCCAGAGCTACGCGCTCTACCCGCACATGACGGTGCGGGGGAACATGGCCTTCGCGCTCGAGACGGCAGGGTCGCCCCGGGCCGAGATCGACCGCCGCGTGCGCGAGGCGGCGCGTGTCCTGAAGCTCGAGGGCCTGCTCGACCGCCGCCCTGCGCAGCTCTCCGGGGGGCAGCGGCAGCGTGTCGCCATCGGGCGGGCCATCGTGCGCGAGCCGGTGGCCTTCCTCTTCGACGAGCCGCTGTCGAACCTCGATGCTGCTCTGCGCATCGAGACACGGCAGGAGATCGCACGATTGCATCAGCAGCTCGGGGCGACGACCATCTATGTCACGCACGACCAGGTTGAGGCTATGACCTTGGCCGACAAGATCGTGGTGCTGAAGGATGGCCGGGTCATGCAGGCGGGCGCTCCGATGGAGCTCTACCTCGAGCCCGCCAACGAGTTCGTCGCAGGGTTCCTGGGCAGCCCATCTATGAACTTCCTCGACGTCGAGGTTCGCGACGTGCGGGACGGGCGGGCCACCGTGGCGAATGCCGGGCTGGCGCCGGTCGAAGTGCGGACGCGTGGGGCGCAGCCAACTCCCGGGTCGCGAGCCCGACTTGGAGTGCGACCTCAGAACCTGACGGTCCTCGAAGACGTAACCTTGCCGCCCGGGGCTGGGCTTCTGCGCGGCACGGTTGAACTCTCCGAGAGGCTAGGATCCGAGACCGTCGTGGATGTCGTGTTGCCGGACCGCAGCCGCATCGTGGCGACGCTTTCACGGGATGCCGTGTTCCTGCCCGGCCAGGACGTCACGCTGACGTTCATCCCGGAGCAGGCCCATCTGTTTGTCCGCTAGACTGCTCTCCTGGCGTTGCACGCTTGCCAACGTCACCGACCGTCTACATGACCGGCCAGCAGCAGAAAGGACGAGCTGGTGAGCCCTCGCACGCCTTCCATCAAGATCGACGTCTGGTCCGACGTGGCCTGCCCCTGGTGCTACCTGGGCAAGAAGCGGCTGGATGTCGCGCTGGACGCCTATGCTCGCACGCCCGAGGCCTGGCCGGTCGAGGTGGCGTACCACAGCTACCAGCTCAACCCCGACCTGCCGGCCGACTATGAGGGCGGCCACTCGGAGTACCTGGCCAGCCGTCTCGGTATGTCTCCGGAGCAGATCCAAGCCTCGAACCAGCGCTTGTCTGAGATGGGTGCTGACGTAGGCGCCGATTACCGCATGGACCGGGTGGTCATCTCCAACACGCTCAAAGCGCACGAGCTGCTGCACGTAGCCAAAGCGCAAGGCCAGCAGGCGGAGATGAAGGAGCGGCTGCTGCGGGCCTACTGGAGCGAAGGGAGGCGCCTCGGCTGCACCGACGAGCTCGTGGACCTTGCGGCCGAGGTCGGGCTCGACGGGCCAGCCGCGCGGGAGGCGCTGGAGACGGGGGCGTATCGCGGGGCGGTGCGGGCCGACCTGGCGCAAGCTGCGCAGTACGGCATCCGTGGCGTGCCGTTCTTTGTGTTGGACGGCAAGTACGGGCTGTCCGGCGCTCAGAAGCCTGAGACCCTGCTCCAGGCGCTCACATCCGTGGCGGGCGAGGCGCGCAGGGCAGGGTAGAAGGCGCGGTTCGCACTCCGGCGCGGGCCCTTGGCCTAGGATGCGCCCCTGACCGCCTCCAGCAGCTGGCTCGCGACCAGGTCCGACGACTGCGGGTTCTGGCCCGTGATCAGGGTGCCGTCGCGGACCGCGAAGGGCTGGAAGTCGGGCCCACGCTCGAAGCGGCCGCCGAGCTCTCGGAGCCGGTCCTCAAGCAGGAAGGGCACGACGGCGGTCAAGCCCGCAGCTTCCTCCTCGGTGTTGGTGAAGCCGCTCACCCGCAGGCCCTCGACGATGGGGCGCCCGTCCTGCCGCGTGGCTCGGACGAGCCCGGCCGGGCCATGGCAGACGGCGGCCACGACCTTGCCCCAGTCGAACAGGGAGCCAACGATGCGGGCCAGGGCCTCGTCGTCGGCCGCGTCCCACATCACCCCGTGACCGCCCGGCAGGAAGATTGCGTCGAAGGCATCGGCATCGACCCGGGCGAGGGCCGGGGTGTCCTGGGCCAGGCTGGTGGCCCGCTCGTCCGCCAGGAAGCGCTGCACCGACGCGGGCACGTCGTCCTGCTGCTCTTCGGGCTCCTCGCCCGGTCCTACGCCGGCCTCAGCCGGGAGGCTGCGCGGGTCCCAGGGGATCGGTCCGCCCTTGATGGAGGCGAGCGTCACGTCGGCGCCGCCGTCGAGCAGCGCGTAGTAGGGCGTGGCGAGCTCCTCAAGCCAGACGCCGGTGCGATGGTCGGTGGAGCCCATCCGGTCATGCGAGCTGGCAACGACGAGTACCTTCGGCGTAGGCATCGCGGATCTCCAGTCTGGCGTGCGCTGCAGCCTGAACGCCAGGCAAGCCGCATGGGTCCAAGCTTGTTTTAGCCTTGCAGCGAGTGCAGGGCACTTCTGCCGCCGGCCCCACTCGTCCACCGGGAGGCTCGCGGGAGCCCCAAACCCGGCTAGGCCGACGGCCGAACTCTGGTAGCATGCCTCCCGACCCGCTCGCCTCCTGGAGATCATCATGGATCTGAGGATCCGGCCCGCCGAGCTCGACGACGCGCCCTTCCTGGTGCCGCTCGTCAACGAGGCCGACGGCGGCATGCCTCTCGCGATCTGGACTTCGCTGGCCCGCCCCGGCGAGAACCCCTGGGACGTGGGGCTCCGGCGCGTGAAGAGCGATGACACGCCCGTCTCCTGGCGCATGGCGTGGATCGCGGAGGACGCCGGCCGGCCGGTGGGCGCCCTCATCGTCCACCAGCTGGCCGAGACCCCGGAGCAGCTTGAGGCCACGATCATGTCGCCCCTCTGGGTGCCCTTCGTGGAGCTCGAGCTCCTGGCCTCGGACTCGGGCTACATCAAGACGCTGACGGTGATCGAGCCCTTGCGGGGCCGGGGCCTGGGCACCCAGCTCCTCCGCTTTGCCGAGCGCTTCCGCGGGCCGGAGGGCATGAGCACGATCGTGGGCAACCATGACGAGGCCTCACGGCGCTTCTTTGAGCGGCACGGCTTTGCCGAGGCGGCCCGCCGGCCCATGGTCAAGGACGGCTGGCAGACACCGGGCACCGAGTGGATCCTGCTCCGGAAGCCTTAACGGGCCCCGGGGAAGCACCGCGGGCAGACCTCGTGCCCGCGCGCGTGGGTGCGCCTAGCGAGGCGTGCGGGGTTGCCACCGCTTGGCAAGCTTGGAGACTTCGTGCTGATGGGTGGCGGTGTCCGGTACTGAGGGATCGTATGGCCCGCCATACCACTCGACCATCTCCTTGTGGTCGCGGTGCCTGGGGTCCGAGAGGGCCTTAACGAAGCGCTGATAACCTGATGGTCCTCCCACATCCTCGGGCGGGCACCGGCCCTTGGCCTCGACGAGCACCGGGGTGAGCTGGCCCGGAGCAGGTCCGCCCACTTGTGTGGCCGTAAGCGCATGTCGCCAGTTGTCGCCAAAGTCATAGGTGTAGACAAGCGGGGCGGCTCCCGCCGCCGCAAGGGCCTCCTGCAGGTTGGCCTTGCTGGCCGAAAGAGCATCGAGCCCGAGGTCCGGGTCGGGCAGGCTCCACCGATGGCGGCCTGCTGAGAAGCTGTAGAGGTGTGCGTTCTCCCAGCCCATTGCGGCCTGAAGGATGAGATGCAACCGGTCCAGGCGAAGATCCGAGGGCACCTCTAGCGTCCGGGAGACCCGAGGCCGGACCTCCTCCAGAACGACCTTGAGGCGGAGAATGGTCATGGCTCTCAATTATAAACCTGCTTCGCCAGGATCACACCCCGAACCCCACCCCTCGGCTTCTCGATGTCACCTTCCTACCGGGGGACCAGATGGACATGCCGGTGAAAGACGGCCTGCCTAGCCATCTCGCCTGCATTGAAGCCTGACCGTGCCCGCTCCCGCTACTCGTCAGACTCCATCTACAGCTCCGACGAGGAGGCTGCAGAGGACCTGCCCGACGCTATGTGAGATGCCTCTCCCGCGACCCGGCAGCAAGCGCCCTTTGGGGCGGCCGTTGCCGCTTCAGGGCGTCACCTCGGGAACGATCGCGGGCATCCGCCGTTGCGTCCCGGACGTAGGAGAGCCCCCATGACACCCCGCCTGTTCACCCCCTTCGACGCAGGCCGCCTCAGGCTCGCCAATCGCATCGTCATTGCGCCGATGTGCCAGTATTCGGCCGTCGATGGCTGCATGAGCGACTGGCACGTCATCCATCTCGGCCATCTCGCCCTGTCCGGCGCCGCCCTCCTGACGATCGAGGCGACCGCCGTGGTGCCGGAGGGGCGGATCACCTATGGCGATGTCGGCCTTTGGTCCGATGAGACCGAGGCCGCGATGGCACGCACGCTGGAGGCCGTGCGCCGCTGGTCCGACATGCCCATCGCCATCCAGCTGGCCCATGCGGGCCGCAAGGCGTCCACTGACCTGCCGTGGAAGGGCGGACGGCAGATCGCGCCCGAGCATGAGCATGGCTGGCAGACCGTGGCACCCAGCGCGGTGGCCTTCGAGGCCGGCGAGAACGCGCCGGTTGCGCTCGACAGAGAAGGGATCGAGCGGGTCCGGTCAGGCTTTGCCGAGGCCGCCCGGCGAGCGGCGCGCCTGGGCCTTGACGCGGTGCAGGTCCACGCGGCGCATGGCTACCTGCTTCACCAGTTCCGGTCACCGCTCTCCAACCGGCGCGAGGACGAGTATGGCGGCAGCCTCGAGAACCGGATGCGGCTGACGCTGGAGGTGTTCGACGCCGTGCGGGACGCCTTCCCGGCCGACCGGCCCGTGACGGTGCGGGTGTCAGGGACGGACTGGGTCGAGGGTGGCTGGGACATCGAGCAGACCATCGCGCTCGCCAGAGCTCTAGAGGCCCGAGGATGCGATGCGATCCATGTCTCCAGCGGCGGGCTCGACCCGCGCCAGCAGATCCCCGTCGGGCCGAGCTACCAGGTGCCGCTCGCCCGCGCGGTGAAGCAGGTGACGGGCCTGCCCGTGATCGCGGTCGGGATGATCACCGACTTTGAGCAGGCAGAAGCCATCATCGGCACCGAAGACGCCGATTTCGTCGCCCTGGCCCGCACGATCCTCTATGATCCCCGCTGGCCCTGGCATGCGGCGGCGCATTTGGGCGGTCGAGTGCAGGCGCCCAACCAGTACCTGCGCTCGCAGCCGCGGCAATACCGCTCGCTCTTCGATATGAACGGGAGCGCCGAGACCTGACCCTTCGACCTGCCGCAAGGTGGCGCAGTCAGGAATACCTTCCTTGAGAGCAGGGGGCCGCATCCCGCATCATGCGACCATTCAAAGACCTTTTTGGACGACGATCATTTCAGATGACCACGGCGACATTCATCGCTCTTGAGGGCGCGGGGCGCAGGCTCCGCGCCCGCAACCTTCTCCTGACAGTGCTCCTCGGCCTCGGGCCGTCCCTCGCCGCAGCCCAGGAGGACGCCTATCTGAGCTGCCCCGAGGAGGTGGCCTGCTACACCTCGGACGGCTGCCATCGTGATCGGGCCGGCGCCCTCTTTTTCACCATCTACGACGGCGGCCAGCGCGTCGTGGTCGTGGGCCTGGGCGATCAGCCCCTAGCCCTGGGCGCGACCGAGACGAACGTCTACCAGGTCGAGATGGACGAGGGGGTCTGGTTCATCCTGCTCGCGGACGACTGGTCCCGCTTCTACATGGTCCAGGCTTTCCCCCAGTTGCAGGACGCCGCCGCGATCACCGGCCCCTGCGAGCGCCGGCCCTATCAGGGACGACTCCCAAGGGACCCATCCGCGAGTGGTGTCTCTTGCCTGTCCTCTTGGTCTGGGGGCTTGCGTGCTCATGCAAGGTTCCGGGTGGCTTCGAGGCGGTGGACCGCAGGCATCCCTCGCTCGGCGCGCTCGAGCAGGTCGGAGGCTGTCGACTGGTAAGACCGGAAGACTTGGTAGGCCTGCTCCCTTTCCTGCCGCGCCTCGGCGGACTGGTTGCGCTGCCCATACGTGTGGTGGACCGCCCAAAGCAGAGTGTTGAGCCGATCCGCATGAGCACGGATGAGGTAAGTGTAGGTGGGCATGAAGGCACGGCTTGCAGGAGGTCAGCTGGAACCGCGCCGCTGCCCAAGGGCCGCGATGGCGTCCGCGACCTTCTCCGCCGCGTCCGCCCAGGTGCGCCGCAACTCGCTGTGGTGGCTGGAGTGGTTGCCATCCGCCTCGTCTCGCCAAGCCTTGGCTAGGCGCCGCGCTTCCTCTGCAGCCTCCTCCAGCGCTTGGGCGCGCACCTCGTTATCTGCTGCGTTCGACGTCCCTCTCCCGCCCGCCATGGACTTTATCCCTCCTCTGCGCGTTCACCGTTGATATTAGCCCGACGATGCTCCCGGCTCCTGCCAGTCTGAGATCAGCATCGCTCCTCCAAGCATAGCGGAAGGTCTCGATCAGCGCCTGCTTGTCCTGTCGTGCTGCGTGCGGTTCATCTCGGTCGAGCGTCATCTGGAGCGCCCGGAGCACCGAGTCGTGCTAGCCTCGCGGGAGTGACACCGGGAGCCCGATGGAGTGTAGAAATGCTTAAACGGTGTATCGCTACGATCCTCGGTCTGACGGGCCTCGCTTCGGGGGCCGCCGCTCAGGATGTCCGGGCCGTGGTCCTCGACGCGCTGCGCCGTCACGACTGCGCTCTGACGGTGAGCCAGGCGGAGGCGATCTTCCCGGCGCTCGGCCTTGGGACGGATCAGGTCGCGCCCATCGCTCAGGCCATGGTCGACGCCGGGGAGGCGGTTCTGACTGAAGATGGGGTGCTGACACTCTCGCCCGCCTTCTGCGCTGCGACATCAGCCGATGGACAGATCGAGCCGGATGTTCCCGCCTGGATCGAGTTCGAGCTGGGCCGAGCCGAGGGCTGCCGTCTCTCTCTGGCCGAGTTGGCCCGCAACGCCGAGGCTCAGGGGATCTCCGCGGACCGCTTTGATGCGGCGCTCCTCGACCTGGCATCCCGCGGGCGGCTCGTTCCGGAGGGCTCCGACGTGGTCCATCGGGATTGCGCGCCAACCACTGGGGGCTCAATGGCTCGGGTCGAGGCTTTTGGGATGCCCGGCTATCGGGCCGTGGTGGCGCTGCACCTCACCGGCCGAAGGTGCCGACTGGCTCCTGCGGATCGCGCGACAGCGGTTCAGGAGATGGTGAGTGAAGTCGCGGCCCAGCTCGACCTGGGCGAGAGCGCCCCGCCCGAAGCTCTCGGCGAGATCCAGGCGCGGATCGAAGAGGTCCTCGAGAACCCCGGAGCCGCCTATGACCTGGACAGTCCAACAGGGGATCTGGTGCTGAAGTACTGCTCGCCCTGACTGTAATAGGCGGACCTTGGGGGCGTATAACAATGCGCGGCATGCCTCGAAGCGCTGGCGGTAGATGGCGGAAACGCACACTGCTGCCTCCAAGGGTCGGAACTCTGGGGTGGGTGCGCCCAGGAGCGGCCAGTGATCTTGGCGCCGAGAAACGCAGCGCCTGATCGCAACCCCGGAAAAACAAAGGTTCTTCTGGACAATCACGACCATCTGCGATGCAGCTTGGGGCTCCCACGGCCCAAGGGCCGTACGAACCAGGAGACACCTATGGCCAACCCGATGACCAAAGCGCAGCTCGTGGCGGCGCTTGCCGAGCGCACCGGCGGGGACAAGAAGCAGGCCGGGGCCGCGCTCGAGGCGCTCACCGGCATTATCACCGAGACGGTGTCGCAGGGCGGCGCTGTAACCCTGCCGGGCATCGGCAAGTTCTTCTGCCGCGAGCGCCCCGCCCGGGTGGCCCGCAACCCCGCCACGGGCGAGCCGATCCAGAAGCCCGCCGACAAGGTGGTCAAGATCACCGTCGCCAAGGCGCTCAAGGACAGCCTCAATACGTGAGGCCTGTTAGGCTCAGAAGCTCTTCTCGCTTTTCAGCACAGTGAGCGAGGAGAGCGGCCTGCACTTGAGGCACAAGCGGAGTATCGGAGCCCACTGGTTCAGCCCCGTTGATAAGGAGCTTGCGCTGTGGCGTCAGCCCACCCGCAACTCCTCCAACGAGCGTCCCGCCGCCTCGGCCTCGTGGATCCAGCGCGGACGACGGCCCCGGCCCGACCAGGTCTGCTCGAGATTGTCGGGGTTGCGGTATTGTGCCGCCCCACTGCTCTTGGCGTGCCGCATGCCGCGTCCACCCTTGGGGGCCATGTCGGCAATCTCGGCCAAGGTGAAGCCGTGCTGGCGAACGGCGTCCTCAGCCGCCTTGAGGGCATTGCGCCGGTCGCGCTCGCCCGCCGTGGAGATCGCCTTGTCGAGGCTGGCGCGCAGCTTCATGAGCTCGTCGCGCGACATAGACTCGAGATCCATCTTCGTCCTCCTGTCGTCCCCAGTGAGGCGTAGGCGTGGGAATTGCGCGTCAGCCACTCCGAGCTCTCAGCCATGGGTAGCTTTGGGCAGAGCATTTTCAACCGCACTTAAGGGCTCTGGTCAATTTCGATTCGACCGTGAGCGAAATTCTGCGCCGGAGTCTAAAAGCGATTCAGCGGCCGAGTCAGGAGCTCTTCAGCGAAGATTAGGCAATACGGAGGAATGGAAGGACACCTGTCGCCCTAGACCTCAACGCGTGCAGTTTGACCGCTGAGGTCGTTGGAGCGGTCGGCTCAGATCGGAACTCGGCGCACCTGCCCTTACGCCGGAACGTCGGGCGCTTGGCGCACCGGGAAGGTGGTGAGGCTGACGATCTCGAGCCCGGCCTCGCTTTCGCGGAACACCACGACGTATTCGCCCTCCAGGTCCATGTCGCCGGCCTCGCCCGCGACGGTCACCGTGTAGGTGCCGAGGTCGAGGCCCAGGCCCTCCCCGATCATCTTCGTCTGGGAGGAGCGGATGTCGAGCCCCGTGGCCCCGCTCTCCCCGTAGGCAGCCTGGATCGCCTCCCGGCCCTCCACCACGCCACCGGTCTCGGGCAGGTAGGTCGCGTCCTCGGCGAACATGGAGCCGAGCGTGGCCCAGTCCCCAGCGGCGACGGCCGCCTCAAAGCGCTGTTCGAAGTCGTCTACATGGGCCTGAAGGTCCTCGTCATGAGCCATGGCCATGCCGCCGCCGAGCAGCGAAGCTGTCGAAACGGCCAGAGCGATGAGGCCGATGCGCGTTCGTGTCCTCATGATGTCCTCCCGTGCTTCTGGCGTCCTCACGCCGAAACTCAGGCGGGGACGCCAGGCTCAGGCCAACAGTGTACCATATCTTGCCGGTGCCGACACGGATCCGCTGGGGCAGAGCGACGGCCGCCAACTGGCAGCGGGAGCGCTTTGTCGATGCAGATGGTCGTAGCCCGCCGGGCTGGAACCTCGATCGTGACTCGTGTGGGCCCGTAGGAGAGAAGACCCAGGGGCAGGCCTGTGGCCGCCGAGAGCCGCAGGGGCAGCACCTCGGGCGCCAAGTGCTCTACTGCGCCCCCTTGCACGACTTCAGCGTGGCTGCGGATCTGGTCAAGGCAGGTGACGCCCAGCCCCGGGCTGACGCGGACGCCCGTGGCTTCGGCAAGCGCCAGGTCGCGCGCGATCGTGGCGTGGAGGAGATCCAGATCGAGCGGCGCCTGCCGGATCACCCCCTGCCAGGGGTTGGCGGCGTTGGTGAGGTCGACGATCTCCGCCCAGCCGATCCGGCCTGCGCCCGTCGCATCGGGCGTCTCGTGGGGCAGGGGGCCCGCGCCGTGGCGCGTGGCGTAGGCGCGGGTCACGTAGAGGGCGTCGATCACCGTGAACCCGGCCTCGGCGGCGATGGCGAGCATGTTCTTGAGGCCCGTGTTGGAACGCGTGCAGTGGGGCATCACCCCGTAGTCCATGTCGAGCTGCAGGCCCTGGGCGCCTTCGAAGAGGACCGCGCCAGCCGTCCCGAGGTCGGCGTCCTCCCGCAGCGCCACGGCCGTCGTGAAGCGGAGACAATCCAGCCGGAAGCGCTCGAGGAGGTCCAGGCGCCCGGTGAGCACGTCCCGGAGCGGCGAGGCCTCGGGGTCGAGGCCCAGGACGGCCAGGCGGCGGGGCATCCAGCCGTCGCGGATGGCCGCGAGCTTCCCCTCGAGGTCCGGGGCCCAGAGGTCGGCCGCGACCAGGCGGGGCCCAGTCTCCTGCCGCTCGATGGTCTCGCCAAAGCCCAGGCCGGTGGAGCCGTGACGCCATGCAAGGGCAAGGGCAAGGGCATTGGTCCCGCGGTCTCGGTCGTTCACCACGCGCTGCTGCGCTGGTACGTCACACAAGGTGGTCGCCCCGCGCAGGAAGTGGATGATGCCGGGCTCGTCGCAGACCCCCGCCTGCACCAGCGCCGCGCGCCGGGCATGACCTGCATGTCCGCGCTGGGCGCGGCCGAGAAGTTCGGTGACGTCGCTCACAACGGCTCCAAGGGCTGCGGCACGATCATGCGGGTGGCCCCTGTGGCCTTCATGGGCGCGGAACCACTCCAGATTGAGGTGCTTGGGATGGAGACCTCGGCGCTCACGCACGGGCACCGAACCGGTCAGGAGGCCGCGGCGGCTTGGGCCATCATCCTGGCGGAGGTCCTGCGTGGCACCCCGGTCGAGGCGACTGCACACAACGTCGCGGGGCGCTTCGGCTCTGAGACGAGGGAGGCAATCCGGTCCGCGCTCACCGCCCCCCGCGACGGTCGACCAGAGACGGTCGAGAGCCTGGGTGGCGGCTGGACTGCGGAGGAGGCGCTGGCCATTGCTCTTTATGCTGTGCTGGCGAGCACCTCCTTCGAGGAGGGTTTTCGGATCGCCGTCACGCACGGGGGTGACAGCGACAGCACCGGTGCGATTGCAGGGAACCTTCTGGGCCTCATCTACGCCCAGGAGGTCATGGCGCACCCGTGGCGGCGCGAGATCGAGTGCGCCGACGTGATCGACCGCCTGGCCCGTGACATGGACGCCTGCCTCCGCCATCCTGACGCTTGCGACGGCAAGGCGCCCGGCGCCCTCAAGGACCGGTACCCGAGCTGGTGACCAGATCTGGCAACAGGGCTCCCCGCTGTCCAGACCATCCTCGAGCCGACGCCGCCTGCCGGACATCCAAGTCGATATCCAACGCCCCGAGGCGACTCTGGCCGCACTAGGAGGTGAGGCGCCCATCGCCTTCCTCGGCGACGTCATCGACGCGGGTCATGCGACAAAGGTGTCGGATGACGCGGCCGTGCTCACCCGCGTACGGCAGCTGGTGCGGGACCGTCAGCAACAGGACGTAGAGCGCCTGGTGAACGCCATCGGCCAAACGAAGCTGCCAGCCGACGACACCGGCCGAGAGCGTCGCAGGCGGCGGGCTGATTCGATGCCAAAGATGAAGCGAGGGTTGCGGGTGTGGCGCTTGGCGAAGGCATAGGCCACCACCAAGCCCAGGGCACCTGCATGCGAGGCCATTTGGAAGCCGTCGGCCAAGAGCGCCATCGAGCCGGTCCGGTAACCTGCGACGATCTTGCCCACCATCAGGAGCGAGGGTAGCCCGAAGACGGCGAGCGTTCGGCGGGCGTTCGCGTTGTGGTCGTGGCCCAGGATAACGTACTCATGGGAGAGGGCTGCCGGAGCACAAGCGCGGTCGTGATATGCATGATCGTGGGGCATAGAGGTCCTCACTTCGCGTAGCGTCGAATGACGGCGTGGGAAACCTCTTGACCCTCCCATCATGGGAAGGTCCAGCCTCCGAGTCGTTGAACTTGGGAGGATCCCATGAGCCACCTCGACCACCATGCCGATCATTCGGCTCACCCTCACCTTGCGGCAGCGTCCGAGGTCTCTCCGTCTCTCAGCCGCGTGGCCTTCAGTGCCACCGTCCACTGCCTTACGGGCTGCGCCATCGGCGAGGTGCTGGGCATGGTGCTCGGCACGGCGCTAGGCTGGAGCAACGGCGCGACCATCGTGCTCTCGGTCATCCTCGCCTTCCTGTTCGGCTATGGCCTCACGATGCTGCCGCTCCTACGGTCCGGGCTGGCCTTTGGGACGGCCGTGAGCCTAGCGCTCGTGTCCGACACCGCCTCCATCGCGCTCATGGAGGTGGTGGACAACGCCATTATGCTCCTGATCCCCGGCGCCATGCACGCGGGCCTGGGCACCGCCCTGTTCTGGGGCAGCCTTCTGGCGAGCCTCCTGATCGCAGGCGCGGCCACCTTCCCGCTGAACCGCTGGCTCATTTTGCGCGGGCGCGGGCACGCCCTCGTACATGCCCATCACGGGGGACACTAGATGCCAGCTCCGAACACCACGCGCTGGATCGGCACCGGCCTCCTTGGGCTGCCGCTCTACGGGGCTCTGACCTTGTGGTCGAGCCTGGACCCCCAGCCCGACCCGGACACGCACTACGAGGAGTGGGCGCGCTTCGTGACCACGGACCAGTATGTCCTAGGCCATGTGTTCGGCACCGGCCTGGGGCTCCTCCTGGCGATCTTCGGAGTCTTTGCCTTAGGCGTCTGGCTCAGCACCAGCCGCTCGGGGCGGCTGGGCCTCGTGGCCATGGCTCTTACGGTCTTCGGCACGGGCATCTTCCTGCTGCTGACGGGGGTCTCCGCTTTCACAGCGCCATGGGAGGGACGGGCTTATCTCGCTGGCGTCAAGGGACTCTCAGACCTGCCATCGAGCTTCGCCGACCGGCTCTTTGGTGCCCTGTTCCTGGCGGGCATCGGGCTCCCGTTCCTCGGGCATGTGCTCCTGGGTGTCGCGGTCTGGCGTTCGGGGGTGCTGCCAAGATGGAGCGGCGGGCTCTGGGTGGCGGCCCAGGTCTGCATGTATGTCTTGGGCCTAGCCTACGCAGTCGCGACTGGCGTCCAGAGTACTCCGCCCACCGTGCCGGTCGGGGCTCTCCTCGCGGTCTTGGGAGGCGGCTGGATGGCCTGGAGCGTGCTTCGACCAACTAACGTTGTGCCGGCCTTTGACGGGGGACGCTGAGCCCTCTCCGCTTCCTCGCACTCGTGACGTCGCGGCTCAGGAGCCGCCCTACTATTCGCCCCTACGCCAGCTGGGGGCTCTTACCTCGAACCGGAGCGTCGCGCTGTCGCGGACGACGTCGCCGGCCGTGGGGGCGGCAAAGCGGGTGCCGATGACGAGGATCGGCTGATCCGCCCATTCGGCGAAGAGGCGCGAGCGGGTGAGCTGGGCAGCCTCGGGGTCGTGGTCGCCGAGCACCAAGTCTGAAAGTGCGATCTGGCAGGGGTGGTGGGCGATATTGCCGGTGATCACCGCCCGCTGGCCCTCTGACTCGATCATGACGCTGACGTGGCCCGGGGTGTGACCGACGGACGGCACAAGGCCGATCTCCGGCGAGAGCACGTGATTCATCTCCACCAGCTCGACGAGACCCGCCTCAACGATCGGTCGGATGCTGTCGCCGAGCATCGTCTGCTGCTCGGCGTCGTCTAGGGCGGTCATGAACTCGTACTCGCTCCGGCCGATGAGGTAGCGGGCTTTTGGGAAGGTCGGCACCCAGCGGCCGTTCTCGAGCATGGTGTTCCAGCCGACATGGTCCACATGAAGGTGAGCTGGCTCGGGAAATCTGAACACGGGCGTTGAGTGGATCATCCGCGCGATATCGGCATGATGCCGAGGAGCGAGGAGATCACGATGACCAGACGACCGCGCCGCAACCACAGCCCGGCCTTCAAGGCCAAGGTGGCCCTGGCGGCCATCAAGGGCGAGAGGACGCTGGCCGAGTTGGCCCAGCAGTTCGATGTTCACCCCAACCAGATCACGCAGTGGCGCTTTCAGCTCCTTGAGGGGGCGTCTGGCGTGTTTGGCGCTGACGCGAAGGCCGAGCCGGCTCCGGCTGTGGATGTGAAGACGCTGCATGCCAAGATCGGGGAGCTGACGCTCGAGAACGATTTTTTGGCCGGCGCGCTCGGCAAAGCGGGTCTGTTGCCGAGCGCAAAGCGATGATCGACCGCGACCATGAGCT
>NZ_KK088593.1 GCF_000600335.2 Rubellimicrobium mesophilum DSM 19309 | reverse complement strand
TCCTGCAGCGCGGCGGCGGCCTCGGCGTCGGCCTGGGCCCGCGCCCGGGCGCGGGCCTCGCGACGCGCGGCCTGGCTCTCGTTCTCGGCCTCCCGGGCCTGCGCCCGAAGGCGCTGCCGTTCTTCCCGAAGCGCCTGTCGAGCCGCTTCGGCCTCAGCCTCGGCCTGGGCGCGCGCCTCCTCATCCGCCTGGGCCTGCGCTTCGGCCTCCTGCCGGGCGCGCGCCTCGCGGCGAGCCTGGCGCTCGGCCTCGGCTTGGGCTTCTTCCGCCGCCTGGGCTTCGGCGCGGGCACGTTGCCGGGCCTCGCGGTCGGCCTGTGCTTGCGCCTCCGCTTCCGCATCGGCCTGCGCCTGCGCTTCCGCATCGGCCTGGGCCCGGGCACGTTGCCGGGCATCGCGGCGAGCCTGCCGGTCGGCCTCGACCTGGGCATCGGCTTCGGCCTGCGCTCGGGCCTCCTCCTCGGCACGCGCCTGGGCCTCCTCCTCCGCCTGCGCGCGCTGCCGGGCGTCGCGGCGAGCCTGCCGATCCGCCTCGGCTTGGGCATCGGCCTCCGCTTGCGCCCGGGCCTCGGCTTCCGCCGCCTGCTGGTCCTCGGCCTGCGACTCGTCCGGCGCGACGTCCTCGCCCTCGGCCTCGGCCTCCGCGCGGTTCTGCTGGCCGCGCGGGCGGGGGACCCATTGACCGTCCCGGAACACATGCACTGTGCCACGCCGCGGCTCGCCCCGTGGGCAGGGCGGCTGGCGCTGGTCGATGGAGCCCTCTCCCAGGCAGAGCCGCATCCTGTCGCCCTGCTGCGGCGCCCCCTGCGCCCAAGCCGCCGAGACTTGGGTCAACTCGGGCAGGAACAGCGAGAGCGTCGCAACGAGCGCCGTGCTGGCGCGAATGGATCGTGGGATCATGGATTCGTTCCTCCGGTGCGGACGCCACCCGACCGGGGCCAGGCGCAGGTCCGCTTCAACGCATGGCCCGGGACATGGTTTCCAGGGCGGCGCTAGGCAATAACAACCGGACCAAAGCCCATAACCAGAAGGCGCGGAGCCCGAAAAGCAAAGGCGCGGGCCCATAGACCCGCGCCCCCAAAGGTCGGCCCCACCAGGGGCCCGGCTCAGCGCTCCGTGATGACGAGCTGGCCCGGAAGGCCGCGTCCGCCACCGTAGGCACCGATCCAGATGTCGTAGAGGCCCTGCTGCGGGTTCGAGAAGGTGATCGCCGCCGGATCGTCGCTGAAGTACCACTGCCCGTCCGGGGCGTTGATCAACAGCACCACGTCGGAGCCCGAGTTCACGGCGATGGTCATCTGCGCCGAGGAACCCGACCAGTAGAGGTCGAAGTCCGGCTTCGAGGCGACCGAGCCACCCCAGCCGTTGCTGCCGAAGCAGCCGGCCAGGTCGTAGCGCCCGCCCGCCGTGATGTTGCGCACGTAAGGGTCGGGCATGAAGCCGGCGTAGAGATCGATCTGCCCGAAGGACGGGTTGGCCTGCCAGTCGGGGCAGGCGAGCGCGGGGGCGGCCATCCCCGTGACAATCGCGGCCGCAGCGAGAAATTGCTTCATCATGTCAATGCCTCCTTGAAATGCCGTGACGTTCCTTCCCGTCGTCGGTCACTCGATCCATTTTCCACGACCCCCCCTTCTGTCAACGATTTCGTGATGTTGGTCAGGAAAACCCGACCATTTTGCGGCGCTCCCGCGCCATTGCGGCGACCGTCGCGAGGCCCTACGCTTGCTGCGCCGCACGAAGGAGGACGACCATGAACGAGGCCACCCGGATCACCGCCGATTCAACCGGCCACGGCCCCGGCCTCTCCGCCTTCGACTGGGCCGACCCGCTCCGCCTCGAGGACCAGCTCACCGAGGACGAGCGGATGCTCCGGGACGCCGCGCGGCAGTTCGCCGAATCGCGTCTTGCCCCCCGCGTCCGCGAGGCCTACCACGAGGAGACCGCCGACCCCTCGATCTTCCGCGAGATGGGCGAGGCCGGCCTCCTCGGCGTCACCATCCCCGAGGAGCACGGCGGCCTCGGCGCGGGATATGTCTCCTACGGCCTTGTCGCCCGCGAGGTGGAGCGGGTGGACTCTGGCTACCGTTCCATGATGTCGGTGCAGTCGTCGCTGGTGATGTATCCGATCCACGCCTACGGCTCGGACGCCCACCGCGCCCGCTACCTCCCCGGCCTCGCCTCGGGCGAGCTCATCGGCTGCTTCGGCCTGACCGAGCCCGACGCCGGCTCCGACCCCGGCGGGATGCGCACCACCGCACGGAGGACCGCCGGCGGCTACCTCCTCAACGGCACCAAGACCTGGATCAGCAACGCTCCCCTCGCCGACGTCTTCGTCGTCTGGGCCAAGTCCGAGGCGCACGGCGGCAAGATCAGGGGCTTCGTCCTCGACAAGGGCGCAAACGGCCTTTCCGCGCCCAAGATCGGCGGCAAGCTCTCGCTGCGCGCCTCCGTCACGGGCCAGATCGTCATGGAGGACGTGGAGGTTCCGGAGGACGCGCTCCTCCCCGGCGTGGAAGGCCTCAAGGGCCCCTTCGGCTGCCTCAACCGCGCGCGCTTCGGCATTTCCTGGGGCGTGATGGGCGCGGCCGAGGCCTGCTGGCACACCGCCCGCCAGTACGGTCTCGACCGCAAGCAGTTCGGCAAGCCGCTCGCCGCCAACCAGCTCTTCCAGAGGAAGCTGGCCGACATGCAGACCGAGATCGCCCTCGGCCTTCAAGGTGCGCTCGCCTTGGGGCGCATGATGGAAGCCGGCACCGCCTCGCCCGAGGCCATCTCGCTGATGAAGCGCAACAACTGCGGCAAGGCGCTCGACGTAGCCCGCGCCTCCCGCGACATGCTGGGCGGCAACGGCATCTCCGATGCCTTCCCCGTCATGCGGCACATGATCAACCTCGAGACGGTCAACACCTACGAGGGGACCCATGATGTTCACGCATTGATCCTCGGGCGTGCACAAACCGGCCTGCAAGCCTTCCAATGATATCACTTCGGCGCTAATAAAGCGCCAAGAAAACAAACGGTTGTCTAACGATCCGGCTGTTTTGGCCGCAAAGCCGTGCGAATGTACGGTAGCCCAGAATCGCCAAGGTCCCTTCATGCCGACCAGCACGCCCGACCTCGACCTCGACCTCGGCTACCTGCCCGAGGGCGAATGGGTCGCGCGCCTCGACGCCCTGGGCGACGACCACGGCTTCTTCGAGCGTCTGGGAGAGCGCCACCTTTCCCTCTTCGTGGAATCCGGCCCATCCCTGCTGGTCAGCTTCGACACCGTCTCCGGCTCGCGCCGGGCCCCGAACGGCTTGCCCCGCGCGCTGGACCAGGTGACGCGCAACAACTGGTCCGTGCTCACCGTCCTGTCCCGGGGGGAGACCTGGTACCGCGACCCCGCCGTCTGGCGCCACTTCGACCGCCTCACCGACGACGGCTTCTTCGAGGATTTCCGCGCCGTCCTCTTCACCGGCGCCGGGCCCGGGGGCTATGCCGCCGCTGCCTACTCGGTCGCCGCGCCCGGCGCGCGCGTCATGGCCATGCGCCCCTATGCCACGCTCGACCCCGCCATCGCGGGCTGGGATCGCCGCCATCTCGGCCAGCGCCGACTGGACTGGAGCTCGCGCTACGGCTTCGCTCCCGGCATGATCGACGCGGCGCGGCAGGTCTGGGTCGTGCACGATCCCCTCCACGTCCCGGACGCCATGCACGCCGCCCTCTTCCATCGCCCGAACGTCACGCTCCTGCGATGCCGCATGACCGGCATGCGCGTCGACGCGATGCTGGAGGGCATCCACGCCACGCCCCGCCTGCTCGACCTCGCGATGGACGGCAGCCTCGACGCCCGCGGCTTCGCCCGGCTCTGGCGCGGGAGGCGGCGCCACGGGCCCTACCTCAGGAACCTCCTGAAGCGGCTCGAAACCATGGGACGCGACGACCTTGCGCTCCGTCTCTGCCGCTTCGGCCTCGGGACCGTCGATCGCCCCCTCTACGCCCGCAAGCTTGCGGAACTGGGCGGCGCCCCGGCGCGTCGCGCGGCCGGATGACCCTCGCGCCCGCACGCCCACTGGTCCCGGGGCTCCGAACGCGCTAGCACCGGGCCCATGCCCTACCGCGCCACGACCCGCCTCATCCTGCGCCGTCCCGACGACTGGCACCTGCACCTGCGCGACGGCGCCATGCTGCAGGCCGTCCTGCCGCACACCGCGCGCGACTTCGCCCGCGCCATCGTCATGCCCAACCTCGTGCCCCCCGTCGTCACCGGGGCGCAGGCGGCCGCCTACCGTGACCGCATCCTCGCGGCCCTGCCGGACGGGGGGCGCTTCCAGCCGCTGATGACGCTCTACCTCACCGAGTCGACCGACCCCGACGACGTGGCCCATGCCTTCCTCGACGGCACCGCCCTGGCCGTAAAGCTCTACCCGGCCGGCGCCACCACCAACTCCCAGTCCGGCGTCCGCGATCTGGAGAGGGTCCGCCCCGTCCTCGAACGCATGGCCGAGATCGGGATGCCGCTCTGCATCCATGGCGAGGTCACCGACCCGGAGGTCGACATCTTCGACCGCGAGGCCGTCTTCATCGACCGCGTCCTCAAGCCGCTCCGCCGCCGCATCCCCGACCTTCGCATCGTGCTGGAGCACGTGACCACCCAGCACGGCGTGGACTTCGTGCGCGACCACCCTCGCGGCGTCGGCGCCACGATCACCGCCCACCACCTCGTCATCAACCGCAACGCGATCCTCGCTGGCGGCATCCGGCCGCACTACTACTGCCTGCCCGTCGCCAAGCGCGAGACGCACCGCATCGCCCTCGTCCAAGCCGCCATCTCCGGCGATGAGCGGTTCTTCCTCGGCACCGACTCGGCACCCCACCTCGACACGGCCAAGCTCCAGCCCTGCGGCTGCGCCGGCTGCTTCACCGCCCCCGTGACCCTCCCCATCCTGGCCGAGGTCTTCGAGGCCGCCGAGGCACTCGACCGCCTTGAATCCTTCGCCTCGCTCAATGGCCCCGCCTTCTACGGCCTTCCCGCGAACGAGGAGCGGATCACCCTCGCCAAGGGCGACCCCTGGGCTCCGCCCGCGAGCATCGACACCGGCGAGGGAACCGTGACGGTCTTCGACCCCGGCTTCCCGCTCCACTGGCATGTGGAAGCCGGACAGTCCGCCGGTGGGGCGTCACCTTCCGCCGAGCGCCCATCCGACACGGCCTAGAGCGGCGCACCAGGCGGCCTTGCCCGTCCCGAGGCGGCGGGCTGCCGGATCCGGTGCCCCCGTCGCTCGGCCGCGACGTCCCGGCACCCTATCGAGCCGCCAGGGCCTTCCGCGCGCGCCCTCGCCCCGTTATGTCCCGGCAACCCGTCGAAGGAGCCGCCATGATCCCGACCAGCTTCCCCGCCAAGGAGGAGATCGCCCGTCTCTCCGCCTCGATGCTCCTGGAGGTGCAGGCCGTCCACTTCAACTCGCGCGAGCCCTTCACGCATGCCTCGGGCCGCAAGGCGCCGACCTACATCGACTGCCGCCGCCTGATCTCCTTCCCCCGCATCCGCGCGGCGCTGATGGACTTCCTCTGCGTGACGGTGATGCGCGAAGCCGGGCTCGAGGCCTTCGACAACATCGCCGGGGGCGAGACGGCGGGCATCCCCTTCGCCGCCCTCGTCGCGGACCGCCTCGCGCTCCCCATGACCTATGTCCGCAAGAAGCCCAAGGGCTACGGCCGCAATGCGCGGATCGAGGGCGTCATGACCGAGGGGAGCCGCGTCCTCCTCGTCGAGGACCTCGCCACCGACGGCGGCAGCAAGCTCTCCTTCGTCCAGGCGATCCGCGACACCGGAGCCACCTGCGCGCACACCGCCGTCATCTTTGCCTACGGCATCTTCCCCGAGATGCACTCGCGCCTTGCGGCCGAAGGCGTGACGCTCCATTCCCTCTGCACCTGGTGGGACGTCCTCGCCGAGGCCCGCCGCCGGTCCGCCTTCGACGTCGAGACGCTGTCGGCCGTCGAGGCCTACCTCCGCGACCCGGAGGGCTGGGTCCCCGCCTGACCTTCCCCAGGGCGCCTCAGTCGGGCCCCATGGCCGGACCCGTCGCTCCGTCCACCCAGCCTCCCACCTGGCGCCGCAGCCGCGTCAGGTCCTCCTCCGTCAGTCGCCATGGCGTCTCGCTGGGCTTGGTTCCGGCCTTCGCATCCCTCTCCACCACGAACTCGGAGTATTCCCCCCCGCCACTCTCCACCATGATCCGGTCGATCGGCGTGTCGAAGAAGCTCGGGGCGATCCGCAGCACGCGCTTGCCCTCGCAGCGGGCGAACGCCAGCAGATGCATCTGCGACCCCACGCACCCGGCGACGTGGTCTGCGTCGCGGACCGTCCGGATCTGCTCCGGCAGGCTCAGCATCTGGGGGTGGACGATCTCGAAGCCGTGCTGGCGGAAGATTTCCTCGATCTGCAGCTCCTGGCCGTCCATCAGCCTGCGGGAGGCCCTGTCCAGCTTGGACCGGCTGAGATAGACGCGCCGCGGCGTCGTTCGCGCCTCGCTGCTCCTGGCAAGGGCATCCCCGGCCGCCTGCATGGCGTCGAGATAGCGATGGGAATAGCCATACTTCCCCCAGTAGGGGGAGAGCCGCTTGGGAATGAATACCGACCGGCACCTTGTGGGCGCCGTCACGACCCTGACCTTCTCCGGCTCGACTCCCAAGGCGGCGAGGACGAGCCGCAGATAGCTCGGCCAACCCGACGGCTTCCGCCGCCCCAGGTGGAGACCGATCCCGTGGGTTCCGAACCCGACCACCGGCAGTCCGCGGAGCAGCTCGAGGGATGGCTCCAGCCGGTACCACAGCCGGGACGGCGTATCCACGAGGGCATGGCCGAACTGGCCGCAGATGAGGTCGATGAACACGACCGGCTCGTCGATCTGGTCCACCGCCTTGGGCAGGTCCGCCTCCCAGGCCCCAGCCCCCGGAGCAGGCCGGACGATGGGCGGCAGCGTCCCATCGCGCGAGAGGGACCCGCAGGTGATCCCGCCGTCGCGCGTGACGATCAGGTTGCCGGGCTTTCGGACGAAGCGATCCGCCGCCTTTCGGCCCGGCGATCCGCCTCGCGACGCCTCAGGCCCCCTGCTCGCGAGGCGGATCGTGTGCGCCGGATAGAGCGTGCAGTCCGCGAGCTGGACGACATAGGGGGAGCGCTCGGTCCTGCAGAAGGGGTCCTTGCCCGTGAAGGTCCCGTCATCGAGCAGGATCGCCCGGTCGCTGGCGCCGGGCTGGAGCGAAAGGTCACCCGCATCGAGATCGGAGAGGTACTTCTCGGTCAGAACGGTCCTCGTCCTCGGCCAGAGAACCCTGGCGCCGAGCTCGAGCACGTAGTCCCGCATAAGTCCCATTGCTGCTCCCAATCGGCGCTGTTCCCGCGCCTTGCGCCCCGGCCGGCTCCGGCGTGCGACGGCGACAGGTTCCATGACCGGCGCCAACTGTCCAGCCCAACGGACTCGGTCGGCAGACGCTCCCGAAGCGCAGCTCGAGCCGGCGACGGCGCGTGGCTTAAACTTACGCCAGCGGGTGTCCGGTCGACTCCGCTCCCCTTGGCTTCCCGAGCGGTCCAGCGGTCAGGATCGGCCTGGACGACTGATCGGTGCTAGGCGAGCGAAGCCGTCGGGCTCGGTGTCGCCTGTTGTCAACAGACCCCTCCGACTTGTCCACAGCCCCATCCCCAGGATTCATCGTTTGTGCCCGTGACGCGGCCCGCGTAGGTTCTAGAAAAACAGAAAGCGAACACGAGGCCCGAGTCCCATGACCGAAGTCGCGCCCTTCCGGCCGCGTCCTCTGCCCACCGAGCCTCCCGTCCAGGAGGCGATGCCCCACAGCATCGAGGCGGAGCAGCAGATCCTCGGCGCCATCCTGACGAACAACGACATCTTCGACCGCGTCTCCGCCGTCATCGGGCCCGAGCATTTCTACGACCAGGTCCACGCCCGCATCTACGAGGTCGCCCGCTCGCGCATCCTCAAGAACGCGCTGGCCTCGCCCGTGACCCTCAAGGCCTTCCTCGAAGGCGACGAGGGGCTGCAGGAGCTCGGCGGCCCCGCTTATCTCGTGAAGCTCGCCGGCGCCGCGATCTCCGCCTTCGCGGCCAAGGACTACGCCCAGCTCATCCACGACCTCGCCATCCGGCGCGAATTGATCCAGCTCGGCCGCAACATCTCCGACAAGGCCGCGCAGGTGGACGTGGACAGCCCGCCCTCCGAGCAGATCATCGAGGCCGAATCGGCGCTCTACAAGATGGCCGAGCAGGGCAAGTCCGAGAGCGGCTTCCAGTCCTTCCTCCGCGCCGTCACCGACGCCGTGCAGAGCGCCAATGCCGCCTACCAGCGGGACGGCCAGCTTTCCGGCATCTCGACGGGCCTGATCGACATGGACAAGAAGCTCGGCGGGTTGCACCCCTCCGACCTCCTGATCCTCGCCGGCCGCCCCTCCATGGGGAAAACCTCGCTCGCCACGAACATCGCCTTCAACATCGCCAAGGCCTACCGTCGCGGCCGCAAGCCCGACGGCACCGAAGGAACCGTGAACGGCGGCGTCGTCGGCTTCTTCTCCCTGGAGATGAGCGCCGAGCAGCTCGCCGCCCGCGTCCTTTCCGAAGCCTCGGAAGTGCCGAGCGAACAGATCCGCCGCGGCGACATGACCGAGGGCGAGTTCCGCCGCTTCGTGGAGGCCGCCAAGGATCTCGAGGCCTGCCCCCTCTTCATCGACGACACGGCCGCCATCCCGATCAACCAGCTCGCCGCCCGCGCCCGCCGCCTCAAGCGGACCCACGGCCTCGACGTGCTGATGGTGGACTACCTCCAGCTCGTCCGCCCCGCGACCGCCAAGGACAGCCGCGTCAACGAGGTCTCCGAGATCACGCAAGGCCTCAAGGCCATCGCCAAGGAGCTCGACATCCCCGTCATCGCGCTCTCCCAGCTCTCCCGCCAAGTCGAGAACCGGGAGGACAAGCGCCCCCAGCTCTCCGACCTTCGCGAATCGGGCTCGATCGAGCAGGACGCCGACGTCGTGATGTTCGTGTTCCGCGAGGAGTACTACAAGGAGCGCGAGAAGCCCGGCGAGCACGAGCTCGACAAGATGGCCAAGTGGCAGGAGGAGATGGAGCGCCTCCACGGCAAGGCCGAGGTCATCATCGGCAAGCAGCGCCACGGCCCCATCGGCACCGTGGAGCTCAGCTTCGAGGGCAGGTTCACCCGGTTCGGCAACCTCGCAAAGGCTTGGCAAGGGGACGACCGCTAGGCCGGACGCGGCTCCGACGGCCCTATCCTCGTGACGGAACGACGGCGCCGCTCGATGGTTGTGCCCGGCACCCCCCATCAGGAGCCGCGCCCGTGACCGACCGCCCGACCACGCCCCCGCGCACCAAGGGCCGCAACGTCGTCAACGCCGACGTACCGTCCGAGACGGCGATGAAGGGACTCCCCGACATCGGCACGGGCGCCTCGGCGGCCCACTTCGCGCGCGACGCGGTGTCGCTGAACGCCGGCGAAGGGCACGAGGATTCGGACGGCGTCACCGACGCGGAGGACGTGAAGGACTGAGCGCCAAGCGGCTCCCGGCACTGCCCGTCCTCGCGGAAGGGGGTGCGGCGCTGAAAACCGTCCACTGGACGGTCGTCCGGGCGCGCCTCACCCCTCTTGCCGCGCCGCTTCGCTCCTGCCATGACGCCCCGCATGGCCACCGGACGTCTCTCCATCGACCTTTCCGCCATCGTCGCCAACTGGCAGGCGCTCTCCGCGCTCGCCCGCGTCGACTCCGCCCCGGTCGTCAAGGCCGACGCCTACGGCCTGGGCATCGCCCCGGTCGCGCGCGCCCTCGCCAACGCCGGCGCCCGCACGTTCTTCGTTGCCTACGCCGAGGAGGGTCAGGCCCTCCGCCGCGCCCTCGGTCCCGGTCCCCAGATCAACGTCCTCTCCGGCCACATGGACGGCGACGCCCGCGCCATCGGCGAGGCCAGCCTGACGCCCATGCTGAACTCGGTGGACCAACTCATGCGGCACCTCGAGTCGCTGCCGGGCCAGCCCTTCGGCATCCAACTCGACACCGGCATGAACCGCCTCGGGATGGAGTGGTCCGAATGGGCCGCCGTCGCCGAGATCGCGCTGGCCCAAGCCCCCGTCCTGCTGATGAGCCATCTCGCCTGCGCTGACGAGGCCGACCACCCGATGAACGCCTACCAGCTCGACCTCTTCCGGCAGATGACGGACGGGCTGAACGTGCCCCGGTCGCTGGCCGCGACGGGTGGCATCCTCCTCGGGCCGGACTACCACTTCGACCTCGTGCGCCCCGGCGTCGGCCTCTTCGGCGGCCTCCCCTTCGAGCACGCCCGCCCCGTTGTGCGGCTCGACCTCCCCGTGATCCAGTTCCGCGACCTCCAGCCCGGCGAGGTCGCCGGCTACGGCAACACCTGGCAGGCCACTCGCCCCTCGCGCCTCGCCACCGTCTCGGCCGGCTACGCCGACGGCATCCTCCGCAGCGCCAGCCACAAGCTGACCCTCTGGCACGGTGACACCCCCATCCCCGCCGTGGGCCGCGTCTCGATGGACCTCATCATCGCCGACGTGACCGACCTTGCCGAGGACCCGCAGGCCCTCACCCTCCTCGGGCCGCAGCAGACGGTGGACCAGCTTGCCCAGGCCGCCGGCACCATCGGCTACGAGGTCCTGACCTCGCTCGGACCGCGTTACGCCCGCAGCCACGTCGAATGATTGCCGTCTCGGCGCTCGCGCGCCTCGGCGCTCGGATCCTCGGGCTCCTCGCCGCGCTCGGCCGCTTCGCCGCCTTCACCGTCCACGCGCTAAGCCACGCCCTCCGTCCGCCCTTCCACGGGCGCGAGATCGCCCTCTCGCTCCTCCAGATCGGCTGGCTCTCACTCCCCGTCGTCGGCCTGACCGCCATCTTCACCGGCGGCGCCCTCGCGCTCCAGATCTACGCCGGCGGCAACCGCTTCGGAGCGGAAGAGGTCGTCCCCCAGATCGTCGCCATCGGCATGGTGAGGGAGCTCGGCCCGGTCCTCGTCGGCCTGATGATCGCCGCCCGCGTCACCTCCTCCATCGCGGCCGAGATCGCGACCATGAAGGTGACCGAGCAGATCGACGCGCTGGTGACGCTCTCGACCGACCCGATGAAGTATCTCGTCCTGCCCCGCCTCCTCGCGGCGACGGTCTCGGTGCCTCTGCTCGTCGCGGTCGGTGACGTGATCGGCATCCTTGGGGGCTGGTTCGTCTCGACGCAGACGCTGGGCTTCGTCTCGACGCCTTACCTCCGCAACACCATCAACTTCCTAGAGCCGTTGGACATCGTGTCCTCCCTCACCAAGGGCGCCGCCTTCGGCGTCCTCTCGGCGCTGATGGGCTGCTGGTTCGGCCTCAACTCCGGCCGGGGCGCGATGGGCGTGGGCCGGGCGACCAAGTCCGCCGTCGTCGCCGCCGCTGTCGCCATCCTCGCTGCCAACATGGCCCTGACCGAGGCCTTCTTCTCCCGATGATCGAGCTGCGTGGCCTGGCCAAGTCCTTCGGCGCGAACCGGGTCCTCGCCGGCATCGACCTCGATGTCGCCACCGGGGAAAGCCTCGTGGTCATCGGTGGCTCCGGCACTGGCAAGTCGGTGCTGCTCAAGTGCGTCTTGGGCCTCATCGAGCCCGACGCCGGCACGATCCGCCTCGACGGGCAGGACGTGACCCACATCCCCCGTGACGCCTTCCTCAGCCGCTTCGGGATGCTCTTCCAGGGCGGCGCGCTCTTCGACTCGCTCCCCGTCTGGCAGAACGTGGCCTTTCGTCACCTCAAGGACCGGGTGCCCCGCGCCGAGGCCAGGACCCGCGCCATCGAGACCCTCGCCCGCGTGGGCCTCCCCGCCCGCACCGCCGACCTCTACCCGGCCGAGCTCTCGGGCGGGATGCAGAAGCGCGCCGCCCTCGCCCGCGCCATCGCCGCCGATCCTCAGGTGATCTTCTTCGACGAGCCCACCGCCGGCCTCGACCCGATCATGGCCGGCGTCATCAACAAGCTGATCCGCGAAGCCGTGACCCATCTGGGCGCCACCGCCATCACCATCACCCACGACATGACCACCGTCCGCACGGTGGCCGACCGCGTGGGCCTCCTCCACGACGGGCTCCTTCGCTGGATCGGCCCGGCGGACGACCTCGACCGTTCCGGCGACCCCTATGTGGAGCAGTTCATCCACGGCCGCGCCGAAGGGCCGATCGCGCCGTTGAGGTAACGTAAACCTCACCGCCGCCACACGAGAATCATCGGCCTTAAGTCCGAAACAGTGTTATCATGGGTCCAAGCTCGGGAACTTTCCCGAATGTCAAATCATTGCTTTTCCAATACCGCGCTTGGGCGGAATTTTGCACATCGGATATGAGGAGGGCCTCGATGACGTTGAGCGCCACCATGCAGCAAACCGTGCGGATCCTGCACGTCGTCTCACTTTACGTGCTAGGCCTCGCCGCCCTGGCGATGGTGGTCGCGACAGCGCTTTCGGCGCTCGGCGTCCTGCCTTGGCTCACGCTCCAGGCCGGCTTCGGCGATGCCGTTTCCCCGAATGCGGGCATGATCGCGCAGATCGGCCTCACTGCCCTTCTTGCAATGATCGCCGGGTTCTTTCCCTCCTCGGTCCGCGTCCTCGCGCTGGAAAAGAGCCACCGGGATTTCAAGCTTTCGATGCAGGACGTGGCCGAGGCCTACCACACCGCGCATGTCGCGGACCGCAAGGGCGTCTTCACCCTGTCGTCCGAGTTCGACCAGGTGCGCGAGCGGATCGACTACCTGCGCCAGCACCCCGACCTGAAGCTCCTCGAAGCCGACATCCTGACCCTCGCCGCCCAGATGTCCCAGCAGTCCCATCGCCTGGCCGAAGTCTACAACGAGCAGCGGGTCGCCCGCGCCCGCGACTTCCTCACCCAGCGGCAGGCCGAGGCCGAGGAGCAGCAGGCCCGCATCGGCGAGGCGCTCAAGGTCTGCCGCGAGATCATGCGCTGGAACAGCCAGGTGGAGCTCGACGAGGCCATGGTGGCGAGCCAGCTCCAGCAGCTCGACGAGCAGCTCCAGGCCGCCCTGCCCGCCCTCGGCTACAGCCTCGAAGGCACGAGGGAACCCGAGGCCGTCCATCACGGCCCGAGCGTCACGCGCCCCGACAACATCGTCCCGATGGGCGAGCGTCACGCGGCGGAATGACGCCAGCCAGGGCCTGATCCCCGACTCCTTGCGCAATCGCGTCCCATGGTCCAAATCGGGAACATGGGACGCGAACAGATCTTCACCTGCACGGCCTGCGGGGCCTCGCAATCCAAGTGGTCCGGCCGCTGCGACGCCTGCGGTGCCTGGAACACGATCGTCGAGGACGTCTCCCTCTCGACTGGCCCCGGCAAGGCGCCCAAGCGCGGCGCGACCCTGACCCTCACCGACCTCGCCACCGCCGAGCCGCCGCCGCCCCGCACCGAGGCCGGCGTGGCCGAGCTCGACCGCGTCCTCGGCGGCGGCCTCGTCGCCGCCTCCGCCATCCTCGTGGGCGGCGACCCCGGCATCGGCAAGTCCACCCTCCTCCTGCAAGCGGCAGCACGCTTCGCCCGCAACGGCCTCAAGGTCGTCTACGTGACGGGCGAGGAATCCGCCGGCCAGGTCCAGATGCGCGCCCAGCGGCTCGGCCTGACCGAGAGCCCCGTCAAGCTCGCCGCCCACACCAGCCTGCGCGATATCCTCGCGACCCTGGAGGCCGAGCAGCCCCAGCTCGCGATCATCGACTCGATCCAGACGATGTGGCTCGACACGGTCGAATCCGCCCCTGGCTCCGTCTCCCAGGTCCGCGCCGCCGCGCACGAGCTCACCGCCTTCGCCAAGCGGCGCGGCATCGCCGTGGTCATGGTCGGCCACGTCACCAAGGAGGGCGCCATCGCCGGCCCCCGCGTGATCGAGCACATGGTGGACACCGTCCTCTACTTCGAGGGCGACCGAGGCCACCAGTTCCGCATCCTGCGCGCGGTCAAGAACCGATTCGGCCCGGCGGACGAGATCGGCGTCTTCGAGATGACCAACAAGGGCCTGATCGAGGTCAAGAATCCCTCGGCGCTCTTCCTCGCCGACCGGGGCACCCCCGTCCCGGGTTCGGTGGTCTTCGCGGGGATCGAGGGGACGCGCCCGATCCTCTGCGAGATCCAGGCCCTCGTCGCCCCCGCCGCCCCGGGCCAGACCCGCCGGTCGGTCGTCGGCTGGGACGGCGGACGCCTCGCCATGATCCTCGCCGTCCTCGACGCCCGCGCCGGCCTGAGCTTCGCCGGCACCGACGTGTACCTGAACGTCGCCGGCGGCCTGAGGATCACCGAGCCCGCCGCCGACCTAGCCGTCGCCATGGCCCTCGTCTCCGCCCAGAGCCAGCGCCCGCTCGACCCGCAGACCGTGGTCTTCGGGGAAATCAGCCTCAGCGGAGCGCTCCGCTCCGTCGCCCAGACCGAAAACCGGTTGAAGGAGGCGCAAAAACTTGGTTTCTCGACGGCGATCCTGCCCGTCCTGCCCAAGCGCGCGGCCGGCTCGGGCCTCGCCTTGCGCGAAAAGCCCGATCTGGCGACCGCCGTGGCCGACCAGATGGGCCAGGACTGACAAGAACGAGGGATCATGCAAGGCTTCACCATCATCGACGGCATCGTCGCGGTCGTGATCGTCGTGTCGGCGCTCCTGGCCTACAGCCGGGGCTTCGTGCGCGAGGTCCTGGCCATCGCCGGATGGATCGGGGCCACGATCCTGGCCTTCATCTTCGCCGACCAGGCGCAGCCGCTGGTGCAGCAGATCCCCATGCTGGGCGACTACATCGGCGATAGCTGCGAACTCAGCATCATCGCCTCCTTCGCCGCCGTCTTCGCCGTGGCCCTCGTGGTCTTCTCGATCTTCACGCCGCTCTTCTCGGGCGTGGTGCAGCGCTCGGCGCTGGGTGGCCTCGACCAGGGCCTGGGCTTCCTCTTCGGCGTGCTCCGGGGCGTCCTCCTCGTCGCCGTGGCCTTCTTCGTCTACCAGACGGTGCTCGCCGGGCAGGACATTCCCCAGGTCGAGAACAGCCGCGCCGCCGCCGTCTTCGCCCGCCTGACCGACCGCATCGCCGAGCAGGACCCGGAGGCCGCGCTCGGCTGGGTCACGCAGCAATACGAGCAGCTCGTCGGCACCTGCGGCGCCCCGGACGCCACGCCCGAGGCCGCCGCGCCGACCGACGCGGGCTGAGCCCGGTCACGTCCCCGTGCGGGCCACGTCGCGAGGGCCGTGACACCCCGGCGCTTCGGGTCTAAGAGGGCGCCGCGCGCCCCCGCCGTCCCCACGGAGCCGGACACATGACCGACAAGGTCCACTACGCCCATCCCTTCGACGACGACAAGCTGAGGGAGGAGTGCGGCGTCTTCGGCGTCATCGGCGTGGCGGATGCCGCGAGCTTCGTGGCCTTGGGCCTTCACGCGCTCCAGCACCGGGGCCAGGAGGCTGGCGGCATCGTCACCTACAACCCCGAGGGTGGCTTCCACCAGGCCCGCCGCATGGGCTACGTCCGCGACAACTTCACCTCGCGCGAGGTGATCGACACGCTCCCCGGCGCCATCGGCGTGGGCCATGTCCGCTACTCGACCTCGGGCGACAAGGGCCCGGCGGTCATCCGCAACGTCCAGCCCTTCTTCGGCGAGTTCGCCATCGGCGGCGCGGCCATCGCCCACAACGGCAACCTGACCAACGCCGTCGCGCTGCGTCGCGAGCTGATCGAGCGCGGGTCCATCTTCCAGTCCTCCTCGGACACGGAATGCATCATCCACCTGATGGCCCGCTCCATGGGCCGGACCCTGGTGGACCGCATGGAAGACGCGCTCCGCAAGGTCGAGGGCGCCTTCTCCATCGTCGCCATGACGCGGACCAAGCTCGTCGGCGTCCGCGACCCCCTGGGCATCCGTCCCCTCGTCCTAGGCAAGCTCGGCGCGGGCTGGGTGCTGGCGAGCGAGACCTGCGCCCTCGACATCGTTGGCGCCGAGTTTCTGCGCGAGATCGAGCCCGGCGAGATGGTCGTCATCTCCGCCGAGGCCGGAGTTGAGAGCTTCTTCCCCTTCCGCCCCCGCAAGCCGCGCTTCTGCATCTTCGAGCACGTCTACTTCTCGCGCCCCGACAGCCTGATCGCCGGCCGCTCCGTCTATGAGACGCGCGAAGCCATCGGCCGCGAGCTCGCCCGCGAGACGCCGGTCGAAGCCGACCTCGTCTGCCCGGTCCCCGATTCGGGCACGCCCGCCGCCATCGGCTACGCGCGCGAATCGGGCATCCCCTTCGGCATGGGAATCATCCGCAACCAGTATGTCGGCCGCACCTTCATCGAGCCGACCGACCAGATCCGCAACATGGGCGTCCGGCTCAAGCTCAACGTCAACCGCGCGCTGATCCGGGGCAAGCGGGTGATCCTGGTGGACGACTCGGTGGTGCGCGGCACGACCTCGCGCAAGATCAAGGAGATGGTTCTCGACGCCGGCGCCCGCGAGGTCCACTTCCGCATCGCCTCCCCGCCGACCGCGTGGCCCTGCTTCTACGGCGTCGATACGCCCAACCGCGAGAAGCTCCTCGCCGCCACGATGTCCGAGGAGGAGATGCGCCAGCACCTCGGCGTCGACTCCCTCCGATTCATCTCGCTCGATGGCCTCTACCGCGCCGTCGGCGAGGCCAAGGGCCGCGACCCACACGCGCCCCGCTTCTGCGACGCCTGCTTCTCGGGCGAATACCCCGTGGCCCCAGCCGATATGCTGGAGCAGGGCTTCGAGATGAAGACGGCGGCGGAGTAGGGAACTCCCCACTCCCCGCTTTCCGGCCACCCGTGCATATCGTCGCCCGTCATTTCGACGGAGCCCTTTCATGCGCGTGCTTTTCCTGGTCCTCCTCGCACTCGCCCTGGCCACCCCTGCCGTGGCCGAGCCGCGCCAGCACGGCAACGTCATCTTCGACCTGCCCGCATCGTGGTCCCTCGGCAATCGCGAGAGGTCCGTGCAGGTCGTCCTCTTCCACGACGACCGCTGCGGCTTCTGCTACCTTTACCTCGGCCCCAGCGCGCCTGCTGAGGGGACGCTGGAGGACTTCCTTGCCCGAGATGGCCTGACGCTCCTCAACCCCTCCTCTCGCTCAGGTGCCCAGATCGTCCAGCCAGCCGGCCTCGACCCGACCGCCTCCCGTCCCACCGCCGTCATGGGCGTCGCCGCGAACGGCGGCCTCCTTGCCGCCATGGCCCTGCAGGTCGGCGACCGCTTCCAACTCCTCGGCTTCCAGGGCGGAGCCTACGATCAGGCCGAGGCCGCCCGAAGCCTCGCCTTCTACCAACGTGATGTCGCCCCGGTCGTCGACGCCTTCCGATATGTCTCCGAGGGTGCCGCGCCACTCCTCCCCAGGGCCCAGCCGGGCTCCCTCTCCGGCCTCTGGTGGGGTTGGACCATGGCACCGACCTTCGGTCTGGACGGGCAGGTCCACACGGAGATGGACTACCGCACCCTCGTCTTCTGGCCGGACGGCCATTTCTACGACGGCACCCCACCCAGCGGCCTCGGCGAGCTCGATGCCACCGCGCTCACCGATTCGGCCGACCCCGACTGGGGGACCTACCGCGAGGACGGCCCCACCCTTTCCCTCAGCTTCGCCGACGGCCGCCTCGAGACCCTCGCCGCCACCAGCGACGGCCTCAGCGACGGCCTCAGCGACGGTAGCCGCACGCTTGCCCGCGTCGAGCCGCTCCCCGACGGCACGTCCCTCGACGGCACCGTCTCAACCTTCTTCCACTCGGGCTTCGTTCCCGGCTCCGGTCTGGAAGGCGGTTTCAGCTCCTCGACATCGATCTCGCTCTTCCCGGACGGACATTACGAGAGCGAGGGTGGTCAGGCCGCCTTCGGCAACTTTGCCGACCTGGACGGCAACGTGACCGGCAGCTTCGCGGCAGCGAGCTCCGCCACGCCTCCGGGTGGCTCCTACGAGGTCCGCGACGGCACCGTGATCCTCCACCCGGCCGACGGTTCACCCGACGAACGGCAGCTCGCCTTCAGCACCGGAGCCGAGGTGATGATCGGCGAGGCCGCGCTCGAGCCGCGCTGATCGTCGAAGGCTCGTCGCGCCGCCAGCATCCGCCTGGCCCCGACAGGCAGGTTTCCGCCTTCCCGCGACCGCCGACGGGCAAGGCCTCGCGCACTCGCGCCGCTCACGGACGCTTCATTTCCGCTCGGGACCCGACCGTGCCATCTGCCCCCGCTGGACGCGCGGCACCAGACCGTGCCCAACAGAGGCAGACCCGAGCATGGCCGATACCTGGGACCTTCCCGAGCCCTTCCGCCCTCACGCCCGCCCGGACGACCTCGTGCCCGAGCCGCTTCGCCCGCACGAGCGCCCGACCGACCTCGGCATGGAGGACCATGGCGCCGTCCCGAGCGCGGTGCAGGCCGACGCGACCCTTCCCGAGGCGATCCCCCTGGATCGAACGGCGCTGATCGGCCTCTTCCATGGCCCGGACGGCAGCTCCGCCCTCCTCCGCCTGCCATCCGGCTCGGTGGTCAAGGTAGCCGCGGGAGAGTCGGTGGACGGCGGCCGCGTCACGGCGATCGGCCAGGAGGGCCTCCGGCTCCAGAAGGATGGCCGCGAGATCGTCCTGACCATGCCGAGCTGACGCCCGCTTGCGGCTCGTCTCGCGACCGGGCAGAAGGCCGCCACCCGAAGGCCCGCGACAGGAAGACCCGCCCATGCCTACCGCCCTCGTGACCGGCGCCTCGCGTGGCTTTGGCCACGCCCTTGCGCTGGCCCTCGCCCCCACGCATCACGTCATCGCCGTCGCCCGGACCGTGGGCGGGCTGGAGGAGCTCGACGACCGCATCCAGGCTCAGGGCGGCCAGGCCACCCTCGCGCCCATGGACATCACCGTGCCCGAGGCGATGCGCCAGCTCGCCCGCTCGATCTACGACCGCTGGAACCGGCTCGACCTCTGGGTCCATACGGCGATCCACGCAGGTCCACTCGCCCCAGCCGGGCACCTCATGGCCAAGGACCTCGACAAGTCCATCGCCATCAACCTTCGCGCCACCGCCGACCTGATCGGCGTCCTCTCCCCACTCCTGGGCGAGTCCGGCCGCGCCGTCTTCTTCGACGACCCGCGCGGCGGCGAGAAGTTCTTCGGCCACTACGGCTCCACCAAGGCCGCGCAGATCGCCCTCGCGCAAAGCTGGCAGGCCGAGGGCGAGCGGATCGGCCCCCGCGTCCTGATCCTCCAGCCCCGGCCCATGTCCACCGCCACCCGAGGCCGCTTCTTCCCTGGCGAGGACCGCGCCGCGCTCGCCACCCCGACCGAGGAGGCACAGCGCCTCCTTCCCTCGATCCTCGGCTGACCCCTCCGCTTGCCCGCCCCCGCCCGCTGGCCTAGGAAGGCCGCAACAAGGCGGGGCCCCGATGCGCATCCTCATCACCAACGACGACGGCATCAACGCGCCGGGTCTCGAGATCCTGCACGCCATCGCCACCGAGATCGCCGGCGACGAAGGCGAGGTCTGGACCGTCGCCCCCGCCTTCGAGCAGTCGGGCGTCGCCCACTGCATCAGCTACACCCACCCCACGATGATCGTGAAGCTGGCCGACCGTCGCTTCGCCGCCGAGGGCTCGCCCGCCGACTGCGTCCTGGCCGGCATCCACGACGTGCTGGTGGACGCCAGGCCCGACCTCGTCCTGTCGGGCGTGAACCGGGGCAACAACGCGGGCGAGAACGCGATGTATTCCGGCACCCTCGGCGGCGCCATGGAGGCCGCGCTCCAGGGCCTTCCCGCCATCGCGCTCTCCCAGTTCATGGGTCCCCGCACGGCCGAGCTCCCCGACCCCTTCGACGCCGCCGCCCAGCATGGCGCCCGCGTGGTGCGCCTCCTCCTCGAACGCGGCATCTGGGACGACGGCCCCTATCGCCTCTTCTACAACGTCAACTTCCCGCCCGTGGCCGGGCCCGAGGTCACCGGCCTCGCCGCCACCCGCCAGGGATTCCGCAGCTTCACCCAGCACGGCGTGGAGCCGACCGTCGCCCCCTCCGGGCGGCGCTTCCTCTGGGTCAAGGGCGGGCGGCAGGACATCCGCACCGGTCCCGGCACGGACGTGGAGGCCAACCTCGACGGCCTCATCTCGATCCAGCCCTGCCGCGCCGACCTGACGGCGCACGATGCCCTCGACGCGCTGGCCCGCGCGCTGGCGGACGGATGAGCCGAAGCGCCGAGCACGTCATGCAGGTCCTCTACGCGCTTCGCAGCGCGGGCGTCACCGACCCCCGCGTCCTTTCCGCGATGGAGCGGATCGACCGTGGCCGCTTCGTGCGCGGCCACTTCGCCGCCCGCGCGCACGAGGACGTGCCGCTCCCCATCCCCTGCGGCCAGACCATCAGCCAGCCCTCGGTGGTGGGCCTGATGACCCAGGCGCTGGACATCCAGCCCCGCGACAAGGTGCTCGAGATCGGCACCGGCTCGGGCTACCAGGCTGCGATCCTCTCGCTCCTCGCCCGCCGCGTCTACACGGTGGACCGCTTCCGCAGCCTCGTGTCCCAGGCGCGCGAGGTGTTCCAGTCCCTCGGCCTCCACAACATCACCGCCTTCGCCGCCGACGGGAGCCACGGCCTCCCCGACCAGGCGCCCTTCGACCGCATCCTCGTCACGGCCGCCGCCGAGGACCCGCCCGGCCCCCTCTTGGCGCAGTTGCGCGTCGGTGGCATCATGGTCCTGCCGGTCGGGCAAAGCGACACGGTGCAGACCCTTCTCCGCGTGACGCGCACCGGGGACAAGGGCTTCGACTACGACGAGCTGCGCCCCGTCCGCTTCGTCCCCCTCGTCGAGGGGATCGGACCGGAATGACGGGCACCAAGGGGCCGGGAACAGGCCCGGGGCGGAAGATGGGGACAGGGACGATGGGCATCCGACTCATGGGCACGACACATGCGGCCTGCGCGATGCTGGCGCTGGGGGCCCTCTCGGCCTGCCAGAGGCCGCTCGACATGGACCTGCGCAACCTGGGCGACGGCTTCTCGACCACCGACGCTGCCCTCGGCGCGCTGGAACGGCCCGACCCGGATCCTCGCGGCGTCATCTCCTACCCCAACTACCAAGTCGCGGTCGCCCGCGAGGGGGACACCGTCGCCTCCGTTGCCGCTCGGGCCGGGGTCGATCCCGCCCAGCTCGCCGCCTACAACGGCCTCAGCCCGGACGCCCGACTACGAGCCGAGGAGATCGTCGCCCTCCCCTCCCGCGTGGCCGAGCCCGTGGCGCCCGCCAACCCCGGCGGTGGCTTCGCCCCCGTCACCGTCGCCCCGGCCTCCGCTGCGCCGGTCACGACCACCGCCCTCGCCCCGGTCGCCGCGCCCGCCGCGAGCCCCGGCCCCGCGACTCCCCGCCCGGCCACGGCCGCCCTGGGCGTTCCCGCCGGGGTTGAGCCGGTCCGCCATCAGGTCGCGCGCGGCGAGACGGCCTATTCGATCGCGCGACTCTACGGCGTCCCGGTCAGCACCATCGCCCAATGGAACGGCCTCGGCCCGGACCTGACCGTGCGCGAGGGCCAGTATCTCCTCGTGCCCCCGACCACCGCCTCCGCCAGCCCGGCATCCACGACCCCACCCGGAGCCGGCAGCCCCACGCCCGTCCCGCCCAGCGCCTCCGAGCCGCTGCCCGAGGAGGACGTGCCCCCCGCCGCCGAGGCGCAGGCGACGCCCGATCCCGCTCCCGTTCCCCAGAACCTGGGCGAACAGCAGACCGCGACGGCCTCGGCGCAGCTCGTCATGCCCGTCTCGGGCTCCATCATCCGCGCCTATTCGCCCGGCCGCAACGAAGGCATCGACATCGGCGCCACGGCCGGTTCCGACGTCAAGGCGGCCGACGCGGGCACCGTGGCGGCGATCACCACCAACACCGACGGCGTGCAGATCGTCGTCATCAAGCACTCGAACGACCTGCTGACCGTCTACACGCACCTCGACAGCCTGACCGTCTCCAAGGACGACCGCGTGTCGCGCGGGCAGGTCATCGGCAAGGTCCGCGCCGGCGATCCGGCCTTCCTCCACTTCGAGGTCCGGCGCGGCATGGAAAGCCAGGACCCGACCGACTTCCTGCCATAGCGGCCGGCTTGCTCAGGCCTGACATGACGACGCCGGCCTCCAAAGGAGACCGGCGTCTCACAACAGACTCGACATGCGGTCCTAGAGCCGGACGCCCCGCCGCCCCGCCAGATCCGTGACGTACTGCCACGCCACCCGCCCCGACCGGGCGCCGCGCGTGGCCTGCCACTCGATCGCCTCGGCCCAGAGCGTCTGGTCGTCGATCTCGATGCCGAAGGCGTCGCAGTAGCCCCGGATCATCGACAGGTATTCATCCTGCGTGCAGGGGTGGAACCCGAGCCAGAGCCCGAAGCGGTCCGACAGGGAGACCTTCTCCTCCACCGCCTCGGAGGGGTTGATGGCGGAGGACCGCTCGTTCTCGATCATGTCGCGCGGCATCAGGTGCCGCCGGTTCGAGGTCGCATAGAGCACCACGTTCCCTGGCCGCCCCTCGATCCCGCCGTCGAGCACCGCCTTCAGCGACTTGTAGTGCGCGTCGTCGTGCGAGAACGACAGGTCGTCGCAGAACAGGATGAACCGCCCCGGCGCGTCCCGCAGGAGTCCCAGGCACCGCCCGATGCTGCCGAGGTCCTCCCGGTTCACCTCGACGATCTTGAGCCCCGGAGTCTCCGCCTCCACGGCGGCGTGCACGGCCTTGACGAGGCTCGACTTCCCCATCCCCCGCGCGCCCCAGAGGAGCGCGTTGTTCGCCGGGAACCCCTGCGCGAAGGCCCGCGTGTTGGCGAGCAGCGTGTCCCGCGCCCGGTCCACGCCGACCAGCAGGTCCAGCTCCACCCGGCTCACCCGCTCCACCGGGACCAGCCGGTCCGGGTCGGGGTGCCAGGAAAAGGCCACGCCCCGGAAGTCCGGGGCGGGGGGCGGTGGCGGGGCGAGGCGCTCCAGCGCCTCGGCGATTCGGCGGAGAGGGTCCGCCGCCGGTCCGTCGAAGCTCACGTCGCCTCCTCGTCCCCGTAGAGGGTCTCGTTCTCGCCCAGCGTCCCTTCGGCCCGCATCCGCGCCTGGACGTTCCTCTCGTGGCGCCGCACCAGCCAGATCGAGATTTCGTAGAGCGGGTAGATCGCCGCGAAGAGGATCACCTGGCTCATCACGTCCGGTCCCGGCGTGGCGATGGCGGCCATGATGAGGATGCCGACCAGCGCATACTTCCGCATCCGCCCGAGGCCCGCCGCCGTCACGATCCCCGCCCGGCCCAGCAGCGTCAGCAGCACCGGAAGCTGGAAGCAGAGCCCGAAGGACACGATGAACGCCATCGTCAGCGACAGGTAGGCCTTGGCGCTCCCCTGGAAGACGATGGACGCCTCGCCCGGCCCCAGCTTCTCCGCTCCCGTCAGCGTCTCCGCCGTCTGGAAGTTCAGGAAGAAGTCGAAGGCCATCGGCGCGATGACGTAGTAGGCGAAAGCCGCGCCGCCGATGAACATGATGGGCGAGGCCAGCATGAACGGCAGGAAGGCCCGCTTCTCGTTCTTGTAGAGCCCCGGCGCCACGAAGCGCCAAAGCTGGTACGAGATGACGGGGAAGGACAGCACCAAGCCCGCCATCATCGAGATCGAGAAGGCCAGGAAGAAGCCTTCCTGCAGCGACAGGAACACCAGCTCGCAGGCCTGCCCGTGGTTCTCCAGCGCCGTGCAGAGCGGCACGGTCAGGTAGTCGTAGATCGGCCGCCAGAAGGTGAAGCAGGCCGTCATGGCGACCACGAAGGCCAAGAGCGACCAGATCAGCCGATTCCGAAGCTCGGCCAGATGCTCGACCAGGGGGGCCGAGGAGGCCTCCACCTCGTCCACGGACTCAGAGGCAAGGGAGGGTTTCGCGGTCATGTCGGCGAACCTGCGCTGGTGTCAGTGGAAACGGCGGCCTCCTCGCGCGGGCGCTGCGCGTCCCGGAGCGCCTTGAGCGCCGACTCGGCATCCCGCTGCGCCTTCTCCAGCGCGCGTTGCGCCGCCTCGGCCCGAATGCGCGCCTGGTCCTCGACCCGTTCGGCCGAAAGGGCGGCGGTGGCGGGCCCCGGCGCAGTGTCCTTCAGGACCAGGGGCGAGGCTGCCGAGGTCGCCGGCTTCGCGGCCGGCTTCAGCGCGCTCTCCTTCAGCCGGTCGGTCGCGAACTGCACGGGCCGGGTCGCCGCACGGATCTGGCGGTCGATCTCCTTCACTCCCGACTCGTCCGCGGCCGCCTCCATGGCGCGCGAGAACTCCCGCGCCATGCCGCGCGCCTTGCCCACGGCCTGCCCCACGCCTTTGAACAGCGTCGGCAGCTCCTTGGGGCCCACCACGATCAGCGCGACGACGCCCACGAGCATCATCTCGCTCCAGCCCAGGTCGAACATGCCCGGCTCCTCTCAGGTCGCCGGGATCAGACCCGGTCGCGCTCCTCGGCGGGGGTCACGTCGCGCGCGGCGGCGGCGTTCGCCTCCTCGATCTCGCGCTTGCCGTCGTCGATGCCGCGCTTGAACGCGGTGATGCCCTTGCCCACCTCGCCCATCATCCCCGAGATCTTGCCGCGCCCGAACAGCACGAGCACGACGATCGCGATCAGCAGAAAGCCCATCGGGCCGATATTGTTGAGCATCTGTCCCTCCATCCGGACATCTTATGCAGCGCCTCCTTGTACACGGGCGCGTCGCCCCGCAGAACCCGTCCGCCCTGGAAATCCGCCGCGTCCCGTCGCAATTTGTGACACGATCCTGTCAGTAGCTTAGCCGATGCCCCGCAACGACCGCCTCCTCGACCTCGTGCGCCTCCTGTCCGACGGCCGCCTCCACCGGGCCGAGGACCTCGCGCGGCGCCTGGGCGTCTCGCAGCGGACGATCTACCGGGACATGGACACGCTGGTGGCCTCCGGCGTCCCCATCGCGGGCGAGCGCGGCCTCGGCTACGCCGCCACCGCCGCGATCACCCTGCCCCCGCTGAACCTCTCCCTCCCCGAGCTCGAGGCCCTGCACCTCGGCCTCGCCGTGGTGGGCGAAGCGGGCGATGAGGAGCTCAAGCACGCCGCCCGCACTCTGTCGGAGAAGATCGAGGCCGTGCTGCCCGAGGACCGTTCCACGCGCGGCGCCACCTTCGGATTCGCGACCCACGCCTTCGCCGAGGCCTCGCGCGGGTTCCGCCATATGCCGACGATCCGCGCCGCCATCCGCGCCCGCCAGAAGCTCCGCCTGATGCTGCCCACCGACCCGGTCCCGCGCCGCATCGTGCGCCCGCTCCGCCTCGACTACTGGGGCCGCGTCTGGACGGTCACCTGCTGGGACGAGACCACCGCCGGCTTCAAGCTCTTCCGCGTCGACCTGATCGAGGAGGTTGCCGTCCTGCCGCAGCTCTTCGTGGACGAGCCCGGCCGGACCCTGGCCGACTATCAGGCGACCCTGGGCTGACCCTCGCGCGGGAAGACGAAGCAGCGGTCCCGCCGGAACATGAGCCACAGCGGCGTTCCCGTCTTCGGCAGGAAGACCCAGGGCACGTGCGCCTTGAGGATCGACCCGTCGAAGTCCATCCGGAACTCCACCAGGCTCTCCGACCCCATGAATCGTGCCCGCTCCACGACGCCTCGCGCGGCCTCGCCATGCGTGTCGGTGGAGCGTGGCCCCCGCCCCGCCCGGTCGAAGTCGATGGCGAGGTGCTGCGGCCGGATCGCGATGTCCACCTCGGTCCCGTCCGGCACGCCCGGTACCAGAAACGGTCCGAAGGGCGTCGCCGTCAGCCGCCCCCTCGACGCCGCCCCGGATCACGTTGAGGTCGCTGAAGAAGGCCGCCGCCGGCAGGTCCACCGGGTTGTTGTAGATCGTGTAGGGCGCGCCGGCCTGCACGATGCGCCCGTCCCGCATGAGCAGGATCTCGTCCGCCATCCGCATGGCCTCGGTCGGCTCGTGCGTTACCAGCAGCACCGCCGTCCCCTCGGCCTTGAGCACCGCCAAGGTCTCGTCCCGGATGTCGTCGCGCAGCCGGTCGTCGAGCCCCGAGAACGGCTCGTCCATCAGCATGATCCGCGGCCGCGGCGCCAGAGCCCGCGCCAGCGCCACCCGCTGCTGCTCCCCGCCCGACAGCTCGTGCGGGTGCTTCTCGGCGTGTCGGGTCATCCCCACGCGTCCCAGGAGCTCCCTCACCCGCTCGTCCCGCCCGGCCGCCTTGCGCGGCAGGCCGAATGCCACGTTCTGCGCCACCGTCAGGTGCGGGAACAGCGCGAAGTCCTGGAACATGAGGCCGATGCCCCGCTCCTCCGGCGGCACCCGCGCGCGGCCGTCCACGATCGGAGCCCCATCCACATGGATCGAACCCGCGTCGGGCCAGTCCACGCCCGCGATCAGCCGCAGCGTCGTCGACTTCCCGCAGCCCGACGGCCCGAGGAGACAACTCACCTGCCCCGCCTCAATGGAGAGGGACACGTCGCGGACCACCTCGCGCCCGCCGAACCGGCGCGTCAGCCCCTCGATGCGGAGGCGCGGCTCCATGATCTTCATTCCCGACTGAAACATTCGGGCATCTAAGCCCATGGGCCGGCAGGCACAAGCGTCAGAGCGTCAGGTTCGTGGACCCTCCGTCCAGGGCGATGTTCTGGCCCACGATGTATCCCGCATGAACCGAGCACAGGAACGCGCACATCGCCCCGAACTCCTCGGGCGTCCCCATCCGCCCCGCCGGGATCGTCGCGAGCCGCCGCGCCACCAACTCCTCCTTGGTCGCCCCGTCCCGCTTCATGGCGATCTCGTCCAGCGACCGGATGCGGTCGGTGTCGTGGCTCCCCGGCAGGAGGTTGTTGATCGTCACCCCGAACCGCGCCACCGCCCGCGCGGTTCCCGCGACATACCCCGTCAGCCCCGTCCGCGCCGCATTGCTCAACCCCAGCGTGGCGATGGGCGCCTTGACCGAGGTCGAGGTGATGTTGACCACCCGCCCCCACCCCCGGTCGCACATCCCCGGCAGAAGCGCCTGCATCAAAGCAATGGGCGCCAGCATGTTCGCATCCAGCGCCCTCTGGAACTCCTCCCGCCCCCAGTCGCGCCACTGCCCCGGCGGCGGCCCGCCCACGTTGGTCACGAGGATGTCCGCCCCCTCGGCCGCCTCCAGCACCCTCGCCTGCCCCTCTACCGTCACGAGGTCCGCCGCCACTGCCACGACCTCCACCCCATGCGCCTCGCGCAGGGCGCTCGCGGCCGCCTCCAGCGCCTCCGCCCCGCGCGCCGCGATCACCAGGTCGACCCCCGCCTCGGCCAGCGCCTCCGCGCAGCCGTGCCCAAGCCCCTTCGACGCGCCCGTCACCAGCGCCCGTCGCCCGCGTATCCCCAGGTCCATCCCGTGCTCCACTCCCGCGAATCCGCCCCGACCCGGATGATCCCGGACCAGGGCGGACGATCTCACCGCGTGCCGACGACCGTCATGCCTCCGGCATAGTCGGTCCCGTTCAAGGTGAACACCGTCTCCGGCGTCGTCATGCCTCGCAGCGCGACGGCCTCGTCCCCGCCCCGGCTGTGGAAGTCACCGATCAGGCCGCCATCCACGACCACATGGTCCACGCCACGCGACAGCTCGCCCGAGACGTCGGCCGCGAAGCCGTTCCCGGCGGCCCCGCCGACGTGCCCGCGCCGGACATCCAGGCTCCCGTCGAACGCCTTGTAGGAGCCCCCGTCCACCTGACCCACGAAGTTGTCGAGCGTTCCCGTCACCGTCCCCTGCCGGAAGTCCGCCGTCAGCGAGGCCTCGCCCACCAGCGCGGTGTTCCGCGTCGTGCCCATGCCAAGGCCCGCATAGCCGTCGTAGACAGCCGCTCCGGTCGTCGGCAGATCGGCCACGTCCGTGACCGGCATGTCGAGGACGCGCTCGGTCAGCACCCCGTTGGACTCGTGCGCCTCATCGAAGAGCGCCTTGGCGGCGGCATTCCCGGCCGCTTCCATATGGGACTGCGTCTCGCACCCCGCCAATCCCATCAACGCGACGGCCACGGGTAACGACTTCCTCATTTCGCACCTTTGCAATTCGGCCCCGCGCCGATTCGTGGAACAGGGTCCGGCGTCAAGTCAGCGCAGCCGATTGCCCTTGCGCAAGGGTCCCCTTATCTGGGCGCCATGACAAATCGCCCCACGTTGCCGCCCGAGATCCAGCGCCGCCGGACCTTCGCGATCATCTCGCACCCCGACGCCGGCAAGACCACGCTGACCGAGAAGTTCCTCCTCTTCGGGGGCGCCATCCAGATGGCCGGGCAGGTGCGCGCCAAGGGAGAGGCGCGGCGCACCCGCTCGGACTTCATGCAGATGGAGAAGGAGCGCGGCATCTCCGTCTCCGCCTCCGCGATGTCCTTCGACTACAAGCGCTACCGCTTCAACCTCGTGGACACGCCCGGCCACTCGGACTTCTCCGAGGACACCTATCGCACGCTGACCGCCGTGGACGCCGCCGTCATGGTCATCGACGGCGCCAAGGGCGTGGAGTCCCAGACCCGCAAGCTCTTCGAGGTCTGCCGCCTCCGCGACCTCCCCATCCTGACCTTCTGCAACAAGATGGACCGCGAATCCCGCGACACCTTCGAGATCGTCTCGGAGATCCAGGAGAACCTCGCCATCGACGTGACGCCCGCAAGCTGGCCCATCGGCACTGGCCGCGATTTCTTGGGCGCCTACGACCTCCTCCACGACCGCATCGAGCTCATGGACCGCGCCGACCGCAACCGCGTGGCCGAGTCCATCCAGATCGACGGCCTCGACGACCCCAGGATCGAGCAGTACGTCCCCGCCGACCTCCTCGCCCGCTTGCGCGAGGAGGTGGAGATGGCGCGCGGCCTCCTCCCCGCCTTCGACCGCCAGTCGATCCTTGAAGGCCACATGACGCCCATCTGGTTCGGCAGCGCCATCAACAGCTTCGGCGTCAAGGAGCTGATGGACGGCATCGGCGAATACGGCCCCGAGCCCCAGCCCCAGCGCGCCGAGCCCCGCGAGGTCTCGCCCGAGGAGCCCTCGGTCGCCGGCTTCGTCTTCAAGGTCCAGGCCAACATGGACCCCAAGCACCGCGACCGCGTGGCCTTCGTCCGCCTCGCCTCGGGCCACTTCGAGCGCGGCATGAAGCTCCACCACGTCCGCGCCGGCAAGCCCATGTCGATCACCAACCCCGTCCTCTTCCTCGCCGCCGACCGCGAGCTGGCCGAGGAGGCCTGGGCCGGCGACATCATCGGCATCCCGAACCACGGCCAGCTTCGCATCGGCGACACCCTGACCGAGGGCGAGCCCCTCCGCGTCACCGGCATCCCGAGCTTCGCCCCCGAGCTCCTCCAGACCGTCCGCGCGGGCGACCCCCTGAAGGCCAAGCACCTCGAGAAGGCCCTCATGCAGTTCGCCGAGGAGGGCGCCGCCAAGGTCTTCAAGCCGATGATCGGCTCGGGCTTCATCGTGGGCGTCGTGGGCCAGCTCCAGTTCGAGGTGCTGGCGAGCCGCATCGAGCTCGAATACGGCCTCCCCGTCCGCTTCGAGTCCACGCAGTTCAACAGCGCCCGCTGGGTCTCCGGCCCCAAGGATGCGGTCGAGGACCTCGTGTCGAAGAACAAGCAGCACATCGCCCACGACAACGACGGCGACGTGGTGTTCCTGACGAGGCTCCAGTGGGACATCGACCGGGTCGTCCGGGATCACCCGCAGGTGCGCCTGACGGCGACCAAGGAGATGATGGCGGCGGCGTGAGCCGGGCTCCAAGAGGTCCACGTTCGTGGACTTTTCGCCTGAGTTGGCCTATCCTGGCCGCACCGTTCAGAGCTGTTACCTTGTTTCCTGAGGCAATAGCTCCGGTGCTGGCCCGGCGCCTGCCGGAGTCTCGCTGAACGGTCATGGAGCAACGGACCAACTCGGATCAGGCGGGAGTCAGTCTCAAGGCCTGTTCGAGGACACCACGAGGGGGCGAAGATGGACTCTGCCGTCCAAGCCGAGCGCCAGCCGACCGGGGCCGACGTCGAACTTGTCCGTGAGGCCATGCGCTTGGCACAGGCGAGCCTCGACTCCGGCAATCACCCGTTCGGTGCCTTGCTTGCAGGCCCCGATGGCGAAATCCTGATCCGCGCCGAGAACACCTATTCGACCGACAGGCTCGGTCATGTCGAGTTGAACGTGGCCCGAGAGGCCGCGCGACGGTACTCTCCAGAGTTCCTGGCCGGCTGCACGCTCGTCACCTCCGTCGAGCCCTGCGCCATGTGCGCCGGAGGGACCTACTGGGCCGGGATCGGACGAGTCGTCTTCGGCATGACGGAGCACCGCTTGGGTGAGATCACCGGCGATCACCCAGAGAACATGACGCTCGCCCTTCCGTGCCGCGAGGTCTTCGCAGCCGGTCGCCGCAAGGTCGAGGTCGTCGGGCCGATCCTCGAACTCGATGCAGAAATTGCCCGTGCCCACAGGGATTTCTGGTAACGGCACGTCGCAATTCGGCGTGGACGGTGCAAGGGCTGCCCACGACCGCCGATGTTGGACCAATATACGCAGGTGGGGCGTCAGGGCCCGACCAACGGCGTGAACGCCGGACCTCGATCTCCGGCCAGTTACGAGGTTGCGGCGCGGGGACCCAAGCCCCCGCGCCCCGTCCCTCACTCCCCGTCGCTCAACGTATACGTCGCCACGTCGCACACGTTGACCTGATCGGTCAGCTCCGACCCGTCCTCGAACTCGAACTTCACGTCGTAGTCGCACGCGTCGCTGCCGTCCGTGATCGAGACCGTTCCGCTCTCCCCCGAGCCCAGCGCGTTGCCTTCGGTCACGAGGTTTCCGCTCCAGTTCGGGTCCGACAACGGCGAGGTGTAGAAGCCGACCAGCGTCGAGCTGCTGTCGTTGACCACCTGATAGGCCACGTCCTCGGCCAGGGCCGGGACCGCCACCACGGCCAGCACGGCCGCCGCGACAAGGCGCGCATACGTCATCTGAGTCATCCTTCCATGAGCGACACGGGGCCCGCCCCGCAAGTCCAGCGAACCGGGCCGTTCCGCCCGCCTCATCCCACGGCCCCCGTGACACCCTCGTGGCCCGGCGACGGTCTTTTCGTGGCAAGACGCTTCAAGGCGTCACAGCGGTCGCGGCGATTCGGTCGCGCAGGCAGCCAAGGCGAGAACGAGGCGGACAGGGCGACGCAACACCCCGTCTTGACATATAATCATTTGCAATCAGATACTTGCCTTCAAGGTGTTGCGTCGCCCCACCCCCCATCGAACGCCCCGTTAACCGCCCGTTAACCCGCCTGCCGCACCCTCCTCCCCAGAGACCAGGAGCGCACCCCCGCGCCCCGTCTCCCGGCCCGCCCAGGACCTCAGAGCAGGAGGGCGCTTGCGTCGGGATCGGGCTCGCGAGGGAGCCGCGCTCACCCGGACGAGGCTTCGACGGCCAGCCGCGCCCCGGGCGTACTCTCTCACGACCGTCTGCGACCCGGTGGAGGCTGCCGGGCGAGAGCTTTTTGAGAGGTCGAGGCCCGACCTCACTGGGAGGGGCACAGGCGACCCCGCAAAGACCCAGCCGCCGCGCGTCGAGCACGCGTCCCCGCGACCGACCGGCCTCGCAACCCGGGCCGTCGCGGCCTCCCGGCACGACGGGCGGCGTGGCTCTCCACGCGCCGTCTGTAACGGCCGGGACCCCTGCGCGCGTGGCGGGGCGCGGACCCTCGAACCTTGTCCGCGCCCCGCGCCCGCCAGCCCGGCTGGATTCCCGAGCCACGCTGCGGACAGCCGTCTCCCCGACCCATGCCGGCGCAAATGCCCGGCGCTCCGCATCGGCACAAGGAGCAGGCCCTTGGACGGGCCCGCCACAGTCCCCATATGCGACTCACCCCAACCGGAGACCCCGATGAAGAAACTTCTCCTCAAGGCCGCCGTCGCGCTCGTCCTCAAGCGCCTCCTTCGCCGCTGAACGCCGGGTCCGTCAGGCCAGCTTCGCCGTCATGTCGATCTGCGCCGACCCCGCCAGCAGCCGCGAGATCGGACAGTTCTGCTTGGTCCCCTCCGCGATCTGCCGGAACTGCTCCTCCGAGGCGCCCGGCACCGTCGCCGACACGTCCACGTGGATCCGGTTCACCGTCGGCGCCCCCGAGCTCATGTCCAGGTTCACCGTGCTCCTCGCGTCGATATTGTCCGCCTTGAGCCCCGCCTTCTCCAGGTCCCCGCTCAGCGCCATGGCGAAGCAGGCCGCATGGGCCGCGCCGATCAGCTCCTCGGGGTTCGTGCCCTTCACGTCACCGAACCGCTTGGCAAAGCTGTAGTCCTGCTTCGACAGCACCCCCGTCTCGGTCGAGACCTGCCCCGTCCCGTCGCGCAGCCCGCCCTGCCAGCTCGCGTTCCCGTATTTCTGGATCATCTCGATCTCCCTTCTGTCCGCCCTAGCGAGCTAGGGCACCCTGCCGCAGCCGCCAGCCCTTGACCCTGCGGGCGATTTCCCGTAACGCCCAAGGCGTTTCACGATAGCCCCGGCAATCCGGCCGGGCCGGCCGCGCGAGAAGGATGCGGCCACGTCGCCGCAACACCCCTCCTCGCTAGGATAGCCATTGACTCAGTTCTCCGACCTCAACCTCGACCCCCGCGTTCTCCAGGCCCTCGCCGACGCCAACTACCAGACCCCGACGCCCATCCAGGCCGGCGCCATCCCCCCGGCGCTCGAAGGCCGCGACGTGCTCGGCATCGCCCAGACCGGCACCGGCAAGACGGCGGGCTTCGTGCTCCCCATGATCACCCGGCTGGCCCAGGGCCGCGCCCGCGCCCGGATGCCGCGCTCCCTCGTCCTCTGCCCGACGCGCGAGCTCGCGGCCCAGGTGGCCGAGAACTTCGACAAGTACGCCAAGCACGTGAAGCTCACCAAGGCGCTCCTCATCGGCGGCGTCAGCTTCAAGGACCAGGACGCGCTGATCGACCGCGGCGTGGACGTCCTCATCGCCACCCCTGGCCGCCTCCTCGACCACTTCGAGCGGGGCAAGCTCCTCCTCACCGGCGTTCAGATCATGGTGGTGGACGAGGCCGACCGGATGCTCGACATGGGCTTCATCCCCGATATCGAGCGCATCTTCGGCCTGACGCCCTTCACCCGCCAGACCCTGTTCTTCTCCGCCACCATGGCGCCCGAGATCGAGCGGATCACCAAGACCTTCCTGTCGAACCCCGCCAAGGTCGAGGTCGCCCGCGCCGCCACGACGGGCGAGAACATCGAGCAGGGCGTCGTCGTCTTCAAGCCGCACCGGCGCGAGAACGAGGCCAGCGAGAAGCGCGCCGTCCTCCGCGCCCTGATCGACGGCGAGGGCGAGGCCTGCTCGAACGCGATCATCTTCTGCAACCGCAAGATCGACGTCGACATCGTCGCCAAGAGCCTCAAGAAATACGGCTACAACGCCGAGGCGATCCACGGCGACCTCGAGCAGAGCCAGCGGATGCGCACCCTCGACGCCTTCCGCGACGGCAAGCTCCGCCTCCTGATCGCCTCAGACGTCGCCGCGCGCGGCCTCGACATCCCGGCGGTCAGCCACGTCTTCAACTTCGATGTCCCCTCCCACGCCGAGGATTACGTCCACCGCATCGGCCGCACCGGCCGAGCCGGCCGCTCGGGCAAGGCGCTCACGATTTGCTCGCCCCGCGACGAGAAGTATCTGACCGCCATCGAGGCCCTCGTCCGCAAGGAGATCCCGCGCGTCGAGAACCCGCTCAAGGACGCGCCGCCCCGCGAGGAGCATCCCCGGCGCGAGGAGAAGGCCGAGAAGCGGGGCCGCCGCGACCGCCGCGAGGACCGTCCGCAGCGCGAGCCGCGCCAACCCGAGCCCGTGTTCGTCGAGGCCGCCCCCGTCGAGGTCGCCGAGGCCCCCCGCCCCGAGCGCGCCGAGCGTCCCCAGCGCGAGGAGCGTCCCCGCCGCGAGGACCGTCGCCCGAGGGGCGAGCCGCGCGACGAGAAGGTCGTCGGCATGGGCGACGACGTGCCCTCCTTCATCCGCATGAGCTTCGCGGAGCGTCGGGCCGGGTGAGGCTGCTTCTTTCGATCCTGCTCGCCTGCCTCGCCAGTGGCGCGGCAGCCCAGAGCTGCGTGGCCCGCGTCAACGCGCAGGAGCTCATCATCGTCCCCGAGGCGATGGGCGCGCCCGCGCCCTCCATGCGCGAGCGCCTGAGGATGTGGCCGTCCCGCACCTGGGACCGCGCCTGGGGCGAGCGGGTGGACTGCGACAGCGCCACGATCACGCACTTCCTCGCCACCACCATGCAACTCGACCAGACCGAGGGCTACTGCCTCGCCGCCGACGACGCGCAGGGCTGGCTCCTCGTGCCGGGCGAGGCCAACTATCGCGGCCGTTGCGTCAAGACGGTCTGCGACCGGGTGAACGTCGTGGCCGGCGGCATGGGCGCGCTCGGCCGGGCCATGGTCGGTCTCACCACCGGCCGCGAGGTCGAGACCGGCGCCGACGCGGTGACGGCCGTCGCCCACGGCACCGGCGCCGTCCTCGTCACCGGCCAGGCCTCGGCGGTCTCCACGAGCCTCGGCCAGGCGGCGGCCACCCTTGGCACCGCCCTGAGCACCCCCGCCGCGGCGAGCGCCGCCGCCGTGACGCTCATCGGGGTCGGCAGCGCGGTCTACCTCTGCTCGGAGTGACCGTAGGGTGGGTGAAACCCACGCGGTTCACGCTGGAAAGCCGCTCGACGCTCACCAGCTTCGCGCGAGCGTCCGCAACGCATGGGTTCCACCACCCTACACACCTGTAGGGCGGACTTCAGCCCGCCACGCCACGGCTCCAACGGCGCACCGTCTCAGAGCGGGGCTGGCGGGCCGAAGCCCACCCTACGCTGGTTGTAGGATGGGGATTCACCCCACCATGCGGCGCCAACCGATAGGATCAAACTTCAGACGTTGTGGCCGCCGGGCCTAGCGGCCCCTCGTTCGGCGCTGAGGACGGTCCTCCGGGCGCGCCTCATCCCTCGATCTTCGTCAGGTCCGCCACTTCCAGGCACAGCCGCCGGATGCGCGAGAGCAGGTTCAGCCGGTTCCGCCGCACCACCTGGTTCGGGGTGTTCACCTGCGCCGCTGTCAGGAACGCATCGAGCGGGGCCCGCAGCGCTGCGAGCGCCGACATGGCCTCGCCAAAGTCCTCCCGCTCCATCGCCGGCCGGATGCGCGCCTCGGCCGCGTCGAGCGCCGCGAAGATCGCCCGCTCCTCGTCGTACTCCGCCCATTTCGGGTCCGCGCCGAAGGAGTATTCGACCCCGTCCTTGGCCTCCGCCTGCGCGAGCAGGTTCGCCGCCCGCTTGAAGCCCTGGAGCAGGTTCTCCCCGTCCTCGGTCTTGAGGAACGCCGCCAGCGCCTCCGCCCGCCGCACGAGCAGCACGAGGTCGTCGTTCCCCGGCATGGCAAGGCAGGCGTCGATGACGTCGTGCCGGATGCCCTGGTCGCGGAGGTGAACCTTCAGGCGGTCGTGGAGGAAGGAGAGGAGGTCTGGAAACTTCTTGCTAAGCGAAGAGTGGTATCTGCCTACAGCGAACTTCACTGCGGACTCGATAAGTTTGGAAATCTGTTCGTTCTCTTCTCGCACATCCTCCTCAACCAAAGAGCTATAATCCTGGAGTAAAAAGGAATAGATGGAAGAACTCTGTGCAAGATGAGCTAAAGTCCCTTTCAGGGTTCTATAATGTTCATAAGCCTGCATGATCTCCGTACGAGCGTCCGCACGGAATCTGGCCGCATATCTCTCTGAAAATTCCCCTACAGAACTCATATAGGCGTCTACGATCCTTAGCCGGTGTTCACCGGTTAGGAGCAACCTAATCACCCCCAGCGCCGCCCGCCGCAGCGCAAACGGATCCTTGCTCCCCGTCGGCTTCTCGTCTATGGCCCAGAACCCGGTCAGCGTGTCGATCTTGTCCGCCAGCGCCACGGCCACCGAGACCGGCGCGTTCGGCACCTCGTCGTTCGGCCCGAGCGGCGAGTAATGCTCCTCAGCCGCTACTGCTACCTCCGGCGGCAATCCTGCGGCACCAGCGTAATACCGCCCCATAAGTCCTTGAAGCTCCGGGAACTCCCCCACCATCGAGGACCGCAGGTCGAGCTTCGCCACCTCAGCCGCCTGCGCGGCCAACTCCGGGTCCGCCCCCACGAACGGCGCGATCTCCTGCGAAAGCGCCCGGATGCGCTCCACCCGTTCCCACTGGGACCCGAGCTTGTTGTGGAAGGTGACGTGCCTCAGCCCCTCCTTCCACTCCTCCATGCCCGACGTCGCGACCCGCAGGTCGTTCTCCCAGAAGAACCGCGCGTCCGAGAGCCGCGCCCTCAGCACCTTGGCGTTCCCGGCGAGGATCGTCGCCCCGTCATCCGGCGTCTCGATGTTCGCGACCGTGACGAAGCCCTCGATCCGCCCCGTCCCGGGGTTCCGCACCGAGAAGAACTTCTGGTGCTCCTTCATGGAAGTCTGGAGCACTTCCGCCGGCAGTTCCAGGAACTGCTCCTCGATGGCGCCCATCAGCGTCACCGGCCACTCCACGAGCCCCGCGACCTCGGCCAGCAGCCCCTCGTCCTCGACGATCTCCAGCCCCCGTGCAAAGGCGAGCGTCGCCGCGTCGTGCCGGATGCGCTCCCGCCGCTCCTCGGCCCGCAGCACCACATGGGCCCGCTTCAGCTTCGCCTCGTAATCCTCGAAGGACACGACGGAAAACGCCTCCGGCGCATGGAAGCGATGCCCCCGCGTCGTGTTCCCCGCCGTGATCCCCTCGATCTCGAACGGCACGACCTCCGCGCCGTCCTCCCGCACCAGCAGGCACAGGATCGAGTGCAGCGGCCGCACCCAGCGCAGCGACCCCGAGCCCCAGCGCATCGACTTGGGCCACGGGAACTCGCGGATCACCCGCCCGAGCACCTCGGCCACGATCTCCGCCGCCGCCCGTCCCGGCTTCTCGATGACGGCGAAGAAAACCTCGCCCTTCTTCTCCGCCCGCCGTTCCAACTGCTCCAGCGCCAGCCCCGTGGACCGAAGGAACCCCTGCACCGCCGCCTCGGGCGCATCGGTCCTCGGTCCCTTACGCTCCTCGCGCACCGCGCGGCTCTGGTCCGAGAGCCCCTCGACCGCCAGCACCAGCCGCCGGGGCGTCGAGAACGCCGCCGCGCCCGAATAGGTCAGCCCGGCCTCGACCAGACCGTCGGTCATCAGCGTCCGCAGGTCCTCGGCCGCCTTGGCCTGCATCCGGGCGGGGATCTCTTCCGAGAAGAGTTCGATCAGCAAATCGGGCATCATTCGAGTCTTTCGGGAACGGGGGGACAGCCCTCGGGCGCGGGCTCGCCGTTGAAGACGACCTCGCCGCAGGCGTTGATCTGCTGCCAGGCAAAGCCGCGCCCGTCCGGCAGGACGGCGACCACGCGGTCGATGCCATAGCGGATGTCCTTGACGGACAGGAAGGCGCGACCCTCGCCGGATTCCAGCGCGTCGCCAATGGCTTCCGCGTCGAAGCAGTCGAACCAGCCCGGCGCGTTGAGTGGCGTCGGCTCCTCATAGGCCTCGAACTTCTGCGCCAAGGCGTCAAGCGGCTCCGAGGTCGTGAAGCACTCGCGGAACCGGATGGGCGACGACTCGCTGTCGATGGCCCTGAGGTCCGATGCCGCGATCGTCTCCCCGCCCTCGTTGCCCTTCAGGACCAGCGTCACCGGCCCCGCCTGCTCGGGCGTCAGCTCGTCGTAATAGGCGTAGACCTGCAGCCACCACATCCCGACCCCCATCGCGAGGGCCGTCAGCAGCAGCGCCACGATGATGATCCGCCCGGCTCTCACGCCGCCGCGCCCTCGACGTGGCCCCCAGCCTCGGTCCGCACGAAGGCGTCGGCGCAGAGCTTGGCCAGCGCCCGCACCCGCCCGATATAGGCCTGCCGCTCGGTCACGGAGATGACGCCGCGCGCGTCGAGCAGGTTGAACAGGTGCGAGGCCTTGATGCACTGGTCATAGGCCGGATGGGCGAGGATGATCCGCTTGCCCGTCTTCGGGTCCACGTCCTCGACCGCCAGCAGCTTCCGGCACTCGGTCTCCGCATCCTCGAAATGCCTCAGCAGCCGCTCGGTGTCCGCTGCATCGAAGTTGTGGCGCGAGTATTCCTCCTCCGTCTGCCGGAAGATGTCGCCGTAGGTCAGCGGGATCGGCGTCTGCGGGTCGTTGAACGGCATCTCCATGACATGCGCGAGGCCAAGGACATACATCGCCAGCCGCTCCAACCCATAGGTCAGCTCGCCCGACACGGGGCGGCAATCGTGCCCGCCGACCTGCTGGAAGTAGGTGAACTGCGAGACCTCCATCCCGTCGCACCACACCTCCCAGCCCAGGCCCCAGGCGCCTAGCGTCGGGCTCTCCCAGTCGTCCTCGACGAAGCGGATGTCGTGCATCCTGGTGTCGATGCCGATGGCGTCCAGAGAGCCGAGGTAGAGGTCCTGAAGGTCCGGCGGCGACGGTTTGATGAGCACCTGATACTGGTAGTAGTGCTGGAGCCGGTTCGGGTTCTCCCCATACCGCCCGTCGGTCGGACGGCGCGAGGGCTGCACGTAGGCCGCGGCCCAGGACTTCGTCCCCAGCGCCCGCAGCGTCGTCGCCGGATGGAAGGTCCCGGCGCCGACCTCCATGTCGTAGGGCTGCAGGATCGCGCAGCCCTTCGACGCCCAGTAGCTCTGGAGCCGCAGGATGATCTCCTGGAAGGAACGCGGAAGGTCGGCCATCGGGCACCCCCTTGAGAGGACGCCCCCTCCTAGTCGCCACCCCAAGGCGGGGCAAGGGGGCCACGGTCCCGGCGTCCCGACGCCCGGACACGCGGAATTGTGCTGCGCCTCGCGCGCGCTCGCGGCAAATCACGCGGGCGACGGCAGCGAGGGGTTTGCGCGATGTTGAGACGGACGGTGGCGGGGCTCGCGCTCTGGGTGGCGATGGCGGGGGCCCTCGCGGCGCAGGATGGCCAGGTCTGGGTCCAGGTCGAGGCGCTGCCCACGATCGACCGCGCCCGCCTCTCGGCCGAGGGCTACTCCGAGCAGCTCCCCGACGTCGCCGGTTACTACATCGGCTCCGGCTGGTACGCCGTGGCGCTCGGCCCCTACACGCCCGAGGAGGGCGAGGCGGTGCTCGAGAACCTCAAGGCCGAAGGGCTGATCCCCGGCGATTCGACCCTCGCCGACGGCTCGCAGTTCCAGCAGCAGTTCTGGCCCGCCAACGCCCCGAGCACCGGCGTCGCGGCCTCCTCGGACAACGCCGAGGCCCAGGACCCCGCCGCCCTCCCGGCCGCGCCGACCGCCCCCGTCGCCATCCCCGAGGAGAGCTTCGCCGAGGCGCAGGCCAGCGAGGCCGCCCTCTCGCGCGGCGAGAAAGAGCAGCTCCAGGCCGCCCTGCAATGGGCGGGCGTCTACCAGGGCGGCATCGACGGCGCCTTCGGCTCCGGCACCCGCGCCGCCATGTCGGCCTGGCAGTCGCAGAACGGCCACCAGCCCACCGGGGTCCTCGATTCCCGCCAGCGGGCCGAGCTCCTGGGCGCCTACAACGCGATCCTCGACGACATGGGCCTGGAGACCGTCCGCGACGAGACGGCGGGCATCGAGATCGAGCTGCCGATGGCGCTCCTCGGCGCGCCGATGACCGAGGCGCCCTTCGTCCGCTACGCCGCCACCGACGGCTCGCCCGCACAGGTCGTCCTGATCTCCCAGCCAGGCGACCAGAGCCGCCTCGCCGGCCTCTACGAGATCATGCAGACCCTGGAGGTCGTCCCCGAGGAAGGCCCGCGCGAGCGGACGGACGAGGCCTTCATGATCGAGGGCCAGGACACCAGCATCCACTCCACCACCTACGCCTGGCTGGTGGACGGGCAGATCAAGGGCTTCACCTTGGTCTGGCCCGCGGGGGACGAGGACCGGCGCGCCCGCCTCGTGGACACCATGCGGGCGAGCTTCCGGCGCCTGCCCGGCGTGCTCGACCCCGCCGCTGGCGACCCGGGCGAGGATCAGGCCGCGGATCTCGTCTCGGGCCTCCAGGTGCGCCAGCCGCAGCGGACGGCAACGGGCTTCTACGTGGACGCCCAGGGCACCGTGGTCACCACCGCCGACGCCGTGGGCCAATGCTCCGAGATCACGCTGGACGAGGCCACCCCGGCCCGGGTCCTCGGCACCGATCCCGCGCTGAACCTCGCCGTCCTGCAGCCGCAGTCGGCCCTCGCGCCGCGCGTCGTCGCGGGCTTCCGCGCCACGATCCCACGCATCGGCACCGAGGTCGCCGTCGCTGGCTACCCCTACGGCGGCGCCCTCGCGCTTCCGGCGCTGACCTTCGGGACCCTGGCCGACGTGCGCGGCCTGAATGGCGAGGAGGCCGTGCGCCGGCTCGACCTGTCGGCGCAGGCAGGCGACGCCGGCGGTCCGGTCCTGGACGAATCCGGCGCGGTGATCGGGATGCTCCTGCCGCGCGGGACCGGCGCCCAGGTCCTGCCCGATGACGTGAGCTACGCCCTCGACGCCCAGACGATCCAGGCCGAGCTCGCGCAGGCCGGCATCACCGGGAGCGTCTCCGAGGACACGGCCAGCCTCGGCGCCGAGAAGCTCACCCGCGACGTGGCGGGCCTGACCGTGCTGGTGAGCTGCTGGTGACGACCCTGCCTCGCAGGGTCCCGTAGCCTGGAGCGCCACCCGACCGCCTCACGGGGAAACCCGTGAGCGGGGGATGAACCCCACCTTACGGCAGGTGCACCAGCGACGCGAAGAGGCGCGGGTCGAGGCTTTCCGCCCGGAAGGTCTCGCCCTCGATCAGCAGGCTGACGGCGTCGTGGCTGTGCAGGCTCTCCTGGTGGCTCGCCACCACCCGGAAGTCGCCGATCCGCGAATCGCTCAGGAACTCCGCCGCGAAGAGCCGGGCCGCGTCCTCCACGAAGATCGGATGCGCGGCGTTCAGCTCCGCGAAGGCCTGCTCGTCCTCGCGCTTGACCATGACCTGCGTCTCGGTCGGAACCGCGCGGCGGGCCATGTCGATCAGGTCCTCGAACCAGAGCTTCCCCTGGCCGGGCACGACCTCCACCGACAGCCGCGCCACCGAGCGCTGGGCGTGCGGCACGGCGAGCTGCCCCCGGGTCTGGCGCGCGTGCTCCGAAAGCTCCAGCGAGCAGGGGCAGGTCGAGGCGTAGACGTAGTCGAGGTGGAAGATCTTCTTCCTGAGCCCCTCCTGGTCCACGAGCTCGAGGGCGATGTCGTAGTACTGGTAACCCCAGAGCCCCGACCGGAGCGACTCCACCTTGAGCGGGAAGCGGAAGCGCATCTGGATGCGGGCGTCGCAGGACCCGAGGTCGGCCTTGTAGCTGTCCAGCGCCCGCTCCATCACGTCGAAGGAGAAGGTCTCCTCCGCGAAGCGGTAGAAACTGCGCATCAGCCGGGACATGTTGATGCCCTTCTTCCCCGCCTCCAGGCTCACGGTCCCGGTGACGGAGGTCTCGAGCGTCACGTCCCCGTTGTCGCGGCTGTGGAACCGGATCGGCAGCCTGAAGCCCGAGATGCCGACGTGCTGGATCGGCGCCCTGGCGCCCCGGATCAGCGATTCCGGCCCGTTCTGCAGGTCCGGCAGCGTCGCGCGATAGAGCGCGTCGGGCGCGAACTCGTCGGGATAGGCGCGGGCGAGGTCGGGATAGTTCGACACCTCGCGCCCCGGCAGGAGCCGGGCGACGGCGGGGTCGAGGTCGGCGACCTCCTCGGGCGTGGCCCGGGCCGCCCAGCGGCGCAGCAGAGCCAGGGCCTCGGCGGCGTCGGACCGCGCGGGATCCCGGTCGAGTTCGGGCGAGTGGACGTTCATGAGCGCTTCCCCCTAGGTCACGCAGGCCCCACATATGGGGCCTGTGTAACGCCGGCGCAACGATAGCCTCTTACTCGGCTGCGTCCCGCGCCGAACGCGACGCCTGCGCGGCGTCCAGCGCCCCCATCACGTCGGCGATCAGGTCGTCGGTGTCCTCGATCCCGCAGGAGAACCGGATCAGCCCCGGCGTGATGCCCAGCTTCGCCTTCTGCTCGTCGGGGAGCCGCTGGTGCGTGGTCGAGGCCGGGTGCGTGGCGATGGTCTTGGCGTCGCCCAGGTTGTTCGAGATCACCGCTATCTCCAAGGCGTTGAGGAACGCGAAGGCCGCCTCGCGCGAGCCGACGTCGAAGCTCAGCACCGTCCCGCCCGAGCCCGTCTGCGCCATGGCGACCGCGTGCTGCGGATGGCTCTCAAGCCCCGGATAGATCACGCGGGCAAGCTGGGGATGCCCCTCCAGCGCCTTCGCGAGCGCGAGCGCCGTCGCCGCCTGCGCCCGCACCCGCAGGTCCATCGTCTCCAGCCCCTTGAGCATGATCCACGACGTGAAGGGCGACATCGCCCCGCCCGTGTGCTTCATGTAGGGTTCCAGGGTCTTGCGGACGAACTGCTTCGTCCCCAGCACGATGCCGCCCAGCGCCCGCCCCTGCCCGTCCACGTGCTTCGTCGTCGAATAGACCACCACGTCGGCGCCGAGCTCCGCCGCCCGGCTGAACACCGGCGTGGCGAAGACGTTGTCCGCGATCACAACCGCGCCGGCCGCATGGGCGATCTCGGCCACGCCCGCGATGTCGATGACCTCCAGCGTCGGGTTCGAGACGGTCTCGAAGAACACGGCCTTCGTCCCCGGCCGCACCGCCGCCCGCCACTGGTCGAGGTCGCACCCGTCCACGAAGGTCACCTCGACCCCGTAGCGCCGCAGCACCTCCTCGAGGATGTAGAGGCAGGACCCGAACAGCGCGCGCGAGCTGACCACGTGGTCCCCCGCCCGCAGCATCGAGGTCAGCGCGCCGGACACCGCCGCCATCCCCGAGGCCGTCGCGAAGGCGTCCTCGGTCCCTTCCAGCACGGCCATCCGCTGCTCGAACATGGAGGTCGTGGGATTGCCGTAGCGGGCATAGATGAACTCGTCCGGCCCGGCCTGGATGAACCGCGCCTCGGCGTCCTCGGCGGTGTCGTAGACGAAACCCTGGGTGAGGAAGATCGCCTCGCTCACCTCGTTGTACTGGCTCCGGCGGACGCCTGCATGGACGGCCTTTGTGCGCTTCTTCCAGTCGGTCATGGTCGTTCCCCACTCCTAGCAGCGGCGGCAAATGGGGGACGGTCCCCACTTTAGCGGATTATTTAACGTGGCCCGCAATCAGGGTCGCCCAAATCGCCACGGGGCCGCACTACGCCTCCCCCCGCGCAGGGTCAAGGCGCCCTTGCCCTCGCCGAACGCCGCGCCATCCTAGCGCCCGACCCGACCCGAGGAGAGCCCATGCCCGCGCCCATCGAGCTTCATTACTGGCCCACGCCCAACGGCCACAAGATCAGCATCGCGCTCGAGGAGATGGGGCTGCCCTACGAGGTCCGCCTCGTGAACATCAACAAGGGCGAGCAGTTCGAGCCCGACTTCCTCCGCATCGCACCCAACAACCGGATGCCGGCCATCGTGGACCCGCAGGGGCCGGACGGCCAGCCGATCTCCGTCTTCGAGTCGGGGGCGATCCTCCAGTACCTCGCTCGCAAGACCGGCATGTTCTACGGCAAGACGGAGCGCGAACGCGTCGCCGTGGACCAGTGGCTCTTCTGGCAGATGGGCGGCGTCGGCCCCATGGCGGGCCAGGCCAACCACTTCCTCCGCTACGCTCCGCAGATGGACCCGCCGCAGGTCCTCCCCTACGCGCAGGACCGCTACCGCCGCGAGGTCGGCCGTCTTTACGGCGTGCTCGACCGCCGCCTCGCCGACAGCCGCTTCGTCGCCCTGGACGAGATGACCATCGCCGACATGGCGATCTATCCCTGGGCCAAGGGCTGGGAGACGCAGGAGCAGGCCCTCGACGACAAGCCCCACATGCGACGCTGGCTCGACGAGATGGCGTCGCGCCCCGCCGTCCAGCGCGGCCTCGCCGTAGGTGCCGAGGCGCGGAGCAACGCCGCCATGGACCGTGATGCCCAGCGCATCCTCTTCGGGCAGGCCGCCCGCCCTTGATCCCGCCGCGACGGCGGGACATGGAGGCTCCGCCCGCCAATCGAGGATCCCGAGTGACTGAAGCCTGGCACGACCTCGACGGCCGCACGCGGCTGGCGCTTCCGCCGCGCATCCGCGACTGGCTCGCGCTCGGGAGCTCCATGACCGCGCAGGTCGCCCTCGCCGCCGGCGGGCCCGTGGACGTGGAGGTGCTCCGCCAGGGTCCCGGTCGCCTCCTTCCCGACGAGCGCCACTTCTTCCCCGGCGCGATCGGCCCCGCCACGGTGCGGGAGGTCTGCCTCTCGGTCCGGGGCCGCCCGCTGCTCGTGGCCCGGACGGTCCTGACCTCCCGGAGGCTCCAGGCCCATCCGACGATCCGGAACCTCGGCACCCGCGCCCTGGGCTCGCTCCTGTTCGTCGATGGCCCGCCGGCCTGGACCGCCCGCCAGGTCGCCCTGCTCGGACCCGGGGCGCCGCTGTTTGGCCTGGTCCGCCAAAGACACCCGGGGATCGCGGGCGGCTACTGGGCTCGCCGGACGCTCTATCGCCTCTTCGGCGAGCCGCTCCTCGTGACCGAGGTCCTGCTGCCCGAGCTGGTCCACCTCGCCGCGGCCCGAACGGAACCGCCCCCCGAGCGGACCCGTCGCGCGGGCTAGGTCACTTCGGCGGCGTGTCCTCGATCATGTGCGCCTGGAGCGCCATGATCTGCACCCAGAGGAACAGCACCAGGGCCGCCGGGAAGGCGAAGGTCTCCAAAGTGACCCAGAGCTCCGTGCTCTGCGTCCGCCAGATCGCCTCGTTGGCGACCGCGAGCACCGCGAACATCGCCGCGAGCCGCCGGGTCAGGATCATCCATCCCTCGTGCCGCATCGGCAGGAGCTCGCCCATCACCCATTCCAGCGTGCTCGTGCCCCAGAGGAGGCCACCGCCCAGCAGCGCCGCGAAGGTCCCATAGACGATCGTCGTCTTCATCTTGAAGAAGCTCTCGTCGTTGAACCACGCCGTCAGCCCGCCGAACACCACGACCATCAGCGCCGTGAAGACCTGCATCCGCGACAGCCGTCCCGTCAGCCACCACAAGGCCGCCATCGCCGCCAGCAGCAAGGGCACGAGCACCAGCGTCGCGACGATGAAGCCCGAATAGGTCGTCCCCCCGATCTCGAAGCTCCGCTCCTTGAGGCGCAGGTAGATCACGAAGAACAGGATCGTCGGCCCGAGCTCCAATGCCTGCTTCAGGACGGGGTTGATGGGTCTGGGGCTCATGGCGGCTTCGGAACAGTTTCGGGACTGCCGCCATTCTAGACGGACGGGACAGTGTGGCGCCGCGACGTCGCCCGCACAAGGACTCGTGAATACAAGATGGAGTGACCGTGACCGAGCTGATCGTCCACGAGCTGCGCGACACCTTCCGGGCGGTGCCCTTCCCCGTGGCTTTCCTGCGGATCCTCTCGGCCGTCATCCTCGCCGGCCTGGTCGGCGCCGAGCGCGAATGGCGCCGCAAGCCCGCGGGCCTGCGCACGCATATGCTCGTCTCGCTAGCCGCCTGCCTCTACGTGATCGTCGGGCGCGAGCTCGTGAACGTCGACTTCGTGGGCGCGCGGGGCGAGATGCGCGTCGACCCCATCCACTTGATCGAGGCCGTCACCGCCGGGGTGGCCTTCCTCGTCGCCGGCATCGTCATCACCTCGGGCGGGAAGGTGCTGAACGTCACGACCGGCGCGTCGCTCTGGCTCGCGGGCGCCATCGGGCTGGCCTGCGGGGCGGGCCAGATCCCGCTCGCCGCGCTCACGACGGTGGTGGTGCTGGTGGTGATGATGGGGCTCGCCTCGGTGGTGCAGCGCAACGACGACTAGGCCTCGGCCCCCGTCAGGGCGCGCGCGAACTCCTCCGGGTCGAAGGGCGACAGGTCGTCGATCTGCTCGCCCACGCCGATGGCGTGGATCGGCAGCCCGAACTTGTCGGCCAGCGCCACCAGGACGCCGCCCTTCGCCGTCCCGTCGAGCTTGGTCATCACCAGCCCGGTCACGTCCGCGATCCTGCGGAAGATCTCCACCTGCTGCAGCGCGTTCTGCCCCGTCGTCGCGTCCAGCACCAGGATCGTGTTGTGCGGCGCCGTGGGGTCCTTCTTGCGGATCACCCGGACGATCTTGGCCAGCTCCTCCATCAGGTCCTGACGGTTCTGGAGCCTGCCGGCCGTGTCGATCAGCAGCAGGTCCGCCCCCTCCCGCCCCGCCCGCTCCATCGCGTCGAAGGCGAGGCTCGCCGGGTCCGACCCCTGCGCCGCCGTCATCACCGGCACGCCCGCGCGTTGCCCCCAGACCTGAAGCTGCTCCACCGCCGCCGCCCGGAACGTGTCGCCGGCCGCGATCACCACCGACTTGCCGGCGGCGCGGAACTGCGAGGCGAGCTTGCCGATGGTCGTGGTCTTCCCAGACCCGTTCACGCCCACGACCAGCACGACCTGCGGCTTCCTGGGGAACAGCGGCATCGGCCGCGCCACGCCTTCCATGATCCGCGCGACCTCGGCGGACAGGATGCCCTTGATCTCCGGCACCGAGAGCCGCCGCCCCATCCGCCCTTCGGCGAGGTTCGCCGTCACCCGCAGCGCCGTGTCGACCCCCATGTCCGAGGCGACCAGCAGGTCCTCGATCTCCTCCAGCATCGCGTCATCCAGCGTCCGGCGCGGGCCCTCGATCGTGACCTCGCCCTCTCGCCCGAAGAGCCGCCCGAAGAGTCCCCCCCGCTGCGGCGCGGGTTCCCGAGTGGCAGGAGCGGTCGGCGCTGCTGCAGGAGGCGGCGCAACCGGCGCCGGCGGCACCGGAGCGGGCGTCATTAGCGTCGGCTGAGGCTCCGGCGTCCGCGCCTCCTCCTCCGGCGGCGCGGCCTCGCCCTGCCCCACGATGTCGGCCAGCCCCTCGTCGAGCTTCGACGAGGTCTTGAACAGCCGGTCCTTGAGCTTGCCGAAGAAGGACATGGAACCCCCGAGTTGCGTGGCCCTCAGGTAAGCCTTTCCACTCGGCTTGCAAAGGCGCCCCCTCGCGGGCAGGCTGCCCGAATGCGCGCGCTCCTTCTCCTCCTCACGCTCGCCACGCCCGTCCGGGCGCAGGACGCCATCACCGCCGACGAGTTCCAGGCCCACGTGGAGGGCCGGACCCTCACCTACGGCGCCCCCGGCCAGCCGCCCTACGGGATCGAGCACTACTTCCCCAACCGCCGCGTCATCTGGGCCTTCCTGGGCAGCGACGACTGCCTCGAAGGCACTTGGCACGCCAAGGGCCCGCCCGAGTCCCCCGCCATCTGCTTCGACTACGAGGACGACCTGGGCCCGCAGTGCTGGCGCTTCTTCCGCGACGGCGACGGTCTCCGGGCCGAGTTCCTGGGCGAGGGCGGGGGCCTGACGCTCTACGAGCTCAAGGATGAGGAGAACGGCCTCGTGTGCGGCGGGGTCGGCGTATGAGGACCGTCCTCCTCGCGCTCCTCCTCGCGACCCAAGCCTGTCCCGCGCCTGCGCAGGAGGCCTTGAAGGGCAGTGCCTTCGAGGCGCTGGTCCAGGGCCGCACCCTAACCTATGGCGCGAAGGGCCAGCCGCCCCGCGGCTATGAGCGCTACTACTCCGACCGCCGCGTTACCTGGGCCGAGCCCGACGGTACCTGCATGGAAGGCCGCTGGTATCCCAAGGGCCCGCAGATCTGCTTCTCCTACGACGGCGAGCCCGATCCCTTCTGCTTCCTCTACTACCACGACGGGGATTCGATCCTCTCCACCAACCCCGACGGCAGCGAGCCCGAGACCTCCACCGACGCGCCCCTCGACGTCGCGAACTTCGGCTGCGCCTGGCTGGGGGTGTGAACCGGGTCGGGCCAGGACGGACCCGTAGGGTGGGCTTCAGCGCACCATGCCCCGTCTGACATGGGCACGGCGTCGGACGATGGAGGTTGGCGGGCTGAAGCCCCCCTGCGCCGATCCGACCTGCTCGGCCAATGTCCTAGAGCAAGCTTCCCTGCTCCGGCGGTGGCTCGGCCCCTGGCTTCTTGGGGGCAGCAGGCCGGTTCCCCACCATGACCCGCCCATCGGCGAACTCGATCTCCAGGCTCGCCGCCCGCGCCGCCGCCTCGGCCCGCGTCACTACCTGCCCCTCGCTCCTCACCACCGCGAAGCCCCGCTCCAGCGCGCTCTTGTAGCTCAGCGACTCGTTCAACCGGTCGAGCGCCGCCAGGGCGTCCCGCAGCCGCCCGATCCGGCCGAGCGGCAGCTCCGCCGTGAACCGCCGGGCCACCCGCGCGAAGTCCTCCCGCCCCTCCGCCGCCGCCCGCGCCGCCAGCGGATCGAGCCGGGGTCCGAGCCGCGCCAGCGCCTCCCCCGCCCCCGCGACCCGCCGATCCCGCGCGAGCTCCAGCCGCCCCGAGAGGTCCTGCAGCTCCCGCCCCGCATCCCGCGCCACCCGCGCCAGCGCCGGCCCCAGGCTCCGCTCCGCCTCCGCCACCCGCCTCTTGCCATCCTGCAAGGACCGCTGGAGCACCCCCGTACCGATCCGCAGGTCCGCGAGCTTCACCCGTTGCCGGGACGTGACCCCCCTCAGCGCGGCGGGCAGCCGGGCCGACAGGAAGTCCACTCGCTGCTGCACGCCCGCGAGGATCGCGTCCCCCCTTGGCAGCGCCCGCGCCAGATCCCCAAGCCTCTGCCGCCGCCGATCCACGCCCAGCCGCAGCGCCCGCGAGCCCCGCGCGCCCAGCGTCGCCACCCTCTCCACCAGTTCCGCCCTGACCGGCACCGCCATCTCGGCGGCGGCGGTCGGCGTCGGCGCCCGCAGGTCCGCCGCGAAGTCGCAGAGCGTCGTGTCCGTCTCGTGCCCCACGGCCGAGATGACGGGGATGCGCGACCCAGCGACGGCCCGCACCACGATCTCCTCGTTGAAGCCCCAGAGGTCCTCGATCGACCCCCCGCCCCGCGCCACGATCAGCAGGTCCGGCCTCGGGATCGGCCCCCCTTCGGGCAACGCATTGAACCCCATCACGGCACGCGACACCTCGGGCGCGCAGTTCTGCCCCTGAACGGCGACCGGCCAGACGATCACTCGGCGCGGAAAGCGGTCCCGCAGTCGATGGAGGATATCCCGGATCACCGCCCCCGAGGGCGAGGTCACGACCCCGATCACCTCCGGCAGATACGGAATCGGCTTCTTCCGCGCCGGATCGAACAGCCCCTCGCCGGCCAGCTTCTTCCGCCGCGCCTCGAGCTGCGCCATCAACGCCCCGGCCCCGGCGGGCACCAAGTCGTCCACGATCATCTGATACTTGGACTGCCCCGGAAAGGTGGTCAGCCGCCCCACGGCCACCATCTCCAGCCCCTCCTCCGGCCGGGCGGTCAGGCGCGCCGCCTGCCCCTTCCAGCTCACGGCGGCCAGCACCGCGTTCCCGTCCTTGAGGTCGAAGTAGATGTGCCCCGAGGGCGGTCGCGACACCCGCCCGATCTCGCCCCGCACCCGGACGAAGGCGAACTCCCCCTCCACCATGCGCTTCACGGCGCCCGAGATCTCCGACACCGAGAACTCCGGCGCGTTGGACCGACGTGGCGGGGCGTCATCGTCGTCGAGGAGGTCCATCGGCGCATCCTTGCGGGGTCGGGTGCGTGACCTTAGAACGCCTCGCGAACAAGGCCAACCGGAGTCGCCGCCATGAACGTCCTGATCCTCGGCTCCGGCGGCCGAGAGCACGCGCTTGCCTGGGCGGTCAAGCAGAACCCGAAATGCGACCGCCTCATCGCCGCGCCCGGCAACCCCGGCATCGCCCGGATCGCCGAATGCGCCGACCTCGACATCCTCGACGGCGACGCGGTGGCGCTCTTCTGCGGCGAGAACGCGGTGGACCTCGTCATCGTCGGCCCCGAGGCCCCCCTCGCCGCCGGGGTCGCCGACCGCCTCCGCGACGCCGGCGTCCTCGTCTTCGGCCCCTCGCAGGAGGCCGCCAAGCTGGAGGCGTCCAAGGCCTTCACCAAGGATGTCTGCGATGCCTGCGGCGCCCCAACCGCCGCATGGGCTGCCTTCTCGGACCTCGCCGAGGCCCGCGCCCATGTGCGGCGCGAGGGCGCCCCCATCGTCGTCAAGGCCGACGGCCTCGCCGCCGGCAAGGGCGTGACCGTGGCCCAGTCCGTCGAGGAGGCGCTCGCCGCGCTCGACGCGGTGTTCTCCGACGGCCAAGGCAGCGTCGTCATCGAGGAATGCCTGACCGGCGAAGAGGCCTCGTTCTTCGTCCTCTGCGACGGCACCGCCATGCTCCCCCTCGGCACTGCCCAGGACCACAAGCGCGTGGGCGAGGGCGACACCGGCCCCAACACCGGCGGCATGGGCGCCTACTCGCCCGCCCCCGTCCTCTCCGACGCCGTCCAGAAGCGCGCCCTCGACGAGATCGTCGCCCCTACGCTGGCCGAGATGGCCCGTCGGGGCACCCCCTACCAGGGCGTCCTCTACGCCGGCCTGATGATCGAAAACGGCGCCCCCAAGCTCATCGAATACAACGTCCGCTTCGGCGACCCCGAGTGCCAGGTTCTGATGATGCGCCTCGGCGGCCAGGTGCTCGACCTCATTCAGGCCTGCGCCGAGGGCCGCCTCGCGCAGGTCCAGGCCCACTGGGCCGACGACCATGCCCTGACCGTGGTCCTCGCCGGCAACGGCTATCCCGGCACGCCGGAGAAGGGCACACCGATCCGCGGCCTCGACGCCCTTCCCGAGACCTCCTCCGAGATGGTTTTCCATGCCGGCACCGCCGAGCGCGAGCGCCAGCTCGTCGCCAACGGCGGCCGGGTCCTTAACGTCACCGCCCGTGGCGAGACCCTTCAGGAGGCCCGCGACCGCGCCTATGCCATGGTGGACCGCATCGACGCGCCCGGCCTCTTCTGCCGGCGCGACATCGGCTGGCGGGCCCTCTGAAGGCCACCTCGCAGGTTGGGGCTTTCACCCCACCGTCCAGGGCGATCCTAGGGGAACGACTCCATGGTAGGGTGAACCCCCCTACGCATCTCGACCCTCATCCCCCGCGCGGCGCAGAGGATCACCGCCGCTCCCAAGAAGCATAGCCCCGGCCAGCGAGTCCCACCCCGTCCGGCCGCCCCCCTCACGGCCCAGAGCCAGAGCAGCGACGCTGCGATGTGGACGGCCCCACCGGCCGCACAGGCTCGCCCCGCCTGATCCGCCGGGCTCAGCACCAACGCCCCAGCGAAGCCCGCCAGCGACAGGAGCCCCGCCATCAGCCATAGCCCGACGCCCCAAGCCGCAGCCAGACCCAGACGCAACAACAGCCCGCGACCTCGGCCAACGCCGCCGCGACATGGCCCTTACGCCTCGTCCACCGCTCCCAGCGCCGCCTGCACCTTTCTCGGCAGTCCGGCCCGCACCAGCCGGTAGCTCGTGACCAGCCGATGCCGCACCTCGTCCGCCGGCGCAGCCTCGGGCAGCCGCACCCAGGACCGGTGCAGATACGCCGCCCGTTCCGCCACGCCCGCCGCGATCAGCATCTCCGCCGTCTCGATCCCGTCCGTCTTGACCGAGACGCCCGCCAGCCGCGCCCCGACCACCGCGAACATCTTGCCGCCGACCTTCCAGCAGTCGTGCCCGCCGCCCCAGGGATCGGACACCTCCGCCCCCGGCAGCCCCGCGCAGATCGCATTCACCAGCTCACGGCCCATGAGCCCAGGCTGGCACGCCCCGCCGAGTCGGAGAACCCTCTTGTGACGCAAAAGGCCCCGCCGACGGCGAGGCCCCTGCAAAACTCGTCCCGAAACCCTCAGGCGGCCGGAGCGGCGGCCTGCAGCTTCGCGATCTCCTTCTTGATCGCCAGCGCGTCCGAGGACAGCTCCTCGTCCCGGGCCTTGGCGAGGAAGGCGTCGAGCCCGCCGCGGTGGTCCACCGACCGCAGGGCGTGGTTCGAGATCCGCAGGCGGAAGGAACGGCCCAGCGCCTCGGATTCGAGGGTCACGTCCTGCAGGTTCGGCAGGAAACGGCGCTTGGTCTTGTTGTTGGCGTGGGAAACGTTGTGGCCCACCATCGGGCCCTTCCCGGTCAGTTCGCACTTGCGCGACATGGCGTTCGTCCTTTGGCTTCTGGCCGCGGGGCGCGCGGCGCGTCATGAGCGGCACCCCGCCCAGGGGCGCCCAATTCGGGTCCGCAGCCTCTAGGGGGATTCTCGCGCCGGGTCAAGCCGGTCAGGGCTCCTCCCCCTCCTCCTCGCCCCCGACGACCTTGACCTCCTCGGCCTCGTCCCAGCCCTCCATCCAGGCCCGGTATTCCGGCGTGTCGAGGCGATAGGGGCAGTCCGATCGGGGCACGCCGTCCTCGCAGGCGATGCGCCCCTCCTCGGTGGGATCGCCGCGTCTCGGCCCCATGGCCATGCCCTCCCCTGATGCTGGACGCAAGCATAGCACGGGTCGGGCCCGGGTTCAGCAGCCCTCAAGGCCCATCGAGGTCTCCCGCCCGCTCCGGCAGCCGCGCCGCGACGTCGCGGGCCCTGCTCGCCAGAGCCCGGTGGCCCGCCCCGGCACGACCCGCCAGACGGGTCCACCATCCCTTCGACTCCGCCCGCGCCCCACGATGCGCGGCCCGGATCGCCTCCCCGGAGGCCCTCCGCGCACCCGCCTCCTGCTGCACGACCCACATCTTCCCGGCGCCCCGCAGGGTCCGGATGGCCGGATGCCCTCCGAAGCCGAGCCGGATCGGCCTCAGCCCCGGGAACAGCCGCAGGATCGCCCGGGCATGGGTCAGGTCCTCCGCCACGAAGGGATCGAACACCAGCAGCCCCCCAAGCGTCGGCATCGCTCGGGGCCTAAGGTCCCCAAGCCCCTCGTCCCACCCCGGGGTCTCCCCCCGATACCGCACGTCCCATTCCGCCTCCGGCGACACCTGCGGCGACACCACGACCACCTGCGCCGCCCCGAGCGCCCGCGCGAACCGCAGCGCCCCATATCCGCCCATCGAGAAGCCCAGCGCCTGCACCCGCCGGTGCTCCGCCCGGACGCGCCCCAGCGCCTCCTCCAGCGCCGGCGTCTCCGCGTTCACGAACCAGTCGTTCGCCCGCGTCTTGATCGAGAGCTGCGAGAACCCCTGCCGCGCGAACCCCGTCGAGTGGTTGTCCGCCGAGAACCCCTCGCGCCCGTCCATCCGGTAGTCGAAGGTCACGACCAGCCGATCCGACCGCCCGCGCCACAGCACGGCCCGCAGCCGTTCCCCGTCGAACACGACCTCCGCCGTCACGCCCCCAGCGCCCGCCTTGCCGCTTCCGGAGCCGACATCCGACCCGCCTCGACCTCTCCCCTCAGCCCCGGCAGCTCCGCCGCCAGCCGGGGGTCCGCATGGAGCCGCTGGAGCGCCTGCGCCACCAGCTCCTCCTCGAACCAGCGGAGCCGCTGCTCCCCCCGGAGCCGCTCCAGATGCCCCGCCTCGCGCCGCCACGCGAAGAGCCGCTCGACCGCATCCCAGGCCTCCGCGAGGCCCGCTCCCTCCAGCGCCGAGACGGTCATCACGGCCGGGAACCCCTGCGGGTCCTGCGGCCGGTGCCGCATCAGCCGAAGCGCGGCCGCGTAGTCCCCCTTCGTCCGGTTCGCCGCCCCCGGATCGCGGTCCGCCTTGTTCACGAGGATCAGGTCCGCCGCCTCCATCACGCCTCGCTTCACGCCCTGGAGGTCGTCCCCCCCATGCGGCGCCAGCACGAGCGCGAAGACGTCGGTCATGTCCGCGACCACCGTCTCGGACTGCCCGACCCCCACCGTCTCCACGATGACCACGTCGAACCCGGCGGCCTCGCAGAGCGCAATCGCCTCCCGCGTCCGCCTTGCGACGCCCCCAAGCTGCCCCCCCGCCGGCGAGGGCCGAATGAAGGCCGAGGGCTCGCGCGACAGCCGCTCCATCCGCGTCTTGTCCCCCAGGATCGACCCGCCCGACCGCGCCGAGGACGGGTCCACCGCCAGCACCGCCACCCGCATCCCCCGCCCGGTGAGCATCACCCCCAGCGCCTCGATCAGCGTGCTCTTCCCCGCCCCCGGCGTCCCCGAGAGCCCCAGCCGCAGCGCCGTCCGGTCCCGGGGCAGCGCCGCCAGCAGCGCCTCCGCCCGCGCCCGGTGATCCGCCCGCGCGCTCTCCACGAGCGTGATCGCCCGCGCCAGCGCCCGGCGGTCGCCTCGGGCCACCGCGAAAGCAAGCTCATCAGGGTCATGCAGGGTCATGCCGCCCATAGACACCGCGCGTCCGAGGCTGTCCAGCGCGGGCCCTGGCACTCCGCCGCAGGACGGGCTTCAGCCCGCCATCCCCGGCCAACCTCCATTGCCGCCGTCGCGCGTCAAGCTGGCGCCCACGCTACGCGAACCGACCCCCACGCGCGACCGAGCCGGCGTAGCGTGGGATCCCACGCCACTATCCCAGTCGGCCCCGATGCGCCGATTCGCGGCCCAACCCCATAGGGCGACGCAACACCCCCGCTCGATGAATTCTTCTGCGATCTCGTGCACTTGCTCCGGAGGTGTTGCGTCCCCCGCCCCCCCACCGAACGCACCTCACACAATTCGTTAAGCTTTGCCTGCGAATCTCCCTCGCATGACCCTTGCCCTACACATCCGCCCTCCGACCCTTCATATCCGCCCCATGCCCGAGCCCCTGCCCATCGACGCGGTCCTCCCCGACCTCCTCGCCGCCCTCACCCGCCATGGCCAGGCCGTCCTCCAGGCCCCGCCCGGCGCTGGCAAGACGACGCGCGTGCCCCTCGCCCTCCTCGACGCCGGCACCCCCGGCCGCATCGTCATGCTCGAGCCCCGCCGCCTCGCCGCCCGCGCCGCCGCCGAGCGCATGGCCCAGACCCTGAACGAGCCCGTCGGCCAGACCGTCGGCTACCGGATGCGCGGCGAATCCCGCGTCTCGCCCCAGACCCGCATCGAGGTCCTGACCGAGGGCATCCTCACCCGCATGATCCAGGACGCCCCCGACCTCCCCGGCGTCTCGGCCCTCATCTTCGACGAGTTCCACGAGCGCAGCCTCGCCGCCGACCTAGGCCTCGCCCTCTCGCTCGAGTCCCGCGCCGCCCTCCGCCCCGACCTCCGGCTCCTCGTCATGTCCGCGACCCTCGACGCGCAGCCCGTGGCCGACCTGATGGGCGCGCCGGTGGTCACCGCCGAGGGCCGCGCCTACCCCGTCGACCTCCGCTGGCTCCCCCGCCCCCTCGGCGATACCCGCATCGAGACCGCCACCGCGAGCGCCATCCGCGAGGCCCTGGCCGAGACCGACGGCGACGTCCTCGCCTTCCTCCCCGGCGAGGGCGAGATTCGCCGCACGGAATCCCTCCTCGCGAACCTCGACGACGTGGCCGTCCGCCCCCTCTACTCCGCCCTCCCCGCCTCCGCCCAGCGCCTGGCGCTGGAGCCCGCCGAGACGCGCAAGGTCGTCCTCGCCACCTCCATCGCCGAGACCTCGCTGACGATCCCCGGCATCCGCGCCGTGGTGGACGCCGGCCGCGCCCGCCGCTCCCGCTTCGACTCCGCCTCCGGCATGTCCGCCCTCGTCACCGAGCGCGTCACCCGCGCGGAGGCCACCCAGCGCGCCGGCCGCGCCGGTCGCGTCGCCCCCGGCACCGCCTGGCGCCTCTGGACGCGCGGCGAGGAGGGCGGCCTCCAGCCCTTCCCGCCCCCGGAGATCCTCGCCGCCGATCTCGCCCCGCTGGCGCTCGACCTCGCCCTCTGGGGCAGCGACGACCTCCCCTTCCTGACGCCCCCGCCCGTCGGCGCGCTCAACGAGGCGCGCCGCCTCCTCACCGATCTCGGCGCCCTTCGGGACGGCCGCATCACCCCGCACGGCAAGGAGATGGCAGCCCTCGCCGTCCATCCCCGCCTCGCACACATGCTCCTCAGGGCCGGGAAGCCCGCCGCCCCGCTCGCCGCGATACTCTCCGAGGGCGAGCGCCCCCCGCCCGGCTCGGCCGACCTCTCGGCCTTGCTGGAAGGCAAGCTCCGCCCCGAATCCCGCGACCGCCTCCGGCGCGAGACGAGCCGCCTCGCCCGTCTCGCCCCCGACCGTCCCACCATGGACCCCGGCGCCATGGCCGCCCTCGCCTATCCCGACCGCATCGCCCTTCGCCGCCCCGGCGACGCGCCCCGCTTCCTCCTGTCCGGCGGTCGCGGCGCCATCGCCACCCCCGGCGACCCCCTCGGCGCGCAAAGGCTCCTCGTCGTCACCGATCTCGACGGCGCCGGAGAGGAGGCCCGTATCCGCGCCGCCCTGCCCGTGTCGGACGCCGACCTGCGAAGCGTCCTCGCCGACCGCATCGTCACCGTCGAGGAAGCCGCCTGGTCCCCGCGCGAGTCCCGCGTCCAGGCCCGCCGGCAGGAGCGCCTGGGCGCCCTTGTCCTCTCCGACCGCCCCTGGGAGAATGCCCCGCCCGAGGCCATCGCCCGCGCCATGCTCGACGGCGCGCGGACCCTCGGCCTCCGCCCCTCCGACGCCGCCGAACGCTTCCGCTCCCGCGTGGCCCTCGCCCGCTTCGCCGGCGGAGACCTCCCCGACCTCTCCGACGTCGCGCTGATGGAGACACTGGAGGACTGGCTCCTCCCTTGGCTCGACGGCGTCCGCACCGAGACCGACTGGCGCAGGTTCGACCTCCTGCCCCCGCTCCGCTCGATGCTGACCCGCGCGCAGCAGCAGGAGATCGACCGCCTCGTCCCCGGCCACTTCACGACGCCCCTCGGCCGCAGCATCCCGATCACCTACGCCTCCGACGGCCCCGAGATCGAGGTCCGCCTGCAAGAGATGCTGGGCGTCACCGCGCACCCGCTGGCGGCCGGAAAGCCGATCCGCGTGACGCTCCTCTCGCCTGGGCACAAGCCCATCGCGGTCGTCTCCGACCTCCCCGGCTTCTGGCGTTCGTCCTACCCCGAGGTCCGCAAGGAGATGCGCGGCCGCTACCCCCGCCACCCCTGGCCCGAGAGCCCCTGGGAGGCCGAGCCGACCCTCCGCGCCAAGCCTCGGGGAACGTGAAGGATGTCAGCCCGCCCAAGGCCCGTGCTGATGCACCGCCCCCGTATCGAGCCGCACGAACCCATGCCGGCCGAAGTAGTCCCGCTGCCCCTGGATCAGGTCCGTGGTCCCGCGCCCCTGCGCGAAGGTGTCCGCGAAGGCCAGGGCCGCCGAGAGCGCCGGGACCGGATGTCCGCCCAGGGCCGCCGCCGCGACGACCCGGCGCAACGCCGGCAGCGAGGCCCTCAGGTCCGCCGCGAAAGCCGGCGCGAGGACGAGCTGCCCCATCGGCATCTCCCCCCGGAACGCCGCGGCGATGTCGCCCAGCAGCGCCGACCGGATGATGCAGCCCGCGCGCCAGGTCTCGGCCACCCGCGCCTGATCGAGTCCCCAGACGTAGTTCTCGGAGGCCGCCAGAAGGATGCGGAACCCCTGCGCGTAGGCGATGATCCGCCCGGCGAGCAGCGCCCCCTCCAGGTCACCCTCCGAAACCTGCACGGGTCCGCGCGGGCTTCCCAGGATCGCCTCGCCGGCCGCCCGAGTCTCCTTCTCGGCCGACCAGCCCCGCGCGCCCACCGCCGCTTCGATGGTCGAGGCCGACTGTCCCAGCGCCAGGGCCTCCACGACCGTCCAGCGCCCGGTGCCCTTCTGCCCCGCCCGGTCCTCGATCACGTCCACCACGGGCCCGCCCGTCGCCGGGTCGACGGCGCGCAGGACCGCCGCGGTGATCTCCACGAGGTAGCTCTTGAGCCGCCCCTGGTCCCAGCGGGCGAAGACCTCGCCGATCCCGGCGGGCGCCTGCCCCATGCCGTAGCGCATCAGCCCATAGACCTCCGCGATGAGCTGCATGTCCGCGTATTCGATGCCGTTGTGCACCGTCTTGACGAAGTGCCCCGCCCCGTCCGGCCCCATCAGCGCCGCGCAGGGCTGGCCTTCGTACTTGGCCGCGATCGCCTCGAAGACCGGAGCCAGGTGCTCCCAGGCCTCGATCCGCCCGCCCGCCATGATCGCGGGCCCATGCCGCGCGCCCTCCTCCCCGCCCGAGACTCCGACGCCCAGGTAGTTGAGGCCTCGCGCCTCGATCTCGGCGGCGCGGCGGCGGGTATCGTGGAAGTCGGCATTGCCGCAGTCCACGACCGTGTCGCCCGGCCGCAGATGCGGCAGCAGCGCGTCGATGGCCTGATCGACCGCCGGCCCGGCATCCACCATGAGGATGATCGCCCGGGGCGCCGGCATCGCCGCCGCCATGGCGGCGAGGCTCTCGTGCCCGATCGCGCGGCTTCCCAGCGGCCCGGCCTCCTGCAGGAACCCGGGGACCTTGGAGGCCGTCCGGTTGGCCACGTGCAGCGGAAACCCCCGCTCGAGGATGTTGAGCGCCAGCGCCGACCCCATCACGCCCAGGCCATAGAGCCCCAGGCTCGCCGTCGTGTCCCGCATCCCGTCCTCCCCTTCTCGTTCCGTCACAGTAGCCGTCGCCGCGCCCGGGGCAACTGCGCACTGCGCTGCACAAATCCGCGGCAAGCGCCCGGATCGCGGCACCCTTCGTTTGAAACCGAGCCAAGGACGCACTACATTTCGGGAAAAGCACAACAATATTCGCCCATACAGGCCCGTCATGTCGCTCGTCCGTCCCATTCCGTCCCAGGGCCGCGCCCCTCTCCGCCACACCCAGCCGCAGCTCGCGCAGCTCGCGGCGCTCTGCTGGCGCAAGGGGGAGCATGGGCGGGAGGTGCTCCTCGTCACGTCGTCGAACGGCCGCTGGATCCTGCCGAAGGGCTGGCCCATCGAGGGCAAGTCCCCTTCCGAGGCCGCGCTGACGGAGGCCTGGGAGGAAGGCGGCGTCGTCCGGGGCAAGGCCTCGCGCAAGCCTCTCGGGGCCTACATGGCCACCAAGCGGACGCCTCAGGGCGACGACGTGCCCTGCCTGCTCAAGGTCTACGCCATCAAGGTGCGCGAGGAGGCGCACGACTACCCGGAGGCGCATCGCCGCGACCGCGTCTGGGTCAGCCCGGAAAAGGCCGCCTGGATGGTGGACGAGGAAGGTCTGCGCGACATTCTGAGGACCTTCTGACGCAAGACCTCCGGCCGGGCTTGCGGGTGCCCGCGCCCGCGCCTTAATGGGCGCCGGGGTGGGGGGTGTGCTCATGCGTCAGGACGATCCCTTCTGGGACGAGGCCGAGGACTCCGATCACGCCACCCGGCGGCGCCGGCTCAAGTCCCTTCGCCCGCGCAGGAAGCTGTCCCAGATCCTCGAAGAGATCGCCGCCGACACCTCGCGGACGCGCGTCTGCATCGCCGACATCATCCAGGCGATGCACGGCCGTGCCTTCGGGGCCCTGCTGCTGATCTTCGCCTTTCCGAACGCCATCCCCGCGATCCCCGGCACCTCCAGCATCCTGGGCCTGCCGCTCCTGTTCCTGTCGGCCCAGATGATGCTGGGCAAGCCCGTCTGGCTTCCCAAGGTCGTCTCGCTCCGGTCCATGTCCCGGGACGACTTCGCCAACCTCGTGGAGCGGGTGAACCCCTGGCTCGAATGGGCCGACCGCTTCACCGCGCCACGCCTCAGCGTCCTGGGTGACCCCATCGCCGAGCGGCTCATCGGCGCCTTCTGCCTGATCCTGTCGATCGTGCTCGTCCTGCCGGTCCCGCTGGGCAACATGCTGCCCGGCATCGCGATCTGCCTGATCGCCCTGGGCGTGCTGGAGCGCGACGGGTTCTGGATCGGCGGAGGCATCGCGGTGGGCGCCATCGCGCTGCTCGTGGCCTGGGGCGTCGTCTACGCTCTCGCCAAGATGACTTGGTTCCTGCTCGTCAACGCCTTTTGACCCCGGCGTAACGGCCCGCTAGGCTCCCCCGGTTCGCCGGAAGGAGACCCGCATGGCTGCCGAGGCCGCTCCCCCCACCGACCTCGCCGCCGCGGTGATGCTGCTCGGCGCCGCCGTGTTCGCGGTGCCGCTCTTCCGGCGCGCGGGGCTGGGTTCCGTCCTGGGCTATCTCGCGGCAGGTCTCGCCATGGGGCCCTTCGGCCTTGGCGTCATCGAGGAGCCCGAGACGATCCTCCACGTCGCCGAGCTCGGCATCGTCCTCTTCCTGTTCATCATCGGCCTCGAGATGGAGCCGCGGCGGCTCTGGTCCATGCGGCGGGACATCTTCGGTCTCGGCCTGACGCAGGTCCTTGCCGGGCTCGTGCTGCTGGGCGGGATCGGCTGGGCGCTGGGCTATCCGCTGCCCTCCTCCCTCGTGTTCGGGGCCGGCTTCGTCCTGACATCCACCGCCATCGTGATGCAGGTCCTCGACGAGAGGGGCGACCTCTCCAAGCCCAAGGGCCAGCGCATCGTCTCGATCCTGCTGCTCGAGGACCTCTCCATCGTCCCGCTCCTCGCCCTGGTGGCCTTCCTCGCCCCTGGCGGCGAGACGACGACGACAGGGGAGCGGATGGCCGGAGTCGCCATCGGCCTCGGCGCCGTCGCGATCCTCATCGCGGCCGGGCGCTACCTGCTCAACCCGATGTTCCGAGGCCTCGCCGCCTTCGGGGGGCGCGAGGTGATGACGGCGGGGGCGCTCCTCGTGGTCCTGGGCTCCGCGCTGCTCCTGCAGCTCGGCGGCCTGTCGACCGCGATGGGCGCCTTCCTGGCGGGCGTCCTCCTCTCCGAATCCACCTTCCGCCACCAGCTCGAGGCCGACATCGAGCCCTTTCGGGGCCTCCTTCTCGGCCTCTTCTTCCTCGCCGTGGGGATGTCGCTCGACCTTTCCGCCGTCGCGCAGGACTGGCGGATGATCCTTCTTGCGGTCGCGGCCTTCGTCCTGTTCAAGGGCCTGGGCGTGTACTGCGCGGCCCGGCTCTTTGGCGCATCGCACGCCGAGGCGCTGGAGCGGGCCGCCGTCATGGCCCACGGCGGCGAGTTCGCCTTCGTCCTCTATGCCGCCGCCCTGGGCGTGGGCCTCATCGACTCGCGTGGCTCGGCGTCGCTGACAGCGGTCGTCATCCTGTCGATGTGCCTCAACCCCCTCCTGCTCGCCCTGCATGACCGGTTCGCCCGACACGCCCGCGTGGACGACGGCGAGGGGTTCGAGCAGCCACAGGACCTCCGAAACGCCGTCCTGGTCATCGGCTTCGGCCGCTTCGGCCAGATCGTCACGCAGGTGCTGCTCGGTCGCGGCTGGTCGGTCTCGATCATCGACACCGACACCGAGATGATCACGGTCGCGGGCTTCATGGGGATGAAGGTCTACTTCGGCGACGGCGCTCGCCTCGACATCCTTCAGGCCGCCGGCGCCGCCGAAGCCCGCGCCATCCTGATCTGCATCGACAACTCCGAGGCCGCGACCCGCATCGCCCAGATCGCAAAGGCCGAGTTCCCGCTGGTCCCCGTCCTCGCCCGTGCCTTCGATCGCGCCCACGCCCTCGCGCTGATCCGGGCGGGCGTGGACTACCAGCTCCGCGAGACCTTCGAATCCGCGCTGGCCTTCGGGGGCCGCGCGCTCGACGACCTCGGCGAGACGCCCGAAGCGGTGGAGCAGGTCCTCGACGAGGTCCGCACCCGCGACGCCGACCGCCTCGCGGCCCAGATCGCCGGCGACCTGACGAGCGGGCGGGAGCTCCTGCTCTCGAACCTGCCCGAGGAGCAGCGCGAGGCCGCCCGCGCGGCCCGCGCGCCCAAGCTCGACGGGCCGATCGGAACCGGGGTCCGGCAGAGCTGAGGCCTCTCAGGACGCGCCCAGGAAGTCTCGCTTGCCGAGTTCCACGCCATTGTGGCGCAGGATGTTGTAGGCCGTCGCCGCGTGGAAGTAGAGGTTCGGGAGCGCAAACTTCCAAAGGTAGTCGCGCCCCGTGAAGGTCACCTCGCCCGTCCGCATCTTCAGGGTCACGGTTCGCGTTTCCGCGCCCTCGTAGGCTTCGGCCGGCAGTTCGCGGACGAGCGTCGCGGTCCGGTCGATCCTGTCACGCAGTTCCGCGAAGGTCGTCTCCACGTCCGGCACGGACGGCACCTCCCGACCGGCCAGCCGATGCGCCGCCCCCTTGGCATGGTCGCAGGCGATCTGCACCTGCCGGCTCAGCGGATACATGTCCGGGAACAGCCGGCAGCCGAGCAGCACGGACGGGTCGATCCGACGCGCGGCGCAGTGATCCTCGGCCTTCTGAAGCAGGCCCCTCAGCGCCGAAAGCTGGCGCGTCATGGCGGCGATGGCGTCTTGCATGGGCGACTCCCTGGGTTGCTGGGGGAGACCAGCAACAGGAGCGTTTGCCCGTCAAGCCCGGGTAGCCGCAGACACTCTGCTTTCCGGCAACACATCGTCCCAGAGGCAATTAGCCTGTAACCTGCCAAGACAACTTTGAAAGGGCCTGAAGTGCGTCGAAGGCGACTTTAACTGCCGCCACTTGCTCATCAGGAGTCCGGCCGAGGTCCAGAACCGGCACCTTCATGCAGAAGTGCGTTTCGCTACTGAATAGCGTCCGACTGACGCCCTCAGGCAGACCGTCAAAGTTTAGAGCAGCATCCCGCCAGTCCTTTGGAAATATGACACAGGCCCGACCAGCGTTCAAACTGTGCTTAAAGCGTATGCCGGCGTGAGACCGCCGTGGGCTAATGTAAACTTCCTTGTCACGACCGAACTGTGGGCTGATCGTGAATTCCTGAGTGATTTGTGCCGCCACACGTCGATAGTCGCGCTTGAAGTCCTCAATATCCACTTTAACTGGCCGCCGTTTCGCCGCTCTGACATCAATGATATGATACTAGGATCGTCAGATGGCAACAAATGTCGTGTCGGTCGTCTAGTCTCTCAAATTGGCGATGTCAGGCCCGCCGTCCCCAAAGGTCGTATTCTCCCGCCTCCTCGACCTCGACGGTCACGAGGTCGCCGGCCTGCAGCCCCTCGAAGCCCTCGTCGATGAAGAGGTTCCCGTCGATCTCCGGCGCGTCGCCCTTGGTGCGGCAGGTGGCGCCGTCCTCGTCCACCTCGTCCACGAGGACCTCCATCCGGGTCCCGACCTTGGCCTCCAGCTTCGCCTCGGAGATGGCCTGGGCCTTCTCCATGAAGCGTTCCCAGCGCTCCTGCTTGACGTCCTCGGGGACATGGTCCGGCAGCGCGTTCGACCGCGCGCCCGCGACGTTCTCGTACTTGAAGCACCCCACGCGATCGAGCCGGGCCTCGTCCAGCCAGTCGAGCAGCGTCTCGAACTCGGCCTCGGTCTCGCCGGGGTAGCCCACGATGAAGGTCGACCGCAGCACGATCTCCGGGCACACCGAGCGCCAGGCGGCGATCTCGTCCAGCGTCCGCGCGGCGGCGGCGGGTCGGGCCATGCGGCGCAGCGTGTCCGGGTGGGCGTGCTGGAACGGGATGTCGAGATAGGGCAGCACCAGCCCCTCGGCCATCAGCGGGATGAGGTCGCGGACATGAGGATACGGATAGACGTAGTGGAGCCGCACCCACGCGCCGAGGCTGCCGAGGTCCCGCGCGAGGTCCACGATGTGCGCCCGGTGCCCCCGCTCCTCGGCGTGGCGGATGTCGACCCCGTAGGCCGACGTATCCTGAGAGATGACCAGCAGCTCCTTCACCCCGGCCGCGACCAGCTTCTCCGCCTCGCGCATCACCGCGAAGGCCGGACGCGACTGGAGCCGGCCGCGCATGTCGGGGATGATGCAGAACTTGCACTTGTGGTTGCAACCCTCGGAAATCTTTAGGTAGCTGTAGTGCCGAGGCGTCAGACGCACCCCCGTCGCGGGCAGCAGGTCGACGAAGGGATCGGGGCTCGGCGGCACCGCGCCGTGGACCGCGTCCAGCACCTGCTCGTACTGGTGCGGCCCCGTCACGGCGAGGACGCGGGGATGGGCCCCGGTGATGTACTCGGGCTCGGCCCCCAGGCATCCCGTCACGATCACCTTGCCGTTCTGCGCGATGGCCTCGCCGATGGCCTCGAGGCTCTCGGCCTTGGCGCTGTCGAGGAACCCGCAGGTGTTCACGATCACCGCATCGGCGCCCTGATAGTCCGGCGAGATGGCGTAGCCCTCGGCCCGAAGCCGCGTCAGGATGCGCTCGCTGTCCACAAGCGCCTTGGGACAGCCGAGCGAAACCATGCCGATCGTGGGCTGGCCGGGACGGGCAGGCTCCACGAGCCGCGCCTTGGGGGCGATGTCGGGACGGAGGTTCGGCGGGTTCAGGGTCATGCGGCAAGCCTCGGACGGGATGGGCGGACATAGCGGCTCCGGCGGCACATGAAAAGTGGGACGCCTTGCCACGCCCGCGCGCCCCGGGTCAGATGCCTCCGACCCCAGGAGGCCTCCATGAACGACCGCCCCGTGATCCTCGCCTGCCCGCTGCCGCGCACCTTGCCGCTGCTCTTCGCGCCCGACCTCCTGCACCAGCTCTACGATCGCTACGACGTGGTCGAGACCACCGACGAGGCGCTCCCGTCGCTCCCCGACGAGACCCTGCGCGAGGCCCGCTACATCATCGGCCAGCCGCCGCTGACCGAGGATCTGCTGGCGCGAATGGAGTCGCTCCGCTGCATCTTCAACGTGGAGTCCAACCTCCTCCCCAACATGCCCTACGAGGAGGTCTTCCGGCGCGGCATCCACGTCGTCATCCCCAACGCCGTCTTCGCCGAGCCCGTGGCCGAGATCGGCCTGGGCTTCGCGCTTGCCCTCGCCCGCAACATCCACGGCGCGGACGCCGATTTCCGGCGGGGAGAGGAGAGATGGGGCGGCGAGGCAACCAGGGCGCACGGCTCCTCACCGGTTCGACCATCGGCATCCTCGGCATGGGGACGCTGGGGCAGGCCGTGGCCCGCGTGCTCCAGGGCTTCCGCCCTCGCCTCCTCGCCCACGACCCCTGGCAGGCGCCATCGGTCACCCGCTCGTTCGGCGCCGAGCCTATGGACCTCGACGCGCTGCTCGCCCAGTCCGAGACGCTCTTCGTCACGGCCGCGGTGACAAGCGAGAACCAGGGCTTCCTCGGCGCCGCGGCCTTCTCCCGGATGCCGCGCGGCGCCTCGCTGATCCTCCTGTCGCGCGCCGCCGTGGTGGACTTCCCGGCCCTGATGGAAGCGGTTCGCTCCGGGCACCTCACGGCGGCGAGCGACGTCTTCCCGGAGGAGCCCCTGCCAGCGGATCACCCCGTGCGCTCCCTGCCGGGATTCCTCCTCTCGGCGCATCGCGCGGGCGCGCTCGACATCGCCTTCAAGAGGATGGGCGAGATGGTCATGGAGGACCTGAGCCTCCTCGACCGTGGCCTGCCGCCCCAGGTCTGCAAGCGGGCGGAGCGCGAGACGGTGGCGCGGTTCCGCTCGAAGCCAGTGGCGGTGAACTAGGGCCACGGGCGCATCCGACGGCGGCGTGGCGCGGACCGGGCGCGCAACTTCCCCTACCCCGCCGGGCGGCGACCCAGGGACAGGCATCACCATGGCAGAGAAAGGTTAAGGAATCGTCAACGGCCGGGAGGAAGCGCGCGACGGGGGCGGGGCCCGATCACGTCGCGCCGATTCGTCCCGAAGGAACAGCCCCTGGACAAAAGGGCCGTGGCGAGGTGCCCCCCACGGCCCAGGATGGCGCCCCGATGGAGGAGCGCCCCTACCGCCGCCGGTCGCGCCGGGCGCTCATGGGCTGGAAGGCCACGCCGACATGGGCCTCGCAGTAGGGCTTGCCCTGCTGCACGGGCATCCCGCAGAACCAGAAGTTCGGCGTCGCGGGGTCGCCCACCGGCCATTTGCAGGTCTTCTCGGTCAGCTCCATGAGCGACAGCCGCTTGGCCGCCTTCTCTACCGCGAGCGCAGCCGCCTGCGCCTCGGGGCTGATCTCGTTGGCCGAGGGCTGGGGCGGCAGCGGCTGGCCGGCGGGGATGATCGGGCGGCGGAACGGGACCGGCGCCTCAACCTCCTCCTCGTCCTCGGCATCCGCCTCGGGCTCGGGCGCGGCGGCGAGTTCCTCGTCCTCGGGCGCATCGTCCTCGTCGTCGACCGGCGCGGGGGCCGTGGCCGGAGCGGAGGCGGCCTCGGCGACGGCGGGCTCCTCGCCCTCGGGCTGCCCATTGAGCGCCACGCGGTTCGACAGGCCCAGCCGGTGCACCTTGCCGATCACCGCGTTGCGCGTGACCTGGCCCAGCTCCTTGGCGATCTGGCTCGCGGAGGCCCCCTCGGACCACATCCGCTTCAGCGTCTCGACGCGCTCGTCAGTCCAGGACATCGCGCCCCCCTACGAAAAATCAGTGACGCACCGAGATACAGGGCGGGCGCCCCGACTTCAAGGCGACGCCGCCTGCGTCACTTGCGCCTGTAGAGCGCCAGCACCACGGGCGCGAGCAGCAGCGTCAGGGCCGCCGGCGCCAGCAGGGCGAGCCCGACCTGCCCCGCCGTGACCGTCCCGCCGAAGAGCCCCCGCAAGGCCGTGGTGATGTGCGACACCGGGTTCACGTTCACGAAGGCCTCGAGCCAGCCCGGCATCGTCTCCGGGTTCACGCTGATGTTCGACGCGAAGACCAGCGGGAAGATGAAGGTGAAGCCGAAGGTCATCACCGTCATCGGCGTGCTCACGAGGAGCCCGATGGTCATGAACACCCAGCCCACCCCGAATCCCACGACGAACAGCAGCAGGAACCCCGCGACGACCCCCGGCACCCCCGCCTCGGGCCGGTAGCCCAGCAGGAGACCGATCCCCAGGATGATCCCCCCGGCGATGGCATGGCGCAGGATGTCGCCGACCATGAGCCCGGCGAAGGGCGCGAGCGACCAGATCGGCAGGCTGCGGAAGCGGTCGAAGAGCCCCTTCTGCAGGTCGGTGCAGAGCCCCACCCCTGAATAGACCGAGTTGAAGATCACCGTCTGCACGAGGATGCCCGGCAGGAAGAACTGGAGATACTCGCGGGGCGATCCCGCCAGCGCGCCGCCGAACACGAAGGTGAAGAGCAGCGTGAACATGATGGGCGTCATCACGAGGTCGAAGAGCTGCTCCGGCACGTGGCGGAACTTGAGCACCGCCCGCCAGCCGAAGACCAGCGCGTTCGACAGCGCGGAGGGACGCGGCGGCCTTTCGACCCGCGCGAGTCGCCCCGGCGCGGGCGCCACCGTCACGCCTGCCCGGTCCAAAGCCATGTCGTTCATGGCCGATCCTCCCTGCCCGGCCCTCCGGTGAGGGCGAAGAACACCTCGTCGAGGCTCGGCTGCCCCATGCGGAAGTCGCCGACCTCGATCCCCTCGGCCACCAGCGCCGAGATGGCGGCCGTGGCTCGCGCGGCGTCGGCCACCGGCACCGACAGGTCGCCTCCCTCGGCCGAGCGGTGCGCCGGGACGCCGACGACCCGCTCCAGCACCAGGGCCGCGCGGTCGTGGTCCCCGAGCGGCGACACGTGCAGCATCCCGGAGCCCGTCTGCGCCTTGAGCTCGCGGCTCGTCCCCTCGGCGATCTTGCGCCCGTGGTCGATGACCGCGATCCGCCCAGCGAGCTGGTCCGCCTCCTCGAGGTACTGCGTGGTCAGCAGGATCGTGACGCCCGATTGCGCCAGCCCCTTGATGAGGCTCCAGACCCCCGCCCGCGCTGTCGGGTCGAGCCCCGTCGTCGGCTCGTCGAGGAACAATATCCCCGGGGTGACGATCAGCGAGGCCGCGATGTCGAGCCGTCGCCGCATCCCCCCGGAATAGGCCTTGACCTGCCTCCCCCCGGCCTCCGCCAGGTCGAAGGCCGAGAGGAGCGCCACCGCCCTCCCGCGCGCGGCCGCCCCCCGGAAGCCCCAGAGACGCGCCAGCAGCACGAGGTTCTCGCGCCCGGTCAGGTCCTCGTCCAGCGAGGCGAACTGCCCGGTCATGCTGATGACCTCGCGCACGCCGTCGGGGTCGGCGCGGAGGTCCCGCCCTATCAGCGCGGCCTCGCCCGCGTCGGGGCGGAGCAGCGTCGCCAGCATCCGCAGGAGGGTCGTCTTCCCTGCCCCGTTCGGCCCGAGGATCGCGAAGATCATCCCCGCCGGCACGTCGAGGTCGATCCCCGCCACCGCCGTGAGGTCGCCGAAGCGCTTGACCATCCCGCGCGCGCGGATCGCGAGGTGCTGACCGTCCGCCATCGTTCTCACCCTGATTGGATGAGAACAAAAGGAGCACGAAATGACCCTAAGTCAAGCGGCGAATCCGATCAGCCGGAACGCAGGCGGGTTGCCGCCGTGACAAGGCCGAAGGCCAGCAGCGCCACCGTGACGGTCGAGGGCCCCACGCCGGCATCCGCCGCCACGGCGAGCCCCAGCCCCCCGAGGGCCGCTCCCGCGCCGATCCCGCAGGCCGCCAGGGCCATCCCCTCGGGCGTCCGCGCCAGCCCTCGGGCCGCCGCCGCCGGGATGATGAGGAGCGCCGTCACGAGGAGCGCGCCCACGACCTGGATCGCCACGGCGACGAGCCCCGCGAGGAGCAGCGACAAGAGCAGCGCCCCCCGCCTCGGGTCCATCCCCCCGGCCCGCGCGAGGTCCGGCGAGAGCGTCGAGGTCAGCAGGAGCCCCCAGTTCCGCCAGACGAGCAGCCCTGCCACCGTGGCGGCGCCCCAGATGAGCGCAAGGTCCGCGCGCCCCACCGTCAGCACGTCGCCGAACAGGAAACCCTCCAGGTTCACGCGCGGCCCGGGTGCCAGGGCGACGGCGAAGAGCCCGATCCCCAGCGCCCCATGCGCGATCACCCCCAGCGCCGTGTCCGCCGCGAAGCTCCGGTCGGTGAGCCAGAACACCAGCAGCGCCACCGCCCCCGCCACCAGAAGGACGCCAAGCGTCACCGGCACCCCGATGGCCAGGCTCAGCGCCACGCCCAGGATCGAGGCGTGCGCCGTCGCGTCCCCGAAATAGGCCATGCGCCGCCACACGACGAAGCAGCCGAGCAGCCCCGCCGCCAGCGCCACGCCAAGGCCGGCGAGCGCCGCCCGCAGGAGGAACGAATCGAGGAGCATCACGCCTCCTCGTGATGGTGATGGTGATGCGCCGCGTGGTCCGCGTGGTCGTGGTGGTGCTGGTAGAGCGCCAAGGTCCCCCTGGTCCCGGTGCCGAACAGCTCGCGGTAGGCCGGCGCCGCCGAGACCACGGCCGGATGCCCCTCGCAGCAGACGTGGCCGTTGAGGCAGATCACGCGGTCGGAGGCGCTCATCACCACATGGAGGTCGTGGCTCACCATCAGGACCGCGCAACCCAGGCGGTCCCGAATGTGCTCGAGGCTCTGGTAGAAGGCGGCCGCCCCCGGCTGGTCGAGACCCTGCGTGGGCTCGTCCAGCATCAGGACGTCGGGCCGCCCCAGGATCGCCCGCGCCAGCAGCACCCGCTGGAATTGCCCGCCCGACAGGTCGGCGAGCTGCCGGTCCGCGAGCCCCTCCGCGCCCGCCCGCTCCAGCGCCTCCCGCGCCTCGGCCCCTGGGGACCCGCTTAGGCAGGTCGAGGAACCGCCGCGCGGTGATCGGCAGCGTCGGGTCGATGTGGAGCTTCTGCGGCACGTAGCCGACCTTGAGCCCCGCCGCCTTGAGGATGCGGCCCTTCGTGGGCCTCTGCGCGCCGATCAGGCAACGCAGCAGCGTGGACTTGCCCGAGCCGTTCGGCCCCACGATCGTGACGATCTCGCCCGTCTCGATCTTCAGCGACACGTCGAACAGCACCTGCTGGCGACCGAACCGCACATCCAGGCCCTCCGCCGCGATCAGCGCCATCACGCGCGGCCCCGACAGGCCGGGCAGAGCCCCTGCGCCTCGACCACCGTCCGCTCGATGGCGAAGCCCTCGGCCTCCGCCTCGGGCCCGAGCGGCGCGGCGATGGCCTCCTCCGCCACGCGACGGCAGCAGCGGCAGACCAGGAAGGAGGGCGCGTGCTCAGCCCCCGGCCGCGCGCAGGCGACATAGGCCGAGAGCCCCTCGATCCGGTGCGCGAAGCCATTCTCCACGAGGAAGCCCAGCGCCCGGTAGGCGACCGGCGGCTTCGACCCGAACCCTCCGCCTCCAGCCGCGCGAGCACGTCGTAGGCGCCGAGCGCCACGTGAGACTCGAGCAGGATCTCCAAGGTCCGGCGCCGGAGCGGCGTCAGGCTCAGCGCCCGTTCGGCGCAGCAGCCCTCGGCGGCCGAGAGGGCGCGGGCGATGCAGGTCCGGTGGTCGTGTCGGTCGAAGGCGTGGGACATGGGGGAGCCCGTGACAGGATGACGAGCCCTAGCGCCGCAGGGCCGCCCGTCGCAAGGTTCGCGTTACAATATCACCTGAGCCCTTGTTACAGTGTAACGCCCGCGCTAGGACCGCCCGGTCCGACCCAAGGAGCGTCCATGACCCCGCCCCTCCTCGCCGCCCTGCTGTTCGCCGCCGCGCCCGTCCGGGCCGAGCCGCCGAACGTCCTGGCCGACACCGCCCCGGTGCAAAGCCTCGTCGCCATGGTCATGGGCGACCTCGGCACCCCCGGACTGATCGTCGCGCCCGGCACCTCGCCCCACGACGCGAGCCTCACCCCCTCCGAGGCGCAGGCGCTGACCGAGGCTGACGTGATCGTATGGACCGGCGACGCCCTCCTCCCCTGGCTCGGCGAGAGCATCGCCTCCCTCGCTCCGCAGGCGGAGGTTCACAGCCTTCTCTCCACCGACGGATGGGAGCCCCTCCCGGCCGATGGCGACGATGGCATCGACCCGCACGCCTGGCTCGACCCGGAGGTCGCGGCGGCCTGGCTCGGCCACATCGCCTCGGCGCTGTCCCAGGCCGACCCGGAGGACGCCGAAACCTATCGTCGCAACGCGGCGGGGGCCGCGGAGCGCCTCGCGACGCTCGGGGCCGACCTCCGGCAGCGCCCCGCGCCCCTCGGCGAGACCGGCTATGCGGTGGGACACGACGCCTACCGCTACTTCGGGCGCGCCGTCGGCCTCGCTCCCGCCGGAGCCATCGCGCCATCCGACGGCTCCGAGCCCGCGCCCTCCGACATCGCCGCCCTGCGCGACCTCGTCGCCTCGGGTCAGGTCCGGTGCCTCCTCCTCGACGCCGAGACCGACCCGTCCTGGGCCGACACGCTGGCCGAGGGCGCGCCGCTCAGCACCGCAACCGTCGATCCCGAGGGCCTCACCCTCGACCCCGGACCGGACCTCTATCCCACGCTCATCGCGAACCTCACCGCCGCGCTGGAATCCTGCCTCGGGGCATGAAGAAGCCGCCGGACCGGCTTGGGGACGGATCCGACGGCCAGGTCACCGAGCCCTCCTGCGTCAGCAAGGGCCCGGATCGCGGCCCCATTGCGGGGCCTGCGTGAGGTCACTGCTGCGATGCGACCGAGGGCAGGAGCACCTGGTCGATGACGTGGATCACGCCGTTCGACTGGTCCACGTCGGCGATCGTCACATGGGCCGTGCGGCCCTGCTCGTCGGTGATCGCCACCATGCCGTTCTGCAGCGAGGCCTGGAGCACGCAGCCGCCCACCGTCTGGATCGCATGGGTCCCGCCGTCCGCCTGGATCATGCCGACGATGTCCGAGGAGAAGGCCTCGGCCGGGATGACGTGGCAGGTCAGGATCTGCGTCAGCCTGTCCTTGTTCTGCGGCTGCATCAGCGCGGCGAGCGTGTCGGCCGGCAGCGCGGCGAAGGCCTCGTTGGTGGGCGCGAGCACGGTGAAGGGCCCGGCCCCGCTCAGCGTGTCCACGAGCCCCGCCGCCTGCACCGCCGCCACGAGCGTGGTGTGATCGGCCGAGTTCACCGCGTTCTCCACGATGGTCTTGTCGGCATACATGGGGGCGCCGCCAACCATCGGGTTGGCCATCTGCGCGAAGGCGGGAACGGCGAGCGCGGCGAGGGCCACGGCGGAAAGAAGCGTCTTCATCTTGTGATCTCCTGGGATTCGGATCGGGCGAGAAACGGGGCCGGCGCCGTCATGGCCCGGCCCCCGCACTCGTCAGGACGCCTTGGGGGTGAGGACCGCGTCGATGACGTGGATCTCGCCGTTCGACTGCTTCACGTCGGGGATGGTGACGTTGGCGGCGGTGCCGTTCTCGTCGGTGACGACGATGCCATCGCCGGCCGCGTTCATCGTGGCGGTCAGCGGGCAGCCCCCGACCGTGTCGAGCATCGCCTTGCCGCCGCCGTCGGTGATCATCTGCATGAGTTGCGCCGAGGTCACGTCGCCGGCCACGACGTGGCAGGTCAGGACCTGGGTGAGCATCTCCTTGTTCTCGGGCTTGAGGAGGGTATCCACCGTCCCCTCGGGCAGCGCCGCGAAGGCTTCGTTGGTCGGCGCGAAGACCGTGAACGGCCCCTCGCCCTGCAGCGTCTCGACCAGGCCCGCCGCCTGCACGGCGGCGACCAGCGTCGTATGGTCGGCCGAGTTCATCGCGTTGGTGACGATGTCGTTGGTGGCCGGCATCTCCGCGCCTCCGACCATCGGGTTGTCCTGGGCGAAGGCGACGCTGCCCAGAAGGGCCATGGCGGTGGCGGCAAGAAGGGTCTTCATGGTGTCGGTCTCCCTGACTTCGTGACTGGATCGCCCGGGTTCGTCCCCGGGAACGACCGAAGCCACGGCGGGAGGGAGCGCTGAGTTTCAGCGCCCTCAAGAAAATGCGATCACGAGAACGTGAGTGCACCACAGGCCGACGGCGAACCCTCGGCCGCTGCTTGGGCCAGGCTCAGAAATCCGTCGGCGCCCCGCCCTCGCCCTTGCGCCGCGCGACGAACTCCGCCAGCTCCTCCCGAGTGCCCGAGTCCATGGGCGGCTCCTCGAACTCGGCGATGATCTCCTTGTAGAGCCGATGGGCGCGCTCCTGCGTCCAAACGCTGCCCGCCACCTCCCAGGCTTCATAGTTGCGCCAGTCCGACACGAAGGGCTGGTAGAAGGCCGTCGCGTAGCGGTCCTGCGTGTGCTGGATGCCGAAGTAATGGCCCTTGGACCCGACCTCGCGGATCGCGTCGAGCGCGATCTCGTCAGGCCCGGTCGCCCAGACCTCGGGCTCCATGTACCGCTGGATCATCTGCAGGACCTCGCAGTCCATCACGAACTTCTCGGGCGAGGCGATCAGGCCCCCCTCCAGCCAGCCGGCCGCGTGGTAGACGATGTTCGTGCGCGACTGGACCGCCGACCAGAGCGAGTTGCAGGTCTCCCACATCGCCTGCCCGTCCGGGACGTTCGCCGCGCAGGTGCCCGAGGCCCGCATCGGCAGCCCGTAGAACCGCGCCAACTGCCCGGTCATCTGCGTGGCGCGCATGTATTCCGGCGTCCCGAAGGCGGGCGCGCCGCTCTTCATGTCGACGTTCGAGGTGAAGGTGCCGATCACGCAAGGGCAGCCGGGCGCGACCCACTGGAACAGCGCGATGGCCGACAGCGCCTCGGCGATGCTCAGCGCGACAGCCCCCGCCATGGTCACCGGCGCCATGGCTCCGGCCAGCGTGAAGGGCGTCACGATCACCGCCTGCCCCCGCCGGATCATCCGAAGGCAGCCGTCGATCATCGGCTGGTCGTGCTTGAGCGGCGAGGTCGAGTTGATGTTGGTATACATCCGGGGCTTGGCGCGGAACTCCTCCTCCGACAGGCCGCCGGCGATCCGCACCATCTCCATCGCGTCCTCGACCCGCTCCTTCCCGAGCGAATAGGCGTGCGCGACCTTGTCGGTGATCGTCAGCTTGTCGAACAGCACGTCGAGATGCCGGACGCTCGGGTGGATATCGACGGGCTCGACCGGGTAGCCGCCCGCGAAGTGGATGCAGTTGAAGTGCTGCGTCAGCCGGAACAGGTTCGCGCAATGGGCGCGCGTCCCGGGCACCTTCCGCCCGGTCTCCAGATCCCAGTAGTTCGGCGGCGAGGACACGTTCCCGAACAGCAGGTGGCGGCCCCCGATGGGCAGCTCCCTCTCGGGGTTGCGCGGCGTGATGGTGAACTCCGAGGGCGCGCGCCGGACCATCTCTATCACCCAGTCCCGCCCCATGCGGACGTTGGTGCCCTCCACCTTGCACCCCGCCTGCCGGAACAGCCCGAGCGCCTCCTCGTTCAGGAACTCGATCCCGATCTCCTCGAGGATGCGCATGGCCCCGTCGTGGATCGCCTCCACCCCGGACTCGTCCAGAGGCTCGATGGGACGGTCGTGGTTGACGGGGATGCGCCAGGGCATCTGCTCCATGACATGCCCGCCCCGCCGCGCGGCATTCCCGGCCCGCCCTCCGGCGCGACGCTTGCGGGCGGGGGCGGCGGCATCGAGCAGGTCGTCGGCCATGTGAGGTCTCCCTTGGTCTCGGTCGCGAGACTGACACCCCGGCGTCCGGCGGTCGGACCCCGATGCGACAAGGAAGGTCGCTTTCCTGTCATCGTGGCGACACGCGGCCCTGCCATCCTCGGTGCATGGAAGACCAGTCCGCCGACGGTTCTTGGCTCCTGAGCCGGCAAACCCTCAACCCGGTCGAACGGGCGCTCTTCGGCCTTTTCGCGCCGGTCCCGCTCATGGCGGTCCGGGAGCTGGCGATCGAGCCCTGGCCCGCGATCCTGAGCGTCGCGGGGCTGCTCATCCTCGGCCCCATCGTGCTTGGGGCCGCCACGATCAGCGTCCTCCTCGCCGCCGCCGCCCTCCTCGGGCCCGAGCGCGAGATCCGCGTCGACCCCATGGCCCGCCTGGTGATCGACACCGGCCGCGCCCGCTGGCTTGGCCGCTGGGGCCGTCGCATCCCCTTCGAGGACATCGAGGAGGTCGCGCTCCGCAAGGACTACGACACCGACGGCGGCGACCGGCTCCAGCTCGTCCTCGTGCTGCGCGGCCGGACGCTCCCCCTCGTGCTGCTCGACCGCCCCAGGCCCCGGCGCGCGGAGCTCGAGGTCCTCGCCGCCCGCCTCCGCGCCGCCCTTCAGCCCTGAGCCGCGATCCAGTCCGGCAACTCCGCGATGGACCCCAGCACCACGTCGGCCGCCGGCTCCAGCGTCGCGCGCCCCGCGACGCCGGTCAGCACGCCGACCCCGACCATCCCCGCCGTCCGCGCGGCGGCGAGGTCGTGCAGGCTGTCCCCCACCATGGCGCAGGCCCCGGGCCGAAGCCCCGCCGCCTCCGCGAAGGCCAGGAGCTGACCCGGTCCCGGCTTGCCGCCGTGGCCGCTGTCGTAGCCCGCGATGAAGCCGAACATCTCCTCGACCCCGGCCGCCTGCAAATGCGCGCGAGCCGGCGCCTCGGTGTCGTTGGTCGCGATCCCGAGCGAGATCCCCATCCCCGCAAGCCGCTCCAGCGCCTCGCGAAGCCGGGGCACCTCGACCTGCGGCGCCTCGGCCGCCCGCGCGTTCATCCGGGCAATGAGCGCGTCCTTGTCCAGCTCTGGCAGCACGTCGAGGATGCGCTCGGCCACGGTTTCCACGGTCGAGGCGATGACCACGCTGTCCGGCCGGAATCGCCCCGTCCCCATGTCGTATCCCAACGAGTCGGCCAGGCGCGCGACCATCGCCGGATCGCCCCCCGACTCGGCCAGGATCATCTCGCGGCTCCAGGCCCCCCAGGTCGCCTGGAAGTCGAAGAGCGTGCCGTCCTTGTCGAACACGATACCTTTGATGAGCGTCATCCCGCCGATCCCTGCCTCAGTTTCGGACCCTGTCTTAAAGTTAGGGCCACTCGCCCCGCTGCTGGCCCGGAAGCGCCATGAGCGCCTTCATCGGCGCGTCGTAGGGCAGCCCGTGCTCGTCGCAGAAGCGCTGGATCCAGCGGTCCTCCATGCAAAGGAACTCGAGTATTCCTGCAAGGAAAGCAGGGTCTTGCGCTCGCTCCTTGGCGTCCCCCAAGCTCATTCCCGTGGCGCCCGCCAGTTGCGGCAGGAGTTCTTCGTCGGCGGCGATCCAGGCCAGGGCCTGGAGCGCTATGGTTTCTGCACGGTCAAGGTTCATGAATGGGCTCACCCGGCTGGAAAGGATTTCTTAACCTTTTTGTCGGAACCTAGTCGAAAGGGACAGGGGCGATGGCCGACAAAGGATGGAAGAGATGGGTCGCCACGTCGTGATCGTCGATAGGGAGCCGTCCCGAAGGGACGCCCTCAGGGCCGCGCTGGCCCTCGCCCCTGGGGAGGTGAGGGAGATGGACGACCCCGCCCGTCTCCCCGCCCGGGCTGGCGACGAGGGGCTGGGCCTCGCGTTGCTCGACCTCGGAGGGCCCGAGGAGGAGGCGCTCGATGCCCTTCGCCGGATGCGCGCGCGTCCGGGCCTCCCGTCCCTGCCGGTCATCGCCCTGGTGCCGGTCGATCGGCCGGACCTGCGCCTCGCCGCGCTCCGCGCCGGGGCGGAGGAGGCGACCGACCGCGACACCGCTCCCCGGGTGCTCCAGGCCCGGCTCCGCAGCCTCCTGCGCCACCGCGAGGCCCTCCACGACTCGCCCGCCGAGGTCGCCATACCGCTCAGTCACGGCCTGGCCGAAGGGGCGACGCCGTTCGTCTCCGCTCCCTCGTCCCGCCGGGGGGACGGGCAGCGCCTCCGCCTGGCTCTGCTGTCGCCCGCTCCCGCGGCGGGCCCCTCGCCGGTCGACGACCTCGCCCTGCGCCTCGGCGCCGAGGCGATCCCCCTCCGGAACGAGGGCGTCCCGTCCGTCGCCGCCCCGCGCGCCCCGGACCTCGTGGTGGTCGACGGGCTGGGCCTCGCGGGGGACCTCGCCCAGGGCGCGGCCCTCCTCGCCTCCATCGCCGACCTGCGGGGCCGCCCGGCCACCCGCGACGCGGCGACCCTCGTCCTCCTGCCCGCCTGCGCGGTGGAGACGGCGGCCCTCGCGCTCGATCTCGGGGCCGGCGACGTGGCCGTCGGGCCCGTGGGGCCGGAGGAGATCGCCCTGCGAGCCCGGGCCCTCCTCGGCCGCCGGGCCCAGGCCGAACGCCAGCGGGACCAGATCCGCTCGCAGCTTCGCGCCGCCCTGACCGACCCGCTGACGGGGCTGCACAACCTGCACCACGCCGACCCCGAGCTCCGGCGCATGGCGGAGTCCACCCGCCGCGACGGCGGCCACCTGGCCGTGCTGATGCTCGACATCGACCACTTCAAGTCCTTCAACGACCGCTACGGCCATGCCACCGGCAACCGCGTCCTGATCGAGGTCGGGCGCCGCCTCCGCTCGGGCCTCCGCGCCGGCGACCTCCTGGCCCGCATCGGGGGGGAGGAGTTCCTCGCCGCTCTCCCCGGCGCCACGCTGGACGAGGCCTGCGCCACGGCCGAGCGCCTGCGCCGCGCCGTCGCCGACCGGCCCTTCGTCATCGACCTCGGCCACGCCGCGCCTGCCTTCTGCGTCGCGCCCCAGAGCTTCGCCGCCCTCGCGTCCGAGCCTTCGGAGCCGAAGCCGCTCCGCGTCCGGGTCACGCTATCCATCGGCGTGGCCGCCGCCGCCGCCGAGGATCTCCGCGCCGGCCTGACGCCCGACGACCTCCTGGCCCGCGCCGACGGCGCCCTCTACGCCGCCAAGGCCTCCGGACGCGACGCCGTCATGGCCGCGCCCGCCTGGCCGCAGGCCGCCCGGGCGCCACTCGGGGATCGGGTGGCGCCGCCCTCTCCCGGGCAGGCCTGACGCCCGGCCCGCCTGGGTCCCGTCGCCAGGACTCGGCGGCCCGGCACCTGGGATCGCGCCCTCGACTCGGTGCCGCCTCGGCGCTCGGAAGGTCGTCGGGACCTCCGCTCCGTCACGGCGCGATCCGATCCAGAGATCGTTGCCCGGCAGGGACCCGAGCGGGCCGGGACCGCGTTATCCGCATGACACCTCGTCCCGCCGACAACATTCCGGGCGCCCCACTCCGGGCGTCCCCGACCGAACCGGGTTGCCCATGGAGCACGCGCCCTCCGCCTACCCCGCCTACGCCCGATCCGAGCGCATCGCCGACGGCGTCGTCCACGCGATCGGCGTCACTTTCGCCTTGGCCGGGGCCACGATCCTGACCACCTTCGCCATGCTGCACGCCGACAGCGGCCGGGCCCTCGCGGTGGCGGTCTACGGCCTCGCGCTCATGGGCACCTTCGTGGCTTCGGCCTGCTACCACATGACCCCGTGGGAGCACGTCCGCCCCACGCTCCGGCGCATCGACCATGCGGCGATCTACCTCAAGATCGCGGGCACCTGCACGCCGCTCGCCGTCCTGGTGAACGGCGCCTTCGCCTGGGCGGTGCTGGCGCTGATCTGGGCGCTGGCGCTCCTCGGGGCGGCCTCGCGGATGTTCTTCTGGCGAGAGCCCGGCCGGCGCGGCCTCGCGCTCTACCTGGGCCTGGGCTGGCTCGGCGTCCTGCTCCTCTGGCCGCTCGCCGCCGCGCTGCCGCCGCCCGCGCTGCTGCTGACGCTGGTGGGGGGCGGGCTCTACACGCTGGGCGTCGTGTTCTTCGCCTGGGAGAGCCTCAAATTCTCCAACGCCATCTGGCACGCCTTCGTGCTCGCCGCCTCCGGCTGCTTCTTCGCGGCCATCGCGCTCGGCACCTTCACCGCCTGAACGGCCCAAGGCCGAGCTCGGCCGCCGCCGACTGCACCGTGGCGATCCGCTCCCCATTGGACGGATGCGTCCCCATCAAGCGGTTGCCCGGATCGGGCAGGCGGAGGAAGAACTCGGCCCCGTGCAGCGGATCGAACCCCGCCTCCGCCGCCACCCGGGTCCCGAACCGGTCGGCCTCCAGCTCGAACTCCTTGGAGTAGCTCCGCGCGCCCACCTGCGCGCCCAGCAGCTCCGCCTCGCGGATCTGGTCGGGCGTCGCCCCCGCCGTCTCCCGCGCGATCCGCCCGAAGGCCGCCGCGCCTTCCGAGGCGTTCCGGTCCATGCGCTCGAGGTGCCCCAGGATGTGATGCGAGGCCTCGTGCGACATGACGAAGGCCAGCTCGTCCCCGTTGCGGACTATGGCGATCAGGGCGGCCGTGAAGGCCAGCACCGGCCGCCCCGACGAATCCAGCGTCTGATAGGCGTTGGGCGGCATGGTGGGCCGGTCGTCCACAACGATGCGGAAGTCGCAGTTGGCGCCGGGGTTCATCCTCAGGCACTCCACCTCGGCCACGGGCTCGACCCGCCGCGCCACCTCGACGAAGCTCATCGCCTGCGCCTCCGGCGTCCTTCCCGGAGGAATCACGGGGTCCGGGCGCGCGCAGGCGGCAAGGGTCAGGCTGACCGCCAGGGCGGCAAGGGGGCGCAGGCTCATCGGAACCGAGGAAGCTGGAGGAACGACGCAGCCCTTAACCTACGCGAAGCCGCCGGGCCGCTGCCAGTCGGAACACGGATCGTTCACGAGATCGGCATCGCGCTGCCCAAGGTGCGGTTGCCCCCGCCGCGCCGCCGCCCTACCCTCCGCCTCATGCTCACCATCGAACATGATTTCGACGCCACCGTCGTCACCCTCGTGGACGACGGCCCCGCCCCGCTTCAGGAGGACGTGACGATCTGCCTCTTCGAGGAATGCGTCACCGTGGAGCAATACGACGAACGCCGGGACGAGGTGGTCAAGGTCACCCTCTCCATGGCCCAGATCCGCGACCTCCGCGCCGCGCTGAACCTGCCCGAGGGGGTCTACAAGGTCCGCGTCAAGGAGTAGCGCGGGCCTCCGCCCCCACGATCTCCCCCGCCCGCCAGCCGACCATGATGCTCGGCGCGTTGGTGTTCCCGCCGGGCAGCGTCGGGAACACGCTCGCGTCCGCGACCCGCAGCCCGTCGACCCCGTGAACCCGCAGCCGCGCGTCCACCACGCTCGTGGCCGCCTCCGGCCCCATCCGCGCCGTGCAGGAGGGGTGGTAGACCGTCCCCGACCGCGCCCGCAGGTCGTCGATCAGCGCCTCGTCGGTCCGCACCCCCTCGCCCGGCCGCAGCTCCTCGGCCGCGACCTCCGCGAAGGGCGCCTGCGCCGCGATCCGCCGCAGCATCTTCACCGCCGCCAGCATCTCCCGCACGTCCGCCTCGGTGCCATAGGCATTCGCCACGATGCGCGGCGGCGCGAAGGGGTCGGGAGAGCGGAGCGTGATCTCCCCGGCTCGTCGGCCGACAGTTCGAGAGGCCCAGCGACATCCCCGGCCAGGGGTCGGGCGAGAGCACCGGCCGCTCGCCTTCCCTCGGGATCAGCGTCGAGAAGGCCTGCATGTAGAGCTGCATGTTGGGCCGGCTCAGCCCCCGGTCCGTCCGGAAGAACCCGCCCCCGTGGTTGATCGACATCCCCAGCGGCCCGCGCCCCGTGGTGATCCACTTCGCCCCGACCCAGGCCTTGCCCCACCAGGGCCGCAGGATGTCGTTGTAGGTCCTTTGCTTCATCCGCCAGGTGTAGTTGATCCCCTGGTGGTCGCTCAGGTGCCGGCCCACGTTCGGGTTCGCCGTCACCACCGGCAGTCCCATCCCCCGCAGCGCGTTCCCGTCGCCGATCCCGGACAGCATCAGTAGCTGCGGCGTCCCCACCGCCCCCGCCGACAGCACCACCTCGCGCCGTGCCCTCAGGCTCATGGTCCGCCCGCCGCGCACGAGCTCCACGCCCACCGCGCGTCGCCCTTCGAAGAGGACGCGCGTCGCATGGGCGCCGGTCATCAGGGCGACGTTGCCTCGCCTCTGCGCCGGCCGCAGGAAAGCCCGCGCCGCGCTCATCCGCCGCCCGCCCTTGATCGTCATCTGGTAGAGCCCGGCACCCTCCATGCGGGCCCCGTTGAAGTCCGGGTTGAAGGGCAGCCCCGCCAGCTCGCAGGCCGCGAGCGCCCGGTGGATCAGCGGATGCACGTCCCGGTTCCCCGCCCCGACATGGAGCGGCCCGCCCGTCCCCCGCCACTCGTCCGCGCCGGCCTCGTTGTCCTCCAGCGCCTTGAAGGCCGGCAGCACGTCCGCCCACCCCCATCCGGGGTTCCCGGCCGCCTTCCAGTCCTCGTAGTCGGCGCGATGCCCGCGGATCCACACCATCGCGTTGATCGAGGATGACCCGCCGACGATCTTTCCCCGCGGCCAGTGGTCCGCGACGCCGTTCAGCCCCGGGTCGGGCTCGGTCCGGTAGCACCAGTTGACCGAGGGGTCGTGGAACAGCTTCCCGTAGCCCAGCGGCATATGGACGAAGAGGCGCCGGTCGTGCCCCCCGGCCTCGACGACGAGGACCCGACAGGCCGGGTCCTCCGAAAGCCGATAGGCCAGCGCGCAGCCCGCCGATCCCGCCCCGACGATGATGAAGTCGAACTCCCCGTCCATGGCGCGTGCATAGCGGGACGCGCCGCGCCCCGGCGCGACGGGAACGACGCCCGGTGTCGCTCCGGCACCGCCCCACGAAAGGTCGAGGGACGACGCCGCGCGGCGATCTCATCCCCGCCTTGCGGCGGGTCGGACGCCCCCGAGGTGCCACGTCTGGTGGCGGATGCCTCCTTGGGCGCAACCCGTGCTTGCAGCTATGCAGAACTCGGGAAAAATGCTATAAGCAACACGCCACTGGCAATCCGGTGAGGCCGCGCCATGAAGCTCGTGCTCCCGACGCTCATCCTGGCCCTTGCCGCCATGCTCGGCCCGCCGGCCTGCGCCCAGATGAGGGATGTCACCATCAGGGTCGCGGACATCAAGCCCGCGATCGAGGATCAGGTCAGGGTCGTCTTCTGGTTCCCCATCGGCGGAGAAGTGGAAGCCGGGAACATAGCCAGCGACACCCTGGACGTGAGCGCGGCACGTCGCGGCGCCCTGACGTTCGAGTTCAGCGACGAGTTCGACGCCATCAAGGAAGCCGACGCGGTGCAGCAAGGCTTCGTTCAGGTCATCGCGCTCAGGAACCAGGTTCCCGTCCGGGCCAGCGGGCTGATCCTGGTCCCCCTGTCGGATCCCGTTCACAACGGGGCCCTCACCCTGACGCCGATCCTGAGGGACAGCGTGATCGACGGTCTCGAGGAGACGTTCGGAAACGGGGCCGCAATGCTCGGGCAGCAGTTCAACTACTCGCCGTTGCTGGTCGTCTCGGCGATCACCCTGCTGTTCGACGAGAAGTTGCTCTCCGACAAGGCGGGATACGAACTTCTCGGCGGCTTCCTCGAGAGCCACAAGGAGGCGATCCGAAACCTCGACGGGGAGAGCAGGGCGGCGCTCTTCGCCTATCTCGCGGGGCATTACTCCGGATTGAGCGGGGGAAGCCAGAATTTCCTGGATTACGCGGAGTTCTATATCCGGTTCTACAACCAGATGCTCGCGCTGGATGCCCCGAGGGCGCCGATCACGTCACGATCACCAGCCACAAGGTCCTGGACGCGATGGAAGCCGCCTATCGCGGCAATCCGATGGACCTCCGGCTGCCGATGCTCGAGACCCTCAACACCCTGAAGGAGCAGCGGCATTACCTCGATTGCATCAGCATGAGCTCGACCTATTTCGACTCGGTCGGCGATCTGGTCGCATCCGGCACCTACGACGTGACCAGGACCAGCTCCACCAACGTGAAGGAGATGCTCGATGTCGCCATGGTGGGCGTGAGCTGCGCGAAGATCTACGCGGGAGAGAGCGTAGCCGATCTGCCCATCGTCGAAGGCGGCGACCTCTCGGACAATCTCAGGCCGGCGACGACCTATTCCTCCTCGCCGAAACTGGTCCATTTCAACGACGCGCTCGTGAACTTCATGAAGAGCTTCCAGGTGGATCAGGATTGGGACAAGAAGAGCAACCTGACCTATCACGAGGTCATAGCCTACGCCAATCTCCTGGGGGCATTCAGGACATCCGGAAGATGATTTCTCGCAGCAGGGAGAACTGGAATGTACGACAAGTTCAAGCTGGCGACGCGGGTGGGGACCTTGATCCTCCTCTCCCACATCGTGGTGTCCATCTACCTCTGGTTCGTCGAGCTGCCCAATGCCGCGACGGTCAAGGAGATCACGTTTCCGGTCACCATCATCTATGCCCTGGGCTTCGTGAACTGGATGATCGCGAACCAGAAGAGGCTGGTGGGGGAGCCCGTGAACCAGGGCTATGTCAGCATGGTCACGATCGTGGCGATCGCGATGATCGTTCCCCACATCGCGCTTCCGCTGCTTTTCTATCCCATGCATCTCACGGTCGATCAGCTCAACGGCGGGTTCCTCTTCCTTGAATCGGCCTTCGGCGCGATGTTCGCCCTGGTCTTCAGCGACCTCTTCGAGAAGAAGACCGAGGCCAGCGCGGCAGCGACGGCCGGCGTCGCCACCCCGAACCCCGCCAATCCCTGAGGCGTCCCCCATCCGTCGCGGGATCGCCGGGGCACCCACGCGCGCCCCGGGTGCCGTCGGTCACCCCGGACTGCGCCTGCTCGTAGCCCGCCGGTTGCCGAGCGGTCCCCTCCCCGCCTGCGGCGGCCCCGTTGATCGTCGCCATGTCGGCCGCGACCATCGTGCCGCGTTCGCCCGCCTGATGGCCGCCCCACCGGCGAGCCCCTGGGCCAACCCCGATCGGCCGCGCCGTCGGCGAGCGGCCGAAAGCAAGGCGCGACCGACGTCCCACCCCTTTCACCCCGCCGCTCGGATCGCTACCTCGGTGGCACCGCCATCAAGGACGACCCATGACCATCGCCAACCGCGCCGCCCTCGAGTTCCTCCTCTCGCGCCGCTCCCGCCCCGCGCGCACGCTGGCCCTTCCCGTGCCCACGCAGGAGCAGGTGGGTGAGCTCCTCACCGCCGCCACCCGCGTCCCCGACCACGGCAAGCTGGAGCCCTGGCGCTTCCTCGTCCTCGCCCGCCCCGGCACCGACCGCCTCGCCCGGCTGGTCGAGGAGCGCGGCCAGGCCCTCGGCGTCGAGCCCGAGAGGATCGCGAAGTCCGCCTCGCAATACTCCATGGCCGACCTTGCCATCGTCGTCGTGCAGGTCCCGCGCCCGACCGAGAAGGTCCCCCTGATCGAGCAGACCTACTCGACCGGCGCCGTCCTGATGCAGCTCCTCAACGCCGCCACCGCCGCCGGCTGGGGTGCGAACCTGCTCACCGGCTGGCCCGTCTACGACGAGACCTTCCGGCAGGAGGGCCTGGGCCTCGCCCCCGGCGAGACCGTCGCCGGCATCGTGCACATCGGCACCCCCACCGCCGAGACGCCCGACCGACCCCGCCCGGACCTCTCGCGCCTCGTGACCTGGGTCACCGCGTGATCCGCGAGGCCGCCCTCGCGCTGGGGCAGATGGGCGACCCGCGCTTCCAGAGGGTGCTCTGGCGCGGCGTGGGCCTCGCGCTCCTCCTGCTGGCCGCCGCCTCGGCCGCGCTCCTCTGGCTCCTCGCCTGGGCGCTCCCCGACACGCTCACCCTAACTTTCGTCGGCCCCGTGACCTGGATCGACGACCTCACCGAATGGGCGGCCGTGCCGGTCCTACTGGTCCTGTCGGTGCTCCTCATGGTGCCCGTGGCCTCCGCCATGACCTCGCTCTTCCTCGACGAGGTCGCCGAGGCCGTGGAGGACCGGCACTACCCCGGCCTGCCGCATGTCCGCCCCCAGTCCTGGGGCGAGGCCCTCCGCGAATCCCTTGGCGCCTTCGGCGTCGTCCTCCTCGCCAACGCGGTCGCCCTCGTCGCCTACCTGCTGCTCGCGCCTCTCGCGCCGCTGATCTTCGTGGCGCTGAACGGCTTCCTGCTGGGCCGCGAATACTTCCTGGTCGCCGCCCTCCGCCGCGAGGGACCGGAGGGCGCGCGCCGGATGCTGCGGGCGAACCAGGGCCGGGTCTGGCTGGCGGGCTGCCTCATGGCGGCCCCTCTCGCGGTGCCGGTGCTGAACCTCCTGGTCCCGACGCTGGGCGCCGCGACCTTCACGCACCTCTACCACCGCCTGAAGGGGCGTCAGTCCGCCTGAAGCGGCGGCCGCATCCGCCCGAACCAGTCGAGGTCGCGCACCCCCCAGGGTCCCCAGACGATCACCGCGGCGACCCCGCACCAGAGCACCACCGCCACCGCCGTGGTGATGATCGCCTTGCGTCCGAGCTGCGCGTCATGCGGCGAGGAGGAATGCGTTCCCGGCACGACCTCGCCCACATCGCCTTGCGTCACCAGCCGCAACGGCAGGACGACGAAGAACACCATGAACCATATCATGGAGAACAGGACGATGGCGGCGGTGATGGTCATGGGCGGCTCCTCGCAGGCCCGCCTCGAATAGCCTGCCCCGCGCGGCGCTCCAAGGCGCCCGAACGCCGCAGAGTCAGACCTGCTCCAGCTCGATCAGGGTCCCGTTGAAGTCCTTGTGCAGGAACAGCACCGGCTTCCATGCGCGCCCACCTTCGGCTCCCCGCCCCCCAGCACCCGCGCCCCGCTCGCGGTCAGCCGGTCCCGCGCGGCGAGCAGGTCCTCGACCTCGTAGCAGACGTGGTGGATGCCGCCCGATGGGTTCTTGCCGAGGAACCCGGCCACCGGGCTCTCCCCCCCAAGCGCCTCCAGCAGCTCCACCTTGGTGTTGGGCAGCGTCACGAAGACCACCCGCACCCCATGCTCCGGCAGCTCCATCGGCGGCCCGACCTCGGCCCCCAGCGCGTCCCGATAGCGCGCGGCGGCCTCCGAAAGGTCGGGGACCACGATGGCCACATGGTTCAGGCGTCCGATCATGCCGGAGTTCTGCCGCCCCCATGCGGCGAACGCAAGCCGCTCAGGCCGGCGCCGGGTCCCGCGCCACGAGGATGCCCTCCGTCAGCGCCGCCAGCGCCACCCGCTGCCGCCCCTCCGCGTCGAAGTTCGACGGCGCGAGCCACGCCTCGAACGCCGCCCGCAGCCGGGGCCACTCCTTGTCGATGGCCGCGAACCAGGCCGTGTCGCGGTTGCGCCCCTTCACCACCGTCGCCTGCCGGAATACCCCCTCGTAGGACAGCCCCAGCCGCTGCGCCGCCCGGCGCGACGGCAGGTTCAGCGCGTCGCACTTCCACTCGTAGCGCCGGTAGCCCGCCTCGAAGGCCCATCGCATCATCAGGAACATCGCCTCCGTCGCCGCTGGTGTCCGCTGCAGCGCGGGCGCGAGGTTGATGTGCCCCACCTCGATAGACCCCGCCTCCGGGCCGATCCGCAGGTAGCTCGCCACGCCCGCCGCCCGGCCGGTGCGGAGGTCCCGGATCGCGTAGAAGAACGGGTCCTCCTGCGGCGCCATCCTCCCGGCCCAGGCGGACCACTCGGCCTCCGAACGGAACGGCCCATAGGGCAGGTAGTCCCAGATCGCGTCCGAGCCGAGGTTCGCCGCGTGGACCTCCCCCGCGTGCCGCGCGGGGTCGAGCCGCTCCAGCCGCGCCCAGCGCCCCTCCATCGCCTCCGGCCCCGGCCGCGCCGGCGGCGTCCAGCCCGTCACCGGCTCCCCGAATCGCTTCTCCGTCATCCCGTCCCCCATGCCTCGCGCGGCGCAGCCTATTGGCCACACCCGCAAGCGCAATCTCCCAGGGGACGCAACGCCCGTTCGTGTAACGGATCGTTAACCTCCGAGTCGCATCCTGGCCCCGAAAGGAGTCCCCGATGCCCGCCCTACAGCACCAGCCCCGGATCGCTCCCGAGGTCGAGCCTCGGGAACACCGCCCCGTCCAGAACGTCCCTGCCGAGCCCGAAGAGCCCCCGCATGACCCAGGCCGCGTGCGCCCGCACGTCCCTCGTGGGCATGAGGTCGCGCCCCGCATAGAGGTCGCCGTCGCCCAGCCCCGGCCAGTCGCCCACGACCCGTCCGCCGCGCAGCGCACCCCCGGCGAAGAGCATCGCGCCCCCCGTCCCATGGTCGGTCCCCTTGGACCCGTTCTCGCGCGCCGTGCGCCCGAACTCGGTCATGCAGAGCACCGCCGTATGCCCCCACACCGGCCCGAGGTCCTCCCGCAGCGCCTGGATGGTCTCGACCAGGGTCCTCAGCGCCCGGGCCAGCGTCCGCCTCTGGTCGCCGTGCGTGTCCCAGCCCCCGAGCGAGAAGCTGGCGATCCGCGTCTCGCCCCGAAGCCGCGCCGCCGCGAACTGCGCGAGCTGGACGTGCCCCGCCAGCTCGCCGCCCCCCGACTGGCCCTCGCGGTGCAGCTCGTCCACGATTCCCAGCGCCTCCGCCGAGGCCGCCCGGAACAGCGGGTCGTCGTGATAGAGCACCTCCAGCAGCCGCCGCGCCTGGGGCGACAGCTCCAGCCGCGCGTCGGGCGACCAACTGCTGACCGGCGCCGCCCCCACGAGGATCTTCAGCTCCTCCCGCCCGATGGCATAGGCCGTCTGCGCCTCGATGCCCGGCACCGCCTGCAGCATCCGGTTCAGCCAGCCGTCCTTGGCCCCCGCCAGCCCCTCCTCGCCGGTCCCGGCCTCGAGGATGTCCTGCCCGTCGAAGTGGCTCCGCCGGTCGCGGTAGGGCGTGGAGACGGCATGGACCGCCCCCATCTCTCCCGCCTCCCAGAGCGGCAGCAGGGGCTCCAGCGCCGGATGCAGCTCCCACCACCCGTCGAGCGGCAGCCCCCCCTGCGCCAGCGTGGGCCGCATCGCGCGATAGGCCGGGTCGCCCACCGGCCGCACTACGTCGAGCCCGTCCATCGCCCCGCGCAGGATCAGCACCACGAGCCGCTGCTCCCAGGGCGCGCTGGCGAAGACGACCGGCGTCATCAAGGGAGAGGCGGCGGCCGAGCAGCCCACCGCGAGGCCTCCCAGAAAGCGCCGCCGGTCAAGCAGGATCGCCATGCGTCACCTCCTCTGGAACTCGGCCGAGGCCAGCACGAGGCCCACGCCCTCGTCCCGCCGCTCCGCCGCATGGGCCGCGACCGAGACCTCGCGCGGCAGATCGGGCCCCAGCGCCGCCTCGACGAAAGCGCGGGGGTCGGGAAGCTCGGCCAGGATGCGCTCGGGCACCGTCATGGCCCAGTCGATCCGGGCCGCGAGGCCCTGCGGCGTGATCCAGGCCTCGGCCTCCTCCGGCCAGCCGTTGGGTCCCGGAGGCTGCTGCCAGGCCTGCCCCATCTCGGCCAGGGGCGTCTGGAACAGCTCGTCGGTCTGACCCTCGTCCCGCCCGAGGAGCCACGCCCCTTCGACGCCCAGCGCCCGCAGGGAGGCGGCGAGGAACTCGATCGGCTGCCGGACCTTCCGCTTCTCGGGCGCCCAGGCGGCCGGATGCGCCAGCATGGCCTGCACCACCGCTCCGATACGCCCGCCCGTCTCCCCGTAGGCCCGCCGCATCGCCTCCACGAGGTCCGGGTCGGGCTCGTCGGCCACGAAATGCACGGCGAGCTTGCGCGCGATGTGCCCCGCCGTCGCCGGATGCAGGGCCAGGTCGTCCAGCGCCGCGCGGATCGTGCCCAGGTCCGCCTCCGCGGAGTAGGTCCGGCCCAGCACGGTCTCCCGCCCCGGCTCGGCCCAGGCCGGTCGATAGGCCATGCTCACGCCGTTGACGGTCAGCCCGGTCAGCAGCTCCGCCAGTTGCCGCACGTCCCGCTGCCGATAGGGCGCATCGACCCCCAGCGTGTGCAGCTCCATGAGCTCGCGCGCGAGATTCTCGTTGAGCCCGCGCCCCCGGGCCTGGCCGCCACGGCTCCCCGGCCCGACCGACCTGTCCTGATCCAGGTACTTCAGCATCATCGGATGCGTCGTCACCGCAAAGAGCAGGTCGCCGAAGCGCCCCGCCACGCGGGGCCGGATCGCCTCCTCCACATAGGGCGTGATGTAGCGGTCCCAGGCGCCGCTCTTGCCCCGCACCGTGAAGTGGTCCGCCCAGAACAGCACGAGCCTTTCGCGCAGCCCGTCCTCGGCGCAGGCCAGCCGCGCCAGGGTGGCGCGGAACTCGGCGGATCGCTCGGCATGGGCCTCCCGGCGCAGCGAGGCGAGCCGCTCCTGCACCTCGACCGGCGCCTCGCCTCCGCCCTTTCTGGCCTCGTTCACGGCGCGGCCCGTCGCCAGGAACTCCTCGAAGCGGGGGCGGAGGGAGTCGTAGGTGGGAATCGGCCAGGCAGCGGCGGCCTCGTCCGGCCCCCTCAGCCGCTCGAGCATGGCCCGGGCGCTCCCCGGCGGCGCGACCCGGGGCGACAGCCCGGTGCCGAAGCGGATCGCGGCGAGGATCGGGTCGAAGGGCAAGGGTGGCTCCGTCGCGGGGACCCCCCTGATATAGGCGATCCCGGCGACGGCGGCGATACGGCGCTACTTCGCCTCGGCGACGACCCGCAGGCCCAGCTCGCGAAGCTGGGTCGGCGTGGGCTCGGAGGGCGCGCCCATGAGCAGGTCCTCGGCCCGCTGGTTCATCGGGAAGAGGATGACCTCGCGGATGTTCTGCTCGTCGGCGAGAAGCATCACCATGCGGTCGATCCCCGCCGCGCAGCCCCCGTGCGGCGGCGCCCCGTAGCGGAAGGCGTTGACCATGCCCCCGAACCGCTTCTCGACCTCGGAGTGGTCGTAGCCCGCGATCTCGAAGGCCTTGAACATGATGTCCGGCCGGTGGTTCCGGATCCCGCCCGAGATCAGCTCGTAGCCGTTGCAGGCGAGGTCGTACTGGTAGGCATGGACCTGCAGCGGATCGCCCTGCAGCGCCTCCAGCCCCCCCTGCGGCATGGAGAACGGGTTGTGCGAGAAGTCGATCCGCCCGTCGTCGGTCTTCTCGTACATCGGGAAGTCCACGATCCAGCAGAAGGCGAAGCGGTCCTTGTCGGTCAGGCCCAGCTCCTCGCCGATGACGGTCCGCGCCCGCCCCGCGATCTTCTCGAAGGCATCGGGCTTGCCGCCGAGGAAGAACGCCGCGTCGCCCAGGCCCAGCCCGAGCTGCGTCCGGATCGCCTCCGTCCGCTCGGGTCCGAGCGCCTTGGCCACGGGCCCCGCAGCCTCCACACCCGACCCGTCCTCGGCCTGCCGCCAGAAGATGTATCCCATCCCCGGCAGCCCTTCCTTCTGCGCCCAGGCGTTCATCCGGTCCGCGAACTTGCGCGACCCGCCCTTGGGCGCGGGAATGGCGCGGACCTCGGTCCCGTCCTGCTCCAGCAGCTTGGCGAAGATGCCGAAGCCGCCGCCCCGGAAATGCTCGCTCACCACCTGCATCCTGATCGGATTCCGCAGGTCCGGCTTGTCCGTCCCGTACCACAGCGCCGCATCCCGGTAGGAGATGCGCGGCCAGTCGGCATCGACCGTCCGCCCGCCCCCGAACTCCTCGAACACCCCCTGGATGACCGGCTGCGCCACCGCGAAGACGTCCTCCTGCGTGACGAAGCTCATCTCCATGTCGAGCTGGTAGAAGTCGGTGGGCGACCGGTCCGCGCGCGGGTCCTCGTCGCGGAAGCAGGGCGCGATCTGGAAGTAGCGGTCGAAGCCCGACACCATCAGGAGCTGCTTGAACTGCTGCGGCGCCTGGGGCAGCGCATAGAACTTGCCCGGATGCAGCCGCGACGGCACGAGGAAGTCGCGCGCGCCCTCGGGCGAGGACGCCGTGATGATCGGCGTCTGGAACTCGCGGAACCCCTGCCCCCACATCCGCTCGCGCAGGCTGCGCACGACGTCCGACCGCAGCGTCATCTTCCGCTGCATCTCGTCCCGCCGCAGGTCCAGGAAGCGATACCGCAGCCGCGTCTCCTCCGGGTATTCCTGGTCGCCGAAGACCTGCAGCGGCAGGTCGCCCGCCGGCCCCAGCACCTCCACGTCGCGAATGAAGACCTCCACCTCGCCGGTCGGGATCTTCGGGTTCACCAGCGAAGCGTCCCGCGCCTTCACCGTCCCGTCGATGCGGATGCAGGACTCGGCCCGCAGCTTCTCGACCGCCGCGAAGGCCGGGGAGTCGGGGTCGGCCAGGCACTGCGTGATCCCGTAATGGTCCCGCAGGTCGACGAAGAGGATGCCGCCGTGGTCCCGGACCCGGTGAACCCATCCGGCCAGCCGCACGGTCTCCCCTACGTCCGAGGCGCGCAGCTCGGCGCAGGTCTTGGTGCGATAGGCGTGCATGGGCGGTCCTCCGGAAACGTCGGGCCGATACATCGCGGGGGGGCCGGGAAGTCAAGCGGGGCCCGGGTCACCTCTCGGAACGCGCGATCCGGCGACGACGGCCCGCCCTCAGGCCAGCGCCGCCGGCACGAGGCCCCGGAGCGCGTTCCCGACGGCCAGCCGCACCCGGCCCAGGTCCTCCGCCCGCAGCACCTCCTCGCGCGCCGCGCCGCTCTCCAGCATCTCCTCCCGCAGGATGCCGGGCAGGCATCCGCAGCCGAGCGGCGGCGTCCGCCACCCCTCGCCCCGGTCGAAGAACAGCGTGGTGATCGTCCCCTCGCAGGCCTCGCCCCGCTCGTTGAGGAACACCCACTCCTCCACGCTCTCGGGCAGCTCCGTCCTGGCGAGGTCGTAGAGCGCGCGATGCGTCGTCTTGTGCCGCAGCCAAGGGTCGCCCGACGACAGCCGCGCCGGGTGCACCGCCAGACGCCAGAGGTTCGCCGGACCGGGCAGCGGCCCTTCGGTCGCCACGAGGTCGCCGACCGCGTCCATCGTCAGCCGCAGCCGCGCCGGTTGCCGCCGCCCCGCCCGCAGCGCCCGCCGCGCGGCCCCGGCGTCGAACCCCCAGCCCAGCGCCTCGGCCGACCGCGCCATCCGCCGCAGATGCCGCTCCTCCCGCACCGGCTGCTCGCCGTCCCAGGCCAACGTCTCGACCAGCCTCAGCCCCGGCTCAGCGCCGGCCCGACGAAGCGCGTCTTCCACAGCGCCTCCTCCCATTCGCCTTGGGCCGTGGAGTCCGCCACGATCCCGCCGCCCACGTTCATCGTCACGCGTCCGCCCTCGACGGACAGCGTGCGGATCGCCACCGAGAAGTCGCAATCCCCGTCCGGCGCCATCCACCCGACCGAGCCGCAATACACGCCCCGAGGATGCGGCTCCAACTCCCGGATGATCTGCATGGCCCGGATCTTCGGCGCCCCGGTCACCGACCCGCAGGGGAACAGAACCGGCATCAGCCGCGAGAGCGACGACGGCCCGTCCAGCTCCCCCGTCACGGTCGAGGTCATCTGATGCACCGTCGCATAGCCCTCGATGGCGAAGAGCTTCGGCACACGAACCGTGCCCGGCCTCGCGACCCGCGACAGGTCGTTGCGCAGCAGGTCCACGATCATCAGGTTCTCCGCCCGTGCCTTCTCGGACGCGAGCAGCTCCCGCGCCAGCGCCGCATCGCGCGCCGGATCGGCGTCCCGCGGCGCCGTGCCCTTCATCGGCCGCGTCTCGATCACGCCGTCCGCGACCCGCACGAACAGCTCCGGGCTCATGGACACCACGGCCGGCCCTGCGCCCAGGTCCACGAAGGCCCCATGCCCCACCGGATGCGCCTCCCGCAGCCGCAGGAACAGGTCCCAGGGCTCGCCCTCCAGCCGCGCCTCCAGCGGAAAGGTCAGGTTCGCCTGATAGCAGTCCCCCGCCGCGATGTAGTCGAGCACCCGCCCGATGGCCCGGTCGTAGTCCTCGCGCGAGATCAGCGGCTCGGGCCGGGTCAGCTCCACCGATCCCGGGCGCCCAAGCTCCACCCCGCGCGGCCCCTCGGGGAACGCGCCGAAGGCCAGGAGCGGACCACCTCCTCGCCAGACCTCGCCCAGCCTCGGCTCGAACGCCGCGCCCGCCTCGTAGGCGATCCATCCCGCCACCCAGGCCCCCGACCTCCGCAGCGAGTCGAGCCGCTCCAGCACCGCGCCGACCTGCCCGGGCTCCCAGGCGACGACGACCTCCTCCGCCCCGCGAAGGCGGCGGGCCGCCCGCCGGGCCCGTGCTCGACCACGACCTCCGGCCTGCGACTCAACGGTCCCGCCCGCCCAAGCAAAGCGAGCCATGGGCGGGACTCCGCTTGCCGCACGCGTCAACGTCGTGCCTACTGGAGGCAGAGCGGAGGCCAATACCGCTTGCAGGACAACAGGAGGGTCTCACTTGAGCGACTATTCCGACCACGACCGGCGAGAGGACATCAACGTCCTCCACGGCATGGGCTATGCGCAGGAGCTGGAGCGGTCAATGAGCCGCTTCTCGAACTTCGCCATCTCCTTCTCCATCATCTGCATCCTGTCCGGGGGCATCAACTCGCTCGGGCAGGCCACTGCGGGCGCGGGCGGGGCGGCCGTCGGCATCGGCTGGCCCATCGGCGCGGCGATCTCGGGCGTCTTCGCGCTGGCGCTCGCGCAGATCTCCTCGGCCTATCCGACGGCCGGGGGCCTCTACCACTGGGGCTCGATCCTCGGGAACCGCTTCACCGGCTGGCTCTCGGCCTGGCTGAACCTGCTCGGCCTCGTGACCGTGCTGGGCGCGATCAACGTCGGCACCTACTACTTCTTCTTCGGGGCCTTCGGCGCACCCTGGTTCGGGATGGAGGACACGCTCGTCAACCGCGTGGCCTTCATGGCGATCATCACCGCCGCGCAGGCGCTGGTGAACCACTACGGGATCAAGCTGACGGCCAGGCTCACCGACTTCTCGGGCTACCTGATCCTCGTCACCGCCGCCGTGCTCACGGTCGTCTGCCTCCTCGCCGCCGACACCTGGGAATGGTCCCGCCTCTGGACCTTCGCCAACTACACCGGCACCGAAGGGGCGAGCGCCGTCTGGCCCGTGACGGTCAGCGGCCTCATGGCCTTCCTGCTGGGGCTCCTCCTCCCGATCTACACGATCACCGGCTACGACGCCTCGGCCCACACCTCCGAGGAGACGATCCGGGCCGCCCACTCCGTGCCGCGCGGCATGGTCTCGTCGGTCTGGTGGTCGGGCTTCGCGGGCTGGATCATGCTCTGCGCCTTCGTGCTGATGATCCCCAGCATGGACGATGCGGCCAAGCAGGGCTGGAACGTGTTCTTCTGGGCGATGGACACCCCAGGTGAACCCGGCGGTGAAGGTCCTGCTCTACATCGCCATCTTCGTGTCCCAGTGGCTCTGCGGCCTCGCCACCGTGACCTCGGCCTCGCGGATGCTCTTCGCCTTCTCGCGCGACGGCGGGATGCCCTTCGTCTCCCGCCCGCTCGCGACGGTGAGCCCCCGCCACCGCACGCCGGTCGCGTCGATCTGGACGGCCTCGATCCTCGCGACGCTCTTCGTCTGGTTCACGTCCTCCATCACCATCGCGGGAACGCCGGCCTATTCCATCGTCGTGTCCTGCACGGTGATCTTCCTGTTCCTCAGCTTCACCGTCCCGATCGCTCTCGGCCTCGTCAACATCGGCGGGCCGAAGTGGCCGGTCATGGGCCCCTGGAACATGGGCATCGGCGCCTACAAGGTGATCGCGGTCCTCTCCATCGTCGCCATGGCGCTGATCTTCTTCATCGGCATCCAGCCCCCGAACGACTGGGCGCTCGAGATCACGGTGGGCTTCATCATCCTGGCGCTGATCATCTGGGTCCTGATCGAGAACCGCCGCTTCAAGGGCCCGCCCATCGGGGACGAGATCGCGCGTCGCGCCGCCGTCATCGCCGCCGCCGAGCGCGCCGTGGGCGAGACCGCGACCGAGGCCCCGGGCTCCACCATGGGCAACCGGGCCTGATCCACGTCCGGCGCAATGGTGAAGGGCCGGGGTTCGCCCCGGCCCTTCGTCGTTCAGCCGAACTCGTGCGGCTCGGGCAGCCGGCCCTGCGGCGTGTATTGGTCCACCGCCTGGGGCAGCTCGCGCGAGAGCCGGCTCAGGACCTCCTGCCGCGACAGGCCCGTGGCCTCGGTCAGGTCGTCCAGCACGTCGGGTCCCAGCGCCGCCTCGAGGTCATGCGGCTCGACCTGACGGTTCTGGCCGGTGCCGACCCAGGAATCCATCACGTCGCCCCGCCCGTTCCGGCGCATCTGCTGGTTCAGCTCCCCCAGCCCGCCGCCGAGGAGTCCGCCCAGCCCGCCCGAGGCGCCACCGCCCATAAGGCCGCCGAGCAGCCCGCCCAGGCCCCCGGGCATCCCTGCGGTCTGCCCGCCCATCTGGCCGCCGAAGCCGCCCATCTGGCCGCTCATCTGCCCACCGGGGCCGCCCATGCCGCCCTGCCGCTGCTGGTTCAGCCAGCCCTGGATCTTGTCCCGGTTCTGGTAGCCCGCCACGGCCAGCAGGCCGAGAAGCGCCGTCATCGAGGGAAATCCGCTGCGTGCCATGTCGATGGCCTTTCCTGTTGGACGTTGAAGACGTCAGGTGCGCTTCGCCAGCGCGCCCCAGATGACGAGGACGATGATCGCCCCCACCGTGGCGCCGATCAGCCCCGCGCCCTCGTTGGGCCCGTACCAGCCCAGCGCCTGCCCCAACCAGGTCGCGACGAAGGGCCCCCACGATCCCGAGGATCGCCGTCAGCACGAAGCCCTGCGGCTCGTTGCGCCCCGGATGGATCAGCTTGGCGAGGATGCCGGCGATCAGGCCGATGATGATGGTCCAGATGAATCCCATATGGTTGCTCCCCTCTCGTGGCCGGCGGCGGCGGAGCGCGCCGTCGCTGCGGCACAACCCGGTCTTCGCCCTACGGTTCCGGGACGGGAGGGGAAGCGGCCTTGCGGCCCCGGTCGTCCCGCGTATAAGCGCCGTCAATTTGCGCGAGGGGTGGGGACAAATGCCGAAGCGGACCGACATCAAGAGCATCATGATCATCGGCGCGGGCCCCATCGTCATCGGGCAGGCCTGCGAGTTCGACTACTCCGGCGCCCAGGCCTGCAAGGCCCTGCGCGAGGAAGGGTACCGGGTCATCCTGGTCAACTCGAACCCCGCCACGATCATGACCGACCCCGAGATGGCCGACGCCACCTACATCGAGCCCATCACCCCCGAGGTCGTCGCCAAGATCATCGAGGCCGAGCGCCCCGACGCGCTCCTCCCCACCATGGGCGGCCAGACCGGCCTGAACACCTCGCTCGCGCTGGCCGACATGGGCGTGCTGGAGAGGTTCGGCGTGGAGCTCATCGGCGCCAAGCGCGAGGCCATCGAGATGGCCGAGGACCGCAAGCTCTTCCGCGAGGCGATGGACCGCATCGGCATCGAGAACCCCAAGGCCGAGATCATCACCGCCCCCAAGGGCGGGAACGGCAAGCGCGACCTCAAGGAAGGCCTGCGCCTCGCCATGGAAGCCCTTGAGCACATTGGCCTCCCCGCCATCATCCGCCCCGCCTTCACGCTGGGCGGCACCGGCGGCGGCGTCGCCTACAACCGCGCGGAATACGAGCACCTCTGCCGCACCGGCATGGACGCTTCGCCAGTCGGGCAGATTCTGGTCGATGAATCCCTCCTCGGCTGGAAGGAGTTCGAGATGGAGGTCGTCCGCGATCGCGCGGACAACGCCATCATCGTCTGCTCCATCGAGAACGTGGACCCGATGGGCGTCCACACCGGCGACTCGATCACCGTCGCGCCCGCGCTGACGCTGACCGACAAGGAATATCAGGAGATGCGGAACGGCTCCATCGCCGTCCTGCGCGAGATCGGCGTCGAGACCGGCGGCTCCAACGTCCAGTGGGCCATCAACCCCGCCGACGGCCGCATGGTCGTGATCGAGATGAACCCGCGCGTCTCCCGCTCCTCGGCGCTGGCGTCGAAGGCCACCGGCTTCCCCATCGCCAAGGTCGCGGCCAAGCTCGCCATCGGCTACACGCTCGACGAGCTCGACAACGACATCACCAAGGTCACCCCGGCGTCCTTCGAGCCCACCATCGACTACGTCGTCACCAAGATTCCCCGCTTCGCCTTCGAGAAGTTCCCCGGCGCCAAGCCCGAGCTGACCACCGCCATGAAGTCGGTGGGCGAGGCCATGGCCATCGGCCGCACCTTCCACGAATCCGTCCAGAAGGCCCTCGCCTCCATGGAGACCGGCCTCACCGGCTTCGACGAGGTCCAGATCCCCGGCGCGCCCGAGAAGTCCGCCATCGTCGGCGCCCTCTCCAAGGCCACCCCCGACCGCCTCCGCACCATCGCCCAGGCCATGCGCCACGGCCTCTCGGACGACGAGATCAACGCCGTCACCAAGTACGACCCCTGGTTCCTCGCCCGCATCCGCGAGATCGTGGACGCCGAATCCTGCATCAAGCGCGACGGCCTCCCCGTCACCGAATCCGGCCTTCGCGACCTCAAGATGATGGGCTTCACCGACGCCCGCCTCGCCAGGCTCACCGGCCGGGACGAGGGCCAGGTCCGCCGCGCCCGCCTGCGCCTCGGCGTCACCGCCGTCTTCAAGCGCATCGACACCTGCGGCGCCGAGTTCGAGGCCCAGACCCCCTACATGTACTCGACCTACGAAGCCCCCGCGATGGGCGAGGTCGAGGACGAGGCTCGCCCCTCCGACGCCAAGAAGGTCGTCATCCTCGGCGGCGGCCCCAACCGCATCGGCCAGGGGATCGAGTTCGACTACTGCTGCTGCCACGCCTGCTTCGCGCTCTCCAAGGCCGGCTACGAGACCATCATGGTCAACTGCAACCCCGAGACGGTCTCCACCGACTACGACACCTCCGACCGCCTCTACTTCGAGCCCGTGACCTTCGAGCACGTCATGGAGATCCTCCGCGTCGAGCAGGAGGCCGGCACCCTCCACGGCGTCATCGTCCAGTTCGGCGGCCAGACCCCCCTCAAGCTCGCCAACGCGCTGGAGGAGGCGGGCATCCCCATCCTCGGCACCACCCCCGACGCCATCGACCTCGCCGAGGACCGGGAGAGGTTCCAGCAGCTCGTGGAGCGCCTGGGCCTCAAGCAGCCCGTCAACGGCATCGCCTCCTCGCCCGACCAGGCCTTCGCCATCGCCGAGCGCATCGGCTTCCCCCTCGTGATCCGCCCGAGCTATGTCCTCGGCGGCCGCGCCATGGAGATCGTCCGCGACCAGGCCCAACTGGACCGCTACATCCGCGAGGCCGTGCACGTCTCCGGCGACTCCCCCGTCCTCCTCGACTCCTACCTCTCCGGCGCCACCGAGGTCGACGTCGACGCCCTCTGCGACGGCACCCGGGTCCACGTCGCCGGCATCATGCAGCACATCGAGGAGGCCGGCGTCCACTCCGGCGACTCCGCCTGCTGCCTGCCGCCCCACACCCTCGCGCCCGGGATCATCGGGGAGATCCGCCGCCAGACCGAATCCCTCGCCCTCGCGCTCCACGTCGTGGGCCTCATGAACGTGCAGTTCGCGGTCAAGGACGGCGACGTGTACCTCCTCGAGGTGAACCCCCGCGCCAGCCGCACGGTCCCCTTCGTCGCCAAGGCCACCGACTCCGCCATCGCCAGCATCGCCGCCCGCCTCATGGCCGGCGAGACGCTCGACGCCTTCCCCCTGCGCGAGCCGTACCCGAACGCGAGCTACGACACCCCGCTCCCCTACGCCGACCCCATGACCCTCGTGGACCCAGAGATGCCGTGGTTCTCGGTCAAGGAGGCCGTGCTCCCCTTCGCCCGCTTCCCCGGCGTGGACACCATCCTCGGCCCCGAGATGCGCTCCACCGGCGAGGTCATGGGCTGGGACCGCAGCTTCGAGCGCGCCTTCCTCAAGGCCCAGATGGGCGCCGGCGTCCAGCTCCCGCGCGAGGGGGCGGTCTTCGTCTCCATCCGCGACGCCGACAAGGGCCGCGAGATGCTGGACGCCGCCCGCATCCTCTCGACCCTCGGCTTCAAGCTCCTGGCCACGCGCGGCACCGCCGCCTGGCTCAACGACGCCGGCATCGAGGCCGAGGTGGTGAACAAGGTCTACGAGGGCGGCCTGACCATCGTGGACCGCCTCAAGGACGGCCACGTCGCCCTGGTGATGAACACCACCGAGGGCACCCAGGCCGTGAGCGACTCCCGCGACATTCGCGCGGCGGCCCTGAGCGAGCGCATCCCGTATTTCACGACGGCGGCGGGGGCTCACGCAGCCGCGCTGGCGATCCGGGCGCGGGAGGAAGGGGAAGTGGGGGTGAGGAGCTTGCAGGCGTGATTAGTGCTCGCCAAATGCCTGAGGTGGAAAATCCGAACAAACGGTTGCGCAATTCTGTCTGTCGAGCGACGGCAGGTGCTTCAGGAGCGAATACTTGATGATCCATGGTTTGAACTTAACACCATAAGTCGATGCCCCATTGAACATCAGCAACTTGACCTCGGAGGACGACAACTGAGCACGAACGATACGCCCATATTCGTTCTTCGCAGCACGGTTTTCAGGCTCGAGCTCAGATAGTTTTGCCTCTTCGATCAGTCGAAATATATTATAAAGCAAACGGAAGTATGGGCCTAACGCGATCTCGAATCGCTCTCTATAGATTTTCTCGTAGCTGTCCACTATTTGTTCCAAGGTTCGTTGCGTCTGGCCAACGACCTTAGGTCTTCCAGTTACGTTGTCGCGTTCGGTTTGCCTTTCAAACTGAGTGGGGAGCCGTTCTGCCATAACTTCGAGAGCGAGGCGGCCGACTCTGCTGTCCTCCTTCGAAGCACCGGGACGAACCCAGCCAGTTGAGTCTACCTCTATGGATGCAACATGGTCGTTCAGTAGTCTCAGCAGTCCAAAGAGAGTGGTCTCGAATCTCTGGACAGAGAACACCTCGCGCGTCTGGGTGAGTTCATCTCGTTGCAGCTGGAGTTCACGACTCTGCATCAGCAGAGTTGAAATCAAACCAGCAAATGCGAGCCCGGAAAAAAGAGCGGTCAAGCTCCCGAACATATCGCCAGAGGTTCCTGGGTTGATGTCCTCCCAAGGAAACAGGAACCCGAGTAGAAATGGCCATACAGCCCAGATAATGAAAATTAAGAGTCCAATTGTGAAAGAACCAGTTAGTGGTTCATCCGGCAAGTCATGGTACAGTGAGCGGTGCTTTGCTGGAGAGAGGCCATGCGACAGTTGCGACTGCGTGCGTTGGCGGATGCGGAGCAGGTGGCGATCGAGCGGCTGGCCCATTCGCGGACGGCCCCCGCTCGGCAGGTCGAACGGGCCCGCATCATCTGGCACGCTAGCCGGGGCGAAGACGTCGCGCGCATTGCTGCGCAGCTTGGCCTTGCCGCCCATACCGTGCGCGTCTGGATCCACCGCTTCCAGGTCGCTGGCCTAGACGGTCTGGCGGACCGAGGCCGCACCGGCCGGCCGCCGACCTATGCGCCCGAGCAGGTCGCCACCGTGATCGCCACCGCGCTCACCGACCCCAAGACGCTGGATCTGCCGTTTGCGTCGTGGACGCTGGACCGGCTGGCTGCCTATCTCAACGAGCAGGAGGGGATTGCGATCAAGCGCAGCCGGATCGACGAGATCCTCCTGGCCGAGGGTTTGCGCTGGCGCCGGCACGAGACCTGGTTCGGCGAGCGGGTCGATCCCGCCTTCGCCGAAAAAAGGGGCGAATCGAGACGCTCTACACCACGCCGCCCGAAGGCAGCCTAGTCGTCTGCCTCGACGAGATGGGCCCGGAGAGCGCCAAGACCTACCCCGGTCAAGCCGTGGTCGAGACGCAGGACCGTCCCGGACGCGCCAAGCTGGAGATCGATTACGGTCGGCGCGGCAAAGGTTACATCTTTGGCGCTTTCCAACCGGCCACGGGCGAAGCCTTCACCCGGCCCTATCTCGGGCGCAGCACCGTCAGTTGGGTGGCGTTCTTGGAGGAGGTCGAACTCTGGCTACCGGCCGAGACCGAGCGGATCTACGCGATCGTCGACAACCTGAGCACGCATCGCGCCACGGACGTGCTGCTGTTCCTGCTGACGCATCCGCGCTGGGAGATGGTTTTCCAGCCGAAGTACGCAGCCTACCTCAACCTGATCGAGCCGTGGTGGAAGGTGCTGCGCTCCCTGGCGCTGAAGGGCCGGCGGTTTGAAAGCTGGGAGGAGATCGCGCAAGCGGTGGAGCGGGCAACAGTCTACTGGAACGATCACCGGCATCCGTTCGTCTGGGGCCGGCGGCGCCGGCACCAGCCACGACGCCAGCCCGGGATCGCTCTGCCGCCAAAAGCAGCCTGACTTGCCGGATGAACCAGTTAGACTGTACCAGAAATTATTTCTCTTCATACGCAGACCTAACAGGCAGAGGTGCGTTGGCAAGCACCTGAAACCAAATCATCCACTAACACGTCGAGCGCCTCCGCGAGCCTCTGCGTGTCCGCCGACCTCCGCTCTACTCCGTCTCGATCTCCTGCGCTACGGCCGCATGCACCCCCGAGCGCCGGGCCAGTCCCCGGCCCGACCCTCTCACAACGCATGAACGGAAGCGCCGGCCACGTGGGTTGCGCCCGCCGAGGCGGGCTCCACCCCCCTACGGTCGTCGCTCCAACCACCTCACGGCCCGCTCTGGGTCCGGGGCGGGAATCGACCCCACCATCGTCGGACGGCTCCTGGCGGGGCCGATTCGCAGTGCTATGAAACCCCACCCCACGGGGGCGACGCAACACCATCTCCAACAGCGTTTCTGAGCCACATCAGTCGCTTAATCCCGGAGTGTTGCGTCGCCCCCTCCCCCCACCGAACGCCCCGTTCACCTCTCGTTAACCCGCCCCCGGCACTCTCCCTGCCACGAGATCAGGAGCGGCACCCCCGGCCGATCCTCCCGGACCAGAGACCACCCGCACGGGTGCAGGCCGGAGAGGTGTTCCCGGGGGCATCTGAAAGCCGCTCCCCCGTGCGGGGCGCCTTGGATGAACAGCCCCCGCACGGGCTCCCACCCATAGTCCGTCCATGGCCCCGGGCGCGCACCCCTGGGCAAGAGCTCTTTGACAGGCGGGACCCACAGGTCCGTCGTGCGCCGCCTGACTGGGAGGGGGAGCGGACCCCGCAAAGACCCAGCCGCCGCGCGTCGAGCACGCGCTTCCTGCCGCGACCGGGCCTCGGAACCCCGGCCGAGCAGGCCGTCGGGCGCGACCTGCGGCGTGGTCATCCACGCGCCGCCGGTGACGGCTCGACTCCCCCTTTCTCCCCCGCTACTCCCCCGCGCATGGCCAAGCTCCACTTCCACTACTCGACCATGAACGCCGGCAAGAGCACGCTGCTCCTCCAGGCGAGCTACAACTACAACGAACGGGGCATGGCGACCTACCTCCTCACCGCGCGGCTCGACGACCGCGCGGGCCTGGGCCGCATCCAGAGCCGCATCGGCATCGAGGCCGAGGCCGACACCTACGGCCCCGCCGACGACCTCTTCGCCAGGATCGGCGCCCGCCTCGCCCAAGGCCCCTGCGCCTGCATCTTCATCGACGAGGCCCAGTTCCTGAGCGCGACCCAGGTCTGGCAGCTCGCCCGCGTCGTCGACGACCTGGACGTGCCGGTGATGGCCTACGGCCTGCGCGTGGACTTCCGGGGCGAGCTCTTCCCCGGCTCCGCCGCGCTCCTGGCGCTCGCCGACGAGATGCGAGAGGTCCGGACGATCTGCTTCTGCGGCCGCAAGGCGACGATGGTCGTCCGCCGCGGCCCCGACGGCTCGGTCCTGACCCAAGGCGCCCAGGTCGAGATCGGCGGCAACGAGCGTTACGAGAGCCTCTGCCGCCGTCACTGGCGCGCGGCGGTCGGGGACCGCTGAGCCCTATTCCTTGGCTCCAAATATCCCGGGGGTCCGGGGGCAGCGCCCCCGGGGTGCCTGACTAGACCGGGTTCGGCACCGCTCGCCCCTCCGCGAAGGCCACGAGGTTGTCGAGCGCCATCCGCCCCATCGCCTCGCGCACTCTCAGCGTCGCCGTCCCCAGATGCGGCAGCAGCACGACGTTCTCCAAGGCACGCAGCCGCGCCGGCACCTCCGGCTCCCGCGCATAGACGTCGAGCCCCGCCCCCGCGATCCGCCCCGCCTCCAGCGCCGCGACCAGCGCATCCTCCACCACCACGTCCCCCCGCGCGACGTTGACGAGGAACCCGGTGGGCCTCATCGCCGCCAGCTCCGCGACCCCGATCAGCCCCCGCGTCTCCGCCCCGCCCGGCACCGCGACGACCACGACATCCGCGAGCCGCATCAGCTCGTCCAGCGACCCCACCTGCCGCGCCGGCACCTCCACCGCCTTGGGCGAGCGGTTGAAGTAGGCGACCTCCATCCCGAACCCGAAGTGGCATCGCCGCGCCACGGCCTGCCCGATCCGCCCCATGCCGACGATCCCGACCGTCAGGCCGGTCACATGGGTCCCCAGCATCTGCGTGGGCTCCCACCCGGTCCAGCGCCCGGCCCGGAGCATCCGCTCCCCCTCGCCCAGCCGCCGCGCCGTCATCAGGATCAGCGCCATCGCGATGTCCGCCGTCGCGTCCGTCACCGCGCCCGGCGTGTTGGCCACGACCAGCCCCGCCGCCTTGGCCGCCGCCACGTCGATGTGGTTCACCCCCACGCCGAAGTTCGCGAGGATACGGCACCGGAACGGCCCGCCGTCGAAGGCGGAGGCGGCGAACCGGTCCCCCAGCGTCGGCAGGATCGCGTCATATTCCCGGAGAGCCGCACCCGCCTCCTCGGGCGTGAGACCCCGGTCCCCGTCGCGGAACACCGTGTCGAACCGCTCCGCCGCAAAGGCCATGTTGGCGGGCGGAAGCCTCCGGGTGACCAGCAGCCTCAATGGAGCCTCCCGCCCACCGGCACCTCGCGCCCCGGCTGCACCAGCACCACGGCGCCGTTCTCGTCGGGGAGGCCGAGGACCAGCACCTCGGACACGAAGCGGCCGATCTGCCGTGGCGGGAAGTTCACCACCGCCAGCACCTCCTGCCCGACCAGCGTCTCCGGCGCGTAGTGCACCGTGATCTGGGCCGAGGACCGCTTCTCGCCGATCCCGGGCCCGAAATCGATCCAGAGCTTGACCGCAGGATTCCGCGCCTCGGGATAGGGCTCCGCCCGGACGATCCGCCCGACCCGGACGTCCACCCGCAGGAAGTCGTCGAAGCTGATCTCGTCCGTCATCCGCGTCCCAGCTCCTCGCTCCGCGCGGCCGCCGCCCGCACCGTCCGGCGGATCAGTTGACCCAGGCCGACCTGCTCGTCCATGAGCACCCCGAGCCCCGCTTGGGTCGTCCCGTTGGGCGATGTCACGTCGCGCCGGAGCTGCGCCGGGTCCGTCCCGGTCTCCTGCGCGAGAGCCCCTGCCCCGGCCACGGTCGTCCGAGCGAGCCGCAGCGACAGCTCCGGCGCAAGCCCCTCGGCCTCGCCAGCCGCCGCGAGCGCCTCGATCAGGTGGAACACATAGGCCGGCCCCGACCCTGAGACGCCTGTCACCGCGTCCAACTGCCCTTCGCTCTCCAGCCGCACCACCTCGCCCACCGCCGACAGCAGCGACTCGGCCAGCGCCAGATGCGCTTCGGAGGCCTCGGCATTCCCGATGATCGCCGTGATCCCCTTGCCGACGGCCGCCGGCGTGTTCGGCATCGCGCGCACGACCGGCGTCCCCGCCCCGAACGCCGCCTCGAAGGCCCTCAGCGGCGTCCCGGCCGCGATGGACACCACCAGCGTCCGCCCGCCGCCGAGCGAGGTCATCGCAGGCAGCGCCTCGCCCATCATCTGTGGCTTGACGGCGACCAGCGCCACCGCCGGCGCCTCAGGCAGCGGCACGTTCAGCGCCACTCCGGTCCCCTGCAGCCACTCCGAAGGCCGGGGCTCGATCACATGGACCGCACCCGGCGGAAGGCCCCGGTCGAGCCAGCCCCTCAGCAGCGCCGATCCCATCTTCCCGCAGCCCAGGAGCACGAGCCCCCGCGCCGCCACTTCGTCCAGTGCCATGCCGTCCCCCTAAAAGGTCGGCGCGACCCTAGGGGGACGTTCCACGCGCTTCAAGCGCGCCCGTAGGCCTCCGCGATGGCGATATCCATGGCCGCCGCCGGCTCCCGCCCGCCCCAGATGGCGAGCTGCACGGCCGGATAGAACCGCTCGGCGCTCATCAGTGCGGCATGGATCATGGTGTCGATCTGCTCCGGCGAGGCGACCTGGTCCCCCGCCAGCACGAGGCCGTAGCGGAAGACCATCATCTTCTCCTCGCCCCACCAGGTGAAGGACCCGGCCCAGCAGAGGTCGTTCATGCGGTTCAGCAGCTCGTAGAGCGCCGGCAGGCGATCCGCCGGCGGGTCGAGCTCGTAGGTGCAGAGCAGGCGAAGCGTCTCGTCGGACGGCGACCAGGCCAGGGTGAGGGCATAGGAGCGCCACTGGCCTTCGAGCGTCATCGCGATCTGGTTCTCGGCCACGCGGTCGAAATCCCAATCGTAATGCGTGGCGATCGTTTCCACCACGTCGATGGGGTGGATTTCGCCCTCGTCCAGGAAGGTCTCGGAAACGGTCATGCGCGGCCCCCTATGGTCAGCGCCGATGGGTTCGTCCCCTCGGTCGCATTTGCCTGCTCCAGGGCTCGGTGGGCTTGCCTCCGAGCCCTACTAGACATGGTGGGCCTGCCAGCGAGTCTGTAAAGCTCTTTCTTGGGGACAAACGAGAACATCCACAGGGACGATCCGCCTGCGACACCCCGGCGGTCAAAGGCTGGGCGTCGTCGGCCCCGAGGAGCGCTCGTCCGCCGAGACAGCCGCGGAACCCCGCAGTTGCCCTTCCAGGGCGGCGAGCCGGGCGTGCAGCGCGTCGTTCTCCTCCCGGGCCTTCTGGACCATGGCGCGGACCGCCTCGAACTCCTCGCGGTTGACGAGGTTCCGGTCGGCCAGCATCCGATCCACGACGGAGCGGAGCGCATTCTGCGCCTCGTCCCGCGCCCCCTGCGCCACGCCCATGGCGCTGTTCATGATCTGCGAGATGTCGTCGAGGATCTTGTTCTTGGTCTGCATAGTGCCGCCTCCGGGCTGTGATGCCCGCTGATATGGTCGGACCGCGACACCCACGCAAGGTTGACAGCGCCACGGCCCCTCCGCAGGAAAGGCGCCATGACCGGCATCCCGTTCCCCGACATCTCGCCCGAGGCCTTTTCGGTCACGGTCTTCGGCTTCCACCTCGCGCTCCGCTGGTACGCGCTGGCCTACATCGTCGGCATCCTGATCGGCTGGCGCATCAGCGTCGCGGCCCTGAAGCGCCCCCACCTCTGGGCCGGAGGCACGTCCCCCATGACGCCGCCCCAGCTCGAGGCGCTGCTGACCTGGATCATCATCGGGATCATCGCCGGCGGGCGGCTCGGCTACGTGCTGCTCTACCGCCCGGTCCACTACCTTCAGCACCCCTGGGAGATCCCGGCCCTCTGGGAGGGCGGGATGGCCTTCCACGGCGGCCTGATCGGCGTCCTCCTCGCCATCACGATCTTCTCCTGGCGCGAAGGGCTGCCCCTGGGCGGCGTCGCCGACGCCATCGCCTTGGCCTCCCCGCCCGCGATCCTGCTCGGCCGCATCGCCAACTTCATCAACGCCGAGCTCTGGGGACGGCCGACCTCGCTCCCCTGGGGCGTGACCTTCCCGGGCGAGGCCGCGCAGGACTGCCCCGGCGTCGTCGGCACCTGCTTCCGCCACCCCTCCCAGCTCTACGAGGCGGGGCTGGAGGGCCTGCTCCTCGGGGTGCTCCTGATCGTCCTGGCCTTCCGGGGCGGCGCGCTCAGGCGGCCCTGGCTGCTGACCGGCACCTTCCTCCTAGGCTACGGCGTCTCGCGCTTCCTCGTGGAGTTCGTCCGCCAGCCCGACGCGCAGTTCGTCTCGCCCGGGAACCCCCTGGGCCTCGCGCTCCACTGGAACGGCTGGGGCCTGACCATGGGGCAGACGCTCACGATCCCGCTCCTGCTTGCGGGGGTGCTGCTGATCCTCTGGGCCCGCCGCCCAAGGCTCGTCCGGGCGTGACCCCTCTCGCCCGTCTCCTGGCCCAGCGGATCGCGGCGACAGGGCCGCTGACGGTGGCCGACTACATGACCGAGAGCCTCCTGCACCCGGACCATGGCTACTACGCGACCCGCGATCCCCTGGGCGCCGCCGGCGACTTCACCACCGCGCCGGAGATCAGCCAGATGTTCGGAGAGCTCCTGGGCCTCGCGCTCGCCCAGTCCTGGCTCGACCAGGGCGCGCCCGGTTCCATCGTCCTCGCGGAGCTCGGCCCCGGCCGAGGGACCCTCATGGCGGATGTCCTGCGCGCGACCGCCAAGGTGCCGGGCCTCGCCGAGGCCGCCACGGTTCACTTCATCGAGGCGTCACCCACCCTGCGCGAGGAGCAGCGCAGGCGCGTGCCGCAGGCGACATGGCACGACTCCGTGGCCGACCTCCCCGAGGGGCCCCTGTTCCTCCTCGCCAACGAGTTCTTCGACGCCCTCCCCATCCGCCAGTTCGTGCGGCAGGGTCGTCTCTGGGCCGAACGGGTGGTCGGCCTCGCCGAGGGCCGGCTCGCCTGGGGCCTCGCCCCTCCGGCCGCCGTTCCCGCTCTGGCCGACCGCCTGACCGACACGCGGGACGGCGACGTGATCGAGGTCTGTCCCGCCCTTCCCGGCATCATGGGCGAGGTCGGGCGCCGGATCGCCACCCATGGCGGCACGGCGCTCCTCGTGGACTACGGCGGGTGGCACCTGACGGGCGACAGCTTCCAAGCCGTCCGACGCCACGCCTACGCCGACCCGCTGGAGGCTCCGGGCGAGGCCGACCTGACGGCCCATGTGGATTTCGAGGCCCTGGCCCAGGCCGCCGCGCCCGCCGCCGTGACCCCGACGACCACGCAGGGCGCCTTCCTCGAACGCCTCGGCATCACTCCCCGCGCGCAGGTCCTGGCCCGCGCCCTTTCGGGCGAGCGGCTCGCCGCCCATGTCGCCGCTCATCGCCGCTTGACCCACCCCGACGAAATGGGAACGCTCTTCAAGGTCATGGGCGTGCATCCAGCCGCCGTCCCTCCACCGCCCGGATTCGCCGATTGAGCCTCGACATCATCACCTCCCCCGACCTCGACCCCCTGAGGCATGGATTCTTCGGCCGCGCGGGGGGCGCCTCGTCGGGGGTGTTCCAGGGGCTCAACTGCGGCCAGGGCTCGACCGACCAGGCCGAGGCCGTCACCATCAACCGCGCCCGCGTGGCCGATGCCATGGGCGTCGCGCCCGAGGCGTTGCTCGGCGTCCACCAGGTCCACTCAGCCGACGTGATCGTGGTGGACCACATCTGCGAGGGGCCCAAGCCCCGGGCCGACGCCATGGTGACCAGGGTCCCTGGCCTCGCGCTCTCCGTGCTGACCGCCGACTGCCAGCCGGTGCTCTTCGCGGACGCCGCGGCCAAGGTCATCGGCGCCGCTCACGCGGGCTGGAAAGGGACCTTGAACGGCATCCTCGAGGCGACCGTCGACGCCATGGAGCGGCTGGGAGCCGAGCGGGCCCGCATCGTCGCCGTCATCGGGCCGACGATCAGCCAGCGCGCCTACGAGGTCGGGCCCGAGTTCATGGACACGATCCTCTCCGAGGACCCGAAGGCCGCCCGCTACTTCGCCAATGGGCAGGCCGACCGGCTCCACTTCGACCTGCCGGGCTACGGCCTCCAGCGCCTCCGGCGGGCCGGCGCGGGCGAGGCCTCGTGGACCCGCCACTGCACCTATTCGGACCCGCAGCGCTTCTTCAGCTACCGCCGATCGGTCCACCAGCGCGAGGCCGACTACGGCCGTCTCATCGCCGCGATCCGCCTCTAGTCGACCGGCACGCCGGGCTCGTCCTTGCCGCTGCGGATCACGAGGCTGGTCTTGACGCTCGCCACGTTGGGCGCGGGCGTCAGCGACTCCGTCAGGAAGCGCTGGAACGCCCCCAGGTCCGGCGCCGCGCATTTGAGGATGAAGTCCACCTCGCCGTTCAGCATGTGGCACTCGCGGACATAGGGCCAGCCCTGCGCGAGCGTCTCGAAGGCCCTCAGGTCAGCCTCGGCCTGGCTCTTGAGCCGGACGGACGCGAAGACCCGCACCCCGAAGCCCAGCCTCTCGGGATCGAGATCCGCATGATAGCCCCGGATGTAGCCCGCCTCCTCCAAGGCCCGCACGCGCCGCAGGCAGGGCGGCGGCGAGATGCCGACCCGCCTCGCGAGCTCCACGTTGGTCATGCGGCCCTCGGCCTGGAGCAAGGCCAGGATGCGCCGGTCGATGCTGTCGAGCCTCTGCCCGGGCATGAGTCCTCCCCCTCCGCGCCGAACCTACCCGTGCCCCCGGGGCCACGCAATTATGTTTCGCGCGCCGGCAAGGCCGCCTTGCACGGCCCGAGGGTTCCGAACCACCGCGCGGCACGCTATATCCAGTCGTCACGACTCCAGGGAGATGCACCATGGCCGATCCGCGCCACGTCCGGCTTCTGATCGTGGGCTCCGGGCCCGCCGGCTACACGGCCGCCGTCTATGCCGCGCGCGCCATGCTCGCCCCGGTGCTGATCCAGGGGATGGAGCCCGGCGGCCAGCTCACCACCACGACCGAGGTCGAGAACTGGCCCGGCGATCTCTCCGTCCAGGGGCCCGACCTCATGGTGCGGATGGAGGCCCATGCCCGAGAGATGGGCGCCGAGATCGTGACCGACCTCGTGACCCGCCTCGACCTCTCCCGCCGTCCCTTCCGGGCCGAGACCGACAGCGGCCAAGCCTGGCTCGCCGACGCGGTCATCCTCGCCACCGGCGCACGGGCCAAGTGGCTCGGCATCCCGTCCGAGGAGAAGTACAAGGGCTTCGGCGTCTCCGCCTGCGCGACCTGCGACGGCTTCTTCTACCGCGGACAGGAGATCGTCGTGGTCGGTGGCGGCAACACCGCCGTCGAGGAGGCTCTGTTCCTGACCAACTTCGCCACCAAGGTGACCCTGGTCCACCGCCGCGACAGTCTCCGCGCCGAGAAGATCCTGCAGGACCGCCTCTTCAAGCATCCCAAGATCGCCGTGATCTGGAACCACGAGGTCGAGGAGGTGCTGGGCGACCAGGGCGTCACCGGCGTCCGCATCCGCGACGTCGCCACCGGCGCGACCCAGGTCGTCCCCGCCACAGGCTTCTTCGTCGCCATCGGCCATGCCCCCGCCTCGGAACTGGTCCAAGGCCAGCTCGAGCTGCACAACGGCGGCTACGTCAAGGTCGAGTCGGGCAGCACCCACACCTCGGTGCCGGGCGTCTTCGCCGCCGGCGACCTGACCGACCACGTCTATCGGCAGGCCGTCACCAGCGCCGGGATGGGCTGCATGGCCGCGCTGGACGCGGAGCGCTGGCTTGCCGCTCAGCCGGCCTCCCACATCGGCGAGACGCTGAACACGACCAAGGACCCGAGCCCGGCCTTCTCGCACTACTGATTCCCTTGGGCCTCGCCCGGCCCGCTTTCGCGGTCCCGGAGGGATTCCAGCCTTGCAGCCCCGGCCCGCCGGGTCTACGGGGGCGAAGCTTATCCCTTCCGTCCCAAGTCGAAAGCCGCTTCCGAATGCTGGACTCCTCTGCCCCCGGTTCCGAATCGAGCCCCTTCCCGATGCACAATCTCGGCCCCATCCCCGAGCTCTACGTCTCGGCCGACTCCGCGCAGAAGCTGAAGCACGAGGCCGGGAGCCTCCTCAGCCACGACCTCACGCCGCGCCAGATCTGCGACCTCGAGCTGCTGATGAACGGCGGCTTCTATCCGTTGAAGGGCTTTCTCCCGCAGGCCGACTACAACTCGGTCGTGGATGATATGCGTCTCGCCGACGGCACGCTCTGGCCCATGCCGATCACGCTCGACGTGTCCGAGGCCTTCGCCGAGAAGATCGAGCCCGGCCAGGACATCGCGCTGCGCGACCAGGAGGGCGTGATCCTCGCCACCATGACCGTCACCGACAAGTGGGTCCCCAACAAGTCGCGCGAGGCCGAGGGCGTCTTCGGCGCCGACGACGTGGCGCACCCGGCGGTCAACTACCTGCACAACAAGGCGGGCAAGGTCTATCTGGGCGGCCCCGTCACCGGCCTGACGCCGCCCGTGCACTACGATTTCCGCGGCCGCCGCGACACCCCGAACGAGCTCCGGGCCTACTTCCGCAAGCTCGGCTGGCGCCGGATCGTGGCGTTCCAGACCCGGAACCCGCTCCACCGCGCCCACCAGGAACTGACCTTCCGCGCCGCGCGCGAGGCGCAGGCGAACCTGTTGATCCACCCGGTCGTGGGCATGACCAAGCCCGGCGACGTGGACCACTTCACCCGCGTCCGTTGCTACGAGGCGGTGCTGGGCAAGTATCCGGCGGCGACGACGCACCTGTCGCTCCTCAACCTCGCCATGCGGATGGGCGGCCCGCGCGAGGCGGTCTGGCACGCGATCATCCGCAAGAACCACGGCCTCACGCACTTCATCGTCGGCCGCGATCACGCCGGCCCCGGCAAGAACTCCCAGGGCAAGGACTTCTACCACCCCTACGCCGCGCAGGAGCTGGTGAAGAAGCACGCCGAGGAGATCGGCATCGAGGTCGTGCCCTTCAAGCAGATGGTCTACGTCCAGGAGAAGGCCCAGTACTTCCCCGAGGACGAGGTCCCCGAAGGCTCGACCGTCCTCAACATCTCCGGGACCGAGCTGCGCCGCCGCCTGCGCGAGGGGCTGGAAATCCCCGACTGGTTCTCCTTCCCCGAGGTCGTGGAGCAGCTCCGCAAGACCTCGCCCGAGCGGTCCAAGCAGGGCTTCACGGTGTTCTTCACGGGCTTCTCGGGCTCGGGCAAGAGCACCATCGCCAACGCCCTGATGGTCAAGCTCATGGAGATGGGCGGCCGCCCGGTGACGCTGCTCGACGGCGACGTGGTGCGCAAGCACCTGTCGTCCGAGCTCGGCTTCTCCAAGGAGCACCGGGACATCAACATCAAGCGGATCGGCTACGTCGCCTCCGAGATCACCAAGAACGGCGGCATCGCGATCTGCGCGCCCATCGCCCCCTATGCGGCCACCCGCGCGAGGTGCGCGAGATGATCGAGGCCTTCGGCGCCTTCATCGAGGTGCACGTCGCAACCCCCTTGGAGGAATGCGAGCGGCGCGACCGCAAGGGCCTCTACAAGCTGGCCCGCGAAGGCAAGATCAAGGAGTTCACCGGCATCTCCGACCCTACGACGTGCCGGAGAAACCCGAGCTCAGGGTGGACACCGAGGGCCTCGACGTGGACACCTGCGCGCATCAGGTGCTCCTGAAGCTCGAGGGGATGGGCTCATCAAGGGTCAGTGACGCGAAGGGGGCCGCAAGGCCCCCTTTCCTTGTCCGGTGATCGGCGTCGGGATCAGGTTCCTCCAGTCGGCCTCAGCATCCGCCGGATCAGGCCGTCCCTCAGCACGAACTGGTGGAACAGCGCCGCGGCCACGTGGATCAGCACGAGGACCAGGGTGACGTTCACCAGGAGCTCATGAAGGTCCCCAGCCTCTTCCGACCTGCCGAACCAGGCGATGGCCCCACCCACCGGGATCAGGATGAGCAGGGCGTAGAACGCCCAATGGTTGATCGCCCCCAGGACCGCCAGGATGCGGTGCGGATCGTCGGGGTCGGTCTGCACCGGCCGCCTGATGCGGGCCATCAGACGGAACAGCATCAGGAGCAGGACCGTCACGCCAATGGCGATGTGGATATAGGCGGGGCCGATGTTATTGACGGCCTGACCCTCCTCCACGGCTCGGAACACGTCGGACATGCCGTCGCCGAGGAGCCAATTGACGATCACGAGGGCCGCCACGAGCCAGTGAACCGCGATTTGGGTGGAGGAGTAGCCGTGCCGCGCATGAGCGGCGCGCTCGGTCGGCGAGGTCGGTGTCGTCGTCATGCCTCAGCTCCGGTCACGAGGGCCCAAAGGGCGTTGCCGGAGGAAGCTGTGACGGCGGGAGGGGAGGTCAATCCCCTCGCCGCCGCGGCTCAGTGGACCGTGACCGGCACCCGGTCGTACTGGCGGGCCAGCACGAAGGCGAGGTTGCGGTCCGCCACGAGGGCGAGCTGCTGCCCCTCGGCGTCGTGGACGGCGAAGATCGTCTCCAGCTCCCCGGCCTGCTCGCGCAGGTTCTCGGGCAGCGACGACACGGCGACCGGCTTGACGTACACGAATTCGGCGCCGAGCGCCGCGAGGTCCGGCCCGGGCCGGTGCGTTTCATAAGGTCGGTTCACTTGACCCCACTCCTCTTGATGCGGACGGTCTGCACGACCGTCTCGGGGACATGGCGGGTCAGGTCGACATGAAGGAGTCCGTTCTCCATCACCGCCTCACCCACATCAACGCCTTCGGCCAGCACAAAGCTCCGCTGGAATTGGCGCGCCGCGATCCCCCGGTGAAGAAAGACGCGGTCCTGGCCGTCATCCGACTGCCGCCCCCGGATCACGAGCTGCCGATCCTCGACCGTGATCGAAAGGTCCTCCTCCCGGAAGCCGGCCACCGCCAGCGTGATCCGATAGGAGCGGTCCGAGGTCTGCTCGATGTTGTAGGGGGGGTAGCCGTCGTTGCCGGTCTTGGCCGTCCGTTCCACCAGGCGTTCGAGCTGCTCGAAGCCCAGCAGGTAGGGATGCGTCCCCAAGGTGAGTTTGGTCATTGCGACACGTCCTTTGCGCGAAAGCGACCGTCTTGCGGCCCCTTATGGCGACCGCTTGAAGTGAATATGGGGGGCGGCGAAGGCACAGGCAACCCCTGCGGGGCTAGGCGCGGCGGCGTCGAGAGGCTAAGGTTCGGCGACCTGACGAGGACGGAATGAACATCCCCACCGCCATGGATGAGATCGAGGTCCTGCGCGTCGAGCTCGAGGTTCTCAAGACCGAGCACCGCGAGCTCGACGACGCGATCCGCGCCCTCGAGGAGGAGGGATCGCGGGACATGCTGACGATCCGCCGCAAGAAGAAGGAAAAGCTCGTCCTCAAGGACCGCATCCGCCTGATCGAGGACCGGCTTCTCCCGGACATCATCGCCTGATGGCCCTTGTCGGAATCATCATGGGCAGCCAGTCCGACTGGTCCACGATGCGCGAATCCGCGCGTGTGCTGGACGAGTTGGGCATCGCCTACGAATCGCGCATCGTCTCCGCCCACCGGACGCCGGACCGGCTCTGGTCCTACGGCAAGGCGGCGGCGGAGCGCGGCCTCAAGGTCATCATCGCGGGGGCGGGCGGCGCCGCGCACCTGCCCGGCATGATGGCCTCCAAGACCCCACTGCCCGTCATCGGCGTCCCCGTGCAGACCAAGGCGCTGGGCGGAGTCGATTCGCTCTACTCCATAGTCCAGATGCCGCGCGGCTTCCCGGTGGCGACCATGGCGATCGGCGAGGCCGGCGCCGTGAACGCCGCGCTGATGGCGCGGCTATCCTGGCGCTCTCCGACGAAGCCCTCTCGAGCCGCCTCATCGCCTGGCGCGAGGCGCTCTCGGCCTCGGTGCCGGAGGTCCCGCATGACTGAACCGCTGCGTCCAGGTGCGACCATCGGCATTCTCGGCGGCGGCCAGCTAGGTCGGATGCTGGCCATGGCGGCGGCGCGGCTGGGCTTCCACGTCCACATCTACGACCCCGACCCTTCCGCCCCGGCGGCCGAGGTCGCACGGACGGCCACTCATGCGGGCTACGCCGACGCGCAGGCCCTCGACGCCTTCGCCAGCTCCGTGGACGTGGTCACCTACGAGTTCGAGAACATTCCCCCTGCCGCGCTCGACCTGATCGAGGCGCGCGTCCCGATCCGCCCTAACCGCCGCGCCCTCGCCACCTCGCGCGACCGGCTGGCGGAGAAGACGTTCCTGCACGAGGTCGGCCTCAGGACGGCCCCCTACGCCGCCGTGGACGATGAGACGGACCTCGCCCAGGCCCTCGCGCTGATCGGGACGCCGTCGATCCTCAAGATTCGCACGCTCGGCTACGACGGCAAGGGGCAGGCCCGCATCATGGCGCCCAGCGACGCCGGAGCGGCTCTGTCGGCCATGGGCGGTCGTCCTGCGATTCTCGAAGGGTTCGTCCACTTCGAGCGTGAGGTCTCGGTCATCGCCGCGCGTGGCCTCGACGGCTCGGTCGCCGCCTATGACCCCGGCGAGAACGTCCACGAGGGCGGCATCCTGCGGACCACGACCGTTCCCGCCCGCCTCATGCACGCGCTGCGGTCCGACGCTGTCCTGGCCGCAGCCAAGATCCTCAACGCGCTCGACTACGTCGGCGTGATGGGAGTGGAGCTCTTCGTCACGCGCCAGGGCCTCATCGTCAACGAGATCGCGCCCCGCGTCCACAACTCGGGCCATTGGACCGAGGCCGGCTGCCTTGTAGACCAGTTCGAGCAGCATATCCGGGCCGTGGCCGGGTTGCCGCTTGGCGATGGCTCCCGCTTCGCGGACGTCGTCATGGAGAACCTGATCGGCCACGACGTTGACCGCCTGCCGGACCTCATGCGGGAGGGAGCACGGGTGCATCTCTACGGCAAGGCCGAGGTCCGCGAAGGCCGCAAGATGGGTCACGTGAACCGGCTACGCCGCTGACCCGGAAAGCCTCCGAGGTGGTGTTTTTCGAAGGCGCCGCCTGGCGCCTCCCAATTCGGCGTGTCGCGAGCCTAGGCGACGCTGGCCATAGCGGGCTGGACCTGCGCCGCGGCGACTGCCCAATCCTCGTGGAACGCATCTGCCGCCCGGCCCTGGACCGTGAGCGTGCAAACGAGGCGGCCCGTTTCATCCGTGACGTCGATCTGCCACTCCGGCCCGTTCCAGAACCCCGCACCGGCCCTGCGAAGCATGTCGCCAACGGCGACGATGGTATGGGCCCGGGCCTCCTCCGGGTCATCGAGTCTCATCTCGACCCGCTCCGAGGCGCTGGCGTGGCCTTCCATGTGGAAGTGATAGCAGGACATATCGCTCACCCCTGACGTCAAGATCCGGTCACAATCGACACCCTTGGGGCCATCTGTTGCCATGTTTCCGCCACGGTCAACGAAATCCGTCTTACATGCTGAAGACGGACCGTGAGCGGAAACACTGGCGCGCAAGCTTCTTGGACTGTCTCTGAACCCGGTCGCTCTCGGACGAGCGGGCCGAATCGGATCGCCCGGCCAGACATCCCCTGGCGCATCCGGCGATGCGCAGGTTCCCCGGGCTTGCGCCGCTGGTCCGGCTCGGCCAGGGTTCGGCCATGCCCTCGCCCCGCCTCGCCGTCCGGGCGGTCATCCTGCGCGACGACCGCCTCCTCCTCGTGAACGCCTGGAAGGGGCGCACCCACCTGTGGTGCGCGCCAGGCGGCGGGGTCGAGGTGCATCAGGCCCTGCCCGAGGCCCTGGCTCGGGAGGTTCGAGAGGAGACCGGCCTCATGGTCGCGGTCGGCGATCCCTGCTTGATCAACGAGTTCCACGACCCCTTTGGTCCGTTCCATCAGGTGGACCTCTACTTCCGCTGCACGATCCTGTCCGGCGATCCGGAGGGCGACTGGACGGACCCGGAGGGCGTCGTCTCGCACCGGCTCTGGGTCACGCGGGCCGAGATGGCGACCTTGAGGATCAAGCCCGACAGCCTCGCCTCCGTTGCCTGGGGCGACCCAGGGGCCATCCGCTACGATCCCCTGGAGCCCATCTTGCGATGATCCGGACGCTCGATCCCGCCGGCGATGCCGAGGCGGTGCTCGACCTCTACCGACGGGCGGCCGATTTCCTGGACCTGGAGTCCGGGCGGACGCCGGACGATGCCGTGGTCGAGGAGTATTTCACCGACGCGCCGCCCGGCGGCGACTCGACGGCCTCCCTGAAGCTGGGGCTGCTCGAAGACGGTCGGCTCATGGGAATCGTCGACCTCGCCTTCGGCTACCCGAGCGCCAGGGATGCCTATCTCGGCCTGATGATGTTCGCGCGGGAGGCTCGCGGACGCGGGCGCGGGCGGGCCTTCCTGCGGCACGTCGAGCAGGCGGCACGGAATCGCGGCGCCACGCGCCTTCTCCTCGCCGTGCTGGAGGCCAACCCGCGCGGGCGGGCGTTCTGGGAAAGCGAGGGCTTCGGCTCGCCCCGCGTCTTCCCGCCCGCGCGGATCGGCGATCGAGTCCATGTTAGGATTCGGCTCCACAAGAGCCTTTAGGCTGCCGCGAAAGGGACGCGGCACCACGATCGGTAAGTCCCGAACCAAACAGAAAGGGCGCCCCGAGAGGCGCCCTTCCCGTTCCGTGGTGCCGCTAGGCGATCAGAAGTCGCCCATGCCGCCCATGCCGCCGCCGGGCATCGCCGGGGCCTTGTCGTCCTTGGGCTTGTCCGCAACCATCGCCTCGGTGGTGATGAGCAGACCGGCCACCGACGCTGCGTCTTCCAGGGCGGTGCGAACCACCTTGGCCGGGTCGATCACGCCGAAGGTGAACATGTCCCCGTACTCTTCGGTCTGGGCGTTGAAGCCGAAGGCCTTGTCGTCCGACTCGCGCACCTTGCCGGCCACCACGGCGCCGTCGACGCCGGCGTTCTCGGCGATCTGGCGCATCGGGGCTTCGAGCGCCTTGCGGACGATCGAGATGCCCGCGTCCTGGTCGGAGTTGCCGCCCTTGAGATCACGGAGACCCTTGGCCGCCTGCACGAGGGCCACGCCCCCCGACCACGATGCCTTCCTGCACGGCCGCACGGGTCGCGTTCAGGGCGTCATCGACGCGGTCCTTGCGCTCCTTGACCTCGATCTCGGTCATGCCGCCCACGCGGATGACGGCGACACCACCGGCGAGCTTGGCGACCCGCTCCTGCAGCTTCTCGCGGTCGTAGTCCGAGGTCGTTTCCTCGATCTGGGCGCGGATCTGGGCCACGCGGGCCTCGATCTCGGCCTTGTCGCCGGCGCCGTCGATGACGGTGGTGTCATCCTTCTTGATGATGATCTTCTTGGCGCGGCCGAGCATGTCGATGCCGACATTCTCGAGCTTCATGCCGAGGTCATCCGAGATCACCTGGCCGGCGGTCAGGATCGCGATGTCCTGCAGCATGGCCTTGCGACGGTCGCCGAAGCCCGGGGCCTTGACGGCCGCGACCTTGAGGCCGCCACGGAGCTTGTTGACCACGAGCGTGGCCAGCGCCTCGCCTTCCACGTCCTCGGCGATGATGAGGAGCGGACGCTGCGACTGGATCACGGCCTCGAGGAGCGGGACCATCGGCTGCAGCGACGAGAGCTTCTTCTCGTGGATGAGGATCATCACATCGTCGAGCTCGGCCGTCATCTTCTCGGCGTTGGTCACGAAGTAGGGCGACAGATAACCGCGGTCGAACTGCATCCCTTCGACGACTTCGACTTCCGTATCGAGGCCCTTGTTCTCCTCGACGGTGATGACGCCCTCGTTGCCGACCTTCTGCATCGCGTCGGCGATGAAGCGGCCGATCTGGGCCTCGCCGTTGGCGGAGATGGTGCCGACCTGGGCGACTTCGTCCGAGTCCTTCACGGGACGCGAGGCGCCCTTGATCGACTCGATGACCTTGCCGACGGCGAGGTCGATGCCGCGCTTGAGGTCCATCGGGTTCATGCCGGCGGCGACCGACTTCATGCCTTCGGTCACGATGGCCTGGGCGAGCACGGTGGCGGTGGTGGTGCCGTCACCCGCCTCGTCGTTGGTGCGCGAAGCGACTTCGCGGACCATCTGGGCGCCCATGTTCTCGAACTTGTCCTCGAGCTCGATCTCCTTGGCGACGGTGACGCCGTCCTTGGTGATCCGGGGGGCACCGAACGACTTCTCGATGACGACGTTGCGGCCCTTGGGGCCGAGGGTCACCTTGACCGCGTTGGCCAGGGTGTTGACGCCGCGCAGCATGCGGTTGCGGGCATCGGTATCGAACTTGACGTCCTTGGCAGCCATGTTCTGCTGTCTCCTAGGTTGTCAGATGTTGGGGAAATCAGGCGGCAGCGGCTTGGGAAGCCGACTGGTCGATGATGCCGAGAATGTCCGATTCCTTCATGATCAGATATTCCTGGCCATCGAGGGTGACCTCGGTGCCCGACCACTTGCCGAACAGGATGCGGTCGCCGGCCTTGACGGAGGGGGCGATCAGCTCGCCCGAGTCCTTGCGGGCGCCTTCGCCGGTGGCGACGACTTCACCCTCGGCGGGCTTTTCCTTGGCGGTGTCGGGGATGATGAGCCCCCCCTTGGTCTTCTCTTCGCTTTGCACGCGGCGCACCAGCACCCGGTCGTGGAGCGGCTTGAACGAGGCCATTGTAGAGCTCCCAGTGTTCGTATCTCTGGCTTTGCTGGCACTCGTCACTGATGAGTGCCAGCGGCAGCGAGATAGGAAAACGGCCCGCCTCTGTCAACGGCCCGGTGAGCAAAACGAAGCCGGCCGCCCGAAGGCGGCCGGCCGTGGGTCCGGACCTCGATCCGGGATCAGGTCTTGCTAGTCGAGGACGACCCGCTGGAGCCCGAGCCGCTGCCTGTCGAGCCCGAGGACGAGCCGCTCGACATCGTCGAGGAGCTGCCGCCCGTGCTCGTGGTCGAGCCGCTGGACCCGCCGCTCAGCGACGAGCCGGAGGTGCTGCCCGAGCCGCTGCCCATCGACGAGCCCGACGTGCTGCCCGAGGACGTGCCCGAGGAGCCGCTCGACGATCCGTAGGACGAGTCACCCCAGCCGGACGAGGACTGCTCCTGGACGCGCAGGTTGTTCTGGACGTGCTTCACGCCCGAGACGTCATCCGCCACGTCCTCGGCCCGCCGCTTCTCCCAGCGGGAGTTGACGGTGCCCGAGAGCGTCACCTCTCCCGAGGAGACCGAGACGTTGATCTCGGAGGCGTCGATGCCGGCCGAGGCCAGGCGCTCGTTCACGTCCTCCTCGATCCGGGTGTCGGAGCGGGTGTAGCCCTTGGGGGCGCGGCCACGCTGCTGCTGGCCCTGCTGGCCGAAGCCCAGCGCGTTTCCGACGGCGCCGATCAGGCCGCCGACGATCCCGCCGCCCATTCCCGAGCCCTGGCCACCTTGGCCGTAGCCCGAGCCGTAGTCGCCCGAGCCGCCCTGCTGGCCACCGTAGCCGCCGCCGAACTGGCTCTGCTGGCCGGAACCGTAGCCCGTGGACCCGTAGCCGCCGCCCATGCCGTAGCTGCCCGAGCCATAGCCGCCCTGACCTTGGCCGGACTGGCCGTATTGCCCGCCGGACGAACCATACTGGTGCTGCTGGCTGCCATAGCCTTGGCCGCCCTGGTGGCCGCCATACTGGCCACCCGAGCCGCCCCACTGGCTCTGCTGATGACCGCCATGGCCATAGCCGCCCGAGGAGCCGTAGCCCGAGGAGCCACCATAGCTCGACCCGCCATAACCCTGGCCCGCGCCGCCGAAGCCGCCGGTCCCTTGGCCGTAGCCGCCTCCGTACTGGCTACCCGAGGAGCCCCACTGGCTCTGCTGGCCGCTGCCCTGGCCATGGCCGTAGCCGCCCTGGCCGTATTGGCCCTGCCCGTAGCCGCCCATGCCGACGCCCGAGCTGCCGTAGCCGCCCTGCGCGCCGCCGTAGCTGCCCGAGCCCATGTCGCCATAGCTCTGCTGGCCGCCATAGCCGCCCTGGCCATAGCCGGCATGCCCGTAGCCGCCCGAGCCCTGGCTGCCGGCGAAGCCCGAGCCCATGCCGCTGCCGCCGCCGTAGCCACCCTGGCTGCCGTACCCGCCGGTGCTCTGGCTCATGCCGCCCTGGCTGCCGGTATGCGAGCCACCGTAGCTCCCGCCCTGACCGCCGTAGCTGCCGCTGCTTCCCTGGCTGCCATAGGACTGGCTGCCGCCGTAGCCCTGCTGGCCGCCCTGGCCGTAGCCCTGCTGGCCGCCCTGGCCATAGCCTTGATGGCCGCCCTGGCCGTAGTTCGACTGACCGTGCTGGGCATAGCCACCCTGGCCGAAGCTGCTCTGGTTGCCAAAGCCGCCCTGGCCACTTCCGTAGCTGGTCCCGCCTTGGCCATAGTCCTGTTGACCCCGGCTCCCGCCGAAGCGGTCGTCGTCATGGTTCCCTTGCTGGGCCATGTTCTCCTCCTGGGTTGTCTCCCTTGGGGTCCTGTTCCAGCCCGTCGCCCGGTGCCGGTTCGGATCCTCGTGTCCACAACCCACCGCTTGCCGGCTTGTTCCCGGGCGGAGGGTCGCACCTCCCGCACCGGCCAGATGATGCTCACGGCCCGAGTCACGCGGCCTCACGGGACCGGGAACATCACGGCATCCCTTGCCCGCCCTGCGAAGACGAGCCGCGCCACCAACCCCAGAGAGGCCATATCATGGAAACCATCGCTCCCGGATCGGGGTTCGCCCAGCCGAGGCCCTCGGCCTGCCAGTCGGAGAAAATCCGCTCCTCACGCATTTTCACGCTGGCGAGAGCGCTCCGTTTCGGGTATGCAGCCGAGGTGGCGTGGAACATCGCGCCACCATTGGTGGAGGCTGCATATGCTCAGAGGTTATACCCCCGCCGCCTTCTAAGGCGCCCGCAGCCCCTGGCCGCGCGATAGGCGCAGCCGTTTTCCAGCGATCCCGGCCTGACCCACGCAAGCCCATTTCCAGGGCCGGTTCCTCATATCTTTAGGTCCGTCACCATGCTCCCGTTCTCCACGGCCGATCATCGCATCGGCTCGTCTCCCCTGCCATTCGAGGAACGGCGCGTCCTGCGTCGCTCCGCGCCCGAGCGCCTGCGCTTCGACCCGCCCTCGCCCGGGGGGTCCCTTCGGGGAGCCCTGGCGGTCCGGGACCCGCAGCCCGCCCGGTCATCATCGCCCGGCCGCTTCGCGCGGTTCGCGGCCATGGTCCGCCTCTGGGCTCCGGCATGAGCCCTAGGGTCCAGAGGCGTGTCACGGGCCTCTCCCCGATCGTTCGTCCCGCCAAGTTCCGCGGTCCGCATTCGGCGACAGGCATTTCCAACCACTCGTTTGGGAGGGGTCCGTGACAGCACCCCGGGGGCGGCGCGTGGACAAGCGCGCCGCCCCTCGCTATTCCACCGCCGAAATCGCCAAGGGACCCTGCGTCATGACCACCCTCGTCTTCGGCCACAAGTCGCCCGACACCGACTCCACCGCCTCCCCGATCATCTGGGCCTGGTTCCTGTCGCACCACCAGCCCGGTGCCGCCGAGGCGCGGCTGCTCGGCACGCCGAACACCGAGGCGCAGTTCGTGGCGAGCCGCTGGGGCTTCGATCTTCCCCCCGTCCTCGACGACGTGGCCGAAGGGCAGGACGTGGTCATCGTCGACACCAACAACCCGGCCGAGCTTCCCGCCTCGATCAACAAGGCCAACGTCCTGTCGATCATCGACCACCACAAGCTGACCGGCGGCATCGAGACCAAGACCCCCATCGAGGTGACGATCCGCCCGGTGGCCTGCACCGCGACCCTGATGTGGCAGCTCATGGGCGGCCATGGCGGCCACGCCCCCGACGGCATCAAGGGCCTCGCCCTCTCCGCGATCCTCTCCGACACCCTGGAATTCCGCTCGCCCACGACGACCCCCGTGGACAAGCGCCTGGCCGAGATGCTGGCGCAGGACCTCGGCATCGACATACCGTCCTATGCGGCCGAGATGTTCGCGGCCAAGTCTGACGTGTCTCGCTTCTCGGCGGCTGAGCTCCTGCGGATGGACTCCAAGGAATACACCGTAGACGGCGTGGACTTCCGCGTCTCGGTGCTGGAGACCACCTCGCCCCAGACCGTCCTCTCACGCAAGGACGAGCTGGTCGCCGCCATGCCGCAGGTCGCTCACGAGGACGGCGCCCAGCAGGTGCTCCTCTTCGTCGTGGACATCCTCAAGGAAGAGGCCACGCTGCTCGTCCCCAACGACCTGACCCGGAAGGTTGCCGAGGCCTCCTTCGGCGCGACCGTCACCGGCGACACCGTGGTCCTGCCCGGGATCATGTCGCGCAAGAAGCAGATCATCCCCTCCCTCAAGGTCGCCTGAGCCCGTGGCCCAGGTCATCGGGAGCTTCGCGGAGATCTCCGACCGCTACGAGGCGGCCTTCGTGGACCTCTGAGGCTGCATGCACAACGGCCTCCAGGCCTTCCCGGAGGCCGTGGCGGCCATGCAGGAGTTCCGCCGCAAGGGCGGGCGCGTCATCCTCGTGACAAACGCCCCCCGCCCACGCGCGAGCGTGGAGGAGCAGGTGACGCGCCTCGGCATCCCTCGCGACGCCTACGACGCCATCGCGACCTCGGGCGACGCCGGGCGCGTGGCGCTCTTCCAGGGTGCCGTGGGCCGCAAGGTCTGGTTCATGGGCCAGCCCTGGGACCGCGTCTTCCTGGAGCCGCCCCGGATCGTCCAGGACCCCATCGCCATCGAGGAGGTCCCCCCTCGCCGAGGCCGAGGGCATCGTCTGCTGCGGCCCCTTCGACCCGCACGCCGACCCCGCCGTGAACCGGCCCGACTTCCTCCTGGCCAAGACCAGGGGCCTCAAGCTCCTCTGCGCCAATCCCGACATCGTCGTGGACCGCGGCGAGGAGCGGGAGTGGTGCGCCGGCGCCCTGGCCGCCCTCTACGAGGAGATGGGTGGCGAGGCGCTCTACTTCGGCAAGCCGCACCCGCCCATCTACGACCTCGCGCGCCGGCGCCTCGCGGCGCTGGGAAACCTGCCGTCCGACGACCGCATCGTCGCCATCGGCGATGGCATTCGGACCGACGTGCAGGGCGCCATCGGCGAGGGGCTCGACTGCCTCTTCATCACCGGCGGCCTCGCGGCGCGCGAGACGCAGACGGACCCGGGTGGCCAGCCCGATCAGGCCTCCGTGATCGCCTACGCCGAGGAGCACGGCTGGTCGCCGACCTTCGCCATCGGCTTCCTGCGCTAGCCATGCGGCGCCCGGACGGCTGGCCTGACGGAAAGGTCGGCCGGCCCGGGTTGCGCCCCCCGCCTCCGACGGCTAACCACCCCGCCATGCGCATCCTCCGCGACCGCACTGCCATCCCGCCGGACGCGAGGGGCGCCTCGGCGGCCATCGGGAACTTCGACGGCGTCCACCTGGGGCACCAGGCGGTCATCGACCTCGCGCGCCGATCCGGCCAGTCGCTCGGCGTCGTCACCTTCGAGCCCCATCCCCGCGAATACTTCGCCCCCACGACGCCCCCCTTCCGCCTCATGAACGCCCAGGCCCGCGCCCACCGGCTGCAGATGTTGGGCGTCGAGACCCTGTTCGAGCTCCGCTTCGACGCCGCCCTCGCCGCCCTCTCGCCCGAGGAATTCGTCCGCGACGTGCTGGCCCGCGACCTCGGCCTCTCCCATGCCGTCGTGGGCGAGGACTTCCGCTTCGGCAAGGGCCGTGCCGGCTCGGCCGAGACGCTGCGGGACCTCGGACCGGCAGCGGGAATCGCGGTCACCGTCGCCCCCATGGTCGAGCTCGGCGCCAGCGAGGTCTCCTCCACCGCGATACGCCAGGCGCTCTCCGAAGGTCGGCCTCGCGACGCCGCCCGGATGCTCGGCCACTGGCATCGAATCGAAGGGCCCGTGGAGCATGGCGAGAAGCGCGGCCGCGAGCTGGGCTACCCGACCGCGAACCTCTCCATCGCCGGCCTCCATCCGCCCCGCTTCGGCATCTACGCCGTCAAGGCCGATGTCCTCGACGGGCCCCATGCCGGAAGCTACGGCGGCGCGGCCTCCATCGGCGTCCGCCCCCAGTTCGGCGGCGAGGTTCCGAACTGCGAGACCTTCCTCTTCGACTTCTCCGGCGACCTCTACGGCGCGACCCTCTCGGTCGCCCTCGTGGACTACCTCCGACCCGAGATGACCTTCGACGGCCTTCCCGCGTTGATCCGCCAGATGGACGCCGATTGCCTCCGCGCGCGGGAGATCCTGGCCCATGCCTGACCTGCGTCCCCGCTTCTGGGAGCTGCCCCTCAAGGAGCTGACCCGCAAGGAGTGGGAGGCGCTCTGCGACGGCTGCGGCAAGTGCTGCCTCAACAAGCTCGAGGATGAGGACACTGGCGAGGTGGCGCTGACCAACGTGGCCTGCCGCCTCCTCGACGGCTCGACCTGCCGGTGCAGCAAGTACGAGACCCGCCACCAGTTCGTCCCCGAATGCATCGTGCTGACGCCCCGGACGATCCCCAAGAACCTCTACTGGCTGCCGGAAACCTGCGCCTACAAGCTGCGCCACCGGGGCCAACCCCTGCCCGACTGGCACCCCCTCCTCACCGGCGACCCCGACAGCGTTCACCGCGCTGGCGTCTCGGTGCAGGACCTCACGGTGTCCGAGCTCGACGTCGCCGACGACGACTGGGAGGACCACATCATCGAGGAACCCGGAACGTGAACTTCGCGAGCGACAACGCCGGCCCCGTGCACCCCAGGGTCATGGCCGCCCTGATCGAGGCCAACGAGGGCCACGCCCCCTCCTACGGCGCCGACCGCTGGACCGCCGAGGCCACGGCCCGCATCCGCGAGGTCTTCGAGGCGCCCGACGCGGCGGTCCACCTCGTCGCCACCGGCACCGCCGCCAACTCGCTCGCCCTCGCCACCCTGGCCAAGCCCTGGGATGCGATCTTCTGCACCGCCGTGGCCCACGCGCAGGAGGACGAGACCAACGCCCCGGAGCTCTTCACCGGCGGGGCCAAGATGATCCCGATCCCGGCGCCCGAAGCGAAGCTGACTCCCGAGGCGCTCCGCTCCGCGATGGCCTCGGTGGGCCTGGGCGTCCACAACCCCCAGCGCGGCCCCGTGACGCTCACCACCGTGACCGAGCGCGGCACCGTCTACTCCCTGGAGGAGGTTCGGGCGGTGACGGCGGTGGCCAAGGAGTTCGGCGCCCCCGTCCACATGGATGGCGCCCGCTTCGCCAACGCCCTAGTGGCCCTGGATGCCTCCCCCGCCGACATGACCTGGCGCGCGGGCGTGGACGCCGTGAGCTTCGGCGGCACCAAGAACGGCCTCATGGGCGTCGAGGCGGTCGTCCTCTTCAACCCGGCCCGCTCCTGGGAGTTCGAGCTGCGCCGCAAGCGCGCCGCCCAGCTCTTCTCGAAGCACCGCTACCTCGGCGCGCAGATGGCCGCCTACCTGACCGACGGCCTCTGGCTCGACATGGCCCGCGCCGCGAACGGCGCCATGGCCCTCCTGGTCGAGGGCCTGCGCGCCCTCGGCGGCACTCCCGCCTGGGAGCCCGCCGCGAACCTCGTCTTCCTCCGCCTGCCTCGCCAGGTCCACCAGCGCCTCCGCGCGACGGGCGCGACCTACTACCTGTTCGAGGGCCCGCTCGAGTCCGGCGACCCCGACGAGCCCCTGCTCTGCCGCCTCGTCTGCGACTGGTCCACCGGGCCCGGCGCCGTGGACCGCTTCCTCGCCGCTGCCGCCGGCCAGCCTCTCCCGCCCTCCGTTCCCCCGTGCTAGGGGCTGCTCGCGCAGAAGGAATCATCAATGCCCGTCCAGACCGAGCCCAAGCTGATCGCCGGCAACTCCAACCTCCCCCTCGCCAAGGCGGTCGCGCGGCGGATGGCGCTGCACCGGGGCGTCGCGGTCGATCTGGTCAAGGCCCGGGTCGAACGGTTCAATGACCAGGAGATCTTCGTCGAGGTCTACGAGAACGTCCGCGGCGAGGACATGTTCATCATCCAGAGCACGTCGAACCCCGCCAACGACACGCTCATGGAGCTCCTCATCATGACCGACGCCCTGCGCCGGTCCTCCGCGCACCGCATCACCGCCGTGGTCCCCTACTTCGGCTACGCCCGCCAGGACCGCCGCGCCAAGGCCCGCACGCCGATCAGCGCCAAGCTCGTCGCGAACCTGATGACCACGGCCGGCATCGACCGCGTCCTCACGCTCGACCTCCACGCCGCGCAGATCCAGGGCTTCTTCGACATCCCCGTCGATAACCTCTACGCCGCGCCGATCTTCGCCCTCGACATCGAGCACCATTTCAACGGCCGCACGCAGGAGATGACGGTCGTCTCCCCCGACGTGGGCGGCGTGGCCCGCGCCCGCGAGCTCGCCCAGCGGATCGGCTGCGGCCTCGCCATCGTGGACAAGCGCCGCGCCCGTCCGGGCGAGATCGCCGAGATGACGGTGATCGGCGACGTGAAGGATCAGATCTGCGTCATCGTGGACGACATCGCCGACACCGCCGGCACGCTCGTCAAGGCGGCCGAGCTCCTGACCGAGCAGGGGGCCAAGGAGGTCCACGCCTACATCACCCATGGCGTCATGTCCGGCCCCGCCGTGGAGCGTGTGAAGGGCTCCCGCCTCAAGAGCCTCGTCCTCACCGACTCCATCGAGCCCACTCAGGCCGTGAAGGACTGCCCTAACATCCGCATCGTCCCCACCGCGCCCATGTTCGCGCAGGCGATCCTGAACATCTGGAACGGCACGAGCGTGTCGAGCCTCTTCGAGGCCGACAGCCTCGCCCCGATCTACGAGGGGATGTACACGCGGGCCTGACCGCTCAGCCCGGCCCCTCGGCCGGGCAGCGCACGATGAAGCGAGCGCCCTCCCCGTGGTTGCCCGCCTCGAAGGTCCCCTCGATCTGCCGCACCAGCGACAGGATCAGCCGCATCCCGAGGCCCTTGCTCTGCGCCGGATCGAAGCCCGCGGGCAGCCCCGGCCCATCGTCCGCGACCACCAGCTCCAGCGCGTCCCCATCCCGCCGGAAGCTCAGCCCTAGGTGGGACCGCTCCCTCTCTCGCCGCGCGTGCTTGAGCGCGTTCATCAGCAGCTCAGCCGCGATGAGCCCCAGCGGCGCCGCCCGGTCGGCGGCGAGATCCACGGACTCCGCCTCCAAGGTCAGGTCCGCGTCGTTGCGCGCCAGCGAGCCCATGAGGTCGCGCGCCAGCGCCCGCAGGTAGGAGCCGAACTCCACGCTGTCCGCCGTCGCGCTGCGGTGGAGCTGATCGTGGATGCGCGCGATCGTCCCGACCCGGTCCGAGGCCTGCACCAGGGCGGCCTTCGCCTCGGGCGAGACGGCGTTGCGCTGCTGCATGGCGAGCACCGAGCTCACCAGCATCAGGCTGTTCTTGATGCGGTGGTCGATCTCGCGCGACACGAGGCGCTTGTCGTTCAGCGCCTTCTCCTTCTCGATGGCGAGACCCAGCGTGTTCGCCAGCGCCTGCATGAAGGCCACGTCATGCGGGGAGAAGGCGCCGGGGTCGCGGCTGTCGGCCTCCAGCACGCCGTAGGGCTCGCCGTCCCCTCGGATCACCACGTTGACCGCCCGCACGACGCCGTGGTCGGCCAGGAGCTGCGGCGTGCGGAACCGTGTCTCGCGGGTGAGGTGGTTCGAGATGACCGGCTCGCCCGTGCGGAAGGCATAGCCCCCGGGGCTTTCCAGATCCGCGCCCACCTGCGCGTGGCCCACGAGCCCCGGTCCCCAGCCCACGCCTGCCCGCAGCAGGAAGGGCTCCCCCTCCTCCAAGCATTCGAGCACCTTGGCGAAGCGGACCTGAAGCCCCTCGGCCGCCACGCGGCAAGCCTCCTCCAGGACAGCGTCGAGATCATGATTTCTGAGGGCATAGCGTCCGAACTCGGCCACCAAGGCCTGCTGGACGAGGCGCTGCTCCAGCTCCTCGGGCGCGCTCGGGGTGTTGGCGAGGGACTCGCGGGTGACTTCGACCTTCAACGCATCACTGTCCATCGTGGTCCACTCGTCCCAACGCTCGGCGGGACGTCTTGGTTCGGGGCCCCGGGACGGCCTGGCCGTCCTCCGCACAGGGCCGGGAGGCAGGAAGCGGAGCGATGAGGCATCCGCGCCACAAACGAAGAGGCCCGCCGACGATCCAGCCGGCAGGCCTCAAGGTCACGCGGAAGGCCCATCAGGGCCTGCCGCGACAAGAGCTCACGCGCGCAGCGAGGTCACGTCCGCGAGGAACTTGCTCGCGTCGTCCAGTCGGCCCGAATCGCCGGCAGCCTGCGCGGCCGCGACCGCCTCGCGGGCCTCCGCGACCAGCCGGTCGTGAACTTCGGCCGTGAGGTCCGCGCGGGTCAAGGCCTGCTCCGCCAGGACCGAGACGTTGGTCGCGGTGATCTCGGCGAAGCCGCCCGAGACCACGAACTCGTCGGCGCCGCCCGAATGGACGACCCGAAGGACGCCCGGGCGCAGGGTGGTGATGGTGGGGACATGCCCCGCCATCGCCGTCATGTCCCCGTCCGAGCCGGGGATCTGCACCTCGCGCGCCTGGAGGGAGGACAGCCTCCGCTCCGGCGACACGAGGTCGAACTGCATCGTGTCCGCCATGGTCAGGCCGCCTGAGCGGCCAGGCGCTCGGCCTTGGCGATGACCTCCTTGATGCCGCCGACCATGTAGAAGGCGGCCTCCGGCAGGTGGTCGTATTCGCCGTTCACGACGGCCTTGAACGAGGCGATGGTCTCCTCGATCGGCACCTGCACGCCGGGCGAGCCGGTGAAGACCTGCGCCACGTCGAAGGGCTGCGACAGGAAGCGCTGGATCTTCCGGGCGCGGGCCACGGTCAGCTTGTCCTCTTCCGACAACTCGTCCATCCCGAGGATGGCGATGATGTCCTGAAGCGACTTGTAGCGCTGGAGGATTCCCTGCACGGCGCGCGCGGTCTCGTAGTGGTCGCGGCCCACGATCTGCGGGTCGAGGATGCGCGAGGTCGAGTCGAGCGGGTCCACGGCCGGGTAGATGCCCAGCTCCGAGATCGCGCGCGACAGCACGGTCGTGGCGTCGAGGTGCGCGAACGACGTCGCGGGCGCCGGGTCGGTCAGGTCGTCGGCCGGCACGTAGATGGCCTGCACCGAGGTGATCGAGCCGTTCCGGGTCGAGGTGATCCGCTCCTGCAGCGCGCCCATGTCGGTGGCGAGCGTCGGCTGGTAGCCCACGGCGGAGGGGATGCGGCCCAGGAGAGCCGACACTTCCGACCCGGCCTGCGTGAAGCGGAAGATGTTGTCCACGAAGAACAGCACGTCCGTCCCGGAGGCGTCGCGGAACTGCTCGGCGATGGTGAGGCCGGTCAGGGCGACGCGGGCGCGGGCGCCCGGCGGCTCGTTCATCTGGCCGTAGACGAGCGCCACCTTGGACTTCTCGAGGTCGTCCATGTTGATGACGCCGGACTCGATGAACTCGTGGTAGAGGTCGTTCCCCTCACGGGTCCGCTCGCCCACGCCGGCGAACACCGAGAAGCCCGAGTGCACCTTGGCGATGTTGTTGATGAGCTCCTGGATGAGCACCGTCTTGCCCACGCCGGCGCCGCCGAAGAGGCCGATCTTGCCGCCCTTGGAGTAGGGGGCGAGCAGGTCGATGACCTTGATGCCGGTCACGAGGATCTCGGACTCGGTGGACTGCTCCGAGAACTCGGGCGCCGGGGCGTGGATCGGGCGCTCCTCGGTCGTGGCGACCGGGCCCTTCTCGTCCACGGGCTCGCCCACCACGTTCAGGATGCGGCCGAGAGTCGCCGGGCCCACGGGCACGGAGATCGGGCGGCCGGTGTCCAGCACGCGCGCGCCGCGCACGAGGCCGTCCGTCGCGTCCATGGCGATGGTCCGCACGGTGCTCTCGCCGAGGTGCTGCGCGACCTCGAGCACGAGGCGGCGGCCGTTGTTCTCGGTCTCGAGGGCGTTCAGGATCTCGGGCAGGTGGCCCTCGAACTGCACGTCCACGACGGCGCCGATGATCTGGGTGATTCGCCCGTTGGGCGTCGCGTCCAATGCCATGTTGTTACCCTTGGGTCAGAGCGCCTCGGCGCCCGAGATGATTTCGATGAGTTCCTTGGTGATCGAGGCCTGGCGGCTGCGGTTGTACTGGATCGTCAGCCGGTCGATCATGTCACCCGCGTTGCGCGTGGCGCTGTCCATGGCCGACATCCGGGCCCCCTGCTCCGAGGCGCCGTTCTCCAGCAGCGCCGAGAAGACCTGGGTGGCCACGCCGCGCGGCAGCAGGTCGCCCAAGATGCCTTCCTCATGCGGCTCGTACTCGTAGAGCGGCGAGACGCTGGTCTCCTCGAAGCTCGCCGGGATGACCTGCCTTGCGGTCGGCACCTGCGAGATCACCGACTGGAAGCGGTTGTAGAAGATCGTCGCCACGTCGAACTCGCCCGCCTCGAAGCGGTGGATGATGTCGCGCGCGATCCGCTGGGCCACGTCGTAGCCCATCCGCTTCTCGGCCGAGAGGTCCACGTGGTTGACGAACCGCTGCGCGTGGTCGCGCTTGAGCGCCTCGCGGCCCTTCTTGCCGACCGTCAGGATCTTCACGGTCTTGCCCTGGCGCAGCAGCTCCTCCGCCCGCTGGCGCGCCAGCCGGGCGATGGTGGAGTTGAAGCCCCCGCAGAGGCCCCGCTCCGAGGTCATGACGACCAGCAGATGCACGTCGTCCCGTCCCGTCCCGGCCAGAAGCCGGGGCGCGGTGGGCGAGGATGCGGCCGACGCCGCGAGCCCCGCCATTACGGCGTTGAACCGTTCCGTGTAGGGACGCGCGGCCTCGGCGGCGTCCTGGGCGCGACGGAGCTTCGCCGCCGCCACCATCTGCATCGCCTTGGTGATCTTCCGCGTGGATTTCACCGAGGCGATGCGGTTCTTCAGGTCCTTAAGGCTGGGCATCCCCTACCGTCCCTCAGGCGAAGTCGCGCGCGAACTCGTCGATCGCGCCGCGGAGCGTCGCTTCCGCCTCGCCTGCGATCTTCGGGTCCTGCGTCGAGATCATGTCGAGCACGTCGCGGCGACGGTTGCGCAGATGGCCGAGGAGCCCGGCCTCGAAGCGGCCCACGTCGGCGACGGGGAGCTTGTCGAGGTAGCCCTTGGTGCCCGCGTAGATCACCGCCACGATCTCGGCGTTGGTCAGCGGCGAGTATTGCGGCTGCTTCATCAGCTCGGTCAGGCGCGCGCCCCGGTTCAGCAGTTGCTGGGTCGAGGCGTCGAGGTCCGAGCCGAACTGCGCGAAGGCGGCCATCTCGCGGTACTGCGCGAGCTCCAGCTTCACCGGGCCGGCCACCGACTTCATCGCCTTGGTCTGGGCCGAGGAGCCCACCCGCGACACCGAGAGGCCGGTGTTCACCGCCGGACGGATGCCCTGGTAGAACAGCTCGGACTCGAGGAAGATCTGGCCGTCGGTGATCGAGATCACGTTGGTCGGGATGTAGGCCGAGATGTCACCGGCCTGGGTCTCCACCACCGGCAGCGCCGTCAGCGAGCCCGAGCCGTTCTCGGCGTTGAGCTTCGCGGACCGCTCCAGCAGGCGGGAGTGGAGGTAGAACACGTCGCCCGGATAGGCTTCGCGGCCCGGCGGACGGCGCAGCAGGAGCGACATCTGGCGGTAGGCCACGGCCTGCTTGGACAGGTCGTCGTAGAAGATCACCGCGTGGCGGCCGTTGTCGCGGAAGTATCCCGCCATGGCGGTCGCGGAGTAGGGCGCGAGGAACTGCATCGGCGCCGGGTCCGAGGCGGTCGCGGCCACGACGATCGAGTAGGCCATCGCGCCCGATTCCTCGAGGCGACGAACGAACTGCGCCACGGTCGAGCGCTTCTGGCCCACGGCCACGTAGACGCAGTAGAGCTTCTTCGACTCGTCGTCCCCGGCGGCCTCGTTGTAGACCTTCTGGTTCAGGATCGTGTCGAGGATGATCGCCGACTTGCCGGTCTGGCGGTCGCCGATGATGAGCTCGCGCTGGCCGCGGCCGATCGGGATCATGGCGTCCACGGACTTGAGGCCGGTCGCCATCGGCTCGTGCACCGAGCGGCGGGGGATGATGCCCGGCGCCTTGACGTCGGCGACGCGACGCTCCGTGGTGGCGATGGGGCCCTTGCCGTCGATGGGATTGCCGAGGCCGTCAACGACCCGGCCGAGCAGCGCCTCGCCGGCGGGCACCGACACGATGGACTGGGTGCGCTTGACGACGTCCCCTTCCTTGATGTCCCGGTCCGAGCCGAAGATCACGCAGCCGACGTTGTCCGTTTCCAGGTTCAGAGCCATCCCCTGGATGCCGCCGGGAAACTCGACCATCTCGCCGGCCTGGATGTTGTCGAGGCCGTAGACGCGCGCGATGCCGTCGCCCACCGACAGCACCCGGCCGACCTCGGCCACCTCCGCCTCGCGGCCGAAGTTCCTGATCTGGTCCCGAAGGATCGCCGAAATCTCGGCCGCCTGAATCGCCATCATCCCACCTCTTTCATCATGTTCTGCAGTTGGCCGAGCTTCGCGCGGATCGAGGTGTCGATCATGCGCGAGCCGAGCCTTACGACGAGCCCGCCGATCAGCGACGGGTCCACCCTGGTCTGGAGCCGGACGGCCTTGCCGGCCTGGGCCGACAGCGTGTCCGCGAGTTGTTGCGCCTGCTCGGGGCTGAGCGGCTGGGCCGAAGTCACCTCGGCCGCGACCTCGCCCCGCGCGTCCGCGAGACGGGTCCGCAGCGCAGCCAGCAGGTTCGGCAGCACGAAGAGACGGCGCTTCTGCGCCATGAGCCCGAGCACGTTGCGCATCACGGGCGTGAGGCCCATGCGGTCGCCGATGGCGAGGATGGCGTTCCCCTGCTCGTCGCGCGAGTAGATCGGCGAGGAGATCAGCGCGCGCAGGTCGGCGCTGTCGGCAAGCGCGGATTCGAGCGCGCCGATGTCGGCCTCCAGGGCCGGAAGCATGCCCTCTTCCCTTGCGAGGTCGAAGACGGCCTGGGCATAGCGGCCTGCGATGCCGGTCGAGATCGAAGCTGGTTCGGACACGTCCACCCTTCCGTTGTCGTTGGCCCCCGCCCTGCCCGGTCGATTCCTATGGCAAAGCCTCCGTCCGGGTCCGCCCCGGCGGAGGGGTTCGTTCGCGGGCGCATCTAGCAGAGGGCTCCCCAGCCCGCAACCGGCTCGGAGGCGCATTTTCGACCTCCGCGGCGCGCCGTCAGGAGGCGGGCGACCGGCCGGCCGGGGCGGGCATCCCGTTGGGAACCAGCCGGGGCCGGCGCACGGCCTCCGCAAGCCCCGGCCGGGTGGGGGCCGCGACCTGCTTGGCGACCTCCAGCATCAGGACGCCGCCCGCGATCGACCCGGGCAGTCGGCGCCCCACGCCTTCCATCACGCCGCCGACCCGCCGCCAGAACTTGTGGGTCGACGGCGGCTGGTGAAGCGTGGCGACCGCGCGCTCGGTGGTGAACCGATGATCCCGCAGCACGGATTCGAGCTGGCCCATGGTGTAGGGGCGCCCGTAGCCGAAGGGCGTCGCATCCGTCCGCGACCAGAGCCCGGCCCGGTTCGGCACCACGAAGACCGCCCGTCCCCCCGGCCCCAGCACGCGCCAGCACTCCTCCAGCAGCGCGGACGGGTGCTCGCTCACCTCCAACCCGTGCATGACCACGAGCTTGTCGACGAAGCCCGTCGAGATCGGCCAGAGCGTCTCCTCGCAGAGGAGCGCGACGTTGGGCTGCCCGGCGGGCCAGGGCATCACCCCCTGCGGCCCCGGCATCAGCCCGATCACCCGCCGCGCCTGCGCGAGGTAGGGCCGCAGGAGCGGCACCGCGAAGCCGTAGCCCGCGACCGCCTGCCCCTTAGATTCGGGCCAGAGCTTCAGGAGCTCGTCGCGGATGACCCTCTGCGCCGCGCGCCCCAGGGCGCTGCGGTAGTAGAAGTCGCGCAGCTCGGTCACGTCCAGATGCATCAGATGGGCCGCATTGCGGGCCGAAGTCTCCCGGGGCAGGATCGGACCGAGCTTAAGCCAACAGGAGGCGCCCCCGCCATGCCCGACGATCACGCTCCGCTCACGCTCGTCACCGTGCCGTGCCTCCAGGACAACTATGCCTTCCTGCTTCACGACGGATCGACCCGCCGGACCGCCCTCGTGGATGCCCCCGAGGCCGCGCCCATCCGGGCCGAGCTCGACCGCCGGGGCTGGCGGCTCGACGACATCCTCATCACCCACCACCACGCCGACCACGTCCAGGCCGTCGAGGCCCTGCGCGAGGGCGCCCGCGTCATCGGCAACGCCGCCGACCGCCACCGCCTGCCGCCTCTCGACCTCGCGATCCTCCCCGGCGACCCGCTGGAGGTCTGCGGCGAGGCGGTGACGGTGATCGACACCCCCGGCCACACGGTCGGCCACGTCTCCTACCACTTCGCCCGCTCGGCCCTCGCCTTCACCGCCGACACGCTGATGGCCCTGGGCTGCGGCCGGCTCTTCGAGGGAACCGCCCAGCAGATGTGGGACTCGCTCCTCAGGCTCCGCGCCCTGCCGCCCGACACGACGGTCTGCTCCGGCCACGAATACACCGAGGCGAACGGCCGCTTCGCCCTCACCGTGGATGGCGACAACGACCGCCTGCGCGACCGCGTGGCCCGGGTCCGCGCCGCGCGCTCGCGCAACGAGCCGACCGTGCCCTCCTCGCTCCGGGAGGAGATCGAGACCAACCCCTTCTTGCGCGCCGACGACCCGGCCCTTAAATCCGCGATGGGGATGTCGGACCGACCCGACGCCGAGGTCTTCGGCGCCATCCGGTCCGCCAAGGACAGCTTCCGCTGATGCCCAAGGAACGGGCACCCGCACCCTCGCGTTGCCCGTCCCGAAGGACCTGCCCGCCCTCACCGGCGCAAGGTTTCCCCACCCATGGGATCGTGATCGGTCTGTTTCAAAAAAGCGCTTGAAGCGCGGGCGCAAACACCGATCTTTAATCCCAAGAGGCCCATGGTGGAACGGGGCCAGACCCCCCGCCCGCCGCCGTTAGAGGAGCACGACAAGTGCCGTCTTTCTCGACCACACTCGAGCAGTCCATCCACCAGGCGCTGGCCATCGCCAACGGCAAGCGCCACGAACTCGCCACCCTCGAACACCTGCTCCTCGCCCTCATCGACGAGCCCGACGCGGCGCGCGTCATGCGGGCCTGCTCGGTCGATCTCGGCGCCCTCAGGAAGAACCTCGAGGACTTCATCGACGACGACCTCTCCACCCTCGTCACCGACGTCGAGGGGTCCGAGGCCGTCCCGACCGCCGCCTTCCAGCGCGTGATCCAGCGGGCCGCCATCCACGTCCAGTCCTCCGGCCGCACCGAGGTCACCGGCGCGAACGTCCTCGTCGCGATCTTCGCCGAGCGGGAGTCGAACGCCGCCTACTTCCTGCAGGAGCAGGACATGACGCGCTACGACGCGGTGAACTTCATCGCGCACGGCGTCGCCAAGGATCCCGCCTTCGGGGAGCATCGCCCCGTCAAGGGCGCCGATTCCTCCTCGTCCAAGAACGAAGACCACGAAAAGTCAGACTCGTCCGACGACAAGGAGAGCGCCCTGTCCAAGTACTGCGTCGACCTCAACGCCAAGGCCCGCAAGGGCGATGTGGACCCCCTCATCGGCCGCGACGAGGAGGTGGAGCGCTGCATCCAGGTCCTCTGCCGGCGGCGCAAGAACAACCCGCTCCTCGTCGGCGACCCCGGCGTGGGCAAGACCGCCATCGCCGAGGGGCTCGCCTGGAAGATCGTTCAGGGCGAGGTGCCGGACGTCCTCTCGGGCGCGACGATCTTCTCGCTCGACATGGGCGCGCTGCTCGCGGGCACCCGCTACCGCGGCGACTTCGAGGAGCGTCTCAAGTCCGTGGTGAGCGAGCTTGAGGGCCACCCTGACGCCGTCCTCTTCATCGACGAGATCCACACCGTGATCGGCGCCGGCGCGACCTCCGGCGGCGCGATGGACGCGTCGAACCTCCTCAAGCCTGCGCTGCAGGGCGGCAAGCTGCGCTGCATGGGCTCGACCACCTACAAGGAGTTCCGCCAGCACTTCGAGAAGGACCGCGCCCTGTCGCGGCGCTTCCAGAAGATCGACGTGAACGAGCCTTCGGTCGAGGACAGCGTGAAGATCCTCAAGGGCCTCAAGCCCTACTTCGAGGAGCATCACGGCATCAAGTACACCGGCGACGCCATCCGCACCGCCGTGGAGCTGTCGGCCCGCTACATCAACGACCGCAAGCTCCCCGACAAGGCGATCGACGTCATCGACGAGGCGGGCGCGGCGCAGCACCTCCTGCCCGACTCGCGCAAGAAGAAGACCATCGGCATCAAGGAGATCGAGGCCGTCGTGGCCAAGATCGCCCGGATCCCGCCCAAGAACGTGTCCAAGGACGACGCCGAGGTCCTCAAGGATCTCGAAGGCGCCCTGAAGCGCGTGGTCTTCGGCCAGGACGCCGCCATCGAGGCGCTGTCCTCGGCTATCAAGCTCGCCCGCGCCGGCCTGCGCGAGCCCGAGAAGCCCATCGGCAACTACCTCTTCGCCGGCCCCACCGGCGTCGGCAAGACCGAGGTCGCCAAGCAACTGGCGGACACGCTGGGCGTGGAGCTCCTGCGCTTCGACATGTCCGAGTACATGGAGAAGCACGCGGTCTCGCGGCTGATCGGCGCGCCTCCGGGCTATGTCGGCTTCGACCAGGGCGGGATGCTCACGGACGGGGTGGACCAGCACCCGCATTGCGTGCTCCTCCTCGACGAGATCGAGAAGGCGCACCCGGACGTCTACAACATCCTCCTGCAGGTGATGGACCACGGCAAGCTCACCGACCACAACGGCCGGGCGGTGGACTTCCGCAACGTGATCCTCATCATGACGTCGAACGCGGGTGCGGCGGACATGGCCAAGGCCGCCATCGGCTTCGGCCGCGACCGCCGCGAGGGCGAGGACACCGCCGCCATCGAGCGGATGTTCACGCCCGAGTTCCGCAACCGTCTCGACGCGACCATCTCCTTCGCGCCCCTCTCCAAGGAGGTCATCCACCAGGTCGTGGAGAAGTTCGTCCTCCAGCTCGAGGCGCAGCTCATGGACCGCCACGTCCACATCGAGCTCTCGCCCGAGGCCGCCGACTGGCTGGGCGAGAAGGGCTACGACGACAAGATGGGCGCGCGTCGTCCTGGGCCGCGTGATCCAGGAGCACATCAAGAAGCCGCTCGCCGAGGAGCTTCTCTTCGGCAAGCTCACCAAGGGCGGCGTGGTCCGCGTCGGGTCAAGGACGACAAGCTCGACCTTCAATACGACGAGCCTTCCGCGCCCCGCCTCGCGGGAAGCAAGCCGCCCCTTCTGACGGCCGAGTAAGGTCCCCGAACCCAAGCGAGCGCCGCCCCCCGGGGCGGCGCTCTGCATTCCGGGACCAGCGCCCTTGCCCACCAAGGGCTTGTCCCCAAGCCGATCCGGGAACCGCGTTCGGGCAACGTCCATTCCTTCTGCGGCTAAGTAGAAGGAGGACGACACCATGTCCGCAGCGCAGATCACCAAGCCCCCGGTCAAGCACTTCTCCATCTGGAAGCGCTACGGCTACACCTGGGTCACGGCGGTCCTGTTCGCGGCGTCGCTCGTCGGCCACTGGGCGCTCGCCTGGGGCGCCTACGCCGAGGACCAGCGCACCCACGGCCAGGAGCCCGAGCTCAAGGGCTACCTGCTGGAGACCGGCCGCGACACCCTAGAGAACTGGCAGTCCGAGTTCCTGCAGCTCATCTGGCAGGTCGCCGGGCTCTCCCTGCTCCTCCACGTCGGCTCCCCGCAATCGCGCGAGGAGGACGACCGGCTCGAGGAGAAGATCGACGCGATCCTCCGCGCCGTGAGCCCCAAGGACGCGGACCGCATCCTCGCGGAGCTCGACGCGCGCTTCGACAAGGGCGAGCCGGTGGCATGAACCGGCGGCAGACAGCACAATCGCATACGGAGAGCCCCAGCCCGCCGCGCGACCTCTGCCGCCTGCCCGAACCTGGCGATCAGGGCTTGGCGGGCTGAAGCCGGCCCTACGAAGCCGCTGCCGGAATCACCCGCTGGGGGCGCTCAGCGGACGGGGCGCGACATGACTGGCACCTGCCCGTCACGTGGGTCCAGCCCGCCCCAGGATCGCGCGACCCATGCGTCGACCCCTCCCCGCCTGGCGCTCCCCACATAGATTCCACCCCCCGCAGCCTGATTCGCCACGCCTCGCCATCCCTCGACGCAACACCCACCGGCCAGCGGTTTCCGAGCCGCATCATGGGTTTACCGCCCGGGTGTTGCGTCGCGCCACCCCCCCACCGAACGGTGGTCACGCAATTCGTTAAGCTTTCTCCGGCACAGTGGTCTGCAACAGGCCCTCAATGGTCCGCCATCAGAACCCTCCGCCGGAGCCGCCCATGACCCTATCGTTCCGTCAGCTTGATCTCGATCCGCCGGTTGCGCGCCCGACCCTCGGGCGTGCCGCTGGTGTCGATGGGCTGGAACTCGCCATAGCCGTTCGCCGACAGGTGCTCGGGCGGGATGCCCTCGACCTCGCTCATCTCCCGGACGACCGACAGCGCGCGCGCCTGGCTCAACTCCCAGTTGTCGCGGAACGGCCCGCCACGGGTCACCGGAACGTCGTCGGTATGTCCATCCACCTGGATGACCCAATTGATCCCCGGCGGGATCTGGTCCGAGATCTCGCGCAGGAGGCCCGCCACGCGCCCGATCTGCTCGCGCCCAGCGGGCGACAGCGTCGCGCTCCCCGGCGGGAACAGCACCTCGGAGGAGAAGACGAAGCGGTCGCCGACGACCTGGATGCCCTCGCGCCCCTCGACCAGCCGCCGCATGTTGCCGAAGAACTCGGACTTGTAGCTCTCGAGGTCCTGCGCCTCCGCCGCCAGCCGCTGCGCCTCCTGCTCCGCCCGTTGCCGCTCCGCCTCCTCGAGCTCGGCCCGGCGTCGCTGCTCGGCCGCGACGCGGGCCAAGGCGGTGTTGAGCTCGCTGCCCAGCGACTCGATCTGCACCTGCGCCTGCTGGTCCTCGTCCTTCGCGACATCGAGCAGCGCCTGCAGCGTGCCCATCTGGTTCCTCAGATCCGCCACCTGGGCATTGAGCGCCGCCACCTGGCGCTGGCTCTCGTCGGACAGCGTCTCCTGATCCCGAAGCTGCCCCTGCGCCGTCGCGAGGAGCGCCGCCTGCCGCTCGGACTCGCTCATGGCCTCCTGCGAGGAGGATTCGGCCGCCGCCACCCGCTCCAGCGCATCCGCGAGCCGCGCGCGCAGATCCGCATCGTCGCCGGCACTGGCCTGCGCCGCCTCCTCGGCCTGCTGCTGGCGCAGGAGCGCGTCGGCCAGCCGGGACGACAGGTCGTCCTGCTGCCCCTGCACCCGCGCGAGCTCCGCCTCCGCCGCCTCCCGCGCCGCGATCTCCCGTGCGAGCCGTTCCTGGGCGTCGCCTCGCTCGGCCTCGGCCTGTGCCTGTGCCTCGGCGGACGCGCGCCCCTGCGCCTCCAGGTTGGCGAGGCGCGCTTCGGTCTCCTGCCGCTGCGCCTCGGCCGCGTCCCGCGCGAGCACCGCCTGGGCCAGCCGTCGCTCCGCCTCCTCCCGACCGACCTGCGCCTCGTCCAACGCCGCCTCGAGCGCCGCCTTCGCCGCCTCGAGGTTGCCGGCCGACAGCTCCCGCGCCGACAGGGAGGCCGCCAGTTGAGTGGACAGGTCCGCCCCTTGCGATCGTGCGGCTTCCAGGGCCTCCCGGGCGGCCTGCAGCTCGGCCTCGGTGTTCGACTGGAGGCTCAGCGCCGCCAACAACCGTGCATCGAGATCCTCGCCCCTCGCCTCGGCGTCGGACGCCCGCTGCTCCGCCTGATGCCGGGCCAGGATCGCCGCCGCGAGCTGCGTGTCGAGGTCGTCCCGCGCCGACTGCGCGGCGGCGAGCATGGTCAGCGTCTCCTCGGCCTTCTTCCGCTCCTCCTCCAGCCGCAGCGTCATCGCGGTCAGCTCGGCGTCGGAGTTCTGGAGCCGGTCCCGCAGCTCCTGCGCGGCGGCGGCCTCGACCGCCCGCTGCGCATCCGCATCGCTGAGCGCCTGCCGCGAGTCGGCCATCGACTCCCCGTCCGTGGCGGTCCGGTTCTGGAGCGAACGGATCAGCGTCTCCAAGGCCTCGCGCCGCGCGGCGGCGAGCCGGGCCTGTTCCTCGCCCGCGCTGATCTCCTCCCGCGCCGAGGCGAGCGCGAGGTTCAGCGCCTCGGCCTCGTCCGTCTGACGGGCCGTCTCCTGCTCCAGACTCGCGACGCGCCCTTCGGCCTCCTGCTTGTCGGCGATCAGGCTCGCGACCTGCGCCTCGAAGCCCGTGATGCGGGTCTGCGCGTCCGACAGCTCGGCCGCCGTGGCGTCGCGCTGCCGCGTCAGGGAGTCGATGAGCGAGGCCTGCTCCTCGCTCCGGCTGTTGGCCTCGGACAAGTCCTCCGTCAGCGCCGCCTCGCGATCCTGCGACAGGCCCAGCACCTCGGTGAGCTGCGCGACCTCGGCCGAGAGCTGGTCGAGCCTGGATTGCTGCCCGCTGATCTGGTCGCGCAGGGTGAACTGCACGACCGTGAAGATGGTGAGCACGAACATGAGGACGAGGAGCAGCCCCGTCATCGCGTCCACGAAGCCGGGCCAGGTCATCGGGTGGCCGCCGCGCCGGCGCGCCCGCAGCATGGCCTAGCGCGCCTCGGTGCCGACCCGCGCGCCGCCGCGCAGGGACCGGGCCAGGTTGCCGAGGTCGGCGCGAAGCTCCGCCATGCTCTCCTGCCGCCCGGCCGAGATCTCCTCCAGGATGCGGAGGAGCTGCACGTCGATGGACCGCAGCCGCATCCGCGCCTCCGGGTCCGAGCCGCCTTCGGCGAGATGTGCGCCGAGCCTCTCCAGCGCCACGATCATCCGCTCCTGCCCTTCGGCCAGCCGCGCCAGCGCCGGCCCCGTGTCGCGCTCCTCGATCTTCTGCGCGAGCTGCCCCACGGCGATGGCGAGGTCCCCGAGACGCCGGTCCGTCTGCGCCCGCGCGAGGTCGCCCTGCGTGAACATCCGCTGGAGCGATTCCATCTGCTCGGCCATGGCGTCCACGACCTGCCCCAGGATCGATCCCTCGGCCGATCCCCCCTCCTCACCCGACAGCCCGACCCGCGTGACCGAGGACAGCCATTCCTCCAGCTCGCGGTAGAAGCGCCCCTGCCCGTGCCCGGCGAAGAGCTCCAGCAGTCCGACGATCAGCGATCCGGCAAGGCCCAGCAGCGAGGAGGAGAAGGCCGTGCCCATGCCGCCGAGCTGCGTCTCCAGCCCGGCCTGCAGCCGCGCGAAGATGTCGGCGCCCGTCTCGCCCTCCTGCGGCGTCAGCGACCGGATCGTCTCCACCAGCGCGGGGACCGTCGTGGCGAGGCCATAGAAGGTGCCGAGCAGGCCCAGGAAGATCAGCGTGCTGGCGAGGTAGCGGGTGACCTCCTGATCCTCGTCCACGCGCGTGGCGACCGAATCGAGGATCGTGCGCGTCGAGGTCGAGGTGAGCTGCAGCCGCGCGCCGCGCGACCGGAGCAGCGCCGCCAGCGGCGCGAGGAGGGAGGGCGGCGCGCGGAGCTGCTCCCCCGGGGCGGAGCTGGTGAAGGCCTCGATCCACGAGACGGAGCGCATGAGCAGGATGACCTGCCAGAAGCAGCTCAGCACCCCCAGCGTGAACACCACGGCGATGGCCGTATTCAGGTAGACGTTCGTGAAGAACACCCGCTCCAGGGTCCGGAAGGCGACATAGGCACCAAAGCCCACCAGACCGAGGGCGATCAGCATCAGCGCGATCTGGCGCACAGGCTGCGAGAAGTGCGGCGGAGCCTGGGGGTCCCGTCTGTCCATGCCTCGGCTACGATCCTCGCCTGTCCAGGGTTGTTGGTTCACGCTAGAGGACGATGCTCGGAAACCCAAGCCCCGCCATGTCAAGCTGCGGAGAGGTCGCGCATCTCGTCTCGTCCCGCCGGCCCGGTTAAAGGTCGGCAAGGCGGCGGAACTTGGGCCGAAGAGGGGCGTGAATCAGGGGACCAGCGCCCGGGCGCGCGCCAGGAGCGCCTCGATTTCCGAGTCGCGGATGCCATGCTCGACGAGCCGGGCGGCGGTCCGGGTGAGATAGTCGATGTTGGGCCCGCGCTGCCCCCGGGCCCGCGCGATGGTGCGGGCCTGGGTCTCGGCATCCACGCAGGCGTATTGCGGATGGTCGCGGCGGATGACGTAGGTCACGGCCTCGACCGTCCGACCGTCCGCGAGGTTCAGGGGGAGGACTCGCTCCTCGTAGGCGTTCGTGATGAGCTCGCGCCCACGCAGCGTGGCCATGATCTCCTCTTCCCGGCCGGGTCCACCCGCAGCGCCAAGCCCTCGCAGGAGGCCTGCGGGTCCGCGTCGAGCGCGAGGACGAGGCCCGGCGCCTCCTCGCTGCCCCGGAACATGTGGGACCACATGCAGAAGCTCCGCCGCCAGCCGTCGAGCCGCGCCCGGACGGCCTCCGCCGGCTCGAACCCCGGATCCCAGAGCAAGGACCCATAGGCGAAGACCCAAAGATCGTTCCCGTTCATCACGAGGCTGGCTCCCCTTTCTCGTCCCATCTAGATGACGTCGGGGAGGATTTCGATGCGGACCTTGCTCTTAGTGATCGCGGCGCTCTTCGCTCTCCTGTCGGGGGGCTGGTTCCTGGTTGCCTGGCAGATCGAGTCGAGGGCCGAGGCGGCCCTGGCCGACCTTCGGGCGCGGGGCTTCTCCGTGGACTACGCCGACCTCTCGACCACCGGCTTCCCGTCGCGCTTCGACACGACCGCGACGAACCTGCGGCTCGCGACGCCGGACGGGCGCGTGATCTGGGAGGCTCCCTTCCTTCGCGTCACGGCGCTCAGCATCAGGCCCAATCGCGTCACCACCCTCTGGCCGCAGGACCAGACGCTCACCCTTGCGGGGCAGAGGATCGACCTCTCCGCGAAGGACCTCCGCGCCAGTGCGACGGTGGGCCTCTCTACCGACCTCCCTCTCGACGAGGCAACGATAGGGAGCGGTCTCGCGACGGTCCAGGCCGAGAACGGCTTGGGGTTCGGGATGGACCGGCTGGCCGCCAGGGCCGCACGGAGCGGGTCCGCCTACGACCTCTTCGCGGAGGTGGAGGGGCTGCGACCCGCCACGGTCAGCGCGAACATCGGCCTCCTGCGGCTCGATGCGCGCGTGACGCTCGACGCACCGCTGGAGCTCCGATCGCCCACCGCACCGCGCTTCCGGGGCGTTGCCTTGCGCGAGGTCCGGCTGGCCCAAGGCGACGTGGCGCTGACCGGGTCCGGGACCCTCGAACCCGATGCGCAGGGCTACCTCGCCGGGACCGTCAACTTGACGGCCGAGAACTGGCCGGGCCTGCTCGACCTTCTCCAGGCGGCGGGGCTCCTGGCCGAGCAGCAGCGGCCCTTCGTCGAGGGCGCGCTCGCCCAGATGGCTCAGGGGAGCGACCGGATCGAGGTGCCCGTGACCTTCGCCGATGGGAAGGTCGAGGCCCTGGGCCTCGTGCTGCTGGAGGCGCCCCGGGTGCTCTAGCGACAGTAGGCGCCGCGCCCCCGGGCCGTGTCGAGGTGAAGGTGGTCGTCGTGGAACGGATCGCCCGGGCCCAGGACCGTCGAGAAGGTCCCGCAGGCTGCCTCCCGCATCTGTCGAAGCGCCGGGTCCGGCCAGTCGCGCAAGACGCTGAGGGTCGATCCATCGGCAAGGACCGCCGCGCCGATGTCGATGGCCCTGCCCTTCCCGTGCTCGGAGAGACGGGCGCCCGCCTGGTTGTTTCGGGGCCGGCAGGTGTAGCTGCCCATGACCTCCAGCTCCGCCAGCCCGCCGCCCCGGCTGCCTACCGCCGGCCGTGCTCCGTCGCGCGTCCAGTCGAGCAGCGCCTGAGCGGTGGCGCAGTCCATGGTGGCCGGTTCCGACAGGCGCACGCCGTCGACGGAGCGGACCAGGACCGGCTCCTCGACGCCGCAGCCACCGCCCGCGTGGATCGCGGCGATGACCTCGCCCTGGATCGCCGGATCGCCGCAGACCTGCCCGCGCACGAGCTCGGCCCGCCGCTGCTCCGCGCGCTCGACGATGCCAGAGGGCCGCGAGGCGGGCAGGACGGCACGGGCAACGGCCAGGGGCGAGTAGCCAAGCCCCTCGGGCAGGACGTCCGGGCGGGCACCGGGCGCATAGGCCGGCGGTGCGTCGGGCTCGGACGGGGGCAGCGGCTGCGGGTCCTGCGGGGCCTGTGGCCTGGAACGGGGACGGCCCGGGACCGGGAGGACGGATGGAGGCGGCTCTGCGGCCGGACGGATGGGCGGGGGGGCGCCCTCCCACCCGCCGACGGTCACGGGAACGGGCGGCGGCTCGGTCATCAGCTCCTCGGCCCTCACGATGGCCCGAGGACCTTCCAGACGCGGCGGTGGCGGATCATCCTCAAGGAGCGGCGCCTCGCGCATGACGGTCGGCAGCCTCTCGGCGCCTGGGCTCGGCAGCGGATCGGCGGGCCGCACCGTTGGCAGGGTCGGCGCGACGTCCTGCGCGAGCGGCGAGCCGTCGGGATGCAGCTCGATGGCGAGCGCGGCACCGCCCGTCGGCCGCGCCTCGGGGCGCCCGGGCGGCTCCGCAATCGCGCGGACCTCGGGGCGGGGACTTGTCTCGGGCGCCTCGGCCCAGGCCAGCCCCGGCAGGAGGCCCAACGCGAGGAGGGCCGCCGCGTCGGCCTTCACCCGCCGGGTTCCGGCGCCGGGACGCGACCGAAGTCCGGCGCGGCCGTGTCCTGCCCGGCCTCCACGATCCCGCGCCGGATCGCCCGGGTCCGCGTGAAGTAGTCGTGCAGTTGCGCCCCGTCCCCCATCCTGATCGCCCGCTGGAGCACGAAGAGCTCCTCGGTGAACCGCCCGAGGATATCGAGCGTGGCGTCCCGGTTCGTCAGGAACACGTCGCGCCACATCGTCGGGTCCGAGGCGGCGATCCGCGTGAAGTCGCGGAAGCCGGAGGCCGAATACTTGATGACCTCGCTGTTCGAGACCTGCTCCAGGTGCTCGGCCACGCCCACCATCGTGTAGGCGATGAGGTGCGGCGTGTGGGACACGACCGCGAGGACAAGGTCGTGGTGGCCCGCGTCCATCTCGTCCACGTTGGCGCCCATCCCGCGCCAGAGCCTCCCGAGCCGGTCCACGGCCGCGCGGTCCGCTTCGCCGGGGACCAGGATGCACCAGCGGTTGTCGAAGAGCGTGGCGAAACCGGAGCGGGGACCCGAGTATTCCGTCCCCGCGAGGGGGTGCGCCGGGACGAAATGGACCCCCGATGGCACATGCGGAGCCATCGCCTCGATCACGGCCCGCTTGACCGAGCCCACGTCGCTCAACGTCGCGCCGGGCTTGAGCGCGGGGGCGATCTCGCGGGCCACGGCATCCATGGCCCCCACCGGAACGCAGAGGACGACGAGGTCCGCGCCTTCGACGGCCTCGCGCGCCGTCTCGACGACGCGGTCGCAAAGCCCGATCTCGCGAGCGACGTCGCGGGTCTCGGCGGTCCTGGCGTAGCCGACGATCTCCCCGGCCAGGCCCCCGCGACGCATGGCGTGGGCCATCGAGGAGGCGATCAGACCCAGCCCGATCAGGGCGACGCGTCCGTAGATCACCTGACGCCCTTGAACTGGCCGATCGCGTGGGCCACCCGGCGACAGGAGGCTTCGTCGCCCACGGTGATGCGCAGGCAGTGGGGCAGCTTGTAGCCGGCCACGCGCCGGACGATGATCCCCTCGCTCCGCAGATGCTCGTCGCAGGCATTGGCCTCCTGCGCGTCGGCGAAGCGGGCGAGGACGAAGTTGGCCGTCGCCACGTCCGAGGGCACGCCCACCTCGGCGAGCTTGCGCGCCAGCCAGTCGCGCCAACGGGCGTTCTCGCTCCGGCACCTCTGCACCCAGGCGCGGTCACGCACGGCGGCCTCGGCGGCCACCAGCGCGGCGTTCGACAGGTTGAAGGGCCCGCGCACGCGGTTGAGGTTGTCGATGATCGCCTGCGGCCCGTAGCCCCAGCCGACCCGCAGCCCGCCCAACCCATAGATCTTGGAGAAGGTCCGCGTCATCACCACGTTGTCGCGCTCGGCGATGAGCGAGGTGCCGGCGTCGTAGCCCTCCACGTACTCCGCATAGGCACCATCCAGGACCAGGATGGCCTGCTCCGGGAGGCCCTCGGCGAGCCGGCGGATCTCCGACATCCCGATCATCGTGCCGGTCGGGTTGTTCGGATTGGCGATGAAGACGAGCTTCGTCCTCTCCGAGCAGGCCGCGAGGATCGCATCGACGTCGGTGGTCCGCTCCCGCTCGGGCACCTCGACGGGCGTCGCGCCGGCCGCCAGCGCCGAGATTCGGTACATGGCGAAGCCGTGCTCGGTGTGGACGACCTCGTCGCCTGGGCCGGCATAGGCCTGGCAGAGGAAGTGGATGATCTCGTCCGACCCCACTCCGCAGATGATCCGCCTCGGCTCCAGGCCCCAGACCTCGCCGATCGCGTGGCGAAGGGCGGCGTGGTCGGTCGACGGATAGCGGTGCAGGTCGCGGACGGCGCGGAGGAAAGCCTCCTTGGCCGCCTCCGGCGGTCCGAAGGGATTCTCGTTGGAGCTGAGCTTCAGGACGTTGGTCTTGCCCTCGAGGTGCGAGGCGCCGCCCTCGTAGAGGGCGATGTCCATGATGCCGGGCTGCGGGACGATCCGGGTCAAGGGAGCTTCTCCTTTCCGCGCCGTCATAGCGGCGCCCTCAGGAGGACGCCACCGTCATTTCGCCGCGTTGCCAACGAGCTCCGAAAGCCGCTCCGGGTCGAACTCCGACGGAAGGACCCGCGCCCGCCCGTCCCTGACGACGGCCAGCGTGGGAAAGGCGCGCAACCCGATCCTGCGTCCTTCCGCCCAGACCGACTCGGCGAGCGCCGGATCGTGGATGTCGGGCAGGTCGGCCGGAAGGCCGACCTTGCTCAGCAGTGGCGCATAGGTGGCGGGATCGTTGAGGTCGGCGCCGTCACCATGATGCGCCTCGATCACGAGATGGGCGAAGTCCACCGCCCGCTCCGGCGCGAGGCCCGCGACATAGGCGATGGCGACGCAAGGGGGCCCGCTGTTCGCCTCGACCCCCGGCGTCTCGATGAGCCGGAAGAACGCCTCCGAGGACCCCTGCCCCGTGACCTGCGCGAGACGCTTCTCGGCCTCGCGGATGTAGCCCGCCATCCGGGAATAGGGCCCCACCCCCTCGCCGGCCACGAGACCCGGCATGACGAGGCGGATCGGAATGTCGGGATGCTCCTCCGCCACGCGGCGCATGGCAGGGACGATGCCGTAGCACCAGCCGCAGAGCGGATCGAAGCCATAGATGAGCTCGGCCATCGTCAGCACCCCGCGGTCGAGGCGCAGCCAGGGCCCTCTCCGGCCAGCGCGGGCCGAAACCCGGACCCACCCGTCGTGGTGAACAGCCGGTGCACCTCCACCCCCGGGCGACGACGCCCGCGCATTCCGCTGCCGAAGGTCTCGCTTCGCATCCTGGACTCCTTGAATCTCTGGGAGCGGAGATGGCGACCGGGACGCCGTCCCGCAAGACCGACGGGCGGCTCGAACGGTGGACACCCCCTGCAGGCCCACGGTTTCCCGTGATCGGTCGATGTCGCCTTCTGCTTGATAACACGCCGGTTTCCGGGCCAGACCCTGTCCGGATGGCGGCCCGCTGCTAGCTTAGGGACAATGGGGCCCAACCCGGCCGGGGTTCATGGGAAACCGAGCCGGCCAGACGCGCCGCTCCCGGCGTGCTTCGGAGGAATGAATGTCGACCAACTTCAGCTTCAGCGCCGATTTCCTGAAGACACAGAACTATCTGCTTCAGACCCAGCTCACGCCCGGCGACGCCCCGGCGTCAATGACCCGGGCGAGTCCTCGGCGGTGGCGTCCAGCCAGAGCATCGACGTGCCGGGCGACGTGGACCTCATCGGGGTCACGCTCATCAAGGATCAGACCTATACCTTCGACATCGACGACGGCTCGGGCGATCTCGTCGGCGGCGACGTGGACCTCGAATTCGACCTGATCGACGCGCGCGGCCGACTCATCGAGACCGTCAGCGATGGCGACCCGGCGGACGACGGCTCGTTCACCACCCTCGATCCGCGATTCACCTTCAGCGTGGACGTCTCGGGCACCTACTACGTCGCGATTCACAGCGAAGGCGTGGATTATGTCGACGAAGCGTTCCGGTTCGAGGGCACCGGCGGCACCGGCGACTACACCTTCATCGTCTCCTCGCCGGAGGTGCCGGAGCGGATCGAGCTCTCCGACCGTTCGAACGACCGCAACTTCGGTAGCGATGACCAGAGCGTGCTCGCGATGGGCGGCGACGACGAGGTGAGCCTTGGCGGCGGTGACGACATCGCCGCGGGGGCGATGGGGCGGACCTCCTCTCCGGCGAGCGAGGCAACGACGAGCTGGCCGGCGAGCAGGGATCGGACACCCTGGACGGCGGAAACGGCCAGGACGCCCTGATCGGCGGAGCAGGCGGCGACGAGCTGCGCGGCGGCGGCGCCCTCGACAGCCTCAACGGCGGGAGCGGGGGCGACCTGCTGAACGGCAACCGGGGCGACGACGACCTCTTGGGCCAGAGAGGCGGCGACGTGCTCATCGGCGGCCTGGGCGACGACTTCCTTCGCGGTGGCGCCGGAGTGGATACGCTGTTCGGCGGACGTGGCGCCGACACCTTCCACTTCCTCGTCGGCGAGGCCCGATACGACGCCGTCGGCCTCACCGAGGACCGCATCCAGGACTTCGAAGCCGACGACCTGATCGACCTGTCGGACGTGTCGGACCTGGGCCTCGACTTCATCGGACGCGCCGCCTTCGATGGAGCCTACGAGGTCCGCATCGCGGACCTGCGCGAAACGAACGGCTATCAGGAGGTGCAGGTCAACTTGGACGACGGCTCGAGGCCCGAGCTGGCCTTCCTGGTCGACGCGGGCGACCGCCTGTTGCAGGCGGACGACTTCCTCCTCTGAACCGCGCACCGGACCGGGAGGGAGCCCCTGCCCCCTCCCGTCGCCGAACGGAGGCCGCCATGTCCGAAACTCTCCTGAGGCAGGCGATCCGTGACCGCCGTGTCATCGAGTTCCGCTACCACGACGAGCATCGCAGCGTGGAGCCCTATCGGCTCGGAGTGGATGGCGGACGGCTGCGCCTCGTCGGGTGGCAGTCTCGCAAGGGCTGGCGGAGCTTCCATGTCGACGAGATGGAGGAGCTGGAAGCGACCGAGCGGACTTTCCTCCAGCCTCGCGAGGGCTATGTGCGGGGCGACAGCGCCATGGATCGCATCCTGGCCGAGGTCTAGGGCGACCTCCCACGGCGCCTGCGCGGAAGGCGCAGCTTGCCCTACCCCGCCGGGCGGCGACCCGGGGACAGGATCACCATGGCAGAGAAAGATTAAGAAACCGTTTACGGCCCCGAGGAAGTCGGCGGCGAATATGATGTTCGATCAGGTCGCCAGCACGTTGCGGAAGGCCCAGGGCTCGGACTCGTCGATGTCCTCGGGGAACAGCTCCCAGCGATCCGAGAGGGGCGTCCAGTCGGTGTAATGCGCCTCGACGGAGCCCAGGTAGGGACGCTGGATTTCCAGGCAGCGGGCGTGGTCCATCTCGTCGGTCTCGACGATCCCGGCTTTTGGGTTCTCCAGGGCCCAGACCATGCCGGCGATGATGGCGGAGGAGACCTGGAGCCCGGTCGCGTTCTGCAAGGGCGCGAGCTGCCGCGCCTCGGCGTTCGTCAGCCGCGAGCCGTACCAGAGCGCGTTCCTCTCGTGCCCGAAGAGCAGGACCCCCAGCTCGTCACGACCGTCGGTGATCTCATCGGCGGTCAGGATGTCCTGCCGGTCCTGCTTGCGCCCCGAGCCGAACATCTCCTCGAGCGACAGCACCGCCTCGTCGCAGGGGTGGTAGGCGTAATGGCAGGTCGGGCGAAACTCCGGCGTGGCAGGGTCGCCGACGGTGTAGTAGTCCGCGATCGAGATCGCCTCGTTGTGGGTGACGAGGAAGCCGAACTGCGGCCCCGGGGTCGGGCACCAGCTATGGACGCGGGTGATCGCGCCCGGCCGCTCGAGCCAGATCGCGGAGCGGCAGCCCTGCCCGTGCCGGTGGCCGTTCTCCGGGAACCAGGGCTCGAAGCTGCCCCAGCCGAGCTCGGCGGGCTGGAGCCCCTCGGCGATGAAGCCCTCGACGGACCACGTGTTGACGAAGGTCCCGCGCGGGCGGGGGCGGGGGCGGACCTGGGTGTCGCACTCGGCGATGTGCAGGCCCTTGACGCCGAGATCCCGCATGAGCCGCGCCCAGCCCTCGCGGGTCGTCGGCGCCCCCGGATCGCGCCCCAGATCGGAGGCCAGCCGCAGGAGCGCCTCCTTGACGAACCACGACACCATGCCAGGATTGGCACCGCAGCAGCTCACCGCCGTGGAGCCGCCAGGGTGGCGCGCGGCCTCGTCCCGCACCGCCTGGCGCAGGGCGTAGTTGGTCCGGGCCTCGTTGTCGGGCGTCTCGAAGTAGAAGCCGGCCCAGGGTTCCGCCACCGTGTCGATGTAGAGCACCCCGATCTCGCGGCAGAAGGTCATCACGTCGAGCGAGGACACGTCCACCGAGACGTTGACGCAGAAGCCGGGGCCGCCGGCGAAGAGCCCGCCCAGCACCTCGCGGTAGTTCGCGCGCGTGAGCCCCCACGTTGAGGTGGTTGATCCGGTGCTGCCTCAGCCAGTTGCCCATGTCGGGATCGGGGTCGATCACCGTCAGGCGCGCGGCGTCGTATTCGAAGTGCCGCTCGATCAGGGGGAGCGTGCCCATGCCGATCGAGCCGAAGCCGATGATGACGACGGCGCCCTCGATGCGGGCATGGACGGGATGGCTCGGGGCGATGCGCCCGCGGGGTGCGGTCTGGACCATGATGGGTCCCTCCTTGCACGGGTCACGCGGATTCGGCAACGAAAAGACCCGCCGCAGGTGGCTGCGACGGGTCCGAAACCTTGGCCGGAAGGGCTGTTATCAGCCGTTCTTGGCGTAGAACTCGACCACCAGCGAGGGCTGCATGATGACCGGATAGGGCACGTCCGAAAGGCCCGGCGTGCGCACGAAGGTCGCGGTCAGCTTGTTGTGGTCGACCTCGATGTAGTCGGGCACGTCCCGCTCGGTGAGCTGGATGGCTTCCTGGATCAGGCCGAGCTGCTTGGACTTCGTCCGCACCTCGATGACGTCGCCTTCCTTCACGCGGTAGGAGGGGATGTTCACCGACTTGCCGTTCACCAGCACGTGGGCGTGGTTCACGAACTGGCGGGCGGCCCAGATGGTGGGCACGAACTTGGCGCGGTAGACCACGGCGTCGAGGCGGCGCTCGAGGAAGCCGATCAGGTTCTCGCCGGTGTCACCCTTCACGCGGGCGGCCTCGGCGTAGATGCGCTTGAACTGCTTCTCGGTCAGGTCGCCGTAGTAGCCCTTGAGCTTCTGCTTGGCGCGGAGCTGCGTGCCGAAGTCCGACAGCTTGTTCTTGCGGCGCTGGCCGTGCTGGCCGGGGCCGTATTCGCGCTTGTTGACGGGCGACTTCGGACGGCCGAAGACGTTCTCGCCCATGCGGCGGTCAAGCTTGTATTTGGCAGCGGTGCGTTTCGTCACCTCTGATCTCCTTCATGTGGCCTGGTGAGGCCGGGGTTGAAGGGCGTTGTCCTTTCCCCCGAACGGGGCGACAGGCATCCCCTCGCGGGGGCCACCAACACCAGGCGCGGCTCTTGACCCGGGGCGCAGAGGTTGTCAACCCTCGCCCGAACCCGGAGGCTGCCTGGGACGACGCAGCGCGGACGGACCCTGAAGCAACCTCGGCACCACGGCCTGCCCGCCTTCCGGGTCGCGCAGCACTGGCGGGAGTGAACCACATGGCCGCGAATGGCCCTCACACGGCCTCATCCACGCGCCTGGTCCACTCGTTCGCAGCCTTGGCCACCGGCGGCCTCCTGTCCCTCATGGTGCTCTGCAACGCCGAGGTCACGCGGAACGCCGGGCCGCTCCTTGGCTCGCTGGTACCTCACGCGACAGGAACCCTGGCCGCAGGGCTGGCGCTTGCGCTCCTCGCCCGGCGAGGACGCGGGCTGGAGGCGCCGTCCTGGGCCTATCTCGGCGGCCTCTCGGGCGCGGTCACGGTGATGCTGTCCTCGATGGCCGCGAACACGGCCCTGGCGCTGTCGGGGACGCTGGCTCTGGGCCTCGTCGGCCAGGCGGCGTTCGGCCTCGCGGCGGACCGCTGGGGCCTCCTGGGTCTCCCGCGACGACGGCCGACGGTCCGGGACCTCGCGGCCCTGACCCTGATCCTCGGCGGCAGCACGATCCTGATCTTCGGAGCACCGGCATGACGCTCGCCATCGGCATGGCGGTCCTGGCCGGAGCGCTGATCGGCCTCAGCCGGCAGGTCAACGGGCGGCTCTCGCTCGCCAAGGGGGCGCTCGGCGCGTCCTTCTGGAACCATCTCGTCGGCTCCCTGGCGCTCGGCACGGCCACCCTGCTGCTGGCCCTGGCCGGCACGCGCCCGGACCTCTCCGGCCTGGCCGAGACGCCGGCCTATGCCTGGGCGGGCGGCACGCTCGGCGTGGTCTTCGTGGCGGCGGGGAGCTGGCTGGTGGCACGCATCGGCGCGACGATGACGGCCCTCCTCGTGATCGCCGGGCAGATGGTCTCGGGTGCCATGATCGACACGCTGTGCCACGGGGCGGAGGGCGCCCCGCTCCGCGCCACTGGGGTGCTCGTCATCCTCGCCGGCGTGGCGCTCGCCTCACAGCGGTAGCACCTCGACGCCTTCGGGCCCGACGCGCCGCTTCCCGATCCCCTCGGCCCGGAGCCGCCAGAAGCCGGGGGCCGAGTCGAGCGACGGAGCGGAGCGGGTCTCGGGCAGGGAGTAGAGTTCCAGGACGCTGTCGCCCCAGGCGAGGAAGGCCACGCCCACGCGCCCTTCGGGCCGCTCCAGCGTGACCGTCGCCAGCTCGGTCAGGCCGAGCTCCAGGAAGAACCCTCGCATCGCGCCGATCCCGGCGCAGGAGATGCCGATGTGGTCGTGCCCCCAAGGCAGGCGCGGCGTGGGCGGGCGACGGGCGATCAGCTCCACCTTCGCCCCCTCCGGGCCGTCGAGGAACACGTAGTCCACGCCGCTCTCCCAGAATTCCGGGATGGACAGGGGGCCGTCCGGTGTCGCCTCCGAGAGCCGCCCGCCCCTCGACAGGCATTCCCGCAGCGCCGCCGGCACGTCCGGCACCGACAGCGCGAGGTGGTCGATCCGCCCGTGCCGTCCGTCCGGTTCGCCCCGGGACAGGATCACGGACTGAGAGCCCAGAACCATCCGCCCATCCTTGGGCGAGAAGCCGAAGACCCGCTGCATCTCGGCGGCGCCCGCCTCGGGGTCCGTCAGGACGAGCTCGGGGATCAGCGCGCGGACCATGACGGCCTCCGTTCCTGGATTGCCGCTCTCCCTAGCAGAGCCCAAGGCCCATGCGACACCCCGGGCGCGACAAAAAGGGGACGCGCGCCCGACGGCCCGCGTCCCCTCCGTCATCGCCCCGCGACGGTGCTCAGTCGTCCTCGACGCCGCCGCGCCGCTCGTTGCCTTCCATGGCGTCGTCCATGAACTCGCGCTGGTCCTCGAAGGCCTGCGAGATGTTGTCGGTCTCGTTGAGGTCCTCGGCCTCCAGCTCCTCGACGACGCCCAGCTCCGGGCCGGAGGACAGGACATCCTCGCCGTCGGTCGCGATCAGCCTCTCTTCGAGGTCCACGTTGTCGTCAGGCAGGTCGCGGTGCTCGGGCAGGAAGGGCATGTTGTTGGGATCGTCGATCGACTCATCGTCCAAGACGTCCGGCGCGTCCTCGATCTGCATGTCGCCGAGCACCTCCTCCGTCTCCGAAAGCTCGTCGTCGAACCGGGGATCGACCCCTTGGTCGACGGTGGGCGAGGCGTCGCCGCCCTCCCAGCCCTTGAGCTCGCCGCCCAGGACCGCGCCGCCCAGCCCCATCGCCTCCGAGGTGGCGTCGCGGAGGTCGCCCTCATCGTCCTCGATATCCTGCAGGTGCGCCACCCGGTCGCGGTTCCAGGCCGCCTTGTCCTCATGGCCATGCCCGATGATCGAGGTGTCGGTGGGCTCGTCCTCGATCGGGATCGGCCCCTCCTCCGGCGCCATCATGCTGATGCCATGGCCGCCGTTGAGGTTCGGATCGGAGTCGCGGTCGCCGCCCAGGTCGTCGCCACCCGGTGGCACCAGCAGCTCCTCGAGCTGTCCGTCGCCGGTCTCCATCCCAGGAGCCGAGCCATCCCGGCCGGCCCCGGCGGCGCCGTTCCCGGAGTCGAAGCGGTCCCGTTCCGGCATGAGGTCGGGAAGCTGCCCATCGCCGGATTCGAGGCCCTGCTCCTCCTCCTTCACGCGATAGCCGTCGTCATCCTCGTCCTCGGCGTCGTCCTCCTCGTCCTCGGCGTCGTCCTCCTCGGGGTCCACGTCGTCCATGTCCTCCGACGGGTAGCCCGGCCCCTCGATGTGCAGGTCCTGCTGACCGGTCGTCTCGACCTGCGGCCGGGGCATCCCCTCAGGGCGCCGACGGCTGAAGGCGGCGTTGATGGCACGCCCGGCGCCGACATCCGGCTCGGCGGGCCGAGTGTCCATGGACACGGCGCGCTCGGTGACGGGATCGTCCCGGTCGGGCGGATTCGGCTGCTCGGGCACGGTCGTGCTCCTTCCGTTGTCGTGGCCATGGGGAGGTCTTCGCCTGTCCGTCCCCGTCGCCCTTTCAATGCCCAGGTGCGCGAGGGGTTCCTACCCGCAGCGGGAGAAGCCGCAGGTCGCGCAGCTCAGGCAGCCCTCCTGCACCCTCACCTCGTAGCTGCCGCAGGACGGGCAGGCCGCGCCCAGCGGCGCGACGGTGGCCTCGGGAGCCGGAGTCTCCTCCCATCCCGTGTCGTCGAGCTTGCCGCTGCGGACGACCGGCGTCGCCACGCCCTCCTCCGGCGGGAGGATTCGGTCGCCCTCGCCCAGGAAGCCGATCCGCTTCATGTGCCGCTCGATCTCGATCCCGATGGCGGCGAGGATGGAGGGGACGTAGCGCCCGTTCATCCAGGCGCCCCCGCGCGGATCGAACACGGCCTTGAGCTCCTCGACCACGAAGGCCACCTCGCCCCCGCGCCGGAACACCGCCGAGATCATGCGGGTCAGCGCCACGGTCCAGGCGTAGTGCTCCATGTTCTTGGAGTTGATGAAGACTTCGAAAGGCCGACGCCGCCCGTCCACGACGATATCGTTGACGGTGATGTAGATGGCGTGCTCCGACCCCGGCCAGCGAAGCTTGTACGTCGCGCCTTCCAGCTCCTCGGGCCGCTGGAGCGGCGCCTCCTCGGACGCGGGGTTCGGCGGCTCGGCCACCGAGAGGACCGAGCCCGTGACGGCGTTCGGCCGATAGGTCGTGCAGCCCTTGCAGCCCATGTCCCAGGCCGCCTGATAGACGTCGCGGAACTCCTCGAAGGCGATGTCCTGCGGCACGTTGATCGTCTTGGAGATCGACGAGTCCACCCACTCCTGCGCAGCCGCCTGCATCCGCACGTGGTCGAGCGGCGCGAGGTCCTGCGCGGTGACGAAATGGGGCGGCAGCGGCGCGTGCCCGTGGGTGCGCCGCCACAGCGCGACGGCATGGTCGACCACCTCCTCCTCGCGCCTCGACCCGTCCGGCAGCAGCACCTTGCGGGTGTAGGAATAGGCGAAGACCGGCTCGATCCCGCTCGACACGTTCCCGGCATAGAGCGAGATCGTCCCGGTCGGCGCGATGGAGGTCAGGAGCGCGTTGCGGATGCCATGCTCGCGCACGGCCTCGCGCACGTCGGGGTCCATTCGCCTCATGGTCCCCGATGCGAGGTATTTTTCCCTGTCGAAGAGCGGGAACGCTCCCTTCTCCCGCGCCAGCCCCACGCTCGCGAGGTAGGCCGCCCGCGCGATCTGCCGCATGATCCCTTGCGTCCACTCCGCCGCCTCGGGGGAGCCGTAGCGCAACCCGACCATCAGCAGAGCATCCGCGAGTCCCGTGGCCCCGAGCCCGATCCGCCGCTTGGTCCGTGCCTCCTCGGCCTGCTGCGGCAGCGGAAAGCGCGACAGGTCCACGACGTTGTCCATCATCCGGACAGCCGTCCCGACGAGCTCCCGAAGCTCCCCCTCGTCGATCCGCGCCTCCGCCCCGAACGGGTCCCGCACCAGCCGCGCGAGGTTCACGCTCCCCAGGAGGCAAGCCCCATAGGGCGGCAGCGGCTGCTCTCCGCAGGGGTTCGTGGCCGAGATCGCCTCGGCGTAGGCGAGGTTGTTCTCCCGGTTGATCCGGTCGATGAAGATCACGCCCGGCTCGGCGAAGTCGTAGGTGGATCGCATGATCCGGTCCCAGAGGTCCCGCGCCCGGACCGTTCGGAACACCCGACCGCCGAAGACGAGGTCCCAGCCGCCGTCCTCATTCACCGCGTCCATGAAGGCGTCCGTGACCAGCACGCTCACGTTGAACATCCGCAGCCGCGCCGGGTCCTGCTTGGCGGTGACGAAGTCCTCGATGTCCGGGTGGTCGCAGCGCATGGTCGCCATCATGGCGCCGCGCCGGGAGCCCGCCGACATGATCGTCCGGCACATCGCGTCCCAGACATCCATGAAGCTCAGCGGTCCCGAGGCATCGGCCCCCACGCCCCTCACCGGCGCCCCCTTGGGCCGCAGCGTCGAGAAGTCGTAGCCGATCCCGCCCCCCGCCTGCATCGTCAGCGCGGCTTCCTTGAGCGATTCGAAGATGCCGGCCATCGAGTCCTCGATGGTCCCCATGACGAAGCAGTTGAATAGCGTCACGGCCCTGCCCGTCCCCGCCCCCGCGAGGATGCGACCGGCCGGCAGGAACCGGAAATCCTCCAGCGCTTCGTGGAACCTCCGCTCCCAGGCCGAGGGATCGGCTTCGACCGAGGCCAGCGCCTTGGCCACCCGCCGCCACGAGTCCTCGACGGTCAGGTCGACGGGCGCGCCGTCCGGCCCCTTGAGGCGGTACTTCATGTCCCAGATCGATTCGGAGATCGCGGCCAGGAACCGCGAGGAGATCGGGGACTGGTCGTTCGCCATGGGAGCCTCCGGGGATGCGACACCGATCCTGGGGACGAACCGGGAACAGGTCAACAAGATGTGGTGTTCTGGACCTTGCCGACAAGCGACGCCTATGCTTCCCCACGCCAAACGGAGGGAGACATGGCGGGTCTGCACCTGATGAAGCTGTCGGTCGGCACGGAGGACGTGGCCGACCTCGCGGACTGGCAGTCCGGCCGTGGCAAGGGCGCCGACGGCCTGCCGCGCCACGTCACCCGGATGTGGCCCAAGCGCGAGGCCGAGCTCCTCGACGGCGGCTCGGTCTACTGGGTCATCAAGGGCGTGATGCTCTGCCGCCAGCGCCTCCTCCGCTTCGACGAGGTCGTCGGCGGCGACGGCGTCCCCCGCTGCGCCCTCATCCTCGACCCCGAGCTGGTCCGCGTCACGCCAACGGCCCGCCGGCCGTTCCAAGGCTGGCGCTATCTTGCCGCGGCCGAGGCCCCGCGCGACCTCGGCCATTGGGACGCCGGCGAGGGGGAGTTGCCGCCGAAGCTCTCCATGGCGCTGGCGGAGTTCGGGGTCGTCTGGGGGCCGGCGCCGAAGGGCTAAGCGTCCGACGCGGAACAGCACTCGTTTCAGTTCCCGGCCGGCAGACGAGCGCAGGCCGCGAATCGCCGTGACTCGATCGGGCCGCCGCCCCGTCTCGAAGGGACAGGGGTGCTTTCCTCAACGTCATGGCCAGCGCATTAACCGGATCTAAAGGAAATTTGCGCAGGATGGCGGCATCGGACTCACCACCTCAGCATCGAGAGAACATGGCCTACGTTTTCGCGACACGCGCCTACAATATGGACCACCTTGATTTCCACAAGCTGGCGCAGATCGACTGGAACATCGTTCCCCACCTGAACCAACCCTTTGGTCTGAACGGTTACAAATACGTTGACTGGGCCGAAGCCGACTACGGCGAACACGAGGCGTCCATCTTCGCCGGCACGGACATCCGCATGCCCAGCGGCCCCAATGATCCGCTCCATGGAACTTTGACCGCCATCCTCGAGGCCGCCTCCACCGGCGGCAAGGCGATCTGGGGCGGAATCCAGGGTATCTCCGTTGGCGCGGAAACATTCGCGCTCGCATCGGATTCCAGCACCACGGCGGATGATTTCGACATCATCCAGGGTGAACTCTCCGGCGCCGACAAGTTCAACCTGTCCACCAGGAATGACCTCGCACGCGGTTACGGCGGCAATGACGCCATGAACGGCAACGGCGGGGATGGCAACGACAAGCTGAACGGCGCCAAGGGCAACGACCACCTCTTCGGCGACGCCGGGCAGGACAAGCTCTATGGCGGAGCCGGCAAGGACACCCTCGATGGGGGAGATGACACGACCCGCGACAGCTTCGTGTTCAACGACGCCGACAGCGCGGTCGGTACCAAGCGCGACGTGATCCTTCACTTCACCGGGGGAAGCGACGTCATCGATCTCGGCCGCATCGACGCCGATGCCTCGACTTCGAAGTCGGACGACGATTTCCACTGGTCCGGGGAATCGGCCGCGGCACATTCGATCTGGTGGACCGCGAACACCGGAGGCGTGGTCGTCAGCGGCGACGTGACCGGCGACGCCAAGGCTGACTTCGAGATCTTCCTGGCGGGAGCCTCGACCCTCACGGCCGACGACGTCCTGCTCTAGGGACTACCAGGGACGTCCGGCGCCCCTCTCGAGCGCCTGGCGTCCCTTCCGCTTCCGCAACAAGGGATGGGTTGCGATCCGGCTAGTCCCCCTGGGGACTCGGTAGTCCCAGTTGCTGCCGCAACCGACTCAGCTCCGCCCATTCGTTCGCACCCCAAGCCGTCCCGCGGCTCAGGAACAGCGTGGCCTGGCTCGCATGGACCAACCCATCGCGCAGCACCTTCAGCCCGTTCGCCCGCAGCGTCTCGCCCGTCGAGGTGATGTCCGCCACGGCCTCGGCCGTCTCGCCCCGCACGGTCCCCTCCGTGGCGCCCTGGCTATCGACGAGCAGGTAGTCCGCCACCCCCGCCCCCTGCAGGAAGTCGCGCGTGAGCCGATGATACTTGGTCGCGATCCTGAGCCGATGCCCGTGCATCCTCCGGAAGGCCGCACAGACCGCGTCGAGGTCGTCCAACGTCTCCACGTCCACCCAGAACTGCGGCACTGCGATCACCACGTCCGCGTGCCCGAAGCCCATCGGCGCCAGCGCCTGCACCCGCTCCTCCCAGCGCGCGATTCTCTCGCGCACGAGATCGGATCCGGTCACGCCCAGATGGATGCGCCCGCCTCGAGCTCCCGAGGGATCTCCCGGCCGACAGGAGCACCGGTTCCAACCCGCCCCAATCGGACCGCGCGGCATATTCCCGTCCGTTCGCCCGGCCGAGCGAGATCCCTCGTTCGGCGAACCAGGCGAAGGCATCCTCCATGAGCCGCCCCTTGGACGGCAGGCCCAGCCGCAAGGTCATCGCGCTTTCCTCAGACGGACGACCAACTCCGGCCGGATGACGCCTCCCACGGCGGGGACCGCGCGACCGCGCCCCAGCACCCGCGTCAGGGCGTCGTAACGCCCCCCCGTGGCCACCGGTGGCAAGTCCGGCCTCCCCTCCGCGAAGAGCCCGAAGACGAAGCCGTCGTAGTATTCCAGCGTCGTGCGGCCAAAGCTACCCTCGAAGGCGACCCCATTCGGGTCCACTCCCCGTCGCTCCAGGGCGTCGAGCCTACGCTCCAGCCGATCCAACGCGTGGGCCAAGCTGGGGGCGCCGAGGCCACGCAGGGTGGCCAAGGCCGACCGCGCCGGCGCGGCGATGGACAGGATCGCGTCGATCAGGTCCACGGCCTCATCGGCGAGGGGCGGCGTGGCGGCATCCTCTCGGAGCATCCGCACGCGCGCTTCGACCTCCTCGCGGCTTCGCAGGCCGATCTCGGGGCCTGCCTCGGCCAGGGCCAGCGGATCGGGATGCGCGAGCAGCTCCACCCGTCCCGCCGGCAGCGGCGCCCGGCCGGCGTAGCGGTCGAGGAGGGCCCGGAACCTCCGGGGCCGCCACACATGGCGACGAAGCGCGGCCTTGCGCGGCTCGCTCGTCGCGAGGCCGTCGACGGCGGCGAGGAGGAGGCCGATGTCGCCCATCGCGGCACGCAGATGCAGATCGGGGAGAGCGCCCGAGAGGACCGCGAAGACCTCGGCCTCAGCCTCGGCGGGGTCGGTGCCGCCGAAGACCTCGAATCCCGCCTGGAGGTACTCGCTCGGTCGGCTCTCGTCCTCGGTATCCTGCGCGCGGAACACCTCGCCCGCGTAGGCGTAGCGAGCGGGATCGAGGCCCGCCTCCATGTGCATCCGCACCACGGGCACCGTGAAGTCGGGCCGGAGCATCATCTCGCCCCGGAGCGGGTCCTGCGTGACGAAGGCGCGTGCGCGGATATCCTCGCCGTAAAGGTCGAGAAGCTCCTCGGCAGGCTGGAGGATGCGCGCCTCGACCTCCTCCGCGCCGTGGTCGCGGAAACGACGAAGGAGACGCTGGGCCTCGGCGCGCGCGGCTGTCTTCCGGGCAGGGAGGGTCACTTGGCGAGCAGGGCCTTGAGGCGCTGGACCAGCTCGCCGCGCGGGACCTCCTGCTGGGCCGGGCGGTCCTTCCATTCCTCCAGGCTCGCCGTCTCAGCGGCCCGGGCGCCGGCGACCAGGTCCTTGACCTGCACGACGCCCCTCGCCTTCTCGTCCGAGCCCTCGATGATGGCAAAGGGCGCGCGGCGGCGGTCGGCGTATTTCATCTGGTTGCCGAAGCTCTTGGGATTGCCGAGATAGGGCTCGGCCCGGATGCCTGCCGCGCGAAGCTCGGCCACGATGGCGAAGGTGTCGGCCATGCGGTCGCGGTCCATCACGGTCACGACGACCGGCCCGGGCTGCTCATCCGCGACCCGTCTCTTGGCGCGCAGCGCGGCGAGCAGGCGATCCACGCCGATGGAGATGCCGGTCGCGGGCACCGATTCACCGGTGAAGCGCTTCACGAGGTCATCATAGCGCCCACCCCCAGCCACCGAGCCGAACTTTTGCTGTCGTCCTTTCTCGTCCCTGATCTCGAAAGTTAGCTCTGCCTCAAAGACAGGGCCAGTGTAGTAACCCAGACCTCTAACGACAGACGGGTCGATTAGCACTCGATCAGGGCCATATCCCTGAGCAGAGAGGAGGCTTGCAATTTCCTCTAATTCGTCAACTCCCTCCTCACCGATCTTTGCACCACTTACCGCTTTCCGAAGGTTCCAAAGAGTATCATCATTTGTATGGCCTTTTGCACCAAGGAACTGCAAGACGATGTCCGCCTGTTCATCAGACAGACCAACACCCTCGATGAAAGCGCCGGATGCATCTTTGCGACCCACGGTAAGTAGTTGCCGAACGCCCTCAAGTCCAACCTTGTCGAACTTATCAACTGTGCGAAGAACATCGAGCCGGGAGATATTCTCGACGTTCCGTCGGATCATCTCAGCGTAGAGGCCCAAAGCAGCTTCATTCTCCGTTATCGGTTCGCCGCGCTTGATCGGCTCTTCAGTTAAGCCAAGTTTCTCCAAAACCCCATTAAGGACTTTGCGGTTGTTAATCTTGATAAGGTAGTCACCGCGCGTGATGCCGACCGTCTCTAGGGCATCGGCCAGCATCGCACAAATCTCTGCATCCGCCGCGACCGTCGGCGTCCCCACCGTATCCGCGTCGCACTGGTAGAACTGCCGGAACCGCCCCGGCCCCGGCTTCTCGTTCCGCCAGACCGGGCCCATCGCGTAGCGCCGGTAGGGCGTCGGCAGTTGCGCCCGGTGCTGGGCGTAGACGCGAGCCAGCGGCGCCGTGAGGTCGTAGCGGAGGGCGAGCCAGTCCTCCTCCTCCTTCCAGGCGAAGACGCCCTCGTTCGGACGGTCCACGTCGGGGAGGAACTTGCCCAGTGCCTCGACGGTCTCGACCGCCGAGGTCTCCAGCGCCTCGAAGCCGTAATGGCGATAGACCTCCGCGATCCGGGCGAGCATCGCGCTCCGCTCGGTCACCTCCGCGCCGAAGTAGTCGCGAAAGCCCTTGGGCGTCTCGGCCTTGGGGCGGCGTTGGGTCTTGGTATCCTTAAGCACCTGGGGTCCTCCGGGTTGCGGAGGCGCTTTAGCGCGAGGGCCCGGCGGGGGCAACGGCGGGGGCTGGACAAGCCCCGCCGGCCCGGAGTCTCATGCGGACATGGACCTCACCCCTCTCGAAGAGCGCATCGCCCATCTCCTCCGCGCGGTCGATGATCTTTCGGATGTCGTCGCCCGTCAGGAACGGCAGATCGCCGTTCTGAGCCACCGGGTCGAGATGCTGATGGCGCGGGAGG
>NZ_KK088592.1 GCF_000600335.2 Rubellimicrobium mesophilum DSM 19309 | reverse complement strand
CTGCGCTCGTATCGTCCTGCTCCGATCAGTCCCTCCACGTCGGCCTCCATGAGGATCTGGAGAACCGTCTCGGCGAGGGAGCGGAGAAAGTTGCCATCATCGGCCTTTTGCAGCGCCTCCATCAGCGCCATCCTGTCGTCGGTCATCGGGTCCTCGTGGCTCAGGGTGAAGTCGGACAACTCCACCTTAGCCGCACATCCCGATGGCCACCCCGCCTACACCGGAAAGTCCACCACCTCCGTGGACGCTACCCGCCCTTGCGTCCTGTGCTTAACCTCTAGGCGCAGCCCTACGAACCAAGCGGCTCGTGTTGGTCGCCCTTCCTGATCACACAGGAATGTGATAGGACGCGACGCGTTGCTGCGGGCACATCTTCTTGACCTATCACTCAGCGACCCCAAGCCGTCTCGCCGGTTTGTGGGCTGCTCATTTTAAGGTGTCGAGTTCATGTCTAATCTCCGCTACACCAGCAACCCGCTACTAACTGGTGCTTGGCAGGTGTCAGACTGGACCGCCGGGCAGTCCAGCATCCTGAAATGGTCACCCAACAACGTGACCTGGAACAGCAACACGGGCACACTCAACTTTACGCTCGACAAGGCCCCGAGGGGGTCGCGCCTGCCCTACGTGAGCGGCGAGATCGAGTCGAACCAGACCGCCCAGACGGGCACCTGGAGTTGGACCGCCCAGGCCCCCGAGCTCACCAGCGGGTCGATCTTCGGGCTCTTCACCTACAAGGCCGACTGGGCCAACGACCCCTGGCTCGAATTCGACTTCGAGTTCCTGGGCAAGGACGGTGGCGACTGGGACGGGGACGGCGACATCGACATCAACGTGGTCCGCCTCAACATCCACATGGAGACCGCCTCGGGCCAGCACGTCACGCTCGAGGACGCCAATGGCGGGCCCATCAAGGTCAACCTCGGGTTCGACGCCACGGAAGGCCAACACACCTACGCCGTCACGGTGACCGGGACCGAGGCCATCTTCACCGTCGATGGCACGGAAGTGGGCCGCTATGACGCGACCGACATGCCGGGCGGCACCTGGATCAACGGGGAGATGAAAAGCTTCGTTAATCTCTGGGCGGTCGACACCAAGCCGGAGATGGAGGCCTGGGCCGGCAAGTGGACCTACCCCGGGCATCCGCTCGTGGGCAAGGTTTCGGCGGTCGAGTACGCCCCTCTGGGCGGCACCTCCACTCTTATCGGCGGCCCCGCCCCGAAGCCCGCGGTCACGGTGCAAGGGACGAACGGCCCCGAGGACCTCCGCGATGTGCTCAAGCGATCGGACGTCCTCGAGGGCGCGGGCGGACAGGACCGCTTCCTGTTTGTCAGTCCGGGCCTGAACGCGAAGGGCGATACGGTGACCTCGCGCGGCGGGACAGCCGAGAAGGACGTAATCTGGGACTTCAACCCTGATGCGGGCGCCGAGCACGACATCACAGTAATCTCCAAGAGCCTAGCCGGGGTAAGCCAGTTCTCGGCGCTTTACCGCAACGTCAGCGACGTGAATGGTGAAGCGGTGCTCAAGTTCGCCGACGGCAGTACGCTTACCTTCCATGGTCTGCACAAGGCCGATCTCAGCTACGACGACTTCGCCCTCGTGTAGCCCTCAGATCGAGGGATCTCACATTGCAGGACGGGGCGGCTTATGCCTTTCAGCGACGTCGGCTAAATGATGGTGGAGCCCTGCTATGCGACCCACCAAAGATCTGCGGGGCAGACCTGGTGCCCGGCGCTGAGGCTCAAGCGCGCGAGCAACGCACCAGAGGTTGTGAAGGCTCTCATGCCTCCCCGCACTCCATCCGAGACATCTGCAGGCTTCAACTCCAAACCCCGGCTACCGCGGAAATCACGGACTGCTCGTCGCTTCCGAGGAAGGACCGAAGGGCAAATGCCGGAAGCCGCTTCCAGGGTTAGGTCCACTTCGCCGTCAGGCGTCGCAACAACATGACTTGGCGACTGGGCAAGGACCTCGGACTAGCCCGCGGGTCAGTCGTTGACGGACGATCTGACCGGCAGGCTTTCCATTCGGGAACCCCCCGCTCCGCTTACTGTTTGGCTAACACGCAATCGGAGGAGTCCTGCAGTGAAGCCTGTCACGAAAGCCATCTTTCCCGTTGCGGGGCTAGGAACCCGCTTCCTGCCCGCTACCAAGGCGCAGCCCAAGGAGATGCTGACGGTCATCGACAAGCCCCTCATCCAGTTCGCGGTCGAGGAGGCCATCGCGGCCGGGGTCACGCAGCTCATCTTTGTGACGGGCCGCACCAAGCGCGCCATTGCGGACCACTTCGACGCGACACCCGAGCTCGACCGCCTTCTGCGCGACAAGGGCAAGGGCGACGTGGCCGAGCAACTGCGGAGCATCATTCCCCCGAACGTTACATGCATCTACATCCGCCAGCCCGAGGCGCTGGGGCTAGGCCATGCCGTCTACTGCGCGGCGCCTCTCGTCGGCGAGGATGAGGCTTTCGCGGTGCTCCTGGCCGACGACCTCATGCAGGGCGAGCCGCCCGTGCTCGCCCAGATGGCCGAGGTTCACCGGGAGACAGGCAAGTCCGTCCTGGCCGTCAACCCCGTCCCGCTGGACGAGACCAGCAGCTATGGTGTTGTAGCCTCCGACGATCCCGGCGAGGGTCGGTCCGCCCCGATCCGCGACATGGTCGAGAAGCCCCTGAAGGGCGAGGCTCCCTCCAATTTGGCCGTGGTCGGGCGCTACATCCTGACCGGGGACATCATGAGCATCCTGGCCAAGCAGGAGCCCGGCAAGGGGGGTGAGATCCAGCTCACCGACGCTATCCGGAAGCAGATCCCGACCACGGGCGTGGAAGCCTTCCGCTATCGTGGCCGGCGCTACGATTGCGGCTCCAAGATGGGCTACCTCGAGGCGACCATGGACATGGGGCTCGCGCATCCGGAATACGGGCCGGCGCTCCGGGCTAGGCTGCAGGGCATGATAGGCGGAGAAAGCGCCTGACGCTGCGGACCCACCCCTGCGTCAGGTGCGCACCCGACGCAGGAGGGTCAAGATGTTCTGTCCCTGGTCCGAGCGATAGGTCACCTCGTCCATGATCGTGGCGATGATCGAGAGGCCCATCCCGCCTTCGGGGATCTCCAGCAGGTCCATCGGATCGAAGTCGAAGCGGCTGAGGCGAGCATTGGCGAGCACCTCGCCGGGAATGGGGCGCCCCCAATCGAAGATCGTCACCCGAACACCGTGATTTCCCGTGGCGGCTTCGATACGGATCGGACCGCCTTCGGGCCCATATCCGTGGCGCACCACGTTCGTGGCGGCCTCCACAAGCGCGAGCTCGATGTCGCCTGCGCCTTCAGCACCCAACTCCGGCTCCGCCAGTAATCGGATGGCCTCCGAGATGGGCCCGATGTCGTCCAAGCTGCTGCGGTCCAGAATCCAGGTGCGCGCGCTGGCCATGATGCACAGCGTCAGCCTGACATCTGGGCGATGGCAGCATCCACACTCGGGTGCAGCGCAAAGACGCGATCCATGCGCGTGAGCTGGAAGAGGCGGGCCACCGCCCCACTCGCACCGACGATGGCCAGCGTACCCCGGGAGCCCAGCCGCTTCACGGCGGAGACTAGTGCGCCGAGACCCGAGCTGTCCATGAAGTCAGTCTTCGAAAGGTCTAGCACGATCCGGCTGTGGCCGGCGTCGATGCGGCGGAGGAGTTCATCACGGAGGGCTGGAGCCCGCGCAGCGTCCACGCGCGTCTCGCCCACGTGGAGGACCAGAATGTCGCTCTGCAGCTCTTCGGTGATGTTCATCCAGGTTGCTCCTGCTGCTCTTCGGTGACGCTCGGCAAGCATCGATTCTGTTGCGAGTCGTTCGTCTCCACCCAGGCCAGGGGATCTTCCACGGGTTGAAGGATCGGCCCGTTCTCCTTGAAGTAGAGCGTCTCGAGCATGATGCCGTTGTTGTTGGCCGTATATTGCAGGATCGGGCCGCTGCCGTTCTCGTAGATGCCTTCCACGTAGCCCAGCTTGGGATCAAACTGATCGGCGATATAATCGAAGAGTTGGTCAGTGTAGTCCGTGTCCCAGAGCGCCCAGAGACCCATTGCTCCCTTGAGCGCCACCGCCCCATGCTCAGGCACCCACTGGCCCGTGTCGGTGATGGTGGCCCAGGGCCGGCCGTCGCTGAAGAGCGTGTCGTAGACGAAGTAGGGCGCATCGAGCAGTTGGTGCTCGGTCCGCGCTGTGAAGGTCTCTGTTGCCTCGAAGCGGCGCGCCTGTGCCTCGTAGACGTTCTGGGCCGCGCGGGCAATCCAAGCCGGAATGTCGTCGCCCGCCGGATCCGCTAGACCGAACTCGATGCCCAGAAGGGCGTAGCTTTCGGTTACGACATAGTTGTGGGCGCCTAGCACGCGAGGGTCGCGGGTGTCGTAGGGCACCTCGACACCATAAAGCCAGACCGTGCTGTAGGGCTCGGGCTTGTAGGCCTCCCCCACGTCGAAGCCCCAGAGCGCGAAGGCGGCGGCACCATACTCCTCGTAGCCGAGACGGCCCTCTTGAACGTAGAGAGTTGCCCCGTCCCCTCCGACCGTAGAGCCCTGGAGTACGCCGGCCGGGGTCACGATGTTGCACCAGTTCCACCGTCGGAGTGTGCGGCGCACGTCTGCCTGGAACTCCGGGTAGCGCTGCTCAATCACCTTGAGCCACACCATGAGCCGAGCGATGTCGAGCGCCGAGCAGCCAATCTCGCCGGGCTCATTCGTGTAGGTCGTCGGGAACGCTGTTTGAGTGTGGTAGACTTTGTTTGGGCACTCCGAACGAAAGAGCTGAAGATGTGACAGCGTGCCCAGCAGCAGGTCGAGCCGATCCTTCGCTGCCTCCTCGTTGATGAAGCCCAGCCCCTCGGCCGAGATGACAGCCCCGATGTACGAGCCCGTGTCCCAGAGCGTCGTCGAAGGGTAGGCATTCACGGCGTTGGTGAATCCGGTGTCGGGCTGCCAGTTGGCTTCGAAGTAGTGCCAAGCGTTCTGAGCCATCTCCATCTCGGCATCCGTCAGCTCGCTATGGCGGGGTTGCGCGACGGGCTCGACGGTGGAAAGGGGGCGCTCGGGCCAGTGCTCGTCGGCCGCGCTAGGCGGCGCCGTCGCTCCCAGGGCCAGAGCCGACGCAAGAAACACAGGACGGGCTGTCGCGGACACGTGTGGAACCTCAGGGGCAGGAAAATAGATGGACGGAGAGCAACTCGCTCGGGAGGATAGGGCATGGTTCTGGTGGAACAAGGAAATGGCGGCCGGCTCCGCGGCTTGCTCGGCAGCTGCGCGGCTCTCCTGTTCCTCCCTCTCGCGGCTCTGGCTCAAGAGGAACCGTCCAGCACGTCTCCGCCCCTCTCCACCGGGAGCCTGAGTACGCCCCTGACCGAAGAGGAGCTGACCTGGGCGCAGGCGGCTTGGGCCTACTTTACGAGCACGGGGGACGCTCCGCCGGCCGAAGGCGCCCCGCCGAGGCCGGGCTTGGTGCCCGCGCGTGCCGGAGCCCCCGTCGCGTCCGCTTGGTCCATGGGGGACCAACTCGCTGCCATTCTTCTGGCCCAGCATCTCGGTATCATCGATGATCGCGAATTCGATCAGCGGTTCACTCGGCTTCTGACCTTCATCAACACCATGCCGCTGGCCTTTGGCGAGATGCCCAATCGCTTCTACAGCACCGACACCGGAGCCATGCTTGGAGAGGATTTGGCTGAGGGCCAGGCGGGTTGGTCGGCGGTGGACACTGGGCGCTTGCTGGTCTGGCTCAAGATCGCCGCTGTCGAGCACCCTGAGTTCGCCTCCTTCATCCGCAATGCAGTGGGCCGGTTCAGCGTCTGCGATGTCCTCTCCGACCAGGCGCGGCTCCAGAGAGCTCGGCCGGGCGAGAACGGGACGGAATATGCGGCGGAGACGTCGCGTGGCTACGACTCCTACGCCGTGCAGGGTTACCGGGCCTGGGGTTTGGACGCGCCCATTCCATCCGCAGGATCGGCTGCCTCCGAGATCGACATCGACGGCGTCCGCTTCCCTTTGGAGGTCGACGTGACGGCCCAAGCGCCAATCATGACCACCCCGCCCGCATATATGGGACTGGAGTTTAGCTTTCTGACTCTTGGGCCGCTCTCGGGAGAGGAGGTGGCGGGCGGGTTGTCGTCAGGTGACCTGATGACGGTGGTCTACGATCTTCAAGCGCGACGGCTGACTCAGGACGGGCTCCCGACCGCTCGAGCAGACTTCCGCCGCTCGGAGGAGCCGTTCACGCTCTACGGCACTATACTTGCCAACGGTTATCCGTGGTCCACGGTTGATCCGGGAGGCACTCTCTTTTCCCGGCTTGACCTTATCTCGACGCGGGCGGTCTTTGCTCTCGATGCCTTCTTTGACGGCGAGATCATCGACACGCTGCGCGCCCTCACTGCTGATCTCCAGGATCCCGCCTTGGGGTGGTATGAGGGCCGATACGAGGCCACAGGCGCCTATGAGACGACCCGGACCAGCGCCACGAATGCCTTCGTGCTTGAGGCGATTGCCTACCGGCACCTCGGGGCGCTGTTCCCTAAAGCTGCTTGGCCCGAAGAACTCGGGCCGGCCACCTCGGTCGGGGCAACCTGCCGGCTACCTTTGGCCACTCCCTCGCCGACCTGAGGGCACCCAGACTCCTGTCTTCCTTAAGGTGCCGCGGCCGAAGCCGTCTCACCCTGCTCCCTCAGGCCCTCTGGATGCAGTATGGGCCCAAAGGCCCAGTAGTGAAGGGCTTCTAAGATCACGGCATTGGTGTTGGACGCGAGCACAGCGTCTGGTCCATCCAAGGTCTCGTAGTGCCCGGCCTGCCAGCCGTTCGGGGTTTGCAGGTCCCAGACCGCCGCGGTGAGCTGCTCAGTGTAAGGCGTGCGGTAAAGGGCGTGCCAGCCCAGCGCCGCCTTGGTGCTCAGGATGCGGAACGCGTCCGCGTCCTCGCCGGTGTCTGTCTGCACCGCCCAGGGCTCTCCGTTGGCGATCACCGAACTGAAGATGAAGTGCGGCGCGCGGTCGAGGTGGTCCTCGGTCACGGCCGTCAGAAGCCCGATGTCGGTGTGCCGCCTCTCCTGCGCCTCGTAGACCCGCCAAGCGAGGTCCTTGAGCTGCGTGTCCCAGCCATACTCAAGCGCGGCGAGGATGTAGGGCTCGCTGAGCGTGTGGGTATGCGCCCCGAACTCCTCCGGATCGCGGCGGTCCACCGGTACTTCGACTCCCTCGACCTCGGCCCAGTCGAGCTGGGGCTCGACGCGGGATGCCTCGCCCGTGTCATAGCCCAGGAGTTCGAAACCTCGTGCACCATACTGCTCATAGCCGAGCCGCCCCTCCTGCACGAAGTCAACGCCACCTCCGTCGTTGGGCTGCGCCCCAATCAACTCGCCGTTGCCGACGGCCGCAGAGAGGTTCCAGCGGTCCAGTACCGCGGCTACTTCGGCCGCGTGCTCTGGGTAGTGAGTCAGGAGCACTTCCAAGGGGACGAGGAGACGTCCGATGTCCAAGGCCGACCAGCCGATTCCGGCTTCGGTCGGGATGTTGGCGTAGTCCGTCATGGCGAGGGTGGTCGTGTCGTAGGACTTATTGGGGAGTCGGCCATCGTAGAGCGGCAGCCGCACGAGGCTGTCCAGGGCCTGCGTCATGCGCCGATCGAACTCCTCACGTGGAAGCAGGCCCAGCCGCTCGGCTGAGATGGCAGCTAGAAGGTAGCCGCCCGTGTCCCACATCGTGGTGGCCGGATAGCCCGCAACCGAATTGACGAGTCCAGTATCCGGCTGTGTGTTGCCTTCGAAGTAGGCCCAAGCCGTCCGAGCTGCCGCCAGCTCCTCATCGCTGAGCGGCTCAAGCGGCGGGGGCGGCGCCTGCGTGGATGGGTCGGGCGTCCAGGCCTGCGCCGTCGTCGCGGCCCCGCCCGTCTCCCACTGCTCCAGCCAGTAGACGATCGCGAAGGCGGTCACGAGGGCTAGGAGAAAGACGATGTGACCCCGCGCGTTGCGCCATCCGTTGTGGGTGGTCATGCGGGCACTCCTTCCAAATCATCCTCGGTCTCGTCGGGCTTCCAGAAGGCGGCAAAGATCATGCCGCCCATAGCGAGTATGTTGTTGGCCGCCCAGAATCCGTTCGCGACCAGTCCGCCGGCGGTGTAGTGACCCAGCCCCAAGAGCCAGGCTGCGAGGCCCCAGAGGAGCGCGACCCCGGTCACGACGACCACGGCAATCTGTGGTGCCACGAGGCGCGCGAAATTGCCCGATTGGCGAACCTTGGGCGTGACCGGGAACTTGATCTTCTCGCCCCGGACGACGGTCCAGAGCGCGCGGAGGTTGATCGGGAAGAACGAGATGTACCAGAGCTTAGAGCGGTATCCGGAGATACCCCACGTCCCAATCATGCTCGCAAGCTCGTTCAAGATCAGGAACGGCAGGATGTGCTTGTAGAAATCCGCCGTGTAGGCCGTCACGGGGGCGATGCCGGTGAAGAGGTAGATGAGCGGAGCGACCAGAAAGATCACGTTCCACAACGCGCCCAGGTAGGACCAGAAGGTCGCGCCGTACATCACCCGCTGCCAGAACGACATCTTGCCCCGGAACAGCGGGTTGTCATGGAACAGTATGTCCAAGCTGCCCCCGGCATACTTGAAGCGTTGAACCGTCCAGCTCAGCAGGTCCTGGGGCGAAAGCATCTTGCATTCGATCCATGGATGCAGGACCGACTTCCAGCGGCGGGCCGGGTCGCCATGCAGCTCGATGGAGGTGTAGATGTCCTCGGAGACGTGGAACTTGTAGGGCGTGAACTCCTGATCAGCCAAGGCGCCGGCCACGAGCGCCGACTGGACCTCGGGGCGGAGTTGCTTCTCGCGCGTGAGCTTTCGCACGGCGATGGCGTCCTCCCCGGCCTTGCGCAAAATGTCGTCGGCGTAGGCGCCCAGGGCGGCCTGCATTACCGCTTCGCGCCGGTGAATAGAGCCTGCTCCGCAGCAGAAGGACGCGTTGGCCCAGTTCCGGCGCCGCAGGATGATTTGGTAGAACATCTCGGGGTCGTTGAGGAACGGGTCCTGGCCCACGCGGATCGGGCCGAACATCGCCTCCACGGCATGGCCTATTCCCCGTCCGGCGCTCCCGAGCTTCCGGCCCAGAGCATCGGGCAGGGGCGTACCCTCGGGGAGATCGTAGAACCACTGGGGCGTCTGGACCCAGGCCACATCGGGGTCGCGGAAGTAGCCTAGGCAGCGCTCCAGCATGGTGGGCATGGGGCGGGTGTCGGCGTCGCAGATGATGATGAAGTCGCCCCCGCTCTGCTCCATCGCGTTGCGGAGGTTACCAGCCTTGAAGCCCACGTTGTTGTCGCGGCTAATGTAGCCCACGCCCTCGTCCTGGGTCATTGCGCGCATCTCGGGGCGGCGGCCGTCATCTAGGACGTGGATCTGCAGGTCGATAGGATGGGGATAGCGCATGGCCTTGGCATCGCGGACGCCCCTCTGCACGATCTCCACATCCTCGTTGTAGGTCGTGAAGAAGACGTCGACGACAACCGGCCGGTCGGGCGCGGAGGGGTCCTCCACGCAGTCGCGGATGGAGGCCGGGGGCGGGAGGACCGGGTAGTCCTGCACGCGCCACAGATTGATCGTGAACAGGATCAGCCCGAAGTAGGCCAGCGTCTCCGCGAGCACGAGCGGTATGGCGAACCACAGAGCCTCTGGGTTCAGGCTCTCGGTCCAGCGCCACCACAGATACCACGCCCCGAGGACGAGGCTGATGACGGCGAGATACTGGTAGAGAAGCTCGCGAGCTGGGGAATGCGGCAGAGGCTCGGGTGGCGTGCGATGCTCGAAACGGTCGAAGTAGTAGGGCACGGTCTATCCCCGAGATCTCCAGTTACTAGCGCACATTAGATCGGATTGACCCGAGCGCCATAGTTCGGCCTCGGCGGCAGGCAGAACCGAAGCAGACCCGCGTCACTCCGTCACTCGGAAGCATCGCAGTTGCCCTTGCGATTCCAGTCGACCTGTCTTCAACAAAGACCAACGACTTATCTTGCCTACCTGCATCCGGAAGACCGCCGTGTTCACCATCCGCCGCACCCTAATCGGTCTCTTCCTGCTGCTGGGGGTGGGCCTTTGCACCCTGGTGACGCTCCAGGCCTCGACCACGTTCCTGCAGTACCGTGAGGCGCGGGAGCAGACGGTCTCCAACTCCGCGCGGGAGCTGCTCGCACGCGCCGGTATGGCGCTCGCGGACGAACGGACCGAAGCCTACCTGTCCCTGCTCGGGGCCTCGGTCGTGGAAAAGGGTGCGGCCGAACTGAGCCAGACAACGGACGCGGTGTTTGCGGAAGCAGCCCAGAGCTTGGCCCTGGTGAGGGGCAGTGAAGGTGACGCCGTCCTGGCGCGGCTCCGGCAAGCGCTGACAGATCTTCGGGCCGTCACGGACGCGAGGCGCTCCACCGCCAATCCAGAGGAACGCACGGCTGCAGCCCCCGAGGTGCTGGCCGGCTACTCACAGCTCGTGAAGGACCTCGTCTCGCTCCGGGTGGCTCTGCTGACTCAAGAGAGTCCAGCCGACCCGGGAACCGCCAACGCCTTCCAGATGCGGCGCTACGCCACCATTCTGCTTGAAGCGCTGAGCCTCAACGAGGCCCGGATTGGCGAGCTCCTGACCGATGTGACCCCCGAGGCGCGACGGGCCGCCTGGGACCAGATCCGGGGCAACTCCGAACGCGCGGAACTGGCCTATGAGCTCCTCGGGAACCGAGCCGGGGCAAGCGATCGCGCGGTGGGTCTCAAGCTGGCCGCACTCGCAGTGGCCTATGAGGACCGCTACCATCCGCTGGAGCGACAACTCCTCGCGGATCTTGCGAGTCCTGCGCATGAAGCAGACCAGATCCGCAACGAGGCCTATCCCCTGCTCTGGAGCACGCGACAGATCACGCGCACGGGGGCGGAATTCCAGGAGAGCCTCTTCACCTACTCCCGCGAACGCCTCGCGCAGCAGCAACGCCGCGCGTCCATGCTGGCCCTTCTGTGGGCTAGCCTCTTCCTCGCCGGCCTTTACGCCGTCGTCCACGGCAGCTGGGTCGTGCTGCGCCGGGTCATCACCCCGCTCGACGGCCTGCGCCGGAGCATGCTGGCCCTGGCCGAAGGAGACTTGCACGCGCCCCTGCCAGATCGTGGCACCCAAGATGAGATCGGGGCCATGGCGGACGCCCTACGCGTCTTCAAGGCCAACGCAATCCGGCGGGCCCGGCTCCAGGAGGAGCGCCTTGGCCTGCACGGGAAGCTCCAGGCCGCGCACCGACAGCTCCAGCAGGACCTGGAGGCGGCCTCCGCGGTCCAGCTCTCGCTCCTGCCGGAGCCTGCCCGGTTGGGCGGCGTGGCCTTCACCGGCCGGCTCCAGCCTTCGCACTTCATCTCCGGGGACACCTACGACGTCCTGCGCCAACCTAACGGGCCGGTTCATTTCTTCCTGGCCGACGTGGCGGGGCATGGTGCGGCTGCGGCACTCGTCTCGGTGGCGTCGCGCTATGCCGCGGCCCAGACTATCCTGCAACGCCGCGCCGGCGACAGCCTGGCCGAGGCGATAGCCACGCTCAACGACGACTGGCCCGAGCACCTGCCCTACTTCACCGTGATCATGGGCGAGTTGCGCCCCGAGGAGGGGCGGGGATGCCTTGTGCAGGCGGGCCACCCGCCGCCGCTCCTTCTCCGGCACTCAGGTGTGGTCGAGATGATCGGCGACGGTGGGCTGCCCATCGGTGTCATGCGAGGGGCCACCTTCGACGTGGTCGCCTTCGGCTTCGGGCCCGGCGACCGGCTCCTCGTCTACTCCGATGGCCTCAGCGAGGCCGAAAATCCCTCAGGTCAGCCCTTCACGGAAGAGCGGCTCCTGGACCTTGTGAGGCGCAACCTGCGCCTGCCCACAGCCGATCTGCTCTCCGAAGTGGCCCGGACCGTCCAGGACTGGCGCGGGTCGGCCTCTGCGGAGGACGATATGACCCTGCTCGTTCTGGAAGGCGTCGAGGAGGCATTGCGGGCTGCCGCAGAGTAACGGTTGGCTCCGAGAAGCCGTTGTCCGCTTTGCCACGCCGGCGCTGAAATAAGACCTTGATGCGCCCACAACCCTCTCCCACTTTGTCGGAAGGGACAGTCATTCGGCGTCCTGATGAGAGGAAGCTCCATAGTGATCAATAGGCGTAACCAGTTCTTTCCCAGGCTTATCCTAGCCTCAGCAGTGACTCTGCTTCCATCTGTGGTTCTAGCTGATGGGGAGTACTGGGGGGTGGATGTCTCCGAGAGCTCTCAGGGCGGAGTGCTGGCCGCCAGCCGGGGGAACTGGAACTTCGGCGCGGGCTACACGGTCTATGGAGACGGCGTGAGCGCGAGCCTCAGCCTCACGCGCACCCTTCCCTGGACCTTCGGTGTCGAGGGGCTGTCAATGTCCGCAGGCCCCGCCCTGGGGTTCGGCGGCGGCGACCTGTCCGAGGTTGAGCTCGGGCTCAACGTCGGCATTCAGCGCTATATTGCGTTCGACTGGGGCGCGGTATTCCTGCAGGCCAGCGCTGGTACGAACCGGAAGAACTACTTTACGCAAGCGCAACTCACCCTCGCGGACCCAGGGCTGACGTTCGCGATCTCCCGTGGTGCGAGCCTAGATTACGAGGAGACGAGCCTCAGCGTGAGCAAGCAGCTGGGCGACGGGCCTGTGAGCATACGTGCGGGATACCGCTTCAATGCCGACGAAGTCTTTGTGGGCTTCTCTGTGAATACCTTCTGACGTCGCGCAGCAATAGCTGCACGCTCAGCTGTCACTCGTTGTATCCCAGAATAGCCGAGAGGGCAGTAAGCTTGTGCTGGACGATGACGCTCACCACCTCGTCCGCCATGCCGCCGAGTTCGGCCCTGTCGCCCAGCGTGAACTCTGCAGCCCGGCGCGGCTGTGGGTCCAAGAGGCACAGCGCCCCGAACCGAATGTCCTGCAAATAAATCAGCGGCGCGCCTGCATAGAAGCGAATGAAGGGCTCGCCTGTGACCAGCGGGTTTGCGGCGAAGCGCTCATCCTGCGCGGCATCGGGCACCACGAAGACCAGATCGGTACGGATGGTGTAATCACAGAAGGCCCAAGCTCGGGGTGTCTCCTGTAGATCTGAACCGTCGCGGGCCTTGATGACCTGCGTGTCTTGGTCAATTAGCGTCACCAAGGCCGTGGCCACACCGAAGTGCTCCCGTGCCCGCCGGCAGATCTCGTCCAGTTCAGGCAGGCCCGGTGAGCTGAGCAGCCCCGTCTCATGCAGCGCCTGGATGCGTCGGAACTCAAACTCGGAGTCGAGAGGGTCCACTGCGCTATCCGATTCAAACGAACTCTCAGCCGAGCCCAGGAGCAGCTTACCCCTATTTGAGCCAACAGGGCAGCCCCGCAGGAGAAGCGAGGTCTTCTTGGCCCCCTGCTCTTTGCACGCTCCTGCCTCTGCCCGCCGGTCTCGGCGCGGGGCCCGTCATCTCGCCGCACTGATAAACATGGCCGGGATGACGCGCGTTTGCGGCGAGGATCGCTTCAGGACAGTGAGCCGCTCTAGGCTCTCAAGGAGCGCCTCTCCTTGATGGTGCTTTGAAGCGTCTCCTCTGGACAGAATAGCGGCGCCGATTCCCGCCCTGCCCAGCCCTAAGCAGCTTGGCAGGAGGGCATGGACATGACCGTGACGCCGGTGGTCGCCTTATGATCGACGCCCCGACGACGTCGCGAAGGGCCAGCCTGCCCGGACCAGTCTTTGTCAAGGAGAACGCCGACTTTGGGCCACAGTGAGACCAACGATGACCCCGAGCGACAGCAAGGCCGTCGCCGTCATAATCGATCCAAGCCCGAACCAGCCTGGCATCTCCAAGCCCGCCTCCAGCCCGTGAACATAACCGTGGCAACTGCCGAACATGGCCATCGTGCTCACCGCCTCCCGCAATGGGAGCCGGATGGGGAAGGTGATGGCGCCGGCGAGGAGCAGGAGCGATCCCATGATCAGGATGTGCACCAGCGCATCCACGAGTGGGATCGGCGTCTGGCCTGTGGCGAGCAGGTAGCCCACGGGTGTTCCCAAAAGGAACGCTGCGGGCAGCGCCCATTGTGCCACCCCGCCCCAACGGCCGGCCCAGAGGCCCACGCCCACAAGGACCAGGAAGTGGTCAAGGCCGAGGATCGGGTCCAGGAGACCTGCCGTGAGATGATCCCGCCCGCGCTCCTCGAGCACGAGGAAGGCCAGCAGGGCTGACAGGGCCGTTGCGGTGAAGACCAGGACAACTCGCTTCATCAGGTCCACCCGGGGTTGCGCGGGATTGAGAGTAGAACGTCCCCGCTCGGCGGCGAGAGCCGGGTCTGGATGGATCGCTGGCGCTGGAACCGCTCCCACGATCAGTCATTCCCAAAATGCCGCCGGTCTGACAGCGTCGCCGCACATCGCGGGGAGGATAGCGCCATGGACCACAGGACCCGCCCTTTGCTGGAACAGGCCGGCAGTGCCGACATGACCTCTCTTTATGGGCGGCAGGGCTACCCTAGCTATGCGGGGTATCGCGACCTCCGCTTCGACTTCATGCGCGGTTTCGCGATGCTCTCGGTGGTCGCTGCGCACCTGGAGTTCTTTTCCTGGTTCAACTTCCTGTTCTGGGAGCGGCTCGGGATCATCTCGGCAGCCGAGATGTTCGTCGTCACCGCTGGCCTGGTGTTGGGACTCGTGAACCGCAAGGTGGTGGAGCGAGAGGGCATGGCGAGGGTGACGGAACGGCTCTGGCGCCGTTCCTTTGTCCTCTGGCGGGCGCTGGTCGTGACCGTGCTCCTCATCATTGTCGTCCGAAGCCTTGGCCTCATCGATATGACAGCGGTCACAACCTTCACCGACCGCTTCGCCGGCCAGGTCTATCCGATGATCCCCGCGCCCGAGGTGCCCTGGTATGATCAGCTCGCGCTGGTGCTGACGATGCGCGTCTCGCCTCACCAGATCCAGATCCTCGGGCTCTACGTGTTCCTGCTGGCAGGGGCCCCTCTGGCGCTCTGGCTCCTGCACCGGCGCCTGCTGGGGGTGTTCTTTGGACTGACGTGGGCGCTCTACTTCGCTGGATGGCAGATGCCGCCGGATACGCCGCTCCTGGGGATGCAGTTCGAGTATGCCTTCCCGCTCATGATGTATCAGGTCCTGTTCACCCATGCGCTGGCCGTCGGGTTCTTTCGCGTGGAGATCGCGGTGTGGCTGGCCGATCCTCTTCGCCGCCGCTTGGCCGTCGGGATCACTGTCGCACTGGCGCTGGGCTTCTTCATTTTCGCCCAGGCCACTCCGAACCCCTCCTTTCCCGCATGGTCGCGACTGAACCTGATCTTGGGCGAGCGGTTCCAGGCCATCTACGACGTCTGGTTCGTCAAGAAGCACCCCGGGCTGCTGCGGCTCCTCAACGTGGCCGCGTTCTTCGGCGCACTTTATGCGCTGCTCACCTACTTCTGGCAGCCCCTCAACAAGGCGCTGGGCTGGCTCCTCATCCCCCTGGGCGAGGCCAGCCTTTACGTCTTCCTCATGCACCTCATCTTCATCGTCCTGATCGACCAGATCCCGGGGTACTTCGACGTGATCCCGGACTGGAACGGTGTGTGGCCCACCCGAATCTGGATCAACACCGCCCTTTACCTGGGTACGATGCTGGGGCTCTGGGCCTTGGTGAAAAACAAGGTGCTGTTCAGCGTGGTGCCTCGGTAGAGCAGTCATGTAGGTCCTACACCATTGGCGCGCTTTGCAGGTCGCCAACGAAATCTCTGGCCTTCCTGCCTCTTAGTAATCAATCGCGCTTATCTGCAGCGCGGGGGCTTACGTGGTGCTCGCGGGACGTTCACGCCATTGCTGCCGGCAGAGAGGGCCGAACGTACATGGGATAATTGGTGAGCAATGATGGGCTGCTCCTTGGTCCAATCTGATGGGAGATCAGGCTCACTCCAAATCTTACTAAGTGAGCAGATCATCGTCCTTTCATTCGCGTCAGGACCCTCTCGATCACTTCCAGCTCCTCACGGTTTGCCGCCACGAACGCCGCTCGCCTCTTGTCACTTAGGCCCTGGATCAGCTCCCCTTGTCGGTGCGTGGGAACCTGTCCGTAGCTGGTGAAGGTGGTGAGCACGTCGGCGTGGCCCAGGTTCTGCGACCATGCCTTCATCTCCTCGGGCGAGAGGTCGAGGGCCATGGCGTGCCGCACCAGCATGTCGCGGAAGGAGTGGGGGTTGGAGTAGGGCAGGCCCGCGCCCACGAAGGCGCGTCGGAAGATCTCCCGCACGGGCTCGCTCGTGGCCCAGCCGCGCCGGGCCAGGCCGACGGGCACGAAGCCCCCGTCTGGCCCAAGCCCCATCTCGGTCGCGGGGAAGAGCGGGTCGCTCCGTCCCCAGAGATGGTCCCGCTCCAGCTCGCGCACCCACTCGCCCACGATGCCCAGCGCGCCCTCGTCCACGGGCATGAAGTAGGTGCGGAAGCTCTTGGCGGCCTTGGTCTGCACCTCGCGGGCATCCTGCTCGACGAAGCTCCCCTCGAGATCGACGTGCCCGAGCCGGAAGGACGCGAGCGCCTGCACCCGCGCGCCGGTGAGAGTGGCGAAGGCCAGGAGCGCCCGGTCGCGCCGCTCCAGCGCCGTGGCGCTGGGCATGGCCGCGAGGACATGCCGCACCTGATCGAGCGTCGGCACCCGCTTCTCGCGCCGGGCACGGGCCACGGCTACGTCCTTGTCGGAGAGGTTGAAGTAGTCGGCGTCGGCATAGGCGATGTGCGCCTTGAAGCCGGGCAGATGCGCCAGCCAGAAGAAGAACTCCCGCAGGTGTCGCAAGGTGGCGTGCACGGTGGCCTTGCTGAGTTTCTCCCCTGTCCGCGCATTGGCCGCCTCGGCCAGCTCGCGCTTGAAGGCGACCGCCTGCTCGCGGTGGAAGCGCTTGAAGTCGCGGTGGCGGCTGGACGCCTCGAAGCGGGCGAGCGCCTTTGCCACCCCGTCGATGGTGGCCTCGTCGCGGCCCTTTGCCTCGGCCAGATACCCGAAGTACTCGCGCTTGATCCGCTCGTTGGCGGCGTTGGTCTTTGAGGGCCTGGAAGCCATGCTGATGGGGCTCTTGGCCGTAGTCTGGGGAGTGGTCTTCATCGTCTTGGGCCTTGCTGCTCGAAGTGACAGTTGAGGGAGGGCCTGATCCTCCCCTTTAGGCGTCAGGGAGCCTGTCCCATCTGGACCTCGATCCCGGGCATGACGCGGGCCAGAGCGGTCGCGGAGGCGCGCCGGTGCATGAGCCCGCCACAGGTCCCGCAGAGCGCGCGCAGGTTGCCGGAGCGCGGGTTGAGGGGCACGAAGTCCACCATGGCCTCGGCCGGCGGCTGGGGCGTGCGGCAGCGGAAGCAGTAAAACCGCCCCGGGCCGCAGGGCTGCTTCCGGTCCGTGTTCCGCGCCTTCAGGAACGCGCGAACCGTGCCGCCGTGGAAGAGGACTGGCCGGCCTCGGTCGATGGGCTCAAGCCCCTCGCGCTGCCAGTTGCGCACCGTGTTCTTGTGGATGCCGAGCCGGTCGGCGAGCTCGCAGACCGTGTAGGTGCGGTGCACCTTGATGAGGCTGGGGTTGACGCGTCGGGCCGCCATGGTCGCCGCGTCCTTAGCCCTGCGCCTCGACCAGCCGGCGGATCGACTCCACCCGCACCAGCGTCCGGCGGCCGAGCTTGAAGGCCTCGAGCCGCCCGTCCTTGATCATCTCGTAGACGGACGTTCGGCCGACGCCCAGCATCCGCACCGTGTCGTTGATCGAAACCGCGAGAGGTTCCATGGTCCTGCTCCTGTGCTGACGCCGGCGGATGCCAGCGGATACAGGGGGAGCATGGCGGCTCAGGCCAACGAACTCAGTCAGTTGGGGGCAGGAATGGTCAGGAACCTCCTTTCAGGAAGTTTCTGCCCTCCGTCTGATAAGCCTCGAAGAGCTTCTTGGCCTTGTCCTTTACCGCAGACTCGGAGATATCGTGACCATGGTCGGCCGCCCAGTCGAGCATGGCGTTCTTCACCTCAGCCTGCCGCTGCGGCACGAGCTGTCCGTGGAGAAGCAGGCCAGCAACGGCCACGATCATGTCGTCCCAGAAGGCGCGCGGCGGCTGACCGCCGCCCTTGCCCTGAGCCTTGACCTCGGGCTCATCAGGGACGCTGCGGCCTTGAACTGGTAGCAGCACCTGCAACGACTCCTGCAGGAAGTAGACGCTGCTCAAGGCGATGACATAGGTCCCCTCCGAGATCGCGCCGCGCGCTGTGAAGCTCCCCAGCTCCCAATCCTGCTGAGCCGCACGGTCCTCGGCGAGGTTGCGCCAGAACCAGCAAGGTACGTCCCACTCGCGTTGTTCCCACGTCGAGCCGTCCGGTCGCCTCCTGTCCGCTCGTCTGGCGAGAACCGCGCGTGCCGTGACAAAGCCAAGTCGCCCTTGCTCGATGACCGCGGCCGCCGCGTGCCTCGGGTTCAGCCCGGCTGTCTCGTAGGCGAACTTGCGAGCATCACGTGCGCTGATCCAGGCTGGGTCGCCGGCAACGGACAGACCGCGCGCAACAATCGCACGCCTCTCGGGAGGTAGCAGCTCAAGCAAGCCGCTCATGGCGAAGGTTACGCCGAACGCCTGTACATGCTTGTCGCCATCAAGCGTGGTCGAGAAGTCTCCGGCCCCCCAGTCCTGCTGGAACTCGGTTCCTCCCTCTACGTCCCAGAACTCTGTCGGCACCGCCATGTTCTCTTGGCGACTAACAAGTTTTCCCGTCTTCACGACAAGCAGCCGCGCTTGTGTCGGGACAAGACCTTGCTGAGCTCGTGCACAAAGCGCGCGACGCCCCGCAAGGCCATTGGGGCCGTCCATGACGAGTTTTGCCGCGGTCGCAGCGTCGATCCATTGCTCTGCCATGCGCCGGTTATGGCGGCGTCGCCCGGAAGCCTCAAGCCGAGGGGCGCAAGGTTCCGCGCCTACCGCTCACCCGCCCGGAAGGGCAGCACCTGCGCGCCGTCGCGCAGGGCGTCGAGGTGGTCGCTCCACCATTGCGCCATGGCGACCCGCTCCTTCCAGTGCGCCCCCCGATGATAGGCCGCGCGAACCTGATCGCTGTCCTTGTGCGCCAGCGCCCGCTCGATGGCGTCCGGCGACCACTTACCCGACTCGTTCAGCAGCGTGCTTGCCATGGCCCGGAAACCATGCGCGGTCATCTCGCCCTGATCGAAGCCCATCCGGCGGAGCGCCGCGTTGGCCGTGTTCTCGGACAGGCAGCGGTCCGGCTTGCCCAGAGCGGGAAAGACGAAGCGCCCCCAGCCCGACAGCACCCTTGCCTCCATTAGGATCGCGAGCGACTGGCGCGACAATGGGATCACATGCTCGCGCCGCATCTTCATGCGCTTGGACGGGATACGCCAGACAGCGGCGTCGAAGTCGAACTCCGACCATTCCGCTTGCCGCAGCTCGCCCGGCCTGACGAAGACATGCGGCGATAAGGCCAGCGCGAGCCGCGTGATAGGTTGCCCGCTGTAGGCGTCTATCGCCCGCAGCAGCTCGCCCACCCGCTTGGGCTCGATGATCGCCGCGAGGTTCTTGGGGCAGGGGGCCGCCACGGCGCCCACCAGCAGGGCGGCGGGATCGCTCTTGGCCCGCGCGGTCGCCACGGCGTAGCGGAAGACCCGGCTGGCGAAGGCGCGGGTGCGTCGGGCGGTCTCAAGCTGGGCTTTGCCTTCTTGCTTCTTGAGCACGGCCAGAAGCTCGTGCGGCTCCACCTGATCTACCGGCCGGTGCCCGATCATCGGGAGGAGCCATTCCCGCGCCCACCGCAGCTTCGAGATGGTGGCCGGTGCGCGCCCCTCGCGCTCCGCCTTCTCGATGTATTCCTGCGATACGGCTCCGAAGGTGGTTCCGACCGCGATCTTGGCTGCGATCCGCTTCCGGCGCTTGAGGGCGGACGGGTCCTCGCCACCGCTCGCGGCCTCCCGCGCCGCATCCCTGGCCTTACGCGCCTCGCTCAGGGTGATCTCGGGATAGCGGCCCAGCGCCAGCTTCCGCTCAACCCCGTGCATCCGATACTTGAGCCGCCAGAGCTTGCCACCCGAGGGCGTGACCAGGAGATAGAGTCCCGCGCTGTCCGCGAGCTTGTAGTCCTTGTCGCGGGGCTTTGCGCTCCGCACCGCCACGTCCGTCAGCGCCATGTCGCCCCCCAACCGTGCCCGCTCCGAAGGCCCCCAAAAAGGCCCCCACTTCGCGGTGGCTTTGGGCGAACAGAGCCGGACAGCCACGGACGAAGTGGCTCTAAATCTACATGGATTCAGGGGCTTTGTCGATCTTCGGCGAACATCGGCGAAGGGGGTAGTGGTGCCCAGGAGAGGACTCGAACCTCCACGTCCTTTCGGACACTGGTACCTGAAACCAGCGCGTCTACCAATTCCACCACCTGGGCACGGGGTGTGGCGTGGCTCTTACGGGGCTGCGCGGGGGTGTCAACGGCCCCCGATGCGCTTGCCCGCGCGTCGATGCGCGGCTAGATGGGCTCGGACGCGCAAAGGGGGATGGCCCATGTCGAAGCTGGTCACGATCTTCGGGGGCTCGGGCTTCCTCGGGCGCTACGTCGCCCGCCGCCTCGCCAAGGAGGGGTGGCGCGTCCGCGTCGCCGTCCGCGACCCCAACCTCGCCGGCTTCGTGCGGATGTACGGCCATGTCGGCCAGGTCGTCCCCGTCGCCTGCAACATCCGCGACGACGAATCGGTCCGCGCGGTCCTCTCGGGCGCCGACGCCGCCGTGAACTGCGTGGGCACCTTCGACCGTAAGGGCCGCAACAGCTTCCAGGCGATCCACGTGGACGCCGCCGCCCGCGTCGCGCGCCTCTGCCTCGACCAGGGGGTCCGCCGCCTCGTCCACGTCTCGGCGCTGGGCGCCGACCTCCAGGGCCGCAGCGAATACGCCCGCTCCAAGGCGCAAGGCGAGCAGGCCGTCCTCGAACACATGCCCCATGCCGTGATCCTGCGCCCCTCGATCATGTTCGGGCAGGAGGACAACTTCTTCAACCGCTTCGCCACCATGGCCTCGCGCGGGCCGGTCCTGCCCGTGATCGGCGCCGACACCGCCTTCCAGCCGGTCTGGGTGGACGACGTGGCCGCCGCCGCCGCGCTGGGCGTCAACGGCCGCGCCGCGCCCGGCATCTACGAGCTCGGCGGCCCCGAGGTCGCGACCTTCCGCGAGCTCATGCAGCGGATGCTCGGCGTCATCCGTCGCCGCCGCCCGGTGATCGGCCTGCCCTTCTGGCTCGGCAGCCTCATGGGGACCGTGTTCGAGGCCGGACGCACCGTCACCGGTGGCCTCGCGCCCCTGCCCGTGACCCGCGACCAGGTCGCCTCGCTCCGGTCGCCCAACGTGGCCACGGGCCGCGCCCCCGGCTTCGAGGCGCTGGGGATCGCGCCGACCGCCATGGAATCGGTGCTGCCCGACTACCTGTGGCGCTTCCGCCCCTCGGGGCAATACGCGGCCATCCAGGAATCCGCGCGCAACCTGCGCGCCTGACAGGATCCGCCATGACCCTGCCAGAGGCCGTCACGGCCGCCGCCCTCGGCCTGCTCGAGGGCGCGACCGAGTTCATCCCCGTCTCCTCGACCGGCCACCTGCTGCTCGCCAGCCACTTCCTCGGCTTCCAGAGCGCGGGCCAGGCCTTCGAGGTGGTGATCCAGCTCGGCGCCATCCTGGCCATCGTCGTGCTCTACGCCGGCAAGCTCGCCTGGGCCTTCGGGCGGGCGCCCCGCGACCCCGAGGCGCGGCGCTTCATCCTGACCGTGCTCGTGGCCTTCCTGCCTGCCGCCGTGCTGGGCCTCCTGCTGCACGACTTCATCAAGACGGTGCTCTTCGAGACGCCGCGCCTGATCGCCGTCATGCTGGTCCTGGGCGGCATCGTCCTCCTCCTCATCGACCGCATGGCGCTGCGCCCCCGCTACGACCAGGCCGACCACCTGCCGCTCCGCACCGCCTTCGGGATCGGCCTCTTCCAGTGCCTCGCGCTGGTGCCCGGCGTGTCCCGCTCAGGCGCGACCATCGTCGGCGCGCTGCTCCTCGGGACGACCCGGCGCGCCGCCGCCGAGTTCTCGTTCTTCCTGTCGCTGCCCACCATGGGCGCCGCCGTGGCCCTCGACCTCTACGAGAGCCGCGACCAGCTCAACGCCGACGACATCGGCCTGATCGCCATCGGCTTCGCGGTCGCCTTCCTGAGCGGCCTCCTCGTGGTCCGCTGGCTGCTGGCCTACCTCACCCGGCACGGGTTCGCCTTCTTCGGCTGGTGGCGAATCGTCGTGGGCGTGGTGGCCTTCGCCCTTCTTTCCTTGGGGTTCTGAGAATATAGGGAATAAAAGCTGACCTAATAAGAGGCGAGTTCCGCCGTTAGACCCGGGCCTCCGCGGCAGGAATCCTCCATTTAGGTCAGCATTGCTGACTTGCTATGTCAGCGGCCCTGCCGTATTGCGCATTCCGACCCTGCGTCAGGAGGATGCGCCGTGGCCGTCGAGAAGATGCTCAAGTTCGTCACCGTCGGCCGCGACATGCCGCAGAAGCGGCCCGCCGAGGCGCGCCGCCTCGACTTCCTGGAGATCTACGGCGACTTCGCCCAGCCCAAGGCGGCCGAGCAGGCCTCGCGCTGCTCGCAATGCGGCGTGCCCTACTGCCAAGCCCATTGCCCGGTCTACCACAACATCCCCGACTGGCTGCGCCTTACCGCCGAAGGCCGCCTGCAGGAGGCCTACGAGATCGCGCAGGCCGCCAACAACTTCCCGGAGTTCACGGGCCGCATCTGCCCGCAGGACCGCCTCTGCGAGGGCAACTGCGTCATCGAGCAGGCGGGCCACGGCACCGTCACCATCGGCTCGGTGGAGCGCTACATCACCGACAACGCCTGGAACCAGGGCTGGGTGAAGCCCATCCGCCCGGCGCAGGAGCGTCCCGAGTCCGTCGGCATCATCGGCGCGGGCCCGGCGGGCCTCGCCGCCGCCGACACGCTGCGCCGCGCCGGCCTGCAGGTCACCGTCTACGACCGCCACGACCGCGCCGGGGGCCTCCTGACCTACGGCATCCCGGGCTTCAAGCTCGAGAAGGACGTGGTCATGCGCCGCATCGACCAGCTCCGCGACGGCGGCGTGGAGTTCGTCCTCGACTGCAACGTGGGCGAGACGCTCACCTTCGACGCCATCCGGGGCCGCCACGACGCCGTCCTCATCGCCACCGGCGTCTACAAGTCGCGCGACATCGAGGGCGAGGGCTCGCAGGCGCGCGGCATCGTCCGCGCCATCGACTATCTCACCGCCTCGAACCGCAAGCAGTTCGGCGACGAGGTGCCCGAGTTCGACTCCGGGGAGCTCGACGCCTCCGGCAAGCGCGTCGTCGTCATCGGCGGCGGCGATACCGCCATGGATTGCGTCCGCACCGCCATCCGCCAGGGCGCGGCCTCGGTGAAGTGCCTCTACCGCCGCGACCGCGCCAACATGCCCGGGTCCCAGCGCGAGGTCGCCAACGCCGAGGAGGAGGGCGTGGAGTTCGTCTGGCTCTCCGCCCCCGAGGGCTTCGTCGGCGACGCGGTCGAGGGCGTGAAGGTCCAGCGGATGCGCCTCGGCGCCCCCGACACCACGGGCCGCCGCTCGCCCGAGCCGATGGGCGAGGTCGTCCTCGAAGGCGCCGACCTCGTGGTCAAGGCGCTGGGCTTCGAGCCCGAGCCGCTCCCCGCGCTCTGGGCCACGCCCGGCCTCGAGGTCACCCGCTGGGGCACGATCCGCGCCCAGTTCGGCTCCGGCCAGACCTCGCTCGACGGCGTCTTCGCGGCCGGCGACATCGTCCGTGGCGCGAGCCTCGTGGTCTGGGCGATCCGCGACGGCCGCGATTGCGCGGGCGCGATCCTCAGCTACCTGAACCAGAGCGCGACCGCCGTCGCCGCCGAGTAAGGCAAACGTTCCTCGACAGGGGACGCGGGGCAGGGCCATCTGGGCCCGCCCAACCGCTCCAAAGGACCCGATCCCGATGCGTCGCCTCGCTCTCCTCCCCCTGCTGGCCCTCGCCGCCCCCGCCCTCGCGCAGGAGGCCGCTCCGCAGCAGTCCCAGCCCGGCCAGACCTTCCAGCCCCCGGCGGGCTGCACGGCCTACCTCACCGTGCAGATGTCCTCCTGCACGGTGTCCCACCACTTCACCTGCGAGAACGACCCCGCCGGCTGGCAGCGCCGCGTCGACATGGACGAGGGGGGCGTGACCTACTTCGGCGCCATCGACGGCCAGACCGAATGGGTGGAATCCTTTCACGTCCTGTCGCAGCACAGCGAATTCCTGGCCCCGAACCCGGCCGATCCCGCCAACTTCGACGACCTCCTCTCCAAGGGCGAGGACCACTGGGACTTCACGACCAACTCCGACCAGATCGGCCCGACCCGCTACGTGGGCTACGACAAGCTCACGGGCGAGACGACGACCATCGACGGCGTGACGCTCGACCGCACCGAATACGCGATCACCGCCTACGCCCCCGACGGCTCCGAGGTCTGGCGCGGCACGGGCAGCGAATACGTGAGCCGCGACTGGCGGATGTTCCTGTCCGGCCAGAGCAGCGTCGTCGTGGGCGAGGACGTGGAGGAGGTCGACGACACGCCCAAGGAGTTCATCCGCCCCGGCGAGCGCGGCTTCCTCTCGGTCAACCCCAAGTATGGCTGCAACGAGGTCATGTCGTCCAACGACGCGCCGCTGATGTCGCCGGTCCCGGGAGGGCAGGGCTGATGGAGGGCCGCTGCCTCTGCGGCGCCGTCGCCATCCGCGTCGAGGGCGAGCACGACCCCCGCGTCGGCGCCTGCCATTGCCGGATGTGCCAGCGCTGGAGCGGGGGCCTCTTCCTCTGCTTCACCGCGCCGGCCGCCTCGGTGGTCGTGACGGGCGAGGCGCGGGAGTTCCAGAGCTCCCCCTTCGCCCGGCGCGGCTTCTGCCCCGCCTGCGGCACGCATCTCTGGTTCCGCGACCAGGACGAGAAGGGCGAGCCTCGGGACGCCGGCTATGAGCTGATGCCCGGCCTCTTCGACGAGGCGAAGGACTGGCCGCTCCGGTCCGAGATCTACGTCGACCGCGCCATGGAGTCGGCCAGGCTCGCCGGCGACCACCCGCGCAAGACGCGGGCCGACTACGAACAGCACAACCCCTTCATCGAAGGAGATGACCCATGACGACCACCTACGACGACTCCTGGGTCAAGGCCGAGGAAGCGAAGCGCGCCTGGATGCACGAGCACTCGCTCTACAAGGCCGACGACGAGCACGCCTCCTGCGGCGTGGGCCTCGTGGTCTCCATCGAGGGCAAGCCGTCGCGGGGCGTGGTCGAGAAGGGCATCCAGGCGCTCCAGGCGGTCTGGCACCGGGGCGCGGTGGACGCCGACGGCAAGACCGGCGACGGCGCGGGCATCCATGTCCAGATCCCCGTGCGCTTCTTCTACGACCAGGTCCGCCGGACGGGGCACGAGCCCGCGCTGGACAAGCTCATCGCCGTGGGCCAGGTCTTCCTGCCCCGCACCGACTTCGCCGCGCAGGAGCGCTGCCGGACCATCGTCGAGTCCGAGGTCCTCCGCATGGGCCACTACATCTACGGCTGGCGCCACGTCCCCGTGGACATCTCGGTCCTCGGCGAGAAGGCCAACGCCACGCGCCCCGAGATCGAGCAGATCCTCATCCGCTGCGAGAAGCCCCTCAGCACCGAGGAGTTCGAGCGCGAGCTCTACATCATCCGCCGCCGCATCGAGAAGGCGGCCGTCGCCGCGCAGGTGAACCTCTACCTCGCCTCGCTCTCCTGCCGCTCGATCATCTACAAGGGGATGATGCTGGCCGAGCAGGTCGCGACCTTCTACCCCGACCTGCAGGACGAGCGGTTCGAGAGCGCCTTCGCCATCTTCCACCAGCGCTACTCCACCAACACCTTCCCGCAATGGGCGCTCGCGCAGCCCTTCCGGATGCTCGCCCACAACGGCGAGATCAACACGCTCAAGGGCAACGTGAACTGGACGCGGTCGCACGAGATCCGCATGAGCTCCGACGCCTTCGGCGAGATGGCCGAGGACATCAAGCCGATCATCCCCTCCGGCACCTCCGACTCGGGCGCCCTCGACTCGGTGTTCGAGGCCCTGGTCCGCGCCGGCCGCTCCGCCCCCATGGCCAAGACGATCCTCGTCCCCGAGGCCTGGTCCAAGATGACCGGCGAGATGCCGAAGGCCTGGCAGGACATGTACGCCTACTGCAACTCGATCATGGAGCCCTGGGACGGCCCCGCCGCGCTCGCCATGACCGACGGCCGCTGGGTCTGCGGCGGCCTCGACCGCAACGGCCTCCGCCCGCTGCGCTACGTCGTCACGACGGATGGCCTCCTCGTCGCCGGCTCCGAGGCGGGCATGGTCCCCGTCGAGGAAAGGAACGTCCGAGAGAAGGGCGCGCTCGGTCCCGGCCAGATGATCGCCGTCGACATGGAGGAGGGCCGCCTCTACCACGACGTGGAGATCAAGGACCGCCTCGCCGCCTCGCAGCCCTTCTCGCAATGGGTCGAGAAGGTCGTGGACCTCAACGCCCTCCTGCGCGACGTGCCGGAAAAGGCGCTCTTCGCGGGCGAGGAGCTCCGCCGCCGCCAGATCGCCGCCGGCTACTCGGTCGAGGAGCTGGAGCAGGTCCTCGCCCCATGGCCGAGGACGGCAAGGAGCTGATCGCGAGCATGGGCGACGACACGCCCGCCGCCGTGCTCTCGGCCGTCTACCGTCCGCTCTCGCACTACTTCCGCCAGAACTTCAGCCAGGTCACGAACCCGCCCATCGACTCCCTGCGGGAGGGCCGGGTGATGTCGCTCAAGACCCGCTTCGGCAACCTCAAGAACGTGCTCGACGAGGACTCCTCGCAGACCGAGATCCTCGTCCTTGAATCGCCGTTCATCGCCAACGCCGAGTTCGACGTCATGGTCGAGACCTTCGGCGCGCAGGTGGCCTTCATCGACTGCGCCTTCCTCCCCGGTCCCGACGCCCTGCGGCAGGGCCTGGAGCGCATCCGCGCCGAGGCCGAGGACGCCGTCCGCTCCGGCGCCTCGCACATCGTCCTCACCGACGAGCATCAGGACGCCACCAAGGTCCCGATGCCGATGATCCTCGCCACCAGCGCCGTCCATAGCTGGCTCACCCGCAAGGGCCTGCGCACCTTCACCTCGCTCAACGTCCGCAGCGCGGAGTGCATCGACCCGCATTACTTCGCGGTCCTCATCTCCTCGGGCGCGACCACGGTGAACGCCTACCTCGCGCAGGACTCCATCGCCGACCGCATCGCGCGCGGCCTCCTCGACGGCACCCTCGTGGACGCCATGCGCCGCTACCGCGCGGCGGTGGACGCGGGCCTCCTCAAGATCATGTCCAAGATGGGCATCTCGGTGATCTCCTCCTACCGGGGCGGCCTCAACTTCGAGGCCGTGGGCCTGAGCCGCGCCATGTGCGCCGAATACTTCCCCGGGATGCACTCGCGCATCTCCGGCATCGGCCTCATCGGCCTCCAGCGGAAGATCGAGGAGGTCCCACGCCAAGGGCTGGCACGGCCCGACCGGCCTCCTCCCCATCGGTGGCTTCTACAAGGCGCGGCGCTCGGGCGAGAAGCACGCCTGGGAAGCCACGACCATGCACCTGATGCAGACCGCCTGCGACCGGGCCTCCTACGAGATCTGGCAGCAGTATGCCAAGGCCATGCAGTCCAACCCGCCGATCCACCTGCGGGACCTGCTGGCCATCAAGCCGCTGGGCAACCCCATCCCCATCGAGCAGGTGGAAAGCATCACCGCGATCCGCAAGCGCTTCGTCACGCCGGGGATGTCGCTCGGCGCCCTCTCGCCCGAGGCGCACAAGACCCTCAACGTCGCCATGAACCGGATCGGTGCCAAGTCCGACTCCGGCGAGGGCGGCGAGGACCCGGCGCACTTCACGCCCGAGTCCAACGGCGACAATCCCTCGGCCAAGATCAAGCAGGTCGCGTCGGGCCGCTTCGGCGTCACGGCGGAATACCTCAACGCCTGCGAGGAGCTGGAGATCAAGGTGGCCCAGGGCGCCAAGCCCGGCGAGGGCGGCCAGCTTCCCGGCATGAAGGTCACGGCCCTGATCGCGCGGCTTCGCCACTCCACCCCCGGCGTGACGCTCATCAGCCCGCCGCCGCACCACGACATCTACTCGATCGAGGACCTCGCCCAGCTCATCTACGACCTAAAGCAGATCAACCCGCGCGCCAAGGTGACGGTGAAGCTGGTGTCGAGCAGCGGCGTCGGCACGATCGCGGCGGGCGTGGCCAAGGCCAAGGCCGACGTCATCCTCATCTCGGGCCACAACGGCGGCACCGGGGCCTCCCCGGCCACGTCCATCAAGTATGCCGGCCTCCCCTGGGAGATGGGCCTGACCGAGGCGCATCAGGTCCTGTCGATGAACAACCTCCGCGGCCGCGTCACGCTGCGGACGGACGGGGGTCTCCGCACCGGCCGCGACATCGTCATGGCCGCCATGATGGGCGCCGAGGAATACGGCATCGGCACCGCCGCCCTGATCGCCATGGGCTGCATCATGGTCCGCCAGTGCCAGTCGAACACCTGCCCGGTGGGCGTCTGCACCCAGGACGAGCGTCTCCGCGCCAAGTTCACCGGCACGGCCGACAAGGTGGTGAACCTCATCACCTTCTACGCCACCGAGGTGCGCGAGATCCTCGCCTCCATCGGCGCCCGCAGCCTCGACGAGGTCATCGGCCGCGCCGACCTCCTCACGCAGGTCTCGCGCGGCTCCACGCACCTCGACGACCTCGACCTCAACCCGCTCCTCATCACCGTGGACGGCGCGCGGACGACGGTCTTCGACCGCGCCAAGCCCCGCAACGCCGTGCCGGACACGCTGGACGCCGAGATCGTCAAGGACGCCGAGCGTTTCCTGCAGGACGGGGAGAAGATGCAGCTCGCCTACGCCGTGCGGAACACAGACCGCACCATTGGCACCCGCGTCAGCTCGCACATCGTCAAGCGCTTCGGGATGCGGAACGGCCTCCAGCCCGACCACCTGACGATCAAGCTCACCGGCTCCGCCGGCCAGTCGCTCGGCGCCTTCGCCGCCCCCGGCCTCAAGATCGAGGTCGCGGGCGAGGCCAACGACTACGTCGGCAAGGGCCTCTCGGGCGGCACCATCGTGGTCAAGCCAGCGATGGCCTCGCCGCTGGTGGCCGCCGAGAACACCATCATCGGCAACACCGTCCTCTACGGCGCGACGGGGGGCTTCCTCTTCGCGTCGGGGCGGGCCGGAGAGCGCTTCGCCGTCCGCAACTCGGGCGCGTCGGTGGTGGTCGAGGGCTGCGGCACCAACGGCTGTGAATACATGACCGGGGGCGTCGCGGTGATCCTCGGCCGCATCGGCGCCAACTTCGGCGCCGGCATGACCGGGGGCATGGCCTATGTCTGGGACCCCGAGGGCAAGGCGCGGGGCCTCCTGAACACGGAGTCCCTCGTCACCTGCCCAGTGACGGTCCCGCACTGGGAGAACGAGCTCCGTTCCCTCGTGGAGCGCCACCAGCATGAGACCGGCTCCCGCCGCGCGGCCGAGCTCCTCTCCGACTGGGCGACCTCCCTGGGCCAGTTCCTGCAGGTCTGTCCCAAGGAGATGCTCCCCCACCTCGCGCATCCGCTCGCGCAGGAGGAGCTGGCCGTCCCGGCCGAGTGACCCCGCCTCCATGACCCGACAGGGCCGCGCCTCCCCAGGCGCGGCCCTTGTCGTTTGAAGGCCCCGCCTGGGCCGGCGGCACTGATTCGCTCTGCCAGCGGGACATTCCGGTCCTCGCCGCCAGGGGGCCACGCAACACCCCCGTCGGCCGACTTCCCTCGCCGGATCAACCCCTTGCCCCCGGGGTGTTGCGTCGCCCCACCCCCCACCGAACGCCGCGTTTACCGCTCGTTAACCCCGCTCCGGCATCCTGATCCGCATCAGACAC
>NZ_KK088591.1 GCF_000600335.2 Rubellimicrobium mesophilum DSM 19309 | reverse complement strand
GTTCGGGGGGGAGATTCGCAGGGCGGGGTTAACGAGGCGTTACCCGGGCGTGCGGTGCCCCAAGGGGGGCAACGCAACACCCCGCCGAGACGTGGTAAGGGCGTGGACTGCGAATCAGGTAAGGTGCGCTGAAGCGCACCCTACGGGGTGGTGACAGCGCGGGTGCGATTGCCGGGAACTCCCGCGGCACGCGCGCGTGGTCCGTCCCGGTGCACCCCCCTTGGGGCGAGCGACGCCGGCTTGGGACAAGCCCTCGACGGACCAGGGCCGTGGTGGCATCGGGTGCGTGGCAGGCGTGAGTGGCGGGGTGAACCCGATCCTAGGCCGCCTCGGCCTCGTCCAGCTTCTCCTGCGCCTGCATCCACAGCGCCTCGGCGCGGTGGAGGCCGTCCATGACCTCGGCGTATTTGCGGTTCCAGGTCTCGAGCTCGCCCTTGCGGGCGTCCTCGTAGAGTTCCGGGTCGGCGAGCTTGGAGGCCAGCTTGTCCCGCATGTCGTTGATCTTGGCCAGGCGGTCCTCGCATCTGCGGACCTCGGCGCGGAGCGCGAGGATCGCGTCGCGGGAGGGGCGGAGGGGCTTGGGCCGCTCGGGCACCTTCTCGGCGGGCTTGTCGCCGGCGAGGAGCATCGCGCGGTAGGCCTCGAGGTCGTCGTCGTAGGGGCGGACGCGCCCGGCCTTCACGAGCCAGAGTCGGTCGGCCACCATGCTGAGGAGGTGCATGTCGTGGCTGACCAGGATCACCGCGCCGTTGTAGGCGGCGAGCGCCTCGACCAGGGCCTCGCGCGATTCGATGTCGAGGTGGTTGGTAGGCTCGTCGAGGATGAGGAGCTGCGGCGCGTCGATGGTCGCTAGGAGGAGCGACAGCCGCGCCTTCTGGCCGCCGGAGAGGCGGGCGACGACGGTCTCGGCCTGCGCGGCCTGGAGCCCGAACCCGGCGAGGCGGGCGCGGAGCTTTGACTGGTGCTCGTCGGGGCGGAGGCGCTGGAGGTGCTGGAGCGGCGTCTCGTCGACGTGCAGCTCGTCCACCTGATGCTGGGCGAAGAAGCCGATGCGGAGCTTGTTCGACCGCGTCATCCGACCGCGCGCGATGGGCAGCCGGTCGGACAGCATCTTGGCGAGCGTCGTCTTGCCCTCGCCGTTGCGGCCGAGGAGCGCGATGCGGTCGTCCTGGTCGATGCGCAGGTCCAGCCCATGGAGGACGATGTGGTTGCCGTAGCCGACCGCCGCGTCCTCGGTCGTGATGATCGGGGGCGACAGCTCCTCGGGCTTGGGGAAGGTGAAGACGGTGCGGGCCTCGTCCTCGGGGAGGCGGATCGTCTCCATCTTCGCCAGCATCTTCACGCGCGACTGGGCCTGCTTGGCCTTGGAGGCCTTGGCCTTGAAGCGGTCCACGAAGGCCTGGAGGTGGGCGCGGCGCTCCTCCTGCTTCTTGGACTGGGCAAGGAGGTTGGCGCGCTGCTCGGCCCGTTGCCGCGCGAACTGGTCGTAGGGGCCGTTCCAGTAGGTGAGCTTCCTCTCCGACAGGTGGAGGATGCCGGTGACGGAGCGGTTGAGCAGCTCCCGGTCGTGGGAGACGATCAGGACGGTGTGGGGATACTTGACGAGGTAGCTCTCCAGCCAGAGCGCGCCTTCGAGGTCGAGGTAGTTCGTGGGCTCGTCGAGGAGGAGGAGGTCGGGCTGGGCGAAGAGGACGGCCGCGAGAGCCACGCGCATCCGCCAGCCGCCGGAGAAGGCGGAGCAGGGCATCCGCGTCTCCTCGTCGGTGAAGCCCAGGCCCTTGAGGATGCCGGTCGCCCGCGCCTCGCCGGACCAGGCGTCGATGTCGGCGAGGCGGGTCTGGATCTCGGCGATGCGGTGGGGGTCGGTCGCGTGGTGGGATTCGTCCAGCAGCGAGGCGCGCTCGGTGTCGGCGGCGAGGACCGTGTCGAGGAGGGAGACCTCGTTGCCCGGGACCTCCTGCGCGACGCCGCCGATGCGGGCGCCACGGGGGACCTCGATGGTGCCGGTGTCGAGCGTGAGCTCGCCCCGGATCAGGCGGAAGAGGGTGGTCTTGCCCGTGCCGTTGCGGCCCACGAGCCCGACCTTGTGGCCGGTGGGGATGGTGGCGGAGGCGTGCTCGATGAGGGGGCGTCCCTCGACCGAGTAGGAGATGTCGTCGAGGCGGAGCATCCGTGTCCTCTGCCGCAACAGTCTGGTGCCGTCAACCGCAGGGGCGGGCCGGAACTCGGGTGGGCGACTGCGGGTTCCTCCCTGGCACGGTGCGGTGCGCAGAGGGGATCGCCATGGACGGTGTTCGGGCCAAGAGAGGCGCCTGGCGGCGCGATCCGGTCTTGCCGCGCGCGATGACGGCGCGGGGCGGGGCGACGGTGACGGCCGATCCGACCTGGGCCGAGGCCCGTCCCGAGGCGCGGCGGACGCCCGACCGGATGGCGCCGGGGACGCCGCCGCTCCCCGAGCCGGAGCCCGACCCCGGTCCCGCGCCGCAGCCGGTCCCCGACGGCCCGGGCCCAAAGCCAGCCGAGGCCGTGCGGCTGGGGGGCTGCCTCTGCGGCGCCGTCCGCTACGAGGCGCGGGGCGAGCCGAGGGTCGTCGGCCTCTGCCACTGCGAGGACTGCCGGAAGGCCTCGGGGGGCCTGGGCCTGTATTACGGCGACTGGCCGCTGGGGGCGGTGACGGTGACCGGGACGCTCTCGACCTTCCGGGGGCGGAGCTTCTGCCCCACCTGCGGCTCGCGCGTCGTGCATCTGAGCGCGCACCACGCCGAGCTCCTGCTCGGAACGCTCGACGACCCGCCGATCGGCCTCGTGCCGCAGCGGGAGGGATGGATCGTCCGGCGCGAGCCCTGGATGCAGCCGGTCGCCGGCGCGGTCCAGGCGGAGCGCGACCCCGAGTAAGGGGTTTCCGGTCGCCGGACGCCATGCTAACGGCGCGCCCGGACGCCTGGGCACGGGGCCCGGGCCTGAAGGATGTCATCCATGGCCACCGAGCGCACGCTTTCCATCATCAAGCCCGACGCGACCCGCCGCAACCTGACCGGCAAGATCAACGCCAAGTTCGAGGAGGCGGGCCTCCGCATCGTCGCCCAGAAGCGCATCCGCCTGAGCGTGGACCAGGCCCAGCAGTTCTACGCCGTCCACAAGGAGCGTCCGTTCTTTGGCGAGCTGACCGAGTTCATGGCCTCGGGCCCGGTCGTGGTGCAGGTCCTCGAGGGCGAGGGCGCCGTGCAGAAGAACCGCCAGGTGATGGGCGCGACCAACCCCAAGGACGCAGCGCCCGGCACCATCCGCGCCGAGTTCGCGGAATCGGTGGGCGAGAACAGCGTCCACGGCTCGGACGCGCCCGAGACGGCGCGCGAGGAGATCGCGTTCTTCTTCTCCGGGCTCGAGATCGTCGGCTGACGACGCGCCCCCGCAGGACGAAGCTGGGCCCGCGCCGCAAGGTCGCGGGCCTTTTTCGTGGGTGGCCCGCCCTGCCGCAGCGAAGGGGCGCTGCCGGCGAGCGGGCGGGGAACAATAGCGACGCCTCCCGGTTCGGTCCTCAGACTGGGGCCGATCAAGGAGAAGGATCATGGCGACCAACCAGCAGGGCACCGGCAGCGCGCCTCGGGGCTTCGCGGCGATGGACCGGGAGAAGCAGCGCGCCATCGCCAGCAAGGGCGGCAAGGCGTCCGGCGGGAACTTCAAGAACGATCCGGCGCGGGCCGCCGCCGCCGGACGCAAGGGCGGCGAGGCCTCGGGCGGGAACTTCGCCAACGACCGCGCCCGCGCGGCGGAGGCGGGGCGCAAGGGCGGCCAGGCCTGACGGCACGAGCGGGGGAGGGCCGGGCCGCCTTCCCCCTTGCAACGCCCGGTGAGGGGGCGTAGCGCGGCCTGCGGAGTCACGAACGGGGGCGCGGGCCATGACGGCGGCGACGGGGGGCCTGAGGGCCTCGGCCCAGGCGACGGTCTGGGCTGTGCTGGGGGGCGTGGCCCTCTGCCACTGCATCAACGACATCATGCAAAGCCTCGTGTCGGCGATCTATCCGCTGCTCGAGGAGGAATTCCGGCTGAGCTACGCGCAGATCGGGTTCCTGACCTTCGCCTTCACGGTGACGGCCTCGCTGCTCCAGCCCTTCGTGGGCGTGGTGACGGACAAGCGGCCGCTGCCGCTGGCCCTGCCGCTCGGCATGGCGTCCACCCTGGTGGGCATCGTCGTGCTCGCCAAGGCGCCGAGCTATCCGGTGCTGATCCTGGGGGCGATGCTGATCGGGGTAGGCTCCTCGATCTTCCACCCCGAGGCGTCGCGGATCGCCCGCGCCGCCTCGGGCGGGCGGTATGGGACCGCGCAGAGCGTGTTCCAGGTGGGCGGCAACGTCGGCCATGCGGTCGGGCCGCTGCTCGCCGCCTTCATCGTGGCGCCCTTCGGGCGGCCGAGCCTGATGTTCTTCACCATCGGTGCGGCCCTGGGCATCGCGATCCTCTGGCGCGTGGCGGAGTGGCACCGGACACGGCCCAAGCCGGCGGCCCGCGCGGCCCGCGCCGCGGAGGGCACGGCGCTGCCGAAGGGACGGGTGCTGGGCGCGCTCGTGGTGCTGGGCATCCTCGTCTTCACCAAGAACGCCTACACCTCGTCGCTGTCGTCCTTCTACACCTTCTACGTGATCGAGAGGTTCGGGCTGACGGCGCAGCAGTCGCAGCTCATGCTCTTCGTGTTCCTGGGGGCGATGGCGCTGGGGGTGATGGTGGGCGGGCCCATCGGGGACCGCATCGGACCCCTGGCGGTGATCTGGGTATCGATCCTGGGGGTGCTGCCCTTCACGCTGATGCTTCCCTACGCGAACCTCTGGGGGTCGGTGGCGCTGACGCTGGTCATCGGCATCGTGATCGCCTCGGCCTTCCCGGCGATCCTCGTCTTCGCGCAGGAGCTGGTGCCGGGGCGCGTGGGCCTCATCAACGGCATCTTCTTCGGGCTCGCCTTCGGGATGGGCGGCCTCGCGGCGGCGGCCCTGGGGGCCCTGGCCGACGCCCACGGGATCGAGTTCGTCTATCGCATCTGCGCCTGGCTGCCGGCGCTCGGCGTCCTGACGATCTTCCTGCCGCGTGGCGTGGTCCGCGCGCATCGGGCAGTAGGGCCGACCATGAAGCTCCTCGTCACGGGCGGAGCCGGGTTCATCGGGTCGGCGGTGGTGCGGCTGGCGGTGTCGCGGGGGCACGAGGTCGTCAACCTCGACGCGCTGACCTACGCGGCCAACCTCGCCAACGTCGCCTCGGTGGGCAGCTCGCCGCTCTACGCGTTCGAGCACGCGGACCTGCGGGACCGGGGCGCGCTGGACCGCATCCTCGCGGCGCACCGGCCGGATGCCGTGCTGCACCTCGCGGCCGAGAGCCACGTGGACCGCTCCATCGACGGGCCCGGCGCCTTCGTCGAGACGAACGTGCTCGGGACCTTCAACCTGCTGGAGGCCGCGCGGGCCCATTGGCTGCGGGAGGGGAGGCCCGAGGGGTTCCGGTTCCACCACGTCTCGACCGACGAGGTGTTCGGGAGCCTGGGCGTGGCGGGGCAGTTCACCGAGGAGACGCCCTACGACCCCCGCTCGCCCTATTCGGCGACCAAGGCGGCGTCGGATCATCTCGTGCGCGCCTGGCACGAGACCTATGGGTTGCCGGTGCTGCTGACCAACTGCTCGAACAACTACGGGCCGTTCCACTTCCCGGAGAAGCTGGTCCCCGTGGTGATCCTGAACGCGCTGCACGGGCGTCCCATCCCGGTCTACGGGAAGGGCGAGAACGTGCGCGACTGGCTTTATGTCGAGGACCACGCGGACGCGCTGCTGACGGTGCTGGAGCGGGGCGAAGTCGGCCGGAGCTACAATATCGGCGGCGAGAACGAGGCGCGCAACATCGACCTCGTGCGGGTGATCTGCCGGCTCCTGGACGAGATGCGGCCGGAGGGCGGGCCACACGAGAGGCTGATCGCCTTCGTGCAGGACCGGCCCGGGCATGACGCGCGCTACGCCATCGACCCATCGCGTATCCGCGAGGAGCTGGGCTGGCGGCCCTCGGTGACGCTGGAGGAGGGGCTGCGGCGCACCGTGGACTGGTATCTGCGCAACGAGGACTGGTGGCGGCCGCTGCTCTCGCGCGAAGGGGTCGGGCAACGGCTGGGCACCGCGGTCGAGCCCGTCGCGGGATGAGGGTCCTCCTCTTCGGCAAGACGGGGCAAGTCGCGACCGAGATCCTGCGGCACGCGCCGGATGACGTGACGGTCACGTCCCTCGGGCGCGAAGCGGCGGACCTCATGCAGCCGGGAGACTGCGCCGAGGCGGTCCTGTCGGCCGAGGTGGACGCGGTGGTGAACGCCGCCGCCTGGACCGCCGTGGACAAGGCCGAGAGCGAGGAGGACGCCGCGCGCGTGGTGAACGGCGAGGCGCCCTTCGCCATGGCGCTCGCGGCGGCGCGGAAGGGGGTGCCCTTCGTCCATGTCTCCACCGACTACGTCTTCGACGGGCAGGGAACGGACGCGTTCACGCCCGAGAGCCCCGTCGCGCCGCGGAACGCCTACGGACGCACGAAGCTCCTCGGCGAGGAGGGGGTGCGCCACGCGGGCGGCCGCCATGTGATCCTGCGGACGTCCTGGGTCTTCTCGGCCCATGGGGCGAACTTCGTGAAGACCATGCTCCGGCTCGGGCGCGAGCGGGAGGCGGTCGACGTCGTGGACGATCAGGTCGGCGGGCCCACTCCGGCGGCGGCCATCGCCGACGCCTGCCTGGGGATCGCGCGGGCGCTGACGGACGGCGCCGAAGGGGGGACGCACCATCTCTCCGGCTCGCCGGACGTGAGCTGGGCGGACTTTGCGCGGGCGATCATGGAGGAGGCGGGGCTGCCCCGCCGGGTGAACCCGATCCCGACCAGCGCCTGGCCGACGCTGGCGAAGCGGCCGCTCAACTCCCGCATGAGCGGCGCGTCGCTGGAGCGGGCCTTCGGGATCGCGCGCCCCGACTGGCGGGCCGGCCTGAGGGACGTGCTGCGGGAGCTCGGAGCGTAGCGCGGCCGAGGCCCGGCCATCGGGAGCGGCCGGTGGGCGGGTTCGTCGCGGCGGTGACCGGGCACCACCTTGCGGGGCTCGCGCACCCGCTGGGCGGCTGGGCCGCCGAAGGGGTGCTCACACGCTGGGCCGGTCCGCTGCGGGAGCCGGTTCGGAATCCGCTGCCGGGATCCTGGCCGCTGCCCGGACGAATCGTGGGTCGCTGGCTCCATTATTGGTCGTCGGCCACGGCATATGTCCGGGCTGACACACGGACGCTTGCCCGAAACGTTTCGGATCGGCAGGATGGCCCTGGGGCCGGGTCTCCGACCTGCCGGCCTCGGGGGAGGCGACCATGACGACGCTCCGGGACCTGAGCCGTCACCTGGGGCTCTCGGTCACGCAGGTGAGCCGGGCGCTCAACAACCATTCCGACGTATCCGAGACCACGCGCGAGCGGGTCCAGGCGGCGGCGCGCGAGCTGGGCTACCAGCCCAACGTCTCGGCGCGGCGGCTGGTCACGGGACGGTCGGGGATGCTGGGGCTCGTGCTGCCGGACGTGCCGCCCGAGCCCGAGGATTCCATGTTCGTGCAGATCGTGGGGGGGCTGTCCCAGCACCTCTCCCGCCTGGGGCGGCAGTTCGTCCTGCACATCGCCGATCCCAAGGACGACATCGTGGAGGTCTATCGGCGGCTCACCAGCGGCGGGGCGATCGACGGCTTCGTGCTGCTCGACCCGGAGCTCAAGGACCGGCGGGTGGCATTCCTCCGGCAGGCGGGCGTTCCCTTCGTCATCCACGGGCGGATCGAGGAGCCGCACGACTATCCCTTCTACGACATCGACAACCGTGGCGTGGCCGAGACGCTGACCCGGCTCCTGATCGACGCCGGGCACCGGCGGATCGCCTTCCTGAACGGGCCAAGGGGTCGCACCTATGCCGTCTCGCGGCGGCAGGGCTACCGCTCGGCGCTGGCGGATGCGGGCCTTCGCGAGGAGGCGGGACTGCACCGGTTCGGGCCGATGAGCGAGGGGGCGGGGCTCCTGGCCGGGGCCGAGCTCTGGGGACCGCAGGGACCCAGGCCGACCGGCGTCGTCTGCGGCAGCACGCGAATTGCGGCGGGGCTGCTGCGGGCCTTGGAGGCGCTGGGGCTGGACGTGCCGGGGGACGTGTCGGTCGTGGTCCACGACGATGCGCTGCCGGGCCTGCGGGCCGAGGCCTTCGCCACGCCGCTGACCGCCACATGGTCCCCGCTGAAGGACGGCTGGCCGCATCTGGCGCGGCTCCTTGCCGACGCGGTGGACGGAGCGCCGCTCGAGAGGCTGCAGCTCGTCGGCGAGGTGCAACTGATCGAGCGCCGGTCGGTCGCGCCGGTGCCGTCGCGTTCCGAGGCGAGCCGTGCGTTGACGGATGAGAGGAGCGGCGTAAGTTAACGAGCCAGGGGACGATCACGAACCTGTTGACGGCACGGCGATGCCGTCAGTAGAGTTCCGAAACGTTTCGGATGAGGCGCGACCTGCATCCGACCAAGACAACGAAGGCGGATGACCGCCAAAAACGGGAGGAAGAACATGATCCACATGACCAAGGCGGCCGTCCTGCGGTCGTCGGTGATGGCGGCGCTGGCGGCGCTGTCGGCCTCGGCCGCGACGGCCCAGGGGGTCGAGGTGACGGTGGTGATTGGCGCGACCGGCAACGCCGTCTCCACCTTCGACGCCCTTGTCGCCCCCTGGGAAGAGCGGACGGGCAACGACGCCGTGCTCGTGCCCATGCCCTCTTCGACCACGGACCAGTTCGGCCAGTACCGGCTCTGGCTCGCCGCCGGGAACCCGGACATCGATCTCTACCAGACCGACGTGATCTGGGCCCCGCAGCTCGCCGACCACTTCGTCGACCTGACCCAGGCCGCCACCGAGGCTGGGCTCATCGAGCAGAACTTCCCCTCGATCATCGAGTCGCAGACCGTGGACGGCAAGCTGGTGGCCTTGCCGGTCTTCACGGACGCCCCGGCACTCTACTACCGCACCGACCTTCTGGAGAAGTACGGCGCCTCGGTCCCGACCACCTGGGAGGAGCTGCAGACCACCGCGCAGATGATCCAGGACAAGGAGCGCGAAGCCGGCAACACCGAGTTGTGGGGCTTCGTGTTCCAGGGCAACGCCTACGAGGGCCTGACCTGCGACGCGCTGGAATGGATCAAGTCCAACGGCGGTGGCCAGATCATCGAACCCGACGGCACGATCTCGGTCAACAACGAGCAGGCGGCGGCGGCGCTCGACATGGCGGCGGGCTGGGTCGGCACCATCTCGCCCGAGGGCGTGCTGGCTTACATGGAAGAGGAATCGCGCGGTGTCTGGCAGACCGGCAACGCGGTCTTCATGCGCAACTGGCCCTACGCCTACGCGCTCAGCCAGGGGGAGGACTCCGCGGTCGCCGGCAAGTTCGACGTGGCGCCCCTGCCCGCAGGCACAGGGGAAGGCGCGCGGTCGGCCGCGACGCTGGGCGGCTGGAACATGGCCGTGTCCCGCTATGGCGACAACCAGGACGCGGCCATCGACCTCGCTCTCTACCTCGCGTCTGCCGAAGCGCAGAAGTTCCGTGCCGTGAACCTAGGCAATCTCCCGACGATCCAGTCCCTCTACCAAGATCCCGAGGTGCTGGCCGCCAACCCCTACTTCGAGGCGTGGCAGGACGTCTTCCAGAACGCGGTGCCGCGTCCCTCGGCCCCTGCGCAGCAGGACTACAACGAAGTGTCAACGCTGTTCTTCACCGCCGTCCACAGCGTGCTGTCGGGCGAGGAGGACTCGGCCACGGCGCTCGACGACCTCGAGGCCGACCTCGAGGACCTGATGGAGGATTGACCTCCCTCGGATGAGACCTGGCCCGGGCGGTTCCGCCGCCCGGGTCCCGAAGCCCCGGGCCCTGCCGCCCTCGGCGGCGGCCCATGCCGGCCCCGAGGGAGGAACGCCGCCATGACGACGACCGTCACCACCGCACCGGGCGCAAGGGCCAGCGGCAAGGAGGTGAGCCTCCAGCAGCAGCGGGCGCGCGCGGCCTTCTGGTTCCTGGCGCCCATGCTCGTCATGCTGGTCATCGTGGCCGCCTGGCCGCTGTTCCGCTCGATCATGTTCTCGTTCACGGACGCGACGTCGGACACGATCTTCAATGGCCAGTCCGAATGGGTCGGCTTCGAGAACTACCTGACCTGGCGCGTGCGCGACAACGGCGAGGTCCGATGGCGCGGCGTCCTGGCCGACCCGGACTGGTGGAACGCGGTCTGGAACACGGTCCGCTTCTCGCTGATCTCGGTCTCTCTCGAGACGATCCTCGGACTGCTCGTGGCCCTCGTGCTCAATGCCGAGTTCAAGGGCCGCGGCTTCGTGCGGGCCGCCATCCTGATCCCCTGGGCGATCCCGACCATCGTCTCGGCGAAGATGTGGGGCTGGATGCTCAACGACCAGTTCGGGATCATCAACAACGCCCTGATGGCCCTCAACATCATCGACACGCCGATCGCCTGGACCGCGCGGCCCGACACCGCGATGATCGCGGTGCTGATCGTGGACGTGTGGAAGACGACGCCCTTCATGGCGCTCCTCATGCTGGCCGGGCTCCAGATGATCCCGCGCGACATGTACGAGGCCGCGCGGATCGATGGCATCCACCCTGTCAAGGTCTTCTTCCGCCTGACGCTGCCGCTCCTCAAGCCCGCGCTCATGGTGGCGGTGATCTTCCGGGTGCTGGACGCGCTCCGGATCTTCGACCTGATCTACGTGCTGACGCCGAGGTCCGAGGGAACCGTCACCATGTCCGTCATCAGCTACCTGAACCTCCAGCAGTTCGGCGACTACGGCGAGGGGTCGGCGCAGTCCACGCTGCTGTTCCTCATCATCGCCGTCTTCGTCCTCCTCTACATCTGGCTGGGCCGAGTGGACCTGAGCGGGGAGCGCAGCAAATGATCGAGTTCGCCGGCAGCCTCCTCCTGAACCTCGCCTACTTCGCGGCCTTCCTGGCGGTCACGTCGCTCGTGGTCTTCCCGTTCTACTACGCGGTCCTGTCGAGCGCCGACCGGGGCGAGGACCGGACCGGGGCGGGACTGTTCTGGAACATCATGTTCTGGCTGGTCGTCGTGCTGATCTGCCTGATCGCGATCTTCCCCTTCTACTACGCGATCCTCACGAGCCTCGAGACCGGGACCGCGATCTTCCGGGTGAACTACCTGCCCGAGAGCTTCGACCTGCGGAACTACGAGTCGGTGCTGGGAGGCCGCAGCTTCGTCCGCAGCGTCCTCAACTCGGTCTTCATCGCCGCCACGACGGTGATCTTCGCCCTGTTCCTGGCGGTCACCGCCTCCTACGCCCTGGCGCGGGTGCGGTTCCGGGGGCGGGGGCTCCTGCTGATGACAATCCTCGCGGTGTCGATGTTCCCGCAGATCGCCGTGCTCTCGGGCCTCTTCGAGCTCATCAACTGGCTCGGCATCTACAACACGCCCTGGGCGCTGATCCTGAGCTACACGATCTTCACGCTGCCCTTCACGGTCTGGGTGCTGACCACCTTCATGCGCGACCTCCCCGTGGAGATCGAGGAAGCGGCCATCGTGGACGGCGCGACGCCCTGGGTCATCATCAGCAAGGTCTTCCTGCCGCTCCTGTGGCCGGCGCTGGTGACGACCGGCCTCCTCGCCTTCATCGGCGCGTGGAACGAGTTCCTCTTCGCCCTCACCTTCACCGTGGACGAGACCAAGCGGACGGTGCCGGTCGCCATCGCGCTCCTCTCCGGGGCCTCCGAGCAGGAGATCCCCTGGGGTCCGATCATGGCGGCCTCGGTCATCGTGACCGTGCCGCTGATCGTCCTCGTCCTCGTCTTCCAGCGCAAGATCGTGGCGGGCCTGACCGCCGGCGGCGTCAAGGGGTAAGCCATGGCCAACATCCAGCTTCGCAACGTCACCAAGTCCTACGGCTCCGTCACCGTCATCAAGGGCATCGACCTCGAGATCCGGCGTGGCGAGTTCATGGTCTTCGTCGGCCCCTCGGGCTGCGGGAAGTCCACGCTGCTGCGGCTCATCTCGGGGCTGGAGAGCATCTCGACCGGCGACCTCTACTTCGACGGGGAGAGGGTGAACAACGTCATCCCCTCGAAGCGCGGCATCGCCATGGTGTTCCAGAGCTACGCGCTCTACCCGCACATGAACGTCTACGAGAACATGGCCTTTGGCATGAAGCTCGGCGGCGCGGGCAAGGGCGAGCTGGACCAGCGCGTCCGCCAGTCCGCCAAGCTCCTGCAGATCGACCACCTTCTCGACCGCCTGCCCAAGCAGCTCTCGGGCGGGCAGCGGCAGCGGGTGGCCATCGGGCGGGCGATCACGCGGGACCCGCGCGTGTTCCTGTTCGACGAGCCGCTCTCGAACCTGGACGCGGCCTTGCGGGTGGCGACGCGGCTCGAGATCGCCAAGCTCCACCACGACATGCGCGACGTGACGATGATCTACGTGACGCACGACCAGGTGGAGGCCATGACGCTCGCCGACCGCATCTGCGTGCTGCGCGACGGGCGGGTGGAGCAGGTGGGCACGCCGACCGAGCTCTACGAGCGGCCGGACAACATCTTCGTCGCGGGCTTCATCGGCAGCCCCAAGATGAACTTCCTTGAGGGCGAGTTCGCGGCCGCTCAGGGGTGCAGCACGCTGGGCGTGCGGTCCGAGCACATCGACATCGTGCCGCAGGGCGCGGGGATGTGGACCGGGACCGTCGTCCACGCCGAGGACCTGGGGAGCGACAACTACCTCTTCGTGGACATCGGCGCCAAGGAGCCGATCATCGTGCGCCAGCCCGGCAAGGTGACGATCCCGGAGGGGGCGACGATCTCGCTCCAGCCCCGGCCGGGGATGCTCTACCGCTTCGACGACACGGGCCGTCCGGTGCAGGCGCCCCTCGCGGCGGAGTAGGACCCGGGATCGTCGCGCGCAAGTCTTCGCCGGGCGCCTTGATTCAGGGCGCTCGCGACCCCACGCTTGGGGGCGGCGGTGCATGGTGCCGCGTGAGTGAGCGGCAGGAATGGCCAAGGATATCCCCGAGACCACGGGCGTGGACCCGCTGACCGGCAAGCCCGAATGGGCCCTGTCCCGACGCGAGCGCCGGGCAGCCGACCGCGCGCGGCAGGGCCTTCCCCCGCGCCGGCGTCGCTGGCCTTGGGTCGTCCTCGTGCTTCTGGTCCTCGTCGGCATGGCGGCCTTCGCGTTCCGCGACCGGCTCGCCGCCCTCGCCCCCGCGCCGGAGCAGGCCGCCGTCGCGGCCGGGCCCGAGGCGCCGCGCCTCACCCAGATCAACGCGGACGAGCTGACCGTGCTGGAGCCCACGACGCTGCGACGGGTCGTCAAGGTGATCGGGCCCCTGCGGCCCTCGCGCCGCTCCGACCTCTCGGCCGAGGCGGCGGGGCAGGTCGAGGCGGTGACGGTGCGGCCCGGCGACAGCGTGGCGGCGGGGCAGGTCCTCGTGCAGGTGGACGTGGAGCGGCTGACGCTCGACCTCAACCTCGCCCGCAGCAACGCCGAGGCGACGCGCTCGCAGCTCTCGCTGGCCGAGAGGCAGCTCGAACGCCAGCAGCAGCTCGTGGAGCGGGGAGTCGCGGCCGAGAACACGGTGGCCGAGCTCCAGACCAACGCCGAGGCCCTGCGGGCGAACCTTTCGGCGCAGGAGGACCAGATCGCGGCGGCGGAACTGTCGCTGAATCGGGCGACGGTGCGGGCGCCCTTCGACGGCGTCGTGGCCTCGCGCTCCATCGACCCCGGCGCGGTCGTCGCGGCGGGGACGCCGCTCCTCACGATCGTGGACCTTAGGCAGATGGAGATGGTGGGCTCGACCCCGGTCTCGGCGGGCGCCGCCCTGGCGGCGGGGCAGGAGGTGGAGCTTGAGGTGAACGGCGTGGACGGCCGGACCTTCTCGGGTACGGTGCAGCGGATCGCGCCGGTCGCCGAGGAGGGGACGCGGACCCTCACCGTCTATGTCGGGGTCGACAACGCCGACGGGACGCTCCTCGGGGGGATGTTCGCCTCGGGCGAGATCGTCACGGCCGAGGCGCGGGACGCCCTCGCCCTGCCGCGCGGCGCGATCCGCGAGGATGGGGGCGACCATGTGCTCGTGGTCGAGGACGGCGCGCTGGCCCGCCGGGACGTGACCTTGGGAAAGGAATGGCCCGGCGGCCTCGTGCAGGTCGAGGGGCTGGAGGCGGGGGCTCGGGTCGTGACGGCCGACCTGCCCGACCTCGAGGCGGGCGAGCCGGTCGAGCTGGTGGACTTCTGAGATGTGGCTGACCCGGATCAGCGTGGGCCAGCCGGTCTTCGCGGCCATGGTGATGATCGCCATCACCGTGCTGGGCTTCGCGAGCTTCGCGCGCCTGCCCATCGAGCAGTTCCCCGACGTGGACTTCCCGGTCGTGGCGGCTGTGGTCTCCTACCCCGGCGCGAGCCCCGAGGCCGTGGAAGCGGATGTCATCGAGCCCATCGAGGAGGCGGTCAGCACCATCGCCGGCATCGACGAGGTGCAGTCCACGGCGCGCACGGGCTCGGCGCTCGTCGTGATGTTCTTCGACCTGGAGGTGCAGTCGGCCACCGCCGCGCAGGACGTGCGCGACAAGATGGCCGCCGTCGAGGCGCGCCTGCCCGACGGGGCCGAGGACCCGACGATCCTGCGCTTCGACCCCGCCGAGCTGCCCGTCGTCTCGCTCGCGCTCAGCGGCGAGATGGAGGCGCGGGACCTGACGGAGCTGGCCGAGGACGTGATCGCGCCGCGCCTCCTTGCGATCCAGGGGGTCGGGCGGGCTTCGGTCGTGGGCGGGACGCCCCGGCAGATCGACATCCTGCTCGATCCCGACCGCATGAACGCCTTCGGCATCGGCGTGGAGCAGGTGACGGCGGCGCTCGCGGCCGAGAATCGCGACCAGCCGGCGGGCGAGGTCGACACCGGCAGCACCGTGCAGACCGTCACCGTCGAGGGGCGGATCAAGCGGGCCGAGGACTTCCTCGACCTGCCCATCGGCAACCAGGGCGCGCTGCCCGTCACCCTGGGCGACGTGGCGACGATCCAGAGCGGGCAGGGCGAGACGACGTCGCTCGCGCTCCTCGACGGGGAGAGGGCGCTGGCGCTGGACGTGGTCAAGCAGCAGGGCGCCAACACCGTGGAGGTCGCGCAGGGCGTCCGCGCGGCGGTGGAGGAGCTGAACGCCCAGGACATGCCGCCGGGCGTTCATCTCGACATCATCCGCGATAACGCCGTGGAGGTGGAGCAGAGCTACCACAGCGTCCAGAACATGCTGATCGAGGGGGCCGCGCTCGCCACCGTGATCGTGTTCCTGTTCCTGAATTCCTGGCGGTCGACGCTCATCACCGGGCTCACGCTGCCGATCTCGGTCATCGGGACCATGACGGTGATCTACGCGCTGGGCTTCACGCTCAACATCATGACGCTGCTGGCGCTTTCATTGGCCATCGGCCTGCTGATCGACGACGCCATCGTGGTGCGCGAGAACATCGTGCGGCACCTGAGGATGGGCAAGCCGCACCGCCGCGCGGCGCTGGAGGGGACGGACGAGATCGGCCTCGCGGTGCTGGCGACGACGCTGTCCATCGTCGCGGTGTTCCTGCCGGTGGCCTTCATGGAGGGGGATCATCGGGCGGTTCTTCCTCCAGTTCGGGGTGACGGTCTCGGTCGCGGTGCTGATCTCGCTCTTCGTGGCCTTCACGCTGGACCCGATGCTGTCCTCGGTCTGGTACGACCCGGCGGCGGACCCGCAGGCGCGTAAGGGGTGGCTCTGGCGCCTCGTGGACCGCTTCGACCGGATGTTCGAGGCGCTGGGAGGGGCCTACGGGAGGCTGGTGCGCGCCTCGCTGCGGCACCGCTACCTGACCCTCCTCGTGGCGCTCCTCAGCTTTGTCGGCAGCGTGTTCCTCGTCCCGCTGATCGGGGCCGAGTTCGCGCCTGCGACCGACGACGGCACCTTCAGCGTGAGGCTGGAAACCCCGGCCGGCTCCTCGATCGACCACACGGCCGCCAAGGCCCGGCAGGTGGACGCGGTGCTGCGGACCTTCCCGGAGGTCGAGCGGACCTATGCCACGATCAACTCGGGCCAGGACGCGAGCGGGGTCAACACGGCCACGGTGCAGGTCCAGATGGTTCCCGCCGAGGAGCGCGTCCGCACGCCGCAGGACATGACCGAGCCGGTGCGCGAGGCGCTGACCGTCATTCCCGGCATCGACGTGACGCTGGGCGTCTCGGCCGGGCCGGGCGGCAGCGGCTCGCCCGTGGAGGTCACGCTGACGGGGGACAGCTTCGAGGTGCTGGGCGGGATCGCCGACGACCTCGCGGAGCGGCTGCGCGGGATCGACGGCCTCGCGGACGTGGCCACGAGCCTGCAGGACGTGGAGCCGACGCTGGCCGTGCGGCTCGACCGCGATGCGGCGAACGACCTGGGCGTGAGCCTCGCGTCGGTCGGCGACTCGCTCTCGACACTGCTCGGCGGGCAGGAGGTCGGCGACTGGACGGCACCGGACGGGCGGAACTACGCGCTGAACGTGCAGCTCCCCGAGGCGATCCGGGACGACGCGGCGAGCCTCGGCTCGCTCCCCATCGCGACCTCCGGGGGCCAGCTCATCCGCCTCGATCAGGTGGCCGAGCTCGCGCCCTCGGTCGGGCCGTCGGAGATCAACCGGCAGGACCAGGCCCGCACCGTGACGGTGACGGCGAACCTGTCCGGCAAGACACTGGGCGAAGTGCTTCCACAGGTGAACGCCGCGAGCGCCGCGCTCGACCTGCCGCCGGGCTACCGCGTGGCGCAGGGCGGCGAGGCGGAGCAACTGGCCGAATCCGGGCAATCGGCGCTGGTCGCGCTCGGGCTGGCCGTCGTGTTCATCTACCTCGTGTTGGCCTCGCAGTTCGGCAGCTTCCTCCAGCCCTTCGCGATCATGATGTCGCTGCCGCTGGCGCTGATCGGGGTGCTGCTGGGCCTCCTGATCGGGGGGAGCACGCTCAACATCTTCTCGGCCATCGGCTTCATCATGCTGATGGGGCTGGTGGTGAAGAACGCGATCCTCCTCGTGGACAACGCCAACCAGAGGGTGCGCGAGGGGACGAACCTCTACGACGCGCTGGTGCTGGCGGGTCAGACGCGGTTTCGGCCCATCGTGATGACGACGCTCGCGATGATCTTCGGGATGCTGCCTCTCGCGCTCAACCTCCACGAGGGAAGCGGGCAGAACGCCCCCATGGCCCACGCGGTGATCGGGGGGCTGATCTCCTCGACGCTGCTGACGCTGGTCGTCGTGCCGGTGGCGCTGACCTTCATGGACGCGCTTGGGCGTCGCGTGGCACGCTGGTTCCCGCAGGCACCGGACCACGGTGCGCCCGCCGAGTAGGCCCCTTCCGGTCGGCCCTCTGCGCTGGCAGGGTGCGCGGGAACAGGGGAGGGGGCGCATGGGACTCGATCTGCCGGAGGAGGGGCATTTCGTTGGGCGCGTCTGGCGCGCGGGCGCGGGGCCCTGCGTCGTCGCGCTGCGGAAGGGGCGCGTGGTGGACATCACCTCGCGCGACGCGCCGACGGTGAGCGCGCTGCTGGAGCGGGACGACCTCCTCGCTGTCGTGGACAGCGCTCCGGGCGAGGAACTGGGGAGCCTCGACGAGATCGCCGGGACCAGCGTTGCCCCTGACGCCACCCGCCTCCTCGCCCCCTGCGACCTTCAGGCGGTGAAGGCCTGTGGCGTGACCTTCGCGCGCTCCATGATCGAGCGGGTGATCGAGGAGCGCGCGGGCGGCGACCCCACCCGCGCCGAGGCGATCCGTGGTCGCGTCGGTGCGGTCGTGGGCGAGAGGCTCCGCGACCTCGTGCCGGGGTCGGAGGCCGCGGCCGAGGTCAAGCGGCTGCTCCAGGCCGAGGGGCTCTGGTCGCAGTATCTGGAGGTCGGCATCGGGCCGGACGCCGAGGTCTTCACCAAGTGCCCGCCGATGGCGGCCGTGGGCTGGGGGGCGGAGGTGGGCCTGCATCCCATCTCCCGCTGGAACAACCCGGAGCCCGAGGTCGTGCTGGCGGTGGATTCGCGCGGGCAGGTCCGGGGCGCGACGCTCGGCAACGACGTGAACCTCCGCGACGTGGAGGGGCGGTCGGCGCTGCTCCTCGGCAAGGCCAAGGACAACAACGCCTCGGCCAGCATCGGGCCCTTCGTCCGGCTGCTGGATGACTCGTTCACCATGGACGACGTGCGGCGGCTGGAGCTGACCCTGACCGTCGAAGGCGAGGGCGGCTACCGGATGGAGGGCCGCTCCTCGATGGCCGAGATCAGCCGCGATCCGCTCGACCTCGTGGCGCAGGCGCATGGGCGGCACCACCAGTATCCGGACGGCTTCATGCTCTACCTCGGCACGCTCTTCGCGCCGGTCGAGGACCGTGACGCGCCGGGGCAGGGGTTCACGCACCACCTGGGCGACCGCGTGACCATCGAGGCAAAGGGGCTCGGCAGCCTCGTCAACACGGTCCGGCTCGCCACCGAGGCGCCGCCTTGGACCTTCGGAGCGGGCGCCTTGATGCGGAACCTCGCAAGGCGGGGACTCCTCTAGGGCGGCTTCGGTTCCTATGTTGGTCGTGCGCAGACAGGGAGGGGCCGCGCCATGACCTTCGGAGAGATCTTCACCGCCCAACTGTTCGACCCGTTCCGCCTCGCGCTCATCGTCGGGTTGGTCCTGACGATGCTGAGGACCGAGGGCGTCACGGGCCGCTGGGCGCCGCTGGCGCTGGGCGTGGCCTTCGTGGCCGTCATCATCCCGCTGACGACCCAGCGCGGCGCCCCCGAGCCGATGTGGGAGCTGATCGTGGTGGGCCTCGTCGCCAACCTCGTGCTGCTCGCGGTGGTCATGGCGATCCGGCACCTCGTGCTGCGGATCATGCCCTGAAACGGGAACCGCCCCCGGAGTGGACTCCGGGGGCGGCCGCCTGAACCTGCCTCGCGCCGTTCCTTAGTGGTGGAACTTGTGCTCGGGGTCGTCGGTGAACATCGACCTCGACTGCGTGCCGCCGGGGACGAAGATCGCCCCGATCACCACGGTCGCCGCCGCGATGATGATGGGATACCAGAGGCCGGCGTAGATGTTCCCCTGCTGGGCCGAGATCGCGAAGACCGTGGCCGGGAGGAGACCGCCGAACCAGCCGTTGCCGATGTGGTAGGGCAGCGACATCCCCGAGTAGCGGATGCGGGTCGGGAACAGCTCGCAGAGCATGGCCGCGATCGGGCCGTAGACCATCGTCACCAGGATGATGAGGTAGGTCAGGATCGCGACGATGGCGAGCTTCTGGCCGGTGAAGATGTCGAAGAAGTTCGACGTCTTGGCGATGGTCGTGTTGTCGGCCGCCACCAGCGGGTAGCCCGCCGCCTTGAGCGCGTCGTTGACCTGCGTCTCGAAGGCCGTCTTGGCCGCCGCGAGCTCGTCGCCCGACAGCGCGCCCGCGTCGTAGGACGGGATCACCGTGTCGCCGATCGTGATCGAGGCCGGGGAGCCGGACTCGGCGTCGATGGTGGTGTAGTTGACCGAGGCCTTGGCGAGCTGGGACATGGCGATGTCGCAGGACGTCGTGAACTTGGCCGTGCCGACCGGGTTGAACTGGAACGAGCAGTCATCGGCGGCGGCGGTCACCTCGACCGGGGTCTGCTGCGCGGCATGGAGCGCCGGGTTGGCGACGCGGGTCAGGGCCTCGAACACCGGGAAGTAGGTGATCGCGGCCAGCAGGCACCCGGCCAGGATGATCGGCTTGCGGCCGATGCGGTCGGACAGCGCGCCGAAGAACAGGAAGAAGCCGGTGCCCAGGATCAGCGACCAGGCCACGAAGACGTTGGCCGTGAAGCTGTCGAGCTTGACCACGTTCTGCATGAAGAACAGCGCGTAGAACTGGCCCGAGTACCAGACCACCGCCTGACCCATGGTGAGGCCGAAGAGGGCGATCAGGGCGAACTTGCCGTTCTTCCAGGTGCCGAAGGCCTCGCGCAACGGCGCCTTCGAGGCCGCGCCCTCTTCCTTCATCTTCTTGAAGGCGGGCGATTCGTTCATCGTGAGGCGGATGTAGAGCGAGATCGCCAGCAGGATGGACGACAGCAGGAAGGGAACGCGCCAGCCCCAGGCCTTGAAGGGCTCGAGCATGACGGGAGTGCCGTCGGCGGCGACCTGGGCCGTGCCGTCCGCGTTCAGCGCCTGCACCGGCTCGTAGTTGCCGTTCACGTAGGCCGTGACGAGCAGGATCACGACGAGCGACAGCAGGAGGCCCAGCGTGGCGGTCGTCTGGATGAACGAGGTGTAGTAGCCCCGCCGCCCGATGGGCGCGTGCTCGGCCACGTAGACCGCCGCGCCGCCGTATTCGCCGCCGAGCGCGAGGCCCTGCAGGAGCCGGAGCCCGATCAGGATGATCGGCGCGGCCACGCCCCAGGAGTAGTAGGACGGCAGGCATCCCACGAGGAAGGTGGTCAGGCCCATGATCGAGACGGTCATCAGGAAGGTGTACTTCCGACCGACGAGGTCGCCCAGGGAGCCGAACACCAGCGCGCCCAGCGGGCGCACGATGAATCCCGCCGCGAAGGCCAGGAGCGCGAAGACGTTGCGCGTGGCCTCGGGGAAGGGCGTGAAGAACTGCGCGCCGATGATCGCGGCGAGCGAGCCGTAGAGGTAGAAGTCGTACCATTCGAAGATGGTGCCCGCCGAGGAGGCCAGGATGACCTTCTTCTCCTCCCGGGTCATGGGACGGGTCCGGTTGACGTCCGTCCCGTAGTCGATGGATGCCATGCGCTCCTCCTTTGGGGCCGGTCGTTGCCGGCATTCGCGTCCCGCGCCGCTTGGCATGGCTTCGCCCGCCCCTCCTCAAGGGAGGGCTCGGCCTCGGCGGGGTCCGTCGTGGTGAAATCCCCGGCCTGAGAGAGCTCAGGCCGGGGCCGTCGTCATTCCTTCCCGCGGTTCATGCGGTTCTGGATCAGGTCCTCCACGACGCCCGGGTCGGCGAGGGTGGAGATGTCGCCCAGGGCGCCGAAGTCGTTCTCGGCGATCTTGCGCAGGATGCGGCGCATGATCTTGCCCGAGCGGGTCTTGGGCAGGCCGGGGGCCCACTGGATCAGGTCCGGCTTGGCGATGGGCCCGATCTCCTGGCGCACCCAGGCCTCGAGGTCCTTGCGGAGCTTGTCGGTCGGCTCGACGCCGTTCATCAGGGTGACGTAGGCGTAGATGCCCTGGCCCTTGATGTCGTGCGGGTAGCCCACCACCGCCGCCTCGGCCACGCATTCATGGGCGACGAGGGCCGACTCGATCTCGGCGGTGCCCATGCGGTGCCCGGAGACGTTGAGCACGTCGTCCACCCGGCCGGTGATCCAGTAGTAGCCGTCCTCGTCCCGGCGGCAGCCGTCGCCGGTGAAGTACATCCCCGGATACTGCGAGAAGTAGGTCTCCTCGAAGCGCTTGTGGTCGCCCCAGACGGTCCGCATCTGGCCGGGCCAGCTATCCGCGATGCAGAGCACGCCCTCGGCCTTGGTCTCCTCCTCGACCTTGCCGGTCGAGGCGTCGAGAACCACCGGCTTGATGCTGTAGAACGGCTTGGTCGCCGAGCCGGGCTTGAGCGGGATCGCCCCGGGCAGCGGGCAGATCAGGTGGCCGCCGGTCTCGGTCTGCCAGTAGGCGTCGATGATCGGCAGCTTTCCCTTGCCGACGTGCTGGCTGTACCAGTTCCAGGCCTCGGGGTTGATCGGCTCGCCCACCGTGCCGAGCAGCTTGAGCGAGCTCAGGTCGTGCTTGTCCACCCATTCCGGGCCCTGCGCCATGAGCGAGCGGATCGCGGTCGGCGCCGAGTGGAAATGCGTGACCTTGTGCTTGTCCACCACGTCCCAGAAGCGGCCCGCGTCCGGGTAGGTCGGGATGCCCTCGAACATCAGCACGGTCGCGCCGTTGGCCAGCGGGCCGTAGACGATGTAGCTGTGCCCCGTCACCCAGCCCACGTCCGCCGTGCACCACCACACGTCGCCGGGCTTCACGTCGAAGCAGACCTCGTGCGTGTAGGCGGCGTAGACGAGGTAGCCCGCCGTGGTGTGGACCACGCCCTTGGGCTTGCCGGTCGAGCCGGAGGTGTAGAGGATGAAGAGCGGGTCCTCGGCCCCATCTCGGCGTAGAGGCAGTAGGGCGGCTTCTGCTCCATCTCGGCCAGGAGGTCGAAGTCGCGGTGGTCGTACCAGCTCACCTGATCGCGGGTGCGGCGGACCACCAGCACCTGGACGTCGTGCGGCACGTGGAGGAGGGCGGCGTCGGTGTTCGACTTGAGGGGCGTCCGCTTGCCGCCGCGGGGCGCGTAGTCGGACGTGATGACGACCTTGGCGTCGCAGTCGTTGATCCGGTTCGCCAGCGCATCGGGGGAGAAGCCGCCGAAGACGACCGAGTGGATGGCGCCGATCCGGGCGCAGGCCAGCATCGCATAGGCCGCCTCGGGGATCATCGGCATGTAGATGACGACGCGGTCGCCCTTCTGCACCCCGTGGTCCTTGAGCACGATCGACAGCCGGCAGACCTGCTCCAGCAGCTCGGCGTAGGTGATGTGGCGGGCCGGCTCGTTGGGGTCGTCGGGCTCCCAGATGATGGCGGTGCGACTGCCGTTGCGGACGACGTGCCGGTCGATGCAGTTGGCGGCGACATTGAGCGTGCCGTCCTCGAACCACTTGATCGACACGTTGCCGGGGGCGAAGGACGTGTTCTTGATCTTGGTCGGGCGCTTGACCCAGTTCACCCGCCGGCTCTTCTCGCGCCAGAAGGCGTCCGGGTCGGCCAACGAGGCCGCGTAGGTCTTCTCGTAGGTGGCCGCGTCGGTGGCGCCGGTCCCTGCGGACGCCGGAATGGGCTGCTGGTCGAGCATCTCTTGTCCTCCTCCCACCCGGTCCGCTGTCGCGGTCCCGGGCCAATCAGCGGCACTCGTCGTCCCGCTCTCCGTCCCAGTCTGGGTCTACCGCGTCGCCAGCCGCAAGGGGGCCACGGGTTTCCATCGTGACGCAATCTTGTCACGAAGTTGACAGGCAGGTCTCCGATCCCGTCAATTCCTGTAAATCCGTCGACCGGAGACGGAGGCCGCCATGGGCCGGATTGACAGCGCGGCAAGGCGGGTCTGCGGAACCGGCAGCCGAGGCCTGTGGACTTCGGCGCCCCGACACCCCAGATTGCCCGCCGCAACACGGAGGGCCAAGGTTATGGCGGACGGCGGATATGTGGGACCGGCGCAGGGGCGCCACCTGATCGCGGGGGAATGGGTGTCGGGCGAGGGGACCTTCCGCTCCTCCCCCTGGACGGGCGAGGGGCGCGAGTTCGCCGTCGGCTCGCCCGCGCTGGTCGACCGCGCCGTTCGCGAGGCCGAGGCGGCGTTCCCCATCTATTCGGCGCTGACGCGCGAGGAGCGGGCGGCGTTCCTAGAGCGCATCGCCGAGGAGATCGACGCGCGAGGCCCGGCGATCACCGAGGTGGGCCACCTCGAGACCGGCCTTCCCAAGGCCCGCATGGAGGGCGAGCGCGGCCGCACCACGGGCCAGCTCCGGCTCTTCGCGTCCCACATCCGCAAGGGCGACCATCTCGACCGTCGCCATGACGCGGCGCTGCCCGACCGCCAGCCGCTGCCGCGCCCGGACCTCAAGCTGATACAGCTCCCCATCGGCCCGGTCGCGGTGTTCGGAGCCTCGAACTTCCCGCTCGCCTTCTCGGTGGCGGGAGGCGACACCGCCTCGGCGCTGGCCGCCGGCTGCCCGGTGGTCGTCAAGGGCCACTCCGCGCATCCCGGCACGGGCGAGGTCGTGGCCGAGGCCATCCTCGCCGCCATCGAGGCACTCGACCTGCCGCTCGGCGTGTTCTCCCTGATCCAGGGCGGCGACCGCAGGACCGGCGAGGCGCTGGTGCAGCACCCGCTCATCAAGGCCGTGGGCTTCACCGGCTCCCTCACGGGCGGCCGCGCGCTCTTCGACCTCTGCGCTCGCCGGCCCGAGCCGATCCCCTTCTTCGGCGAGCTCGGATCGGTGAACCCGATGTTCGTCCTGCCCGAGGCCCTGAGGGCGCGCGGTAACCAGATCGCGACGGGGTGGGTCGGCTCGCTGACCATGGGCGCGGGGCAGTTCTGCACCAACCCCGGCATCGCGGTCGCCATCGACGGAGAGCCGACCGACGCCTTCGCCCGCCATGCCGCCGACGGCCTCGCGGCGGTCGGGCCTCAGACCATGCTGACCGATGGCATCGCGAGCGCCTACCGCGAGGGCTCCCAGCGGGTCGGCGCGGGGCAGGGGGTGCGCGCGCTCCACGCCACCGAGCCCTCGGGCCGCAACGCCACGCCCTTCCTCTACGAGGTCTCGGGCGAGCATTTCCTGAGCCAGCCCGACCTCGCGCACGAGGTCTTCGGGCCGCTGGGCCTCCTCGTCCGCGTCACGGGCGAGGACCAGATGGTCGCCGTGGCCGAGGCCATGGAGGGCCAGCTCACCGCCACGCTCCAGCTCGACGGGGGCGACCATGCCCTCGCCCGGCGGCTGACCCCGATCCTGGAGCGCAAGGCCGGACGCCTCCTCGCCAACGGCTTCCCGACCGGCGTCGAGGTGACCGACGCCATGGTCCATGGCGGGCCCTACCCGGCCTCCACGAACTTCGGCGCGACCTCGGTGGGGACGCTCTCGATCCGCCGCTGGCTGCGCCCCGTGAGCTTCCAGAACTGGCCCGAGGAGCTCCTGCCCGAGGACCTCAAGGGGATGTGAGCCTTGCGCGCGGTCGGGCCGTCAGTTGACCCCCGACCGCGCCGCCGCGCGGGAGCGGAGCAGGATCCTCTCCAGGATCGCCACGAGCACTAGGATCACGACGGCCGTCGCGGCCAGTCCCAGGATCGTCAGCATCGAGAGGGCGAGCGTCGCCGCCCCCAGGAGCGCGAGCCCGACGACGTGCGACAGGGGCCAGCGTCGGCTCGTCGCGTTCTTGAAGAGGTAGTTGCCCAGCAGGAACAGCGCGGGACCGCCGAGGATCACCAGCGCCTCCTTCGGCGTCGCGGGCTCGCCCGGATGGGCCAGCAGGAACTTGTCCCCCACGGCCGCGCCCACGATCCCGGCGACGATGGGCAGGTGGACGTAGGTATAGGCGAACCGGGCGAGGCGCCCCGGATCGTCGGTGCGTCCGATGGCCTTGCTCCCGTGGTGGACGCCCACGTCGAAGTAGATCCACCACATGGCCAGCGTCCCCAGAAGCGAGACCCCGAAGGCCGCGAGCGTGACGGCGCTCCACTCCAGCGTCTCCATCCGCGCGCCCGTCACCAGCAGCGTCTCGCCCAGCGCAAGGATGATGAAGAGCCCGCAGCGCTCGGCCAGGTGCTCGCCCTCCACGTCCCACTCGCTGGCCGAGGAGGCGCCGAGGCCCGGCAGGCGGAAGCCGAGCCAGGGCACGACGAGGTCCACCACGAGCGCGAGTGCCCAGAGCAGCACCCGCGCATCCCCTTCGGCCAGCCCGCCGCCGATCCAGAGCGCCCCGGAGATGGCGAACCAGAGGGCCACGCGCAGGAACGTCCGGCTCTGCCTCTCCTCCCCATGGCGGCGCAGGGCCCAGACCATGAACAGCGAGCGGCCGAGCTGCATCGCCACGTAGGCGATCGCCACCGCGAGCCCGCGCGATTCGAAGGCCATCGGGATCGAGACCGAGACCATGAGCCCCGCCGCCATCATCGCGAAGATGATTCCCCGCACGACGCCGCGGTCGTGGTCGAGCCGGTTCGTCGCCCAGGAGGTGTTGATCCAGAGCCACCAGAGCATCAGGAACAGCACCCAGGCCCGCAGGAGCCCCTCCGGCGTGAAGTGCTCGCCCAGATAGGCCGCGAGCTGCGTCACCGCGAAGACGAAGACGAGGTCGAAGAACAGCTCCACGAAGCTGACCTCGGCCGAATCCTCGTCGTCGCGGTCGCGCAGGTAGCCGCGCCCCGGCACCTGTCCGGCCATCCCGGTCCTCCCACCGTAAAGCGGGGAACATAGCGGCGATGGGGGCGGAAAGTAGGCCGGGAGGTTTTTAAACTTCTCAAAGCCAGCAACAACTTGGCTTGTCCTACCCTGTCAGATGCACCCATTGACATCATTGTCGAAAAGCGCGGTCTGACCAACCGCTCCGAGACCACTGAGGGCCTGGGCTCCGGCTCCCTACAGGAGGTGCTGTCATGAGCGCCGAGGAGATCCTGAGCACCTGCGGGGCTCGCCGGGACGCGGCTTGGCTGCGGGCCATCCGCGCGCTCTCTGACGCCGAGTTCGAGCGTCTCGTGCGGATGCAGGAGGAGGAGGACCGCTTCAGCGGGATGCTTACGGCAGCCCTGGCTGGCGCCTGCGAGGAGGGCCCGGGTTGACCGACCTCTCCCCGATCCTGCCCAGGCTCGCCAAGCTGGTCCCGCGCCTCGCCTCGAACGCCGACGGCGAGGTGGTCGCGACCGTCCGCGCCATCGACCGGACGCTCCGCGACGCTGGTTTCGACTGGCACGACGTCACCTCGGCCCTGGCACCCGCCCTGCCTCCTCCGGAACGGCCCCGTTGGCGCTCGGAGACCGAGAGCTGGGGCGACCTTGCCAACTGGTGCCGGTTCAACGGTACGGGCCGCCTCAGCCTCACTGAGGCGAAGTTCGTGGCCGACATGAGCCGCCGCCTCGTGTTGGGCGGAGAGCCCACGCCGAAGCAGGCGGAGTGGCTGCGCGCGATCTACGCCCGGCTCAAGGGTGGCGCAGCATGACCATGCACCAGTCCTCCCTCAACCTCCGCAGCATGGCGGAAGCCCTGGGCGGCGACGTGGCGGGCCCCAACAGCATCCTGGCGCCTGGGCCCGGGCACAGCCCCAAGGACCGCAGCCTCTCGGTCAAGCTGACGTCCAAGGGCCCGGACGGCTTCACGGTCTACAGCCACGCCGGCGACGACTGGAAGGACTGCCGCGACTACGTGAAGGAGAAGCTGGGTCTGCCCCGGTGGGAGCCGAAGCCCAAGCCAGAGTGTCAGCACAGCGGCCGCTCGGGCCAGAAGGTCAAGGTCGCGGAATACACCTACTCGCTTGAGGACGGCACGCCCTACCTCAAGGTGATCCGCTTCGCTCCTGGGCCCGACGGCAAGAAGGATTTCCGCCAGCAGCGCTGGAACGGCTCGACCTGGGAATGGGGCAAGCCCAAAGGCCCGAAGGTGCCTTACAGGCTGCTCGACATCCTCACGAAGCACCATGCGCCGGTCCTGATCGTCGAGGGCGAAAAGGACGCAGACAACCTGCACAAGCTCGGTCTGGTTGCTACGACGGCGGCCGAGGGCGCGGGCAAGTGGACGGCCGACCTCGGCAAGTGGTTCGCCGACCGGATCGTCTACATCCTGCCCGACAACGACGAGACGGGCCGTAAGCACGCGCGCGAGGTGGCAGGCCACCTACACGGCATCGCACGCGAGATCCGGGTGGTGCCTCTCCCGGGCTTGCCGGAGAAGGGCGATGTCTCCGACTGGCTCAACGCTGGTGGAGATGAAGAGGCACTCCTGGCGATCTGTGACGAGGCTCCACGCTGGAGCCCTGACACAGAGCCTGCACCGGAGGCACCGCTTCGCCTCCTGTCTTACGACGAGATGGCCTCGATGCCCGAGGCCGAGTGGCTGGTGGACGGCCTTCTGGTGGAGGGCACATCCGCCCTCCTCTTCGGCAAGTCGAACAGCTTCAAGTCGTTCCTCGCCATCGACATCACCTGCTCCGTTGCGACGGGGCGGAGCTGGCATGGCAAGAGCGTTCAAGGGCCGGGTCCGGTCCTCTACGTGGCCACCGAGGGTTCACGCGGCGTCGGACGCCAGCGCATCCCCGGATGGATGGAAGCGCACGACATCCCGCTCGAGGAGCGGCGTCAGGTGCGCCTGTACCCTCAGGAGATCGCGCTCGACAGTCCGCAGGACATTGAGGCCCTCCTGTCGACCTGCGCCATCGAGCGGGCACTCCGGGCGGGAGATCGGAACTGGACCGATCCTGCCGGAGCCTTCCGCCTGATCGTGATCGACATCTTCGGGGCGTCCATGAACGGCCCCGAGACCTCCGATGAAACGGCCCGCCTCTGGGTACGGCACGTCAATCGGATCCTGCGCGAGGTCGGTTGCGCCGTCCTCGTGGTGGCCCACACAGGTTGGGCGGACGACACCCGCGCCCGGATGCACACCCACTTCTGGGGCAGCTTCGACACCCGCCTCAAAGCCGAGGGGGACAAAGACAGCCGCACTACCGTTCTCACGGTCGACCGGCACAAGGACGCAGATAGCGAGGGCCGTTGGGGCTTTCGTCTCGATGAGACGACCCTGCCCAACGGCAGCACCACGCTCTTCCCGCGCCTTTCCGGGGACGTAGAGGTGAGCCAGCACAAGCGAGTGTCTGGCAAGGCAGCGACCGCCCTGCAGGCCCTGTCAGAGGCGCTGGCAGACCACGGTCGGACCATGCAGGGTCCCAACTACCCGTCGTCTGTCGTGTCTCTTGAGGACTGGAAGCGCATGTGTGGGGAGCACGGCCTCAGTAGCAGCGAGGACCCAGAGGCTCTTAAGAAGGCATTCCAGCGCGCCAAGGAGAAGCTCATTGAGGACGGCCATGTGCGCCAGTTCGGCTCCTACGCATGGAGGGCCGACGGCCATGGCTAGGGAGGGGACAAAAGGGACAAAGGGGACTGTCCCCAATGTCCATCGGAGGGGACAAAAGGGACACCCCCCTTATAGGGGTGTCCCCGTTGTCCCCGACCCAGAACGACCCCGCGACAGGGCGCCGCTAGAGCACCCGTCGCCCGAGGCAGTGAATCGAGACGAGCATGGACTTGACCAGCACCACACCCTTCGACGCCCTCTCCACCGGCGCAGACAAGCTCTGGGGCCTCCGAGCCATCGCGCAGGCCCTGGGCCTCTCGGTGGACACCACCCGCCGTCTGGCCCGCAAGCCAGGCGTGCCCATCTACCAGCCCGCCGGGCGATACTTCGCGGTGCGGTCCGAGCTGAACGCGTGGCTCAGGTCGAAGGCGGGGTAACTGCCGCTAGTCGTCGCCCGGCTCAAGGGCGATCCTGAGCCGGGCGGCGTAGGCTTTCGCAGCGAACACCTCCGTCGACGGAAACTGGCGCACCTTGGTCAACCCGAATGCGGTGATCGCCTCGCCAATGGGACTGCGGCCCGCGCCAGGACGGCGCAGCAGGTCGCCGAACAGCATGCTGCCGTTCTTGTGGATCCAGATCTTCCCGACAGTGGCGGTGTCCATGTGCTGGCCCACAATGACGGCGTACCAGCTGGACGCGTCGAACTCGCGCGTGGGGATAGAGCGGATGACGGGCATAGGCGTGTCTCCCGAGGAGCAGCCGGCCGAGATTGGCGTGCCACTGAACCCAACGACCTAGCCCGGACCGGGGGGTGGGCGAGGACTTTCGCCTGGGGGGCGGGGACCGGCGGGGGTAGCGCGCGCGAGATTTGCCCGAATTGGGAAAAGCTGCCGGAGGCGATCGATGGAGTCAGGCCCGGCGTGCCTATCATGTCGCCGCCGCGTGACCTAAGAGCTTGGACGAAAGCATAGGGGATGACATGACGCGAGTCTTGGCGCTGACATTGGCCACAAACGGGGCGCGGGTCTACATCAACCCTTCCCATGTTTCCTGCTTCTTTGAAGAGGGGGCATTCACCAAGCTATACGTGATTGGGGTCGACAACAGCGGCTTCATGAAGGTGCGGGAGGGGGCTACTGTCATAGCCGAGATGATAGGGTTCGATGCTGTCTAGGCTGGACGCCGAGGGAAGCGCATAGGAGACCCCAAGTGAGCGACCCTGACGAGACCGAGCTCCAAACGACCCGGCGGCAGATCCGCGAGGGCGTCGTACAGATCGCTCGTCAGCGCGAGCTCTTGAGCCGACTGCGGCCAAGAAGCGGGGCCGCCCTAATTGCGCGGCAGGTTCTGACTGAGCTTGAGGAGTCCCAGAAGGCGCATGTGGCTCGCTTGGAGCACCTACTCGGCCACGAGTAGGCAGGCCAGAGCCCCCAAAACCGCCGCAAATCAACGTTCTGCTAGGTCCTGCTAGCTACCCGTCCGCCTCGCGCGCGCGATGATGGGCGGACCATGTGGCCCTTCCGACGCCAGTCCGTGCCTGAGGTCAAAGGTCTCGCTCAGCCGAGCGACGACTTCTATGCGCTATTCGGCATCGTGCCCTCGACGGTGTCCGCCGTCCCCGTGACGGCTGAGGCGGCGCTCAAGGTCCCGGCTGTGGGCTCCGCGATCCGTGTCATCTCCGAGGCCGTGGCCTGCCTGGACGTCTGCGTGAAGCGCATCGAGGCGGACGGCACCGAGACGGACGTGCCCGACC
>NZ_KK088590.1 GCF_000600335.2 Rubellimicrobium mesophilum DSM 19309 | reverse complement strand
AAGAGGATGGTCCCGCCGCCCGATCCAGGAACGAGAACCTGCGAACAACCAGGCACTTCGGCCGGGCCTTCTGGAAACGGCTGACGGGCTATCACGCCCGAAGTCGGATCGAAGCCCAGATGCTCCGCCTCAAAGCCTTTGGGGACCGCATCGCCTCACGCGACCCCGACCGCCAAGCCGCCGAGATCCACACCCGCATCGCCCTGATGAACCGCTTTTCAGCCCTGGGCAGGGCGGAGATCGTGCGCGCCGTCTGAACCGAAGGGGAAAGGGCCAAGCTCGGCCTCAGACCGAGTTATGCAACAACGCCCCTTTGCGGACCTAATGCGCCGTAAGCGGCATCCGGAACACGAAGCGGGTCTGCTCGGGCGTGGAGGTCACGCCGAGGGAGCCATGGTGCGCCTGGGCGATCTCGGCCGCAATGTAGAGGCCCAGGCCGAGGCCCTTCTGCTCAGACCGCGCGCCGCGCGCGAACGGCTCGAACATCTGGGCTTGCAGATCGGGTGGGATCGGCTTTCCGCCGTTGGCGACCGACAGGGTGAACTCGGCACCCTGCGTTGTGGCGCCCACCTGGATGGGCTGGCTCGGGTCGCCGTGCGCTACTGCATTACCGAGCAGGTTCGAGAGCATCTGGCCGATGCGGTCGGGGTCACAGTAGACCGGCGCGGTCAGATCGAGGTCCGAGAGGATGCGGCACTCCGGATGGCTGGCCCGGGCCTCGGCCACGACATGCTCCAGCACCGGCAGGAGCGGATCCCGCGTGCGGCGGTGCAGCTCGATCCCGCCGCCCAAGCGGAGGCGGGCGAAGTCGAGCGTGGTCTCGACGAGCTCCCGCATGCGGACCACGCTCAGCTTCATCAAGGGCAGGAGCGCCTGCGCGGTGTCGCTGGTCGGATCCCGTCTGAGAAGGCGCAGGCCGGCGTCGATCGCGGTGAGCGGGTTGCGCAGGTCATGGCCCAGCACCGCCACGAAGCGCTCGCGCAGCTCGGCCATGCGGCGCTCGTTCTCGAGCGCCTCGGCCACGGCCGTCAGCCTGGCATCCGCTCCCGTGTCCCCCGGCAAGGAACGCCGACGCATCTCCAGCAGGGTCGCGGCCTGCCGGGCCAGAGCCTTGAGCCCCATGGCCTGCGCCTCGGTCAGGCCCTCCGGCCGAGGTGCGGTGTCGATCACGCACACCGCGCCCAGCGGCACGCCGGCGCGGGTCCTGAGCGGAGCTCCGGCGTAGAAGCGGATGCAGGGCGCCTGGGTGACAAGAGTGTTGTCGGCCGTGCGTGGGTCCTCTCGGAGATCGGGAAGAACCAGCACGTCCGGCATGCTCATGGTGTACTTGCAGATGGACTGCTCGATCGGGGTCTGGTCCATGGGAGCGCCCCGATGCGCCTTGAACCATTGCCGCTCGTCGGTCACCAGAGTCACAAGTGCGATCGGCGTCTGGCACAGGGCGCTGGCCAGGAGCACCAGGTCGTCGAACTCGGCTTCGGGCGGGGTGTCGACAATATCGAGGTCAGCCAGCGCCGCCAGACGCGCCGCCCTGACCTCACCGGGTTCTATGAACTCGCCCATGACACCAACCGATAAAACCCACAGGGCACATATAGCAGACGAGCGGCCGTTCGGCCCGGCATGTTCCCACGGCGGGACGGGCGCTGCGACTGCAGATTTGATGTCCAGATCAACTAAGCAGGATCTTCGACGAGGCCCAGCCGGTGTCAGGAAGCGAAGCGGGCCTAGATCGAAACGGTAAACAGTCAAGATCCAGCAACATTATTGTTGCTAAGTTGATCGCTGTGTCGTTAGGTCAGGCTCAAGGGGCTCCTTCGTCGGATGGGATCGGGTCGTCATTGCGATCCCGCTCGCCGCATCTTTGAGCCCCGAGTGGAGGGTGCGTGATGTGTGACGGACTGCGGATGGCCGAGCGACAACGGCGCATCGCCTGACTTCAACCACAGCATCGGTTTTCGGTCTGGCTCGGGTAGGGCCAGGGCACCGTCGCGCGCCCTGATCTCCCGGCCAAGGATCGGTTTTTCGCAGAAACGCGCCGGGGTGGGCGCGAAGGGGAGATCTTTGCCATGGCCTCGACCTTGGTCTTCAAGGAAACACTGAGCTACAAGACGCCCATGGGCGTGGATGACCGCGGGGTCGCGGACGAGGACCGGGTCGGCACCCTCAAGATCAGCGACCTCTTGTCGAACGACCTGGGCGGAGCCGCCAAGTCCTTCTACGGGGTGGACCAGACGGACCCGCGCCGGGCCACCATGACGGCCACCACGGCCCAGGGCGCGACCATCACCGTCAACATGACCACGGGCGAGATCTCCTACGACCCGAAGCTCGCGCTCGAGGGCAAGATCCAGACCTTGGCTGCCGGCGAGACTCTGGACGACAGCTTCACTTACACGATCCGCATGGCGGATGGCACGCTCAGCACGGCCAAGGTCGTCCTGACCGTCAGCGGCATGAATGACTACGTGCTCATCCAGTCGGAGGCGCTGGGCAGCAAGTTCTCGGGGACGGTGACCGAGGACGCCGACGCCACGGCCTCGACGTCGGACAGCCTCTCGGCCACGGGAGTGATCAAGTTCGTCGACGACGACCTGAGCGACACCCACCAAGTCGGATTCACGAAGACCTCTCAAGGTGACGCCCTGGGCACCTTCTCTCTCTCGCCGATCAGCGAGGCGGCCAATGCCGCGAACGGCAGCCTGACCTGGAGCTACACCGTCGACAGGGCCGCCTCCCAGTATCTGGCGGCCGGCCAGACGGTGACCGAGACCTATGCGGTCCGGATCACCGATGGGCACAACGAGGCGGCCTCCGACGGCGTCCAGGTGATCACGGTCACCATCACCGGCACGAACGACGCGGCCACCATCAGCGGCACCGCGACAGGTGGCGTGGTCGAGGACGGCAACGCCGACAACAATGATGCGACCTCACAGACCGTCTCGGGCCAGCTCACGGTGGCGGACGTGGACCAGGGCGAGGCCCGGCTCCAGGCCATTGCGGCCGGCACGGCGGGCGCGAACGGGCACGGCAGCTTCGAGGTCCTGGCCGATGGCCACTGGACCTACTCGCTGACCAACGGGCAGGGGGCCGTGCAGGGTCTGAGCGCGGACGAGACACTGACCGACAGCATCGTGGTCACCTCGAAGGACGGAACCGCGACGCAGGCGATCAACGTGACGATCACCGGCACGAACGATGCCGTGCAGACCCGGGACGGCGGCTTGGTCACGGGCCAAGTGGCCGAGGACGGAGCGACCCAGTTCGTCCAGGGTACCATCGCGTTCACCGACGCGGATCTCCGGGACGTCCACACCGCTAGCTTCACCAAGACCTCGGAAGGTCCCGCCCTCGGCGTCCTGCACATCAGCCCAGTCATCGAGAACGCGACCACGGCCGACGGGGCCGTCAACTGGAACTACCAACTTGACAACGAGGCGGCCCAGAGCCTGGGAGCCGGGGAGACCGTCACCGAGACCTACGCGGTGAAGATCACGGATGGACACGGCGGGGAGAACACCCAGGTCGTCACCATCACCGTCACCGGCACGAACGATGCGCCCTATCTCACCGCCGTCGATGGCAGCGACACGGCCTTGCGGCCCTCCATGAAGCGGACGGCACCCTGCAGGGGTCGGCCCATCTGACCCTGATCGACAAGGACGCGACCGACACGGTCACGCTCCAGTCGCAGAACGTGAAGGTCTTCCTGACGGACACGGCGCCGGATTCCGCTATGCTCGTGGGGACGCCCGGCCTCGAGGACACCGACCTCGCGGCCTACGGGCTCACCAAGGCCGACGTCCTCAGCATGCTCTCCGTCCATCCGACGAGCGGGAACGCCTACGTCCACGATGGCACGGAAGGGACGGTGACCTGGGCCTTCAACTCGGGGGGCGACGCCTTCGACTTCCTCCGCGAGGGCGAGGTCCTGACCCTCTACTACAACCAGGTCCGCCCCAACGACGGCCATGGTGTGACCACCACCGGGGACGGCGGCATCACCATCCAGATCACCGGCACGAACGACGCGGCCCACATCGCCCTCGCGCAGGGCACGGACGTCGACGTCAGCGAGGACGAGAGCCCGACCACGCTGACGGCCCAGGGTCACCTCACCGTCAGCGACGCGGACCAGGGCGAAGCCGCGTTCCAGACTACCGTCACCAAGGCCCAGGGCACCCTGGGCAACCTCGTGCTCGCGGCGGATGGCAGCTACACCTATTCGGTGGCCAACAGCGCCGTGCAGGGCCTCGGAACGAATGAGACCAAGGTCGAGACCTTCACGGTCAAGTCGGCCGACGGCACGAGCCAGGACGTGAGCTTCACCATTCATGGTGCCAACGACGTGGCCCAGATCGGCGCCGGGTCGGGCACCCAGACGGAGATCCTCGACTTCGAGGGCGTCGCAAGCGGCAACACCTATACCGAGGACGGCCTCACGCTCACGCTGCTGAACTCCTCAACGCCCGCCTTCGCCATCGGCGACTTCGACGGGGACGGCGACAAGGAGCTCCGCCTCAACACCAATGTCGGCGGGCAAGGCTATGTGCTCCAGATGGCGGATGGATCGCAGTTCACGATCCAGGGCGTGGACGTGGAGCGCTCGGACGGCTCCTACATCGGCATCATCGGCTCCAACGGCAACCGCACCTTCAGCGGCGGCGTCGAGACAAAGACCTTCGGCACCTACTTCGCCAACCTCGACAACGCTCAGCTGTCCGGCTTGGTCGACATCGACCACCTCGTCATCACGCATCAGGTGCCTGCCGGTGCGGCGGGCGAGGTCACCGAGGACCAGGCCGCGACCCTGAGGGCCTCCGGCGCGCTCACCATCACCGACGCGGACGCCGGCGAGGCCAGCTTCCGCACCCAGAGCGGCACCGCCGGCTCGAACGGCTTCGGCACCTTCGCGCTTGATGCCTCCGGGCACTGGACCTACAGCGCCGACAACGGCAGCGCCGCCATCCAGAAGCTCGGGGCAGGTCAGACCCTGACAGACAGCTTCACGGCCGTGTCCTTCGACGGCAGCGCAAGCCAGGTCGTCACGGTGACCATCCACGGCACCAACGACGCGGCGGCGATCGGGCTCGCCCAGGGTGCAGACACCTCCGTGACCGAGGACGAGAGCGCGACCACGCTGACCGCCACGGGTCACCTGACGGTGAGCGACGCCGACCAAGGCCAAGCCTCGTTCCAGACACAGGCCCTGAAAGGGCAGGGGGTCCTGGGCAACCTGGCTGTCTCGCCGATGGCAGCTACAGCTACTCGATCGCCAACAGCTCCGCGCAGTCCTTGGCCGCGGGCGAGAGCAAGGTCGAGACCTTCACCGTCAAATCCGCGGATGGCACCAGCCACGATGTCAGCTTCACCATCCATGGGGCGAACGACGCGGCGGTCATCGGCTTCGCACAAGGGGCCGACACCTCGGTGACGGAGGACGAGAGCGCGATCACGCTGACAGCCTCGGGCAAGCTCACGATCAGCGACGCCGACCACGACCAGGCGTTCTTCCAGACCGCAGTGACCAAGGGGGCTGGCGCCTGGGGCAACCTTACCCTCGACGCCAGCGGCAACTACAGCTACTCGGTGGCCAACAGTGCCACGCAGGGGCTGGGCGCCGGCCAGACCCATACTGACACCTTCACGGTCAAGGCGCTGGACGGTACGACCCACGAAGTCAGCTTCACCGTGAACGGCCAAGACGAGGCTCAGACCGGCACGGTTGTCGATTTCGAGGACGTCACAACAGGATATGTTCCCGTCACATATGCCGGGTTCCACTGGGATACCCCCGCGGGCGAATATCTCGGTTATGGGGTGCCTGTCGACACCGGCCTGGTGATGGGAGGGCCCGGCGGACCTGCGGACGGCGGCAATTCTCCCGACGGCACCCGGTATGTCTGGACCAACGGGGGCATAGACCCGGTCATCATCACCCGCGCGGACGGGGACGACTTCTTCTTCGAAAGTCTCCTGGTGAGCACCCATCGCGCCAGCGACGTGACGCTGAGCGGATATAACAATGGACATCTGGTCGGTGAGGTGACTCATTCCTTCCCGGATGGAGACGTGGGCGTGACGATGACGGCCGACTGGGGGGCCATCGACACTCTTGTGCTCAATGCCTCGACCAACCCAAATGTCGGCTTCGACGACCTTACCTACTCCCTCGCCTGAACCCACTCCTCCGCACGGGGGAGGGGCCGCTTCGCCCATGGGGCGAGGCGGCCGCCCCAGATCCGGCCGGCGCGGTCAGACCTCGGCCAACATGCCGCGGCTGAGCCCGATGTCCTTGAGCTGGCGGTCGGTCATGTGGTGCAGGCCTCGCACGGCGACCGCCTTGGTGCGGCGCGAACGGAGATTAGGCTCAGGACTTCGGTAACGGGGCCGTCTTGGTCAACTGGTTTGTGGCGCACCGGATGATCCGACCTCCTGCGCAGTGAGGTCGGTGATCCATTGATGTGAGTTCTGCCGTCGTGGTCCTGAGAGCAGCGCCCCCAATCGGAGATCCTCCCCGGCGTCATGCTTCGGTCCGTGGTCAGCGCGAGGCTGCCAACATGATGCTGGTCCAATCTGGCGGCCGATGTGCCCATCTCACAAACGCGCTCGACCAAAGGTCGGCGACAGTCCTGACCACGGCATCGTCGGAACCGCGTCCCGGTGGGGACCTCAAGGGTCTGCGCTCAGGCAGACGTCAACGGCTTCTCCGAGTCGGAGGGCAATGGTCAGGTCGGCGCAACTCCCGGCGGAGCATCGAGCTGGAACACGGTATCGTCTCTCCACATGCGGTGCAGGACGGAGCTGATGCGCCGCGCCAGAGCGACCATTCCGCGCTTCCGGCCTCGGCGCTGTGCGACCTGCGCCGCCCAGGTTCTCAGCCACGAGGCGCGACCTCGGTTCATCATGACCGTGGCCGCCTGGCAGAGAGCGCGTCGGAGGTTGGCATCGCCCGCCCGGGTGATCCCGCCGGTCACGTCGCGCTCCCCTGATTGGTTGCGCGAGGGCGTCAGACCGACCCAGGGCCCGACCTTCTTGGACGAGCTGAACCGCGTCGGGTCGTCGATGGCGGAGCGGAAGGTCAGGGCCACCACGGCGCCGACACCGGGCATGGTCATGAGCCGACAGCAGACGGAATCTTCCTTCGCCAGCAGCCGGACCCGGCGCTCGAGCCCGGCGAGTTCCTGGCGCAGGCTTGCCCGCGCCCTCAGCATGGGCTCGGTGGCGGCTTCGAGCATGGCGTTGCCGCAGGCGAGCTCCCGCACGCGCAACTCGAAGCGGCCACGTGAGATCGCGCCCACCTTGAGCCCGAAGTTCCTCAGCAACCCACGAAGCGACAGCTCCAGCGCGATCATGCCGTGCTGGATGGCCTTGCGGGCGCCGAGCAGGGCTCGCACCTCCTGAGCCGACACGGACTTGCAATGCACAGGCCGGAACCAGCCCAGATGGAGCAGGCGGGCGATGCCTTCGGCGTCGCGCCGGTCCGTCTTGATCGGCATCGCCTTCAGAGCGCCCTTCACCTGGCGGGTCTCCATCAGCACCACATCCAATCCAGCCTCGGACAGACTGCGGTGCAGCCACTGCGACAGCGGCCCAGCTTCCAGACCAATCGCGGCGATGGTCCCGTCCAGCTCCCTCGCAAGACGCACGATCACCTCTGGCTCGCTGGCGACCTCCACCTCCTTCACGATCCTGCCGTGCTCGTCGAGCACGCATGCCGCGGTCTTGGCCAGCGACACATCCAATCCGACAAACAGCCTCATCCCGCACCCTCCTTCCAAGGTCGATACGGGAACGGCGACAGCTTGCCCCTCATCCGGCAAGTCGTAACGGGCAGTGCGCGACGCAGGCCCCGTGACAGCATCTCACTACTTCAGCCAGAAGATGACGGCGGCGGCGAGCGCGATGGCGGACAGGAAGAGGTCGCCGCAGCGGGTGTAACGCATGGCGATGCCGCGCCAGTCTTTCAGCCGGGCAAAGGCATTCTCGATGCGGCAACGCTTCTTGTAGAGCTTTCGGTTGTGGGTGGCGGGGCGTTTCCTCTTACGTCGGGCTGGGATGCAGGCCCGGACGCCACGGGCCTTCAACTCGTCTCGCAGCCAGTCGGCATCATAACCCTTGTCGCCGATCAGCCTCTTGGCAGGCGGCATCTCGGCCAGGAGCACCAGGGCGCCCTTGGCATCGCTCATCTGACCAGGGGACAGGAAGAAGGTCAGTGGCCGCCCACGTCCGTCGCTGACCATGTGCAGCTTGGAGTTCAGGCCGCCCTTGGTGCGGCCGATCGCCCGCGGGCGGAGCCCCCTTTTCTGAGGCTTGCCGCCGTGCGGTGAGCCTTCAGGTGCGTGCTGTCGATCATGATTGTGTTCCCCTCTGCGCCAGGCTTGGCCAGGTCACGGAAGATGCGCGCGAACACCCCTAGGCGGGACCACCGGGCAAAGCGGTTATAGAGGGTCTTGTGCGGCCCATAGACGGCCGGAGCGTCCTGCCACCTCAGCCCATTGCGCAAGACGAACAGGATCCCGCTCAACACCCGCCGATCATCCACGCGCGGCTTGCCCCGGGGCTTCGGGAAGTGCGGCCTCAGCCACTCCACCTGCTCGTCGCTTAACCAGAACTGTCCGCTCATGCCGCCCTCCGAAGTCAGGCCGCATGAATCAGCTAAGCCGCTGAAAGGCCAGAGTGCTTACAGGTCTGGAGCCTAAGCCGCCGAACGGGCAAGCGCCTCGGACGGATCCCCAGGCTGTAACCCTGGCCCGACAAGTGCTCTGGTCGTAGTGCTGGGTTAGGACCCGGAGGTGGAGATGTAGCCCCGCGGTCGCTTCTGGATGAGCAGCTTCCGGCACGCTGCCTCGGCCGGTCCCGAGCCGTCATACCAGTCGGTCTGTCCTGATCCATCAGCTTGCGACCTACGACCTCGATGGAACGTGCGAGAGCACCCACGCCGCCACCGGTCTGGGTCTCAGCGTCTCCCGCTGGGTTGCGTGAGCCGTCAGGCTTGCTTGCCGAAGGTCAGGACGTCCACTTCGCCCGCCGGCCCGCTGTTGAGGTGGACCGCGAGGATCATCCCGTCCGGCGTGTCCCGAAACACCTCCAGATGGTAGCGGCCCTTGTCATCGCTGAAGGCGTAGTCCGGCCTGACGTTGGCCGGGATCGGCTCGCCGAAGAGCTTGTGCAGGTAGCTGTTGAACTCCTTCCGGCCGATGCGGCGGGAGCTGTCCGGAGCCTTGGGGTTCTCAGCATCGGTCATGTTGGGCATGGCTGGCGTCCTTTTGTAGGGGGGCTAGGTCCGCCGCAGCGCCCGTGCGATCCGCCGCATGCGGAGCACCCGGTTCAGCTCGCCCCCGAAGATGAGGACGAGAGCCGCGAGGTAGAGGAAATACAGGCCAGCGACGATGCCCGCGAGGCCGGCATAGTAGCTCGCGTAGTCGGCAAACCGGATCAGATAGAGAGAGAAGGCTGCGCCCAACGCGCTCCAGGCCACGAGGGTGAACAGAATACCGGGCCACATGGTGGCGAAGCTCAGGCGTCGGGCGGGCAGGACGACGTGGGCCGCGAACAGGGCTGCGGCCAGGATCGCGGCGGACACAAGGTAGCAAAGGATCCCGAGTTCTAGCGACGCCGGCTCGAACCCCGGCAGGAGCCGGTGCAGGAACGAGCCGGCGTGGGGAGCCAGGACAAGGAGATAGCCCACCAGAACAAAGCCGAAGCCCAGGGTGATGACGCTCACGACCTCAAGGGTCAGGAGCACGACGGCCGATCGCCCCTCGCGAATGTCGTAGGCGCGGTTGAGGCCAACACGCACACCTCCCACGCCACCAAGAGCGAACCAGAGGGTCAGCAGCCCGCCAAGGCTCAGGACACCGCCTCGTTCGGCGCTGAGCACGTCCCTGGCTTCCGCGATGAGCGGCTCGACAAGCGCGGACGGCACCAGGGTGATCAGAAACGTGATCAATCCATCGGCCATGGCTTTGTCGGCCAGCAACGCGGTGAGCGAGGTGGCAAAGATCAGAAAGGGGAAGAGGGCCAGCAGGGCACGGAATGCGATGTTCCCGGCGAGGCCCATCGCATCGTCGTCCCAGAGGCGCAGGACCGCCTCATGGCTCACCGCCCAGACAGCGCGCCAGCCCACGCCATGCAGCAGATGCACCGGCTTCTCGCTGAGAACGCCTCGGGCCTGGCGCTCGTCGGGGCCGGCTCCTCTGGCTGGCTTCGGGTCGGTCAGCACCATACGGATGCCGACTCCCGCAGGTTACGCCGCCTCGAGATCCAGCACCTCGATGCAGGCCTGTGCGAGATCGCGGTTGGGGGCGTCAGCGCCAGGAACCGTGGCCCAACCGGCGGCCATGACCGCGTCTCGCCGCTGGTAGGTGGTGGCCTCGGTGATGGTGGCCAGCTTGGTCATCCTCTCGGGATCATCCTGCGAGATCTGCAGGCAGATGGGCACCAGCGCCGCGACCACCTCGTCGTGCGCCCGATCGGCCGCCAACTCCTCCGCACCGCCGCCGGTCATCCAGCCTCCCCAGGAGAAGCCCAGCACCATCACCGCCACCGCACCGATCCCGGCGCCGTAGATGCCCGGCTTGAGCCATTCAGGCGTCGTCATGATCTTTCCTCCAGCGGGGATAGCGCCGCTTCGCCTGGCTCCGCTGGGTCGGATAGAGCGCGGTCGCGAACCAAGGCCGCCTCCAAGTCTCTGGGGTCGATGGGGCGCATCTCGGCGGAGCCCCGGCCGCCCGCTTGGCTGCCGACCAGAAGGTAGGTTCCCGTCCGGCGGTAGGCCTCGAAGCTGAGCCCCTCAAGGAGCTCCTCATCGACGTCGACCTGGTACTCACCGGCGGGGAGGTGATCCTCATAGCCCGCAATGCGGCAGGGACGGGCGAAGGTGACAGTCCGTCGGGTCGTGCGCGAGCTCATGGTCCAACCTCGATGGTGCCGGCACCAAGGCGAGGTGCGGCGGTTCAGAACGGACTTCGTGAGGAAAACACTTCGTCAGATCGGCCCGATGGGCCCGGTCTGCTTACGAAACTGCTATCATAGAAATATCGATGCCGAGAGTGAATTCTGAACGTCAGCCAAAATTACTGCTGTTCGGCCAGGTTCTGACCGGCGGCTCGCGAGACACTCAGCGTTTGACGGCTTTCTCGATCTGGTATTCCGCAGATGGACATTTGCCGCATCCACCTATTACCTTCAGCCGCCCTACGGGTGCTGGGTCTTGCAGCGATGCGCTTCGCTGGGGGCGCTCAGCTCAGAGACGAGGACTCGCCCGGATGCTTCAGCTCTGCGCCGCGGCTCATTTCCCGTCGTGCCCTTACAATCGCCGGCTTCGAGGTTATGTTGCAGTGCAGCATCGACATGCGGCGAGTCCTCGTCGGGTGATCCTGCTCTCTCTGCTCTGAGCCGTCTAGCGTCGGACGACCCGCACCGTGGTGCCGGGATCCTTGCGCGTGTCTGCGGCTCTGAGCAGTCCACAAGGACGACACTCCCATGACCCTCCGCCAGACGATCCAGGCTGCGCCTGCGAAGACCACCGAGCTGATCACCAAGCTCGCCGCGACCTCGAACCAGGCGGTGAAGACCCGCGAGAGCCTGTTTGCGCAGCTCACCGAGGAGCTCACCCGCTACGTCGAGATCGAGGAACAGCATCTCCTGCCCCTGCTCCGCAAGCACCCCGACACCAAGGAGCTCGCGGCCGACGCCCTGAAGGGCAACAAGGACCTGCGCGCCGCCCTGGCGAAGCTCTCCGAGTTGCCCAAGGACAATGACGCGTTCCTCTCCGAGCTTGCCGAGCTGAACAAGGGCTTCCAGCAGCACGTGCGAAACGAGACCAAGGAGCTCCTTCCGGCTCTCCTCAAGGCGCTCAGCGATGAGGAAGCCGGTGCCCTAGCCGCCACCATGGAGGGCGCCGTCGCCGAGGCCGAACAGGCCAAGCGCGATGCGAAGCGGGAGGAGGCCGCCCAGGCCAAGCGCCAGGCCGAAGAGGCCGAGCAGGCCGAAGAGGTCCAGCGGGCAGAGGTCCGCGCCCAGAAGGCAGCCGAGCGCGAGGAGAAACGCGAAGAGGCGGCCCAGGCCAAGCGTCAGGCCGAGGAAGCGGAGCAAGCCGCTGAGGCGCAGCGGGCCGTGGTTCGCGCTCAGCAGGCGGCCGCCCAGAGCGCTCGCGAGAGCACCGAGAAGGTGGTCGAGATGGTCGGACGCGGCGCGGCCTCCCTGCAGGACAGCGCGCGCCAGGTCACCGCAACCATGACGGAGCGGGCGCAGCAGATCGCCTCGGAGACGCGCGACGCCATGGCCGTCTACAGCGGCTCGTCGCAGCCCTTCGCGGAGGACCTGCAGGCCATCCGGGCGTCGTCCGCCGTCTCGCGGGAGGCCGCGTCAGAAGTCTACACGGCCTGGATGGAATGGGTCGAGAAGGCCACCCGCGGCAACGCGGAGATGTCGCAGCAGCTGATCCAGTGCCGGAGCGTGAAGCAGGTCGCCGAGGTCCAGCGGCAGTTTATGAGCGGCGCGCTGCGCAACTGGATGGAAAGCCGCGCGAAGGTGCTGGAGATCGCGCAGCGCGCCTCCAGGCAGGCCCTGCGTCCGCTGGATGGCCGTCTGAGCGAAACGGCCTGACCATCCTCTTGAGTGCCCCAGCGACGCGAGGTCCGCAGCAGCAAGACGCAGCGGCTCGACGGCCCGAGGGCATTCGGCTGGAGCGCAGCAGTCACAGTGGCTGTTGCGCTCCCGCTTCTTTGGACCCACTCAGGAGATACCCATGACGGCAGCGAACAACGCTTGGGCCGAGCTGATGAAGGCCGGCTTCGGTATGGCGAGCACGGGCCTGCAGGTCAGCGAAATGATGGTGGCGTCCAGCAGCGTCATCGGCGCCCGCATGACCATCCTGGGCCAGGCCGCCCGCTGCCCGGCCGAGGGCGACTACGCTGAGATCACCGGCATGGTGGCGGAAAAGGTGGTGGCCGTGTCCAAGGCGAACCAGGCCCTGGTCGACCAGTGGTCGGTCATGCTGGCTGACGCCTCCGAGCAGGTGCACCATCTTGGCCAGCACGCGCTCCGTGGGCGCCCCTTGAGCGTGAGCGACTGCTCGGTCCTGGCCGAGCGCTGCCTGGCGCATGGGACCCGCATGGTGACCCGCACGATGGAAGCGGGCGGACTGGCCCTGGCACCGGTCCATCAACAAGCGACCGCCAACGCGCGGCGCTTGAGCTCGACGTGAGCCTCGTTCGGGGGGAGTGACCCCCAGTGCGGGCTATGCCCCCTGACTCTGTGCCCCCTCATCCTGCCCCGAACATGTCGGTCCCCATGCAGGGTCCTCCATCATCCCCGGAGGGACTACCTCGGGCCCTTCATACCTAACAGTTCGAAAGGCGATATACGAGTCGCAAACAGCAGCTGTCACGACATGGCGGACCACACGCTGGACGCCTGGACAGCCGGCCGTGATATTGTCTCCTAACCGATCACTTGGCTCGCTCCAGCGTATCCAGCTCCTTGCCGTTGAGCCCTGGCGCATCGAATGCAGGCCCGACTGTCTCCCCGTCACTGGGTGCCATGAGCAGCCCGACGATGGCAGCGTGTTCAGACAGAAGAAGAGACGACAAAGTCTGATGCCAAGGGGCTGGCCCCGTTCCACATCCATTGCCGCCTCTGATGACGGCGTGAGATCTCAGTCCTTGGTGCTGGGTTTGCGCTTCTTCTTCGGCGGCTCCAGCGCCGCCTGGGCTCGGTCCTCGGCTTCTTTGCCAAGGCGTTCGGCCTTGAGCCGGGCGGTCGTGGCCAGGCGCTTCTCGGTCGCAGCGTCGGTCATCTCGCGGACGAGGCGTGTTCGTTCGTCAGCCTTCTGCTGGGACGGTGAGGTCTGCGGGCGGAAGGTCGGGGCCGCCGTCTCGACGGGCTTTGTGCCCGACATGAACCTCTCCAGCCAGCCGGCATTTGAGGCGTCTGGTGGCTGCTTTGGCATGTTACGTTCTCCTTTGCAGCCCCCTCACAAGGGGGACCGCTTACAGCAAGGGACATAGATCTTCGGGCGGGGCGCCAGCTGTTCGCGGCCTGTGCCAGTTTGTGGAAGCCGAGGACACTGCTGGAGGTCCAGGCCTCCTGAGCAGGTGCAGTTCAAAATGGGCCAGGGGTGAGCTGGGCCACCTTTTGCCCGACGAGCCGCAGGGGCGCTGGAGCAAACCGGGCCCAGTGACCGACGTGCGCGGCCCGAGGCAAGCTGTCCTAGAGGCCTGCAGCTATTTGGGCCTTTCCGCTGACTGATCGGCACGGGCCGGGACTACAGTATGACAAGCTGAACACCGGCGATAAGGCAATCGAGCGCTCGAACCGAGCGCCCGATCTACGCTGTGAGAGCAGCGCTTCTGTTGCAGTCAGACGCAGCGCCTGATCACATCATCCCGTCCATGCCACCCATGCCGCCCATCCCTCCGGGCATGCCGCCGGCGGCTGCGCCCTTCGGCTCGGGCCTGTCTGCAATCATGGCCTCCGTCGTGATCAGCAGGCCGGCCACTGAGGCGGCGTCCTGCAGGGCGTGCCGCACGACCTTGGCCGGATCGATCACGCCGAAGGCGAACATGTCGCCGTACTCCTCGGTCTGGGCATTGAAGCCGAAGCCCGGGTCCTCGGAGTCCACGATCTTGCCAGCAACCACCGCGCCGTCGACGCCGGCGTTCTCGGCGATCTGCCGCAAAGGCGCCTGAAGCGCACGGCGCACGAGCGCGATACCTGCCGTCTGGTCGGGGTTTGCCCCTTCAAAGCCCTGAAGCTTCTTCGAGGCGCGCACCAGCGCCACACCGCCGCCCACCACGACGCCTTCCTGCACGGCCGCGCGGGTCGCGTTCAGGGCGTCGTCGACGCGGTCCTTGCGCTCCTTCACCTCGGTCTCCGAGGCGCCGCCGACTCGAATGATCGCCACGCCACCGGCCAGCTTCGCCAGGCGTTCCTGCAGCTTCTCTTTGTCGTAGTCCGAGGTGGTGTCCTCGATCTGAGCACGGATCTGAGTCACGCGGGCCGCGATCTCGGCCTTGTCGCCGGCGCCGTCCACGATCGTGGTCTCGTCCTTGGTAATGGAGATCTTTCGTGCCTGCCCCAGCATCTCGAGGCCGACATTCTCCAGCTTCATGCCCAGATCCTCGGAGATGACCTGACCGCCCGTCAGGATCGCGATGTCCTGCAGCATGGCCTTGCGACGGTCACCGAAGCCCGGGGCCTTGACGGCCGCGACCTTGAGGCCGCCACGAAGCTTGTTGACCACCAGCGTGGCGAGCGCCTCGCCTTCCACGTCTTCGGAGAGTATCAGGAGCGGCTTGCCCGCCTGGATGACCATCTCAAGGAGCGGGACCATCGGCTGGAGAGAAGACAGCTTCTTCTCGTGGATGAGGATGAGGGCATCCTCGAGCTCCACGGTCATCTTGTCGGCGTTGGTCACGAAGTACGGGCTCAAGTAGCCCCGGTCGAACTGCATGCCATCGACAACCTCGGTTTCGGTCACGAAGCCCTTGTTCTCCTCGACGGTGATGACGCCCTCGTTGCCCACCTTCTGCATCGCGTCGGCAATCTGACGACCGATCTCGGCCTCTCCATTGGCCGCGATCGCGCCAACCTGGGCGATCTCTTCCGTGCCCGACACCGTCCGGGCCTGGCTCTTGAGGTCCTCGACCACGCGGGCCACAGCGAGGTCGATGCCGCGCTTGAGGTCCATCGGGTTCATGCCGGCGGCGACCGACTTCATGCCCTCGGTCACGATGGCCTGGGCGAGCACGGTGGCGGTGGTGGTGCCGTCACCCGCCTCGTCGTTGGTGCGCGAAGCGACTTCGCGGACCATCTGGGCACCCATGTTCTCGAACTTGTCTTCCAGTTCGATTTCCTTGGCGACGGTGACGCCGTCCTTGGTGATCCGGGGGGAGCCATAGGACTTGTCGAGGATCACGTTGCGGCCCTTGGGGCCGAGGGTCACCTTGACCGCGTTGGCCAGGGTGTTGACGCCCTTGAGCATCCGGTCACGGGCGTCGGTCTCAAATCTCACATGTTTGGCAGCCATCGGATGGTGCTCCTAAAGATCTTGGAAAAGGGATTGGGGCAGAGAAAGTCAGGCGGCCCTGGTCGCAGAGCTGTCGATGATGCCGAGGATGTCGGACTCCTTCATGATCAGGTACTCCTGACCATCAAGGGTCACCTCGCTCCCCGACCACTTGCCGAAGAGAATGCGGTCGCCGGCCTTCACGGAGGGCGCGATCAGCTCGCCCGAGTCCCGCCGCGCACCTTCGCCGACGGCCACGACTTCACCCTCGGCGGGCTTCTCCTTGGCTGTGTCAGGGATGATCAAACCACCCTTGGTCTTCTCTTCACCCTCGATCCGGCGAACCAGGACGCGGTCGTGCAGAGGCGTGAAAGGCATAGCGATCTCCCATGGGTTGTTCTGGTGAGGCCGCCGAACAGGAGGCTCCACGTTTTTGGCACTCTTTTGGCACTCTCGTGCAGTGAGTGCTAACGCACCTAATCACTGGGGGGAGTCTTAGCAAGCTCTTCGAGCGGGAAGCGGGTATAAGCTTAGCCGGTAGAGGGCCTCAGGGAGACAAGCTGACGTGGGCACGTCGCCTATCTTCTCCCTCAACATTGCGGTTCCCCGATGCAGATGCCGCGTCTGCCTGGGGCAGGAACCTGTATACCGACGACCTTGCGATGCTGAGCCGCTTGGCAGACTAGGAAGCTTTCCTCGTCCCCGATGAGCGGGGGAAGAGACCTGCGGGCGCAAGTTTCGCCAGTCTGTGCCCAAGCTGGGCACCAGTGTCCCATTTCGAGCGCAGCGATCCGCAGCTTTCCTGAGGGAACAGAGGTTTTTCTGGACAAGCGGGTTGAGCCGCGGCGGAGCATGGAGCTCGGACGGCCCCAGAGGCCGCGCAACAGGAGGGACACATGGCCAACCAAATGACCAAGGCGCAGCTCGTGGCGGCGCTGGCCGAGCGCACGGGAGGCGACAAGAAGGCCGCCGGGGCCGCCCTCGAGGCGCTCACCGGCATAATCACCGAAACGGTGGCCCAGGGCGGCGCCGTGACGCTGCCTGGCGTGGGCAAGATCTACTGCCGCGAGCGGCCGGAGCGCACGGCGCGGAACCCCTCTACGGGCGAGCAGATCCAGAAACCTGCGGACAAGGTGGTCAAGATCACCGTCGCCAAGGCGCTCAAGGACAGCATCAACGCCTGAGCCCTTCGGGCACCATGACCTCTCTCCTCGGCCCCGGCATCTGGCCGAGGAGAGACCCACCGCGAGCGCCGCCTGGCACACTTCAGGTTATAATGTGCCTAGACCCGGCACCAGAGTGGGCTGGAAAGGCCCTGCTTCGCTGGTACCCAGCCGCTCTCTCGAGCAGCTCGTCCACCCTTCCATCCACCCTTGCCCCGAGAGGACAGGGCGGGATGCCCTGTCCTCGGCCCTCACTCCAGATCGCGACTCGAGCCTCACCACGCAATGGCTTGGAACGGCACGTGTCGGCTTTGGGCGTGATAAGGAACGCCGACCGACATATCGTCGGATGGTGGGAAGTCGAAGTAGCCATTCCACCAATAATAAATGTAGTCCCTGATCGAGTTACCGGCCTTGGTCTGGTAGGTTCCGATCACGCCCAGAACCACGCACTGGCCAGCCTCCACCAATTGCTGTGCCCTCTCGGTGGCCTCGGCCCGCGTTCTGAACGCCTCCTCCTCCCACTGACTGTCAGGGGCGTCTTCGAAAGGGGCATATTCCACGAAGAAAGGGGCCTCGAGATAGTCGGGGTGAACTCTGTCTGTCATGGGGACATCTTCCTTTCTGCCGGTATGGCTCCAAAGATCGTCTGGGTTCTTGGGGTCTCGCGGGTTCTGGCCTGAAGCAGGGCTGCTGAAGGAGCCCCCTGCTATGCCAAAACCGTCGTTCAGCCGGACCTGCTTCAGGTCAGATCCGGTTCTGCAGTATAGGAGGGCCATGCCGGGGCATGGCCCTCCATCGTTAAGCCGCCAGGACAAAAAGGCGGCTTTGCACCGGGCTCAGCGTCGTCTGGTCCAACGTGAGCTGTCTCAGCATTTTGCGGACCTTCGCCTTGCCAACCCTTTCGACTGCAGCGCGGTGGTCCTGCCCAGCCAGGGCCGCCGCAGCGACTGAAACGTCGGCCGAGAACTGCAGAAGCAGTATGTCCGCCGGACCGTCGTCCCAGACGAAGTGGTCCCCCGTCGGGCCGAAATCGATCCGGCAGGTCGTGGTCGTCTCCAGGTAACGAACCACCTGGTCTTTGAGCTCCACCGCCCTCTCGACCACGACGGGTTCCGCAAGGCCGGCGAGCAGGCCCCGGCAGGCCCGCCCGATTTCGAAGCCCGCGATCTGGCAGAACAGGGCCACGGACCTTGCGTCTTCGATGCCGATCACCCTGTTTGACGACCCCAGCGCCTCCACGACGCGGCACCTGCGATCGACATCGAGAACGGCCACCAAGCGGTTGGTGGCAGTCTCACGCAGGCTCCAGATCGTCTTCTGACCTGAAAGATGCCCAGCCCAGTACGTGTCGTTGTGGGCCAGGCACGACTCCGCTTCCAGCCCGAGGAGGCGGATCTCCTCGATCGACACGCAAGGTCGTCCGACCAGGGGGCCCGCGATGATCTCCGTGGGACTGCGGAGCACCTCGTGGCGCCGTTCCCAGAGGGCGGCCTTCTCAGCCTTCCGGATCAGCCTGCGGGCCTCGTGACCCACGGACTCGATGTCGTCCCCCCGATGAGCCAACCCCCGAAGCAGGCGGGCGGCGTCCCGGGCGCAGGGTCCGGTCTTGTCCCTGGCCAGGTTGGCCACCTCCTCAAGTCGGCAGAGGTGGCCAAGAAGGTGACGAGTCAGACGCGGGGCCTGATCCTCCTTAAATCGGTAGAGTGTTTGGCCCGCGTCCAGTTTCTCGTGGACCCAGGGCGCGTCGCTTTTCCGGCGCCGCGCTTTGGTGAAGACGCTCTCGTACTCCTCGGCCAGACCACGCAGGTGTCGCCGCAGACCTGGGGTTTGGTCCCGAAGGGCCGGCGAGCAACGCCTCAGGGCGTCTCCGATGGCGTCCTTATACGGGGCGAAGTTAAGTACTTCACGCATGCTGTTATTCCTATGTCAAAGAGCACCGCCCCTCGGCCGGAATGGCCGAAGCGCGAATTGCTTTGCTTAAGAATGTCAGATGCTTACTTTCCGCCCAGGATGCTCTACCTCTTCTACGTTCATGCTATTTACGCCTCCAGTCATAGGAGCGCAGACCAGACGAGACCTGGCCAAGTCACCTTCAATGACTCGCGCGACCGGCCTTCCTCACAACTAGACGTCGTAATCGATACCCTAGTAGCGCAAAGATGTCAAGACGTTCATGCAGCCTTAGCTGCGTAGCGTTCAATAACCAAGATACATGCAGGAGAATTAGACCGCGGCGCAGATGGGCCCCGCCTCAGGTGCTGAGTGCGCCTGATCCCCTCTGGAAGAGGCGACCTTCGCCAAGTCAACGTCGGGCGAGCTTCTCCAGCATCGACCAGTCGTCCCAGCGGTAGATCTCGGCATGGATCCTCTCCACCGCCATCCTGCGATCCTGGTCGCGGTGCATCAGATCTTCGGGGGCACGCTCCCCAAGGAGGCGGAGGTACGAGATCAGAAAATAGTCGATGCCCTTCCCCGGAAGCCGTTCGCGACCTCGGACGACGAGGGCCTCCAGAGGGGGCATCCTAGCGTTGGTCCTTGGAACGGGAGAAGTCTTGTCCAACGCCTCGGCCCGGATCTCCTCGATGACCTCGCCAATGATGCCGAGGGGGTGGCCATACTTTTGCAAGAGGCCGGCGTTCTCACGCGAGGGGTCCCGGAGGCGCAGTTCGGCATCGAGGTCGCCATAGGAGATCGGCTCTCCTTTTTCCGCTTGGGCAATCAGGACCGGGATTGCCGCACGCGCAGTTTCCGAGCTCCAGGTGCGCTCTCGCAGCTGCGCACCGAGCCGGAAGTATTGGAAGGGCTCGGGATCCTCCTCGTACTCCTCGTCCATCGCATCCAGGCAGTAGCGCAGCCACTGAGGGACCTCGTCCTCGTCCAGGGCGCGGGCGAGATAGCTGGGCTCCACATCGAGCCAGTAGGCGGCCTGGGTGATCGTCAAGCCGAACTTCTCAAGCTGGGGAGTGTTGCGCATCTCAGGCCCCTGTTTCAGCTAGCCTCTCCCACAGATGATCTAGTTGCCAGAATGGGTCAAGACGAGGAGCCTAGAGCTGTTTGGGTCCCGCCTCTAGCTGTCTGGTTGCAAGACATCGGTGTGTCGGGCTCGACAGCATCAACGTCACCGTATCGGCGAGGATTGAGCCGGGCAGCCTCCGCGCGGACCGACGACCCCGGATCAAGCTCAGTCAAGCACGGCACTTGGTGCCGCTGAGCCTTGAAAGATGATTCTCAAGGTTCTATATCAAAACTATTCAGGACTATCTGAAAGGTTTCAAGATGCACGCCACTCCTGCCAAGCCGAGCGCCTTGACCGTCCGCGAGGCTGCGGTCGTGGCCGATGTGTCGGTCCGCAAGGTTCATCAAATGATTGATGAGGGCCTTCTGCCGGATGAGGTGGTCGTCAAGGGCTCCCGGGAGCGGCGCCTGGACCCGTCCGCCTGCATGATCATCCGCTTCAATGCCACGGCAGGTCTTCGCCTCTCCAAACCCATGCGCACCAAGGTTGCGAAGAAGATGCGCAAGATCGATCCCATGCTGGTCGAGGCGTACCGGATGGTGCTCGACGAGATCACGATCGATATGTCCCGCGCGGCCGAAGAGAACCGCCGGCGGCTTGGGGAGATGGAGGCCGCCAAGGCCATGGTGGTGAGCGACCCGGATGTCCGAGGGGGCCTGCCGGTCCTCATGGGCACGCGCCTGGGCGTCTATGAGGTGGCCGGCCTGATCGAGGCGGGCTCGATGGACGAGGCCCTTGCCGCCTACCCGAGCTTGACGCCCGAGCTCGCGCGCGCGGCCGTGCTTTTTGCCAAGGCGCATCCTCGCACAGGACGGCCACGCAAGGCTGGAGGCACCCCGGCGAACGACGCCCACCTCGTAGCCACGCGCGTGTTCAGTGCGGACGAGCTTGAGGGAGGCGCGGCCGGCAACGCGACGTGAAGTTCCTGATCGACGAGTGCCTGGCCGTGTCCTTGGCCGACATGGCGATTGAGGCTGGCCACCCGGAGTCTGCCCATGTGGTTCGACGCGGCCTGCAGGGCCACAAGGACCCCGAGATCATGGAGCACGTCCTCGACGGCGATTGGACGCTCGTCACGCGGAACTCGGACGACTTTCGGCCGCCTGCGGGAAGCTCATCCGCCCGTCCCTGCTACGTGGGCGTCGCCTTGCATGCGGGCCTTGTCTGCCTCAACCTGCCGGCAGGCGCGCGGGAGCCTGACCACGGCTCTGTTGCGCAAATCCCGTGGGATTCCCCTTGTAGGCTGACGGGGTTAGTGGCTGGGCATGACCAAGCCTGTCCCTCCGACCTACCGCACGACGAACTGGTCTGAGTACAATGTGGCCCTGAAGCAGCGTGGCTCGCTGCGGATCTGGTTTGATCCTGAGATGGAGTGGGTAGCCGCCCCGAGTGGCCGACGCGGGCGCCCGGCCCTCTTCTCGGATGCGGCCATCCAGACCTGCCTGATGCTGAAGGCGCTCTTTGGGCTGCCTTTGCGCCAGACGACGGGGCTGGTGGCGAGCCTCTTGAGCTTGGCCAAGCTGGACTGGCCGGTGCCCGATTACAGCACGCTCTGCCGGAGGCAGAAGGACCTGACGGTCATGATCCCCTACCACCCGAGCACGGGGGCGCTGCATCTGCTGATCGACAGCACCGGGATCAAGACCATGGGCGAAGGGGAATGGTCCTGCCGCAAGCACGGCGCCTCGCGGCCACGCCAGTGGTGTAAGCTGCATCTGGGTATCGACGCGGAGACGCTGGAGGTGCGGGCCATCGAGGTCACCGGGAGCCGGGTCGGAGACGGTCCCATGCTCCCCAAGCTGCTGGCGCAGATCCCGCCCGAGGAGCCCATCGAGACGGTCACGGCCGACGGAGCCTATGACACGCGAGCCTGTCACGCCGCCATTGCCGCGCGGCAGGCCACGGCTGTCATTCCCACCCGCCGCAACGGCCGCCCCTGGAAGGAGACCACGCCAGGAGCCCAGGCCCGCAACGACATCCTGCGGACAAGCCGACGCTTCGGCCGGGCGATCTGGCGCAACTGGAGCGGCTATCACCGACGAAGTCTGATCGAAGCCAAGATGAGATGCATGAAGCTCCTGGGCGAGCGGCTCTCAGCCCGAACCCCCGACCGCCAAACCGCCGAGCTTCAGATCCGCGCCGCCCTTCTCAACCGCTTCACCGCCCTCGGCACGCCCGAGACGAGGCGCGTTGCATAAAGCCGGTGGGGTCAGGGGCAGCTCGCCCTCAGGCGGATTTGCGCAACAAAGCCTCGCAGGGTCTGGTCGCCGGTCAGGGCGTCGCCTACCCGGTCCGCGCCATGGGCCAGGGCATCACCCGCCCGGTCCACGGCGTTGCCGATGGTGCGGCCGATCCCCGCGGCGGTGCCGCTCTCGCGATAGTAGTCCGAGCCCTCGTAGCCTGACCAGCCGGCGGCGCGCCATTCGGCCTCGCGGGTGTCGAGGTCCACCGAGCCCTCGTCATCGAGGATGTCGGCGATGCGCTCGTGCAGCATGGGATCAAAGCCGGTCACCGTGACCAGCTGGGCGCCGCGGGTCAGCCCCTCGGCGTAGGCGTAGCGGTCCTCGTCGGGCAGGAAGAAGTCAGCGAGGGCGTCCCAGAAGCCGCGGTGGCGGGTGCGGTAGAAGGGGTCGTCATAGTCCACTACGTCCGAATAGCTCGTGCCGGCGCCCGCCGTCACACGGATCTGGTCGTCGGGGACGCCCGCCGCGCGCAGCCGGTCCACAGCGCGCTCGGCCTCGGCGCTGGTGTCAAAGATGGCGGTCACAGTGCGCGTGCCGCGGAAGCTGTCGTCCATCATCTTGCTGCTCCTCAACGTGGCTCTGGAATCCAAACCTGTCCGTCCGGACGGAGCGAGGCCTATCCGGCCTCCGCTGGGAGTCCTGATATTTCGTGAAACCCCGCCCCGCCGGGCGCGATGGAGGCACAACTGTTCGGCGCGCTTTCCGTTCCCTTCCGACCGCCACCTCCCTTTGGGGCGAAGCGAGGACTGACCCGTGCAGTCGGGCCGATCGTTCGGGCTCCTATGTTGACCTAGCGTCATGTTCTACTCTGGATCCAAGGAACAGACCCCCGCAGCGTCTCAGGAAGGAGAGCGCGGTGACGGCCCAGGTGGATACCCGGGATGAAGCCCTCGTCGTCGCCGACCTGCTCTAGCGCTGGGCCGAAGAGGTGCCGATGTGGACACCGGGGTGGAACGAACCCTGGTACGAGTTCACCGAGCGCCGCTTTGAGGCCGAGAAGGAACTGGAAGCCAAGCTCCGTCGGCTCCCCTCCTGCGAGCTTCGGATCGATCCTCAGGGCACCGTCGTCGAGTTCGCCCTGGGCGGCTCCGCGTTATCTCGCGCGCCTGCCTCGCCGGTGCCTGCAGGGCGTGGGCGGCCGAGGTGCGACGGCGAGCGGAGGGCTGATGAGCCTCGTGTCAGCCTCTCGGTCGGTCGTCAGGCCGCACCCCTGGGAGCCTTCCGACTCCGCAAGGCGAGGTTCTGGACCATGAGCCCGACCAGCAGGAAGAGGCCCGCGAGAGCGGCCCAGCGCGGCAGACGGATCCGGGGGTCGAACAGGGGCCGGGGGTGGGTCATCTCGATGGCTTCGTCCCCGTGGAGCACCTCGTCCACGTCCATCCAGGTGACGCGGAAGAGGATGACCTCAAGACGCTCTCTAGGCTCCAGAGGACCGAAATCGATGATCATCCCTTCGTCCGTGGGGATCAGCTCGAACTCCGCGGGGCTGCGGCCGCCCACATCCACGTTGCTTGGGCGCGCGGGCCAAGCGTCGCCTGGGGCCCCAGGACGAGCCGCACGTCCTCGCTCTCCTCGTTGCCCGTGTTGGTGAGGACGATTGTCGAGCCCCAGGGCGGGTCGAAGTGGTCCTCAAGGGGAACGCCCATTCGAGGTCCCCCGAACCAGGGCACGCTCACCGTCCATTGAACGTTCGGGCGAGGAGGGAGCGACTGAACGGCGGCCAGCAGCAGGGGTGCGGCCACGACCCCGATCAGGAGGAGCACGGCAACGCGGTCGAGAAAGGGCGCAAGGCGAGTGGTCATCAATCGGATCCTGGTGAATGCGCGATGACTACGAAACCGCGGCCTGCGGGAGGAGTCGGGAATCCCTCCGTTGAGGTCGGAGAGTCCGTTCGCGATGAGGGGCGGGTTCAAAGGCCCCACCGGCCGGAACGTCCGGCCTAATGAGAGCCCCCAGGGAGACTGTCGAATGACCAGCCGACTGCAGGGTTGGACCGCCATCGGGGTGGCTGTCGCCTGGGCGCTGGCGGCCAGCGCACCCGCTCGGGCCGATGTGGTCGTGGGCGCCGCTGTCTGGACTTGCGAGCACGAAGGCTCCGATCAGGCCACGGCCCGGCTAGACCTGACGAAGCTGTCGAGCGTCGATGTGGACGAGCAAGGCGTGCGGCTCTCCGCAGCGGACGAGCCGTTCGACTGCAGCTTCCCCTGGGGCCAGCTGCAGATCGACGTGACCGGCTACAACTCCCCCCGGGACAACATGAGCTGCGGGGCCGCGGAAGCTTGGGGGCTGAGGGTGACGGCCAATGGACAGGTGCTTCAGGATATCCCAGCGGACAGCGCCCGGGCGTGTCACCTCGAGTCCTACAACCCCTTCGAGGGCTGGGTCGAGGCGGACGCGGAGGGTGTGGTCGTCTGCCAGGCGCAGCGGGATGGGTCGCCCCATGACTGCGTGACGACCGGCGCGGACGAGTTCTAGGAGCGGTTGTCTAGCCCGGCGCGAGTCAGTCCCATATCGATCCGCGGGCCGGCGCAAAGGACCACCCATTATCTGCCTATTGTAGCGTCTGGCCTGTCCTCGCGTGCGCTATGGCGCAGTCGGCTCGCACGATGAGTGACCAAAAAGGATTCCGGCACCCCCCGATCCACAGCCCGGGTCTTTCGCAACACCTGGGATCGCACCCAGGATCCGGAGCGATCACTCGACCCTCGGACAGCGGCCGTAAATCTCGGTCGGCCACTGCGGCGTGGCCAGAACCAAGATGTCGGGAGAGGGGTGGAAGAGCAGGACCTGGCCGCGGAGCTTCGCAAGGTTCAGTTGGCCGACCGAGACTTCACTCTCGTCCAACTCCATGAAGGCCACCGCCTCCTCCTCGCGCACACTGCGGTCGAAGCTGTTGCCGAAGAGGAAGTCGTAGCGGACCGCCATGGTGAGAGTTTCGCCCTCCAGCTGCCGGGAGTCTCGGATCTCGAAGCCGTGCGGGTCCGTCTGGGTCAAGGTCACGGCCAGGCGCTCGCAGTTGCTGGCCAGGAAGCCCTCCCGTTCTTCGTTCGGGTCGGGATAGAGGCCGTTGGCCGGGACCCAATCACCTTCGAGTTTCGGCAGAAGGTCCGCGATGGGGTCGGCGGCCAGGAGGTCCATCTGACTCAGGCTCAGGGTGCCGGGCAGCGTGAAGGCCTGCGCGGCGGCGAGATACTGGGCCTGGAAGTTGTCGGCCAAGACGGGGGCCGCAGCGAGGCAAAGGGACAGAGCACAAAGACTGGTACGAAACATGTCGGTCTCCGAGATGAATGACGCGACATGACCCGACGAGGACCCAGCTCTCAAGGGAGGTAAACCCGACCGCCGGGCTGGGCAGGCGGTGGGATTGTCGGGGCGTTGCGAAGGGGTATGGAACGGATCCGCATTGCGGCGGGCGCCATACTTCTCACAAACATGCTCTCGCAACTCAGGGCCATGCAGACGGCGGTGGGGAATACCGGCCTCCTCCCTCGAGCGTCCTTGTGGCATCTCGCTTCCATTGTTTCATGCCTTTGCCGAGGTGCTCCTGTGTCCATCTTTCGCTCTCTCCTTGTCAGCTTGTGCCTGCTCGTTGCCCCAGCGGCCTCAGCTCAGATCCATGCCCAAGCTATGGCCAACGAGTCCATCGAGCTCATGTCCGAGGGTCTCAAGGCATGGAACCGGGGCGAGGGTGAGGGTAACGAAGGCGCGGCCGAAGAGGGCGTGTTCAGCTTCTACCTCGGCGAGATGCGAGCCCGGGCCTGGCTTGCCGCCTATCCCGAGCAGGAGGGCTCGGATCTGGCGACGACACTCGCCATGATCCACGAAGTCGGCAACAACCCGATCAACGGCTGGGCTTACGGCGATCCCGAGGGCCTCGCGGCCATCATCAATCGGATGGTCGCGCACGACCGGGCGAACCCCAACCTTCAGATCCCCTATGGGGTCATGGAGGAGGTGCGCGGAGAGTACGAGAGCCTTCGCGACCAACTTCTGGAGCAGGCTGACGAGATCCGGGCCGAGCGGGCGGCCACCGGCGCCGAGGTCCGATGATCCTGAAGGCTCGCCCGTGCCACGGGACAGCCGCCTGATCTGTACAAGATCGAATAGCTCAGCGGCTTGGTCGTCATCTTTTTCACCCGGTTGGTCCATACGGCGAAGGGCCCAATGATCAGGTCGTGGAAAATCTCACACCCACCGCAGGCTGCGGCTGCAGGACCAGCCAGTATCCTCCACCGGATGCGATCTTATGACCGAGTTCCAGTACGGACCTGCTATCCGTCTCGGCATTGCTCGATCCGTCCATTTCCGGGTTCGCGGCCTCCGTCGCCGTGCGCCAGGGCGCGTCATGTCGCGCCGAGCCGTTGACCAATCAGACGACTCTCAGGAAGGCGCCGGTCCCCAGCAGATCCGAGCTGGGATCGCAGCGTCGTCAATGACGCGCTGAGAAGCTACATTCGAGGTAGCGCCCGCCCGGCTCGTCCAAGCAAGGGCAGGTTTCCCTGCCTTGCTGCTTCGCTTGTACGGGCTCTAGCGAGGAGGCATTCACTGCAAGGACATTGAACAATGCGATACCTGGGACTGCTGATTGGCGCGCACCTCTTGCTGACCCTGCCAGCCCTGGCCGAGGAGCGATCGGAGGTCATGCTCGACCTCATGGCCCGGGTGCCGACGGCTGCGCTTGTGCCTGTTCCGGGTGAAGCTGCGCAGGTGCGCTTCGGCGATCAGGCGGCCGCGCGCGCTGCCATGGCCTCCGTGCCTCTGGCCGCAGATGTCGAGGCAAGGCTCGCACCTTTCGTCCGGGTCGACTCCGGCAGCATGAGCCCGTCGGAGCATCGGAGCGCCGAGAGCGAGATGGCGGGCCTCGTAGGCTTCGGCGAGGACGACATCGAGGCCACATTGACCTACGGCCTGCCTCCGAACACCACGATGCTGCTCCGGCTCGACACCGACGCGGCAGCGCAGGTCGCGCCCACGCTCTTGGCCAACGGCTACCATGAGGCGGAGCAGGACGGTGTGGTGGCCTTGATCCGGGGTGATGTCGATTGCCAGCAGAACCTGGCCACCCGGAACCCCGCCGATCCCTTTGGCGGCCGTTTCGGGCGTTCCTCCCGGGTCGTGGTGGACGAGACAGTCGTTACCCAGACATGCAATTGGCCCACTCTGCTGGAGGCCCTGGGGCAGAGGGGCGCGTACGGTCACCCTGACCTTGCAGTCATGGGCCAGGTGATCGACCAGCCCGAGTGGGGCGACGTGACGCTTCTTCAGGCCACCACTCTGTTCCATCAACTCGACCTCGGGCCGGTGGGCTCGGGTGGCCCCCCGCCTTGGCAGGTGGGCCTCATGGCCGACCTGTCCTCCGCCACCGAGACGGTGACGCTGGTGATGTTCAGCTACCGGAACCGTGGGGATGCCGAAGCGGCGGCTGCGCGCATCGCGGACGGATGGGATCAGCCCGGCACTGGATCTCCACTGGACGCCATGGTGGATGCCGCCCTCTCCGGGGCAGATGCCATCGAGATTGCAGGCGCCGCCGAGGCGCCTCCTGCCGCGCCTTCCCTGGCCGAGATCACCGGCGCGGCCGCCGAGACGGGGGTGGCGGGCGAGGGGCCCTTCATCGCCTGGGTGGCGTTGCGGCGGCCGGCCGAAGCGACCCAGGCCTGGCCGGTCAACCCCGCCTATAGCGCTCTCCTTCAGGCGATGTTCAATCGACAGCTTGCGCTGTTGGGGCTCCGTGACCTCGCGCTCTGGCAGGCAGGCGCGAGATCCCAGGCCGTGCTTTAGGTAGGAACCCTCGGCGGCGGAAGTAGAGGGCTAACCGCGTTCTGAGACTGATGAGCGGGACAGAGCGGTTTGGCGACCTAGGGGTAGCACGTCCCCTCATCAGCTCTTCGCTCGATCCTCCGTTCGCAATGAACCTCGAGCGTCTGCCTGAGTAGTGCGATTGCTCCTTCGCTTGGGTCAGGCTTCCGTATGCGCCCGAAGCAGGTCCGAGTTCATTAGCCCAAGCCATATGAAACTCCGGTCACCTTCGCATGGGCGAGGCTTGACCTTGAACGAGAACGGGAGACCGATCCGTTGCGCTGGAGAGATACCACTCGGCTTCAATCTCCCCTTCACAAATGGTCGAAGAAGGGTTTTGGGGGATGCTTCTGTCGGGACAGATCCTTCTCTTGGGAGCCATCTTCCTGACATTGCTGAACAGCCCCTGTATGGGACCGCGGTTCCTAGCCCGGAGTTCGTCGTCTTGGTCGCCATGAGCCCGTCCATTGCTGCCCCGCTGCGTTCCGCCCGTTGGGCGGTGGGCGTCTTCTTCTTCGTCTTCGGCGTGTTCATCGCGACCTGGGTCCCGCACATCCCGCTCGCCAAGGAGCGGCTGGACGTGAGTCCCGCCTGGTTCGGCGCGGCGCTTCTCTGCATGGGTGGTGGGGGCGTCGTGGGCATGATCCCGGTCGGCGTGCTGATCAACCAATGGGGTAGCGCCCGCGTTCTGACCTGGACCGCCTCCTTGGCCGCAGCCTGTTTGCCGCTCCTGGCGCTCGCGCCCGGCTACTGGGCCTTTGTGGCGGCGCTGAGCACCTTTGGCGCGCTCGCGGGCATGACCGACGTGGCCATGAACGCGCATGGGATGGAGGTCGAGAAGCGGATAGGCCGTCCGGTCCTATCAGGCTTTCATGGGCTTTTCAGTGTGGCGGGCCTTCTGTCAGCGGGAGTGGCCTCGCTTCTGATTGAGCGCGTCTCTGAACCCGAGCGGATGGGTCTGTCCACGCTCGTCTGCATCGGCGCGGCTCTGATCGCGGGGCGTTTCCTTCTGCCGGCCGAGGTGGACCGGGGCACGACGAACAAGCCCCTCGCCCTCCCGAACCGTGCCACGGTTGGCCTTGGAGTGCTGGCCCTGCTGGCGTTGCTGATCGAGGGCGCGGTCCTCGACTGGGCCGGCATCCACCTGCGGGCCACCTTCGCAGCAGACGCCGGCCTCACGTCTCTGCTGGTCTCCGCCTTCTTCGGCTGCATGGCGGTGTCACGACTGAGCGGGGACGCGCTCCGGATGCGGCTGGGGTCCGCACGCGTGCTCCGGCACTCGGCCTGGCTCACGGCGCTCTGCCTCGCGCTGGCGCTCCTGAGCCCGTCCGCGCCCCTCGCCCTGGCCTTCTTCGCCCTTTGCGGCCTGACGGTGGGCATGATGGCGCCCGTCCTCTTCGCGGCCGGTGGACAGGCCGACTCTGAGCACGCCGGGCGCGGCATGGCCGCTGTGGTGTCGCTGGGCTATGTCGGCCTGATCGCGGGGCCTGCCTTCGTAGGCTTCGTCGCCCAGGCCACTACGCTGAGCGTCGGCCTTGCAGCCGTTGCTGGCCTAAGCCTCGTGATCTGGCTCTTCGGCGGGGCTGCGCGGATCGCGGATAGTCCCCGCTGATGCTGTCAGGCCGCAGCCCGGCGCTGGCGCGCCATCTCCGCGTTGCGGAGGGCGATGTTGGCTAGGACCGTCGCGATCGCCTCGTCGAGCTTGACGAGCTCGGCCGAAGCCAGGGTCAGCGCTGCCTGATCATTGGCGAGCCGGGCAGCGGCCAGACGGGCCTTGGCGCGGGCGTGGCGGGCGTTCAGCTCGCTCAGAGTCATGCGATCTGGGCTGGCGATGTCGGCCAAGACGTTGGTCATAGAAGGAACTCCGGCTGCGGGCGCGGGGCGCTCGGATCACAATCAAGGCTCTGGAAAACGGCGTCGTTGAATGACGGCGGTATGCCCTGCCGTCAGACGGAGCTCCAGTAGGGGATTCCCTGCCCCGAGAGTGCAGCGCTGGCGACAGTCGGGTCAGGCCGGGGACCCGGGTACGATCACAGGCCCATGGTGAACGGCCAGAGGCTTATCGACAGTAACCTCGTCCGGGTCAGGAAAACCTACATAGGATGCCGGGCCGGCCGTCCTGTAACCCTGGCCTGAACTGGCCCCCATTTTGACCGGACACCTGGGCATGACCATGGAGGCTTAGGGACAGCCCTAAGCACGTGCTTATGTCTGACGTTGAGATCATCACCGACGGTGGCCGTCGCCGTCGCTGGAGTGGCGCCGAGAAGCTGCGGATCGTCGAAGAGACCCTAGACGAGCGATCCAGCATCTCGGTGGTGGCGCGCCGCAATGGCGTGGCTCCGAACCTGCTCTATCGTTGGCGACGCCTGATGCTGGAGG
>NZ_KK088589.1 GCF_000600335.2 Rubellimicrobium mesophilum DSM 19309 | reverse complement strand
CGGCAACCAGGCCTTCGCCTGGAGCGGCACCGGCGCCGAGGCCCACGGGCTCTGGACGGTGGACAGCGGCGCGGACGTCCTCCTGAGGGGCGACGTCGACGGCGACGGCCAGGCCGATTTCGAGATCCAGGTCAACGACCTCGCCGCCCTGGGCGCCAACGACCTCCTGCTCTGAGCCGGCAGCCGGCCCCAAGGCCGGCCCCCCCACCGCAGGCCCACACCCCACCTCGGCAAACGAGGGGGGCCAGCGGCAGCGGACGGGGCCGCTGGCAGGCCGCACGGCCGCCGATCCTGCTCCCGCCAAGACGCATGCTAATGCCGGCGGACGCGATGCCCGGTCGAGGCAGCGGCGCCGAGATCGACCAGACTCGGTGCCGCTGAAAAGGCTCCGGGCTGCAGGTCTACCTCGCCACGAGTCGCGTCCCGGCGGAATGCAGCGCGCTCTATGAAAAGATCCGCTCCACCAAGTTCCACACCGCCCAGATCAGGAGCACCGACGACGCGAGCCCGATAAGACAGGCGAGCGCGAGCATGCGCGCCAGCCCCCAGTTGTCCTTAGGCTGGGCCGGTCGCGGATGCCTTGGGTTGGTTCTCCGGGGAGCTACCCTTGAGGGGCGCAGCTCCTTTCCGGCGACGGTCCCTCTGTGGTCCGACGCAATGTGCCCTGGAAGGGGGGGTTCGTTCATGACGTCGACCCGCGCTTGGCCCTGTATGCGATCAGTAGCATAGCCCTCCCTGCAACATCAGCAACGGAGCGACGGGGATGAGGGCAACCTCCGGCACCCCCTTCGCCACGCCTTCCACCGGATCATGCCTTGGCTCCAACGTGCCGAAACTGCGGCCCACGCTTGTCTGCAACCTGTTCCAGACCAGCCACGCCGTGGCGCAGCCAGGTCGGGGCGAAGCAAGACCGTGACTGCGGCGCTGCCCAAATCACCAGCCCAGGCGGAGCCCATCAGGCTGGTCGCGTCGTTGCCAGAGCAGCGCGCGCGCCAGATCGGCTCGACACGGTTGCCCAGCCAGGTCCGAGCTACCACGACGACGGCAACGGCGAGAGAAGGGCAACCGCAGCATAGGAGGAGCAATCGAGTTCGATGCGAGCAGACGCTCCTCGAGGGCGATTTCTTCGGCGGAGATCTAAGATGACTGGTCGCGATCCGGGTGCCTATCCACGCGCAGGCTGAGCCTTGTGGCCTCCAGGGCTCAGAGGTGGTGATGTCCGGGACACATCCCATGCGCTCTGGGCAAGGGGGGACTCGATGCCTTAATGGCCTCGCTACAACGCGGGAGCCGTCGGGGCACGACGTCTCCGGTGGCTAAAGGACGGAACTTGGCATGACTAGGACGGGTATCCTGCACATCGGTCCTGCGAAGACGGGCACGACCAGTTGTCAGGAGGCGCTCTTCGCGAATCGCAAGATGCTGCTGGAGCGCCATGGGGTCTTCTACCCGTCGGTCGCGCGGAGCCACAATTCGATGCTGACGGTGATGTTCGTTGAGGACCCGCGTCGGAACATCGCGGTGAAGTCCCTTGGGATCACGACGCACGAAGGCGCCGAGGTGCTGCGGCGGCGCTACTTCGGGCAGATGGAGGCCAACCTCGCCCGAGCGTCCTATGACACGCTGGTGCTGAGCAGCGAAGGGCTATGGACGATGCCCATCGACAGCGTGAGGAAGCTTCGCACATGGCTCCTGAACTTCGCCGACGACTGGACCGTCCTCTTCACATCCAGGCATCCGGTGGACTACGCGACGAGCAACATCCAGCAGCAAATCAGGCAAGGGCACGTCCTGGAGGAGCGGATCGCAAGGCCGCCCATGACCCAATTCAAGCGGCGTGCTTCGGTCTACTTCGACGTCTTCGGGCAGGAGAACGTGAAGCTCACCGCCTTCGAGGAGGCGCGGGACGAGCCTGGCGGGCTTGTCGCCGCCTTCTGCCGGCGCCTGGGCCTGCCCGAGACGACGGCGATGGAAGTAGGTCGCTCGTCGCCCGTGCGCTGGGACGAGCCCGGCGCCCTAGGTTCCGCCTTTCGCCGGCGCCTGGGCCTGCCCGATAAGTCAGCGATGGGCGTCGGCCTCTCGTCGCCGGTCCGCAACGAGTCCATGTCGATGCTGGCGACGTTGCTGGTCAGCAGCCTCAACCAGCAACGCCCGCGCTTGATCGGCGGGAAGCTCAACCCGGAACGGGCCGAGGACGACGTCAGGGTGCTCAGACGCATCAAGGGCGAGAAGTTCCGGCTGCCGCCCGAGGTGGAGACGAAGGTCAGGCGGACGAGCCGGGACGACGTCGAATGGCTGAACGCAACCTACGGGAGGCAGCTCTACTTGGACGTTTTCTCGGATCATCCTCCGAGCGCGCTGCCAGAGGCGGGCGCCTATTCGCCCGAGACGCTTCAGTCGCTTTCGCTCCTCCTGTCGGATCTCATCAACAGGCAGGGGATGTCGGCCGAGCGTCTCGGTCGCCGCATTCTCTCCTCGTGGCAGGCAAGAGGCACCAACCCCTCATGATGGACCTCCGCTGCGTCGGCCTCACCGCCATGCTGCTGCCCGAGTCTCAGGCTCGAAGCGTCGCTCTACTGCCCTGTTCGACAAGATGCCGTTGAAGGTTCAGGAGCCAGACCCGCCCGTAAGCCTCGTTCATATGTCCGTTGTCTTGGTCCGGGTAGAATGCGCCTTTGCTACCAGCACTTAGCCGGCGCGATCCTATGGTATACTTGGCGTCTGTGGCGCGGCCATCGACGATCGTCTCTGCAGGTTGCGGGATCAGCCGAGCGTCGAGTGGCGCGAAGACCCGTCGATCGAGGATGTCGATCGTGTCGCGGTAAGGCATGAGGGGCGGAGGCAGCGCACTGCCCGCCGAGTTGGTACGCAAGCGTGAGAGCCCCATGAGCATAGGCTTCCGCGTGATCGCACGGAGGTGCTGGACCGTCCGGGAGGAGGTGTCCGGGACGTTGGCGCGCAAGGGCGAGAGTCCCACCAGTATTAGCTTCGGCGTGATGGCGCGGAGGCGCTGAACCATCTCGTACGTGCCGCTCCCAAGTGCACGGTCGAGGACCGCGGCCTCGCGCACTGCTTGCGAGTAGCGTCGGCCGTCCTCCGTCAGGGACGGACTCGGATAGAGGCCGTAGACGAGGAAGATGTCGTAGGCAGCAGTGTCGATCTCACCCAACCCGCCAGAGGTCAGCTTGAGTTGCGCTCTCTGCTGCTTGGACGAGGGAACAAGCCTGTTGCCCTTGGACAGCAGGTCCAAGATCCTCGCTTGGCGCTGAGCGAAGAAGGTCAACTCACAGGCTTGTGGAGATGTGCGCAGCGCATCCCAGGCCAGCTTGAGAGCGCCGACATGGCTGTTGCCGATCACGCAGACTCTCAAGTTCGTTTGTCTCCGAAGGCTCCGAGCAGTTCCTCCTCGCAGACCAGATCTTCGTCGGCCATTGCGGAGGAAGCGTCAGCCGCTGCTTCGACGGGGCCGAACTTTCGCTCGAGCTCGCGGAAGAAGGTGTCCATGACGAAGCTTACGCCTGTCGGTGTGACGCCGCGCTGATTTGGCTCGAAGAAGCCGCCGCGGAACACCGGGCTGGAGATGATCTCGTAAGAGGGAAAATAATCGACGTACTCGTTGCGATCGGCAATGTGGCCAGCGACCGCCCTCAGGACCGACTTCGACTGCATGGTCGCGACCAGAACGTGCTTGCCGGACTTCGTCGCTGTCAGCGGCACGGGGGAAACCGTCAGGATGAACTGGAGCTTCGGATTGGCCTTTCGAAGGATATCGAGCGCCGCACGCAGTTCCGTGCGCACGTCGCCAAACGACATGTTGTCGAAGGCATGGAGGCCCGCGTCGAAGGAGCCCCGGCCGTTCCTGGGCACATGGGATACTCATACCCATGAGCCGTGTTCATCCAGCGCTCGGTCAGGCCCAAGGTGAACACGAAGAACGCCGCATCCGTCACGCTTTGCCGGAACGCCCTCAGAGTCTCCTCCCGAGAGCGACGAAGCTCCTCGACCGAGGCGAAGCCGTCAGGCTCGATCCGAGGCCGGAACGGATCGTAGAACCGCCCGTCCGCCTCCCAGACTTCCTCAGGGACCGGCTTCGAGCCGAAGGCCCATTCAGCCCACTGCTGCAAGAGCGAGGTCGTGTAAATGTTCGCGGTCCTGCTCGAGAAGACGTCGTAGTTGAAGCGGGTCAGGTTCGTGGAGCTCATGAACTGGGGGGCGGGCTCGGCGCGGAACCAGTTGAACCCCCGCGACTTCAGGGCGCGCCCGATATGTTGGGCGAAGCACGAGCCGTAAGTCGACACCTTGTCTTGGGCCGAGATCCGGAACTTGGGGTCCCACAGCTCCTCGATCTGCAGCATGTTTCGGTCGCCGACGGCGGGCTTCCAGAAGGCTTTCGGGGGCAGGTCGTTGTACGGGTGCATGAAGCCCTCGAGGTCATCCAGTAGGTCGAAGCCATGATACCTGCAATCTAGGGCCATTCCACCCCTTGGGACCCGGGAGTCATGCCCACGAAGGCGCCTGACGAACTCGGGATGAAGCATCATGGCATCATCGTGGGCCCCACTCGAGTTCGGGTCGTCGAGATGTGTCAAGCTCTGGATCGAGTGATCACAGGCATCGAGGACCACGGGAAGGCCGTCGGCGACGAACCCAGATCGGGGCCAGCGGTGAAGTTGACGCAGGGCAGCACGGTCACGGAGGGCCCAGTGTCGAAGATCGTGGCTGGCCGCCAAGGCGCCGCACTTCCAACATCAACCGGCCACGCTCTACGGATCGGGCCAAGCCGCCGGGAAGGATCCCATGGCCGGTACAGGCAAGCTGGAACGGATATTGCGACCGGGGCCGCTGATCGGTCCTCATTGCAGGATCGGCAGACCCTCCCACTGCAGAGGCTCCAGTTTGTCGCGCCGGGCCACTTCGTTGCCCTCGACCAGAAGGCGCAGGCCTTCGGCGCGCGAGAACCGCACCGAGAGGGACATGCCACGTATGTTCAGCCCCTCGATGGAGTAGGAATCCAGACCGATGTCGATCGGATCCACGGTAAGGCGTGTCCCGGCGCCGACCTCGAGGCCGACCACGTGCCTCAGCACGAGGTCGATGAAGTAGGAGTGGTTGTAGTCCGGCTCGTCGCTGATCGGCTCGCCTGTGGCGCTGTCGTAATGTTCGACCAAGTAGGGAGTCACCCCGTCGCGTCCCTGGAAATGAAGGAGGACGAAGTCCCAGAAACGCTTCGCGAAAAGCTCGTCATGAGCATGACCGGCCTCCCGGCTCAGGCGGGCGAGGGCATCGAGCGTGATGCTGTTCGTGTAAGGCCAGGTTGGACCGTCCCACATGCACCCGTTCCGGCCCTTGAGGAACTGCCCCTTCCAACTTCCCCCGGGCTGGTAGACCGGGCAATCGCGGGCCACCGAGGGGAAGGGGCAGCCCGTGTCGAAGCCGTCGACGAGTGCCGCGAGAAGCCCTCGAGCCTGCTCGGCATCCGTAAGGCCGGCCCAGGCCGGGTAGAAGCCGACGATGTTGCGCACCATGGCCTTCCGATCGGTCTCGGGGTCCAGATCGTAGAAGAACCCGGTCTTGGAGTCCCACTGCTTCGAGAGAATGTCCGTCGCGACCTCCTCCGCCAAGGCGGCAAACCGTGGCGCGTCCTCATCGCCGAGAGCGGCCGCGAGGGCCGCGACGCCCCGCGCATTGAGATGCTGGTAGACGGCTCGGTCGACGCGCTTCAGCGGCGTGTAGGTCGCCTTGTCGAAAGGGTCGTCGGGAAAGCCGTGGAAGTACCAGTAGCTGGGCTGGTACTCCTTGCCCGTCAACCGGTGATCGACCTGCAGGGGCAAGGCGTCGCCAGCGGTCGCGAGGTTCTCGCGCTCGCCGATCACCTGTCGCTTGAGGGTGGGCAGCCCCGCCGCAAGACGAGGGTCGAGGCCGCGCGCCAACGCATATTGCCACGCCGCCCAGCCAGCGAAGTTGGCATAGGGATGCATGGTCTCATTGACGGTCTTCGCGTAAAGCTGGCCGTCAATGCCCTGCGCCGCCGCCAGAGCAGCGAGGAGGTCGCCGCCGAGGTCGGCGGTCGCATGCCACCGGAGTTCGAGGAGGTGCATCGGGGTCGAGAGCGGGATGAGCTTGCTGAACTCCCAGCCCGACGGCGCGAAAGGGGCCTTGCCCATCTTATGCGAGCGGCCCTCGTAGATCACGGGTCCAGGGAGGGCGCCGAGGCCGGGGCGGGCGAGGTTGTGCCTCAGCAGGAACCAGCGATAGGCGAAGGTCCGGTCGAGGAGGAGGCTTGAGCTGGTGAAGCGCGGGACGCCATGGAACCAGGCATCGTAGGCCTTGGCCTGAGCCGCGACGATCTCCCGCGGCTCGACCGGATCAAGCAGCGGCCGGAGACGGCTCTCGAGATCGTCCCGGCTATCGCTCTCGGCGAGGCCGAGGGCGGCTGCGACGACGAAGCTCACCGTCTCACCGGGAGCGACGGGAAGGCCGTCCCACAGCTCGGGCCGGGAGGTCGAGACGACGGCACGCACCGTGAAATCACGCTCCGGGAAGGCCCGCTCGCCGGTAGCGACGTCACCCGCTCGGACGATCCAGGACGGGTCGACGGTGACGCGCAGCAGGAGCGTCTCGGTCCCCTCGTTGCGCCACTCCTGGACCGAGACGGCACAGTCGTTCCAGTCGATGAACTTGGTCTCGGCCAGCGCGAGCGCGCCAAAACGCTGGCTCACGGACAGATGGCTCGGGCGCCAGATCACGTCGGCTGGCGCCGGAGGACCGGAGGCGCCCGCGAAGACCTCGAAGAGCGAGGGGATGTTCAGCTTGTGGATGAAGTCGATGGCCCCGACGAAGCCCGGCCGCTCCTCGAGGTAGTCGGCCCAGAGCCGCGCTCCGGTTGAGCCGAGGAGCAGCGTCCCGGGCCGGGTCCTGAGGCCTCGCCGGCCGGTGGTGAGCAGGTCGTCGATCATCGGGAGGGCAGGGCGGCTGGCCCCGCCGCGTCGAGCGGCGAGGCCTTCGGCTCACAACGGCCGGTCAGCCGCGATGGACCTCGACGGTCCAGGGCTCGTAGACCTGCCAGTCGAGGTTCTTCACGATGTTCTGCACCTGCGGCATGGCCCACTTGGACATTCCTTCGTGGTACCAGGGGATGAAGGCCCAGTCCTCGCGGAAGGCGCGTTGCGCCTCCTGGGCGAGGGCGACGCGTTGCGGATCGTCCTCGGAGAGCACCGCCGCCTCGTCGAGCTTGGAGTCCACGTCCGGATTGGCATAGCCGCCGAGCTTGTTCTGCGCGTTCGAAGACGACGAGTGGATCGCGGCGCGCAGGTAGAACACCGCGTCCGGTACGCGGCTGCCCACGTCGTCGCGGAAGATCTGCACGTTCGCCTGGTCCGGCCCGGAATAGGCGTCGATCTGCGGCTTCATCTCGACCGCGGCGATGCCGAGGTTCTGACGCCACTGCTCCGCGATGTACTGGGCGGCGAGCTCGGCAGAGGGCGTGGAGATGCCCACCATCATGATCGTCGGGAGACCTTCCGGACCGCCGTAGGAGGACTCGGACAGGAGTTTCTTCGCCGCCTCGGCGTCGAAGGGATAGGGCTCCCAGCTCTCGTCCACGCCGGGAACCGCGTTCAGGATCTGCTCGGCCTTCTCCATCGGGCCGTCCGGGTAGGTGACGCGGAGCCCCTCGCGATCGATGGCCATGATGAGCGCCTGCCGGACCTTCGGGTCGTCCGTCGGGGCGCGATTCACGTTCAGCCAGAAGTGCTGGCCCTTCGGGATCATCACGCCGGAGGCGAAGTCCTCGCCCAAGTCCTCGTCCATCGTGGGGGTCGCGAAGGCCGTGTGGCGTCCATCTCGCCGTTCTGCAGGAGGGCGGTCGCGGTCACCGGGTCCTCGACGGTCCGGATCTCGATCCGCTTGAGCTTCGGCGCGGGACCGAAGAAGTTCTCGTTGGGCTCGAAGGCCAGGATGCCTCCGTCGAGGTCCATCTCGACCGGCTTGAACGGACCGCTGACGATCACGCCGTTGTCGGGGAGCCAGAACTCCATGACCTCGTCGCCCATCTCGTCCCGGGCCTGCTCGACCTTCACGATCGGCACGATCTGGGTCGCGATGCGCTGGTGGAAGATCGGGTCCACTTGGGCGAGCTGCACCTCAAGGGTCTTGTCGTCCTTGACGACGAGGCCCGTCATCTCGGCCGTCGAGCCGCTCAGCACGTCCTGGTAGCCCGCGACGCTCGAGAGCGCGAGGTCCACGCGCTGGTTGCGGGTGGCGGGCATCGCCGCGAGTTCCCAGGAGCCCTTCACGTCGGCCGCGGTGATCGGGCTGCCGTCCGAGAAGGTCGCGTTGTCGGCGATGGTGAAGGTCCAGGTCTTGCTGTCCTCGGACGGAGTCCAGGTCGCGAAGACATAGGGGTGCAGGTTGTTGTCGCTGTCGAAATACATCGCCGAGGCCCACCACAGCGAGTTCCAGCGGAGGTGGTCGCCGCCGCCCCGGAGCGGGGACCAGTCCATGTCGAAGACCGGGTGGGCGATGCGGAGCACCTGCTCGTCGTCCTGAGCATAGGCGAACTTGACGAAGCCGGGCATCGCGAAGGCGGACAGAACGCCCGTGGCGAGTCTGAAGGTTCCGCGGCGCGTGAGGCCGCCGCGCGGAATAGCGTTCTTGGACACGTGATCCTCCCTGATCGGCCGCTGGAACGGCTCCAGGGACCAGTAGAAGCTAGTTGTCATCTTGTCAACTCGGGGTCGACTCTCGATCAGGTTCCAGTCTGCGCTCCGGACGCGTACACTTGCATCCGCATCATGTGAGCAAGGAAAACCGGGACCATAATGCGACAAACATCCTAAGCCACTGTCAGCCTAAGCGAGGTGGGCTGGCCTTCCGGGTTGTCCGGGCCCCGAAGTGGTGAGTTGACATCTATACAACATTGCGGCAGACCGGCTCGGCACCGCGTGCATGGGGAGGAACGCGCAGGGCCGGCGACCAGAGCCAAGCCCTCCCGCGATGGTCCGTAGCGGAGGAGATCCGACGCGTATGCTGAGATATGTCCTGCGACGGGTCCTGATCTGGATTCCTTCGATCCTCCTCATCCTGCTGGCAGTATACGCGCTGGCTTTCTACGGCGCCGGCGACCCGGTGAAGCTGATCTTCATGCGTGCCCCGGGCGACGTCGCCTATAACCCGGAACGGATCGAGGCGATCCGTGCCCGGGCCGGCCTCGACCAGCCCTTCCTGATCCAGTTCTGGAACTACATCAGCCACCTGCTGACGGGGAACTGGGGCAACTCCCTCGTGACCGGCCGGCCGGTCTGGCGGACCATCTCGGCGGCCGCGCCGGTTTCGCTGCAGCTCGGCCTGGTCGCCATCCTCCTGACCGCCGTCGTCGCGATCCCTCTTGGCGTCATTGCGGCGCTGAACCAGAACCGTGCCGCGGACTACGCGATCCTCGGCTCGGCGCTCATCCTCTGGGCGATACCGCCCTATGTGGCCGGGCCGCTCCTCATGGTGGCGTTGATCCTCGTTCTTCCCACCGGCTCGATTCCGTATGGGTGGGGCGGGGTCTTCGACGTGCGGATCCTTCTGCCGCTCGCGGTCCTTTCCATGCAGCCGATCGCCCTGATCGTGCGCCAGACCCGCAGCGCGGTGATCGAGGTGATGGGCGAGGACTTCGTGCGGACCGCGCGGGCCAAGGGCGTGCCCGAGCTCATCGTCGCGATCCGCCACATCATGCGGCCGGTCCTGACCCCGGTGGTCACTCAACTCGGCCTCATCATGATCACGCTGGTCAACGGCGCGATCTTCGTGGAGCTCGTGTTCGGCCTTCCGGGGCTAGGACGGCTCACCGTGGAGTCGACCCTCAACAGCGACTACCCCGTCATCCTCGCCATCACGCTGATCGGGGCGACGCTGGTCATGGCTTCGAACCTGCTCGTGGACCTGGTCTATCCTCTCCTCGATCCGCGCGCGGGCAGCCTGAGGGCGGATCGCTGATGACCATGCCCGTGACTCTTTCCGCCGCCGTCGAGCCGGACGAGCAGGTCAGCCTCTGGCGCGACGCCTGGCATCGGCTGCGGGCCAATCGCCTGGCCGTCTTCGGGCTCTGCATCGTCGTGATCCTCGTCTTCGTCGCGGTCGCAGGACCCTGGATCTCGCCTTACGACTTCCTGTCCCAAGACCTTGAGGCCACGAACCAGGGGCCGAGCATGGCTCATTGGTTCGGCACCGACGACCTCGGACGCGACGTGCTCTCTCGCGTGATCTACGGTGCCAGGACCGCGCTGCTGGTCGCCGTCGTGGTGACCGGCATCGCCCTGGCCATCGGCGTGACCCTCGGCGCGATCGCGGGCTACGTGGGCGGGCGGGTGGATGCCGTCATCATGTGGGTGACCGACATGGTGATGTCGGTCCCGAGCCTGCTTCTGGTGGTGGTCATCAATACTTCGCTGAAGCCGCCGCTCAGCGCCTTCATGGACGCGCGCTACCTCGCCACGCACAACCCGATCTGGCGGCAGACGATCTGGATCGACTTCGTGCTGGTCTTCGGCTCCATGGCGCTGATCCTCTGGCCGCCCTACGCCCGGCTTGTTCGTGCGCAGGTGCTCTCGATCCGCAACCGCAACTACGTGACGGCCGCCCGCGCGCTGGGGCTGACCCCGGGCCTCATCCTGCGGCGCTACGTCGTGCCGAACGCCTTGGGGCCGGTCATCGTCGCGGTGTCGGCGGGGCTCGGGACTGCCATGGTGCTCGAGAGCGCCTTCTCCTTCCTGGGCGTCGGCGTCCGGCCCCCGACCCCGTCCTGGGGCAACATGATCTCGGACGGCCTGCGGGTCTGGCGCACCTATCCCCACCTCCTGGCGGCGCCGGCGGCCGTGCTCGGGCTCGCGACCGTCGCGTTCTCCTTCCTGGGCGACGGCCTGAACGACGCCCTCAACCCGAGGCAGTGGCGCAAATGACCGATCCGCTACTTTCCGTCCGCGACCTCGCCGTCGAGGTCTCGACCCGTCGTGGCCCGGCGCGGGTCGTGGATGGCGTGTCCTTTCACATCGGCCGAGGCGAGGCCCTGGGCGTCGTGGGCGAGTCGGGTTGCGGCAAGTCGATCACCACGCTCGCGCTCCTGGGCCTGCTGCCTCCGGGCGCCCGCGTCGCCGGCGGCTCGGCCCGGATGGAAGGCAAGGATCTCCTGACCCTCTCGCGGCGCGCGCTGCGCGAGGTGCGTGGGGGCCGCATCGGGATGATCTTCCAGGACCCGATGACCTCCTTCAATCCGGTGCTGAAGATCGGCGACCAGTTGATCGAGCCGCTGATCTACCATCGGGGAATGTTGCGCCGCGAAGCCTGGGCGAGGGCAGGCGAGCTCCTGCGCCTCGTCGGCATTCCCGGCGGGGCCTCGCGCCTCGACAACTACCCGCACGAGCTCTCGGGCGGGATGCGACAGCGCGTGATGATAGCGATGGGCCTGGCCTGCGAGCCGCCGCTCCTCATCGCCGACGAGCCGACGACAGCGCTCGACGTGACGATCCAGGCGCAGATCGTGGACCTCGTGAAGGACCTGCGCGCACGGCTCGGCATGTCGATCATCTGGATCACCCATGACCTTGCGCTGGTGTCCGGGCTCGTGGACCGGGTGATCGTGCTCTATGCGGGCAAGATCGTCGAGGAGGCGCCGGTCGACGACCTCTACGCACGTCCGACGCATCCTTACACCCAGGGGCTGCTGGCGTCGCTGCCGACTCTCGAGGGCGAGGAGACGCGTCGCCTGCCTGCCATCGGCGGCACGCCCCCCGACCCCGGGCGGCGGCCCGCCGGCTGTCCCTTCGCGCCGCGATGCCCGCTCCGGGTCGCGCGGTGCGAGTCCGAGATGCCGCCCCTGGTCGCGGTCGCCGGCGGTCCGCATCGAGCGGCCTGCTGGGTGAACGCCAAGCCGCAGGAGCTCGCCGCATGACCCTCGCCCTCGACACACGGACGACTTCTCGCGACCCGGCCGTGACGCCGCGCGGCGATGCGCTGATCTCGATCATCGGACTGAGCAAGCATTTCCACGTCAAGCTCGGCGCCTTCGGGCAGACCGCGGCCGAGGTTCACGCGCTCGACGACTTCACCCTCGACATCCGCCGAGGGGAGACCTTGAGCCTCGTGGGCGAGTCGGGCTGCGGCAAGTCGACGGCCGGCTTCACGATGCTGCAGATCCACAAGCCCTCGGCCGGTCAGGTCATCTACGGCGGCGTGGACCTGGCGCAGCTCTCCGAGGATCGCCTGCGGCCCTACCGCCGGAAGCTTCAGGTGGTCTTCCAGGATCCTTACTCGACCCTGAACCCAAGGATGACGGTCGGCGAGGCCATCGCCGAGCCTCTCCTGTTCCACGGCCAAGCCACGCGAGGGAACATCACCGAAAAGGTGGCGACGCTCCTTGGGGATGTCGGCCTGTCGCCCCGGTTCGCCATGCGCTATCCGCACGAACTCTCGGGGGGGCAGCGCCAGCGCGTGGTGATCGCACGGGCGCTCGCCTGCGGGCCGGAGTTCCTCGTCTGCGATGAGGCGATCTCGGCGCTGGACGTGTCGGTGCAGGCCCAGATCATCAACCTCTTCCAGGACCTGCAGGAGCGCTACGGGCTTACCTACCTTTTCATCGCGCACGACCTCGCCGTGGTGCGCCACATCTCCGACCGGGTCGCGGTCATGTATCTCGGCCGTCCCGCCGAGCTTGGCCCGAAGCGAGCGATCTTCAGCGCGCCGCTGCACCCTTACACCAAGGCGCTCCTCTCGGCCGTGCCCGAGCCGGACCCCGCGCGCGAGCGCAGCCGCAAGCGGCAGGTCCTTTCCGGGGACGTGCCCAGCCCGCTCGACCCGCCGCCGGGCTGCAGGTTCCATACACGATGCCCGCTCGCGGTCGAACGGTGCCGACGCGAGGTGCCAGCCTGGCGCGAGATGGCACCCGACCACTTCGTGGCCTGCCACCGGGTCGGCGAGGCCATCCCCGTGCCGGACGCCGCCTGAGGCGAGCCGCGGTGCCGAACCCTGGACGGAGCGGGCCAGCGAGGCCCGCCCGGCCGTTGTCGCGATCCCAGAGCGGCCGTCCTGCCACGGATGGCCGCCCAGCCAAGAAGCCGAGGACTCCGAATGCCCAGCCTTGACCAGCCGATAGAGATGCTGCGCCCGCCCATCGTCCGGTTCGGGCGAGGGCAGGTCGGGACGCTTGCGGACTGGGTGGCGGGGGTCGGCGCCCGGAGGTGCTTCGTGGTGGCGGACCGGGTCAATGCCGCCCGGATCGACGTTCTTGGCCTGCGCGACGTCCAGCTTTTCGGCGAGGTGAAGCCCGAGCCCGACCTGCCGAATCTCGAGGCGGCGGTCGCTGCGGCCAAGGCGGCCCGGGCGGATGCCGTGATCGGCTTTGGAGGCGGCAGCGCGATGGACCTCGCCAAGCTCGTCGCGGTCCTGCTTGCGACGGACAAGGGCTTGCGGGACATCTCCGGACCGAACCGGGCTCCGACCCGCACCGTCAGGCTGGCCCAGGTGCCGACGACTGCGGGAACCGGCAGCGAGGTCGGGACCCGGGCGCTCGTCACGGACCCCGAGACGATGAACAAGATCGCGACCGAAAGCCGCGAGATGCTGGCCGACATCGCGATCATCGACCCGGAGCTGACGGTCTCGGTGCCGCCGCAGGTCACGGCGGCCACCGGCGTCGACGCGATGGCGCACTGCGTGGAGGCGTTCACCAGCAAGCGCTCCCACCCGATCATCGACGACTACGCGCTCCGGGGCATCGAACTGGTCGGCCGTTACCTCCGCCGGGCCGTCGAGGACGGGGCGGACATCGAGGCACGAGCGGGCCTCGCGCTCGCGGCCTTCTATGGCGGCGTCTGCCTCGGTCCGGTGAACACGACGGCCGGCCATGCGCTGGCCTACCCGCTGGGCACGCGGCACAAGCTCGCGCATGGGATCGCCAATGCGCTCATGTTCCCTCATGTGCTGGCGGTGAACGCGCCCGCGGAGCCGAACAAGACCGCACTGATCGGACGCGCGCTCGGCTTTGACTGCGAAGGGCGACAGGCGGTGCTCGCAGGGGCCCAGGCCTTCTGCGGCGACCTCGGCCTCGACATGGCCATGAGGAACCACGGCGTGCCTCGCGACGACCTGCCGGCGTCGGCCCGGGAGGCTCACGCCATTCGCCGTCTCCTGGACTTCAACCCGGTCGACCTCAGCGAGGCCGACATCCTGGAGATCTACGAGGCCGCCTACTGACGGACGCACCCGCGCTGGCCGCCACATGGCGTGAACGCGGCGGTTCCCGAGACCCGAAATCGCATGGAGGACCCATGGCCAAAGAGGCGTTCGTCGCGCTCGTCACCTGCTTCAATGACGACGAGAGCATCAATTTCCCGGCGACCCGTGCGCAGGTGCGGCGTCAGATAGCGGCCGGCAACAACATCATGTGCGCCGGCACCAACGGCGACTTCACGGCGCTGACCTTCGACGAGAAGGTCCGGCTGACCGAGCAGGTCGTCGACGAGGTCGGCGGGCGGGCTCGGGTCATCGTCAACGCCGGGATGCCGGGCACCTACGAGACCCTCCTGCTCGCGCGCGAGTTCGATCGGATCGGCGTCGACGGCATCGCCGTCATCACGCCCTTCTTCTTCGCCTGTACGCAGGACGGCCTGGTGCGGCACTTCTCGACGGTGGCCGATGGGGTCGAGACGCCGGTCTACCTCTACGACATCCCCGCGCGCACGCAGAACCACATCGAGCCCGAGACCGCGCGGGCGCTCGCGGCGCATGGCAACATCGCCGGCATCAAGGACTCGGGTGGGGCGCAGGACACGCTGGAGGCCTATCTGGCCATCGGCAAGGCGGCCGACGCCTTCGACGTCTACTCGGGCCCGGATCACCTCGTGCTCTGGGCGCTGGGGAATGGCGCTAAGGGCTGCATCTCGGGTCTGGGCAACGTGATGCCGGACGTGCTGGCCGGCATCGTCTCCGCCTTCAACGCAGGCGACCTGGCCGAGGCCGAGCGACAGCAGGCCGTGTTCGCGGCCTTCCGCAAGGATCTCTACGGCCTCGGCTATCCGCCCGCCCTGGTCAAACGGTCCCTGTTCCTGATGGACCCGAGCGTCGGCGCCAGCCGGCAGCCCGCCCTGCTGCCCGAGCCGGAGCAGGATGCGAGGATCACGGCCTTGCTGCGTCGGCACGGGCTCCTGCGCGAGGCGCTGGCCTGATCCGGTCATCTCAGGGGCTGGCCTTGCGACGAGCGCGGCCAGCCCCGCCAGGAGCGATCCTGCCGCCCGGGATCGTTCAGGACCGGCTCAGGTCGATCAGGGTGCCCCCGAAGAGCCGGTCGCGCGAATGGATCAGGTGTTGCTCCATGAGCAGGCGAGCGGTGCTCGCGTCACCGTCGCGGATGGCCGCGAAGATCGCGCGGTGCTCCTGGAACACGTCCCGCAGGCCCCGTGCGCCGTCGCTCATCAGGGCCTGACCGTGCAACTTCATCCCCGCATAGATGTGGTCGCGCAACGCGCGCATCGAGGCCTCGAAGTACTGGTTGTTGGCGGCCTGCGCGACGGCCAGGTGGAAGGAATAGTCGGCGTCCTCACGATGGGTCTTGGACGTGGTGGCGGCGTCCATCAGCGACAGGGCCTGTTCGATCTCCTCGATGGCGGCCTTGTTCCGGCGCGCGGCAGCGAAGGCGGCGGCGGCCGGCTCGATGGTGAACCGGAACTCATAGCACCGCTGGATATCGGCGATCGTCTCGACGCGGGCAAATCCGAGAGGAGCCGTGCGCGTCTCCCGCACGAAGTTCCCAGCACCCTGGCGGGAGTAGATGAGGCCCTCCTCCCGCAGGCGTTCGAGGGCGGCGCGTAGGACCGGGCGCGACACCCCGAACTCCTCGGCAAGGCTCTTCTCGGGTGGGAGCTTCTTGTTGGCGGAATAGTCACCGTTGCTGATCCGGCTGTAGAGCAGGTGATAGACCCGCTCCGCGAGGGCTGGTCGGTGGCGTGGCGCCCGCGATCCCTGCTCGTCGACGGGAGTGGTAAGGTCATTCATCACGCGCTGTCCCGTCATCCTGTTCCACCGCCCTTGCCACGCTAAGTAGAGTATCGGGGTCCCCGAAACCACCTGACTTCGTCACGACCCTCAGGGGGCGTCCGTTGACGATCGTGCTGGCGACCGGAACCCCTGGGAGGAACTCGCCCTCGACCGTCAGCACTCCGGCGCCAAGGCGCCCAAGGATGGCATCGGCGGTCTCCCCGCCACAGGCAAAGAGGGTCTTCACGCCTCTGGCCAGCAGCAACTCCTCCACGGCCGCGGCGAACGCGGCGCCGACCTCATGGCCGTCGAGACCATCGGGCGCGGTCCTGAGTTGCAACAGCCAAGCCGGGCCGATCGCGTCGGGCCCTGGCGATCCAGCGTCGGTCAGGTCCATTGCCCCCTTGGCGGCCTTCAGGACCGCCAACTGCCCCAAGGTGATCGGATCGCGCGAGCCGACGGCCAACAGGAGAGGCGCCGGCAGGTTGGTGGCAGGCAAGGCTGGGCATTCGGGCACGAGTTGCCGCGCCAGAGCGGCTGCCAGGCCTGCCGCTCCCACGAGCAGGGGGCGTGGCTCACCCGCCAGGACCGCGAGCGCCGCATCGAGGTCAAGGTCGCTTGCCGTGTCCGGGATGGTCAATTGCAGGCCGCTCCCGGAACAGGTCGCCGCGATGTCGATCGGCGCGGCGACGCCAGTTCCGACCACGTGGAGGTCCTTGACGATCCGTCCCTGCGCGGGAACGGCCGGTGCGACCAGGGCGGACGCGGCGCCGGCTCCCTCGGCCATCGCATGAAGCTCCGCCGCGACGTGGCCCTTCAACCGCGAGTCGACCTTCTTGAAGAACATCCTCGGTCGGAAGCCCGCCGTGGAAGCAAGGACCTCTGCGACAGCGCTGCGGGCCCATGCAGCATCGGCTTCGCGGGATGCCGTGCTGACCGCCAGCACGTCGGGCTGCGCCGAAAGAGCCGCGCCGACTTCGGACGGGCGCCGGGCCACGCGGCAGCGAAGCCCGCGCTTGGCGAAAGCGACGGCGCTGTCCAAGGCTCCGGTCAAGTCATCCGCAACGATCAACACCTGCATGGCGCATTCCCAGGTTGTGCCTGCTGGGGCTTACAAGTAAAGATGTCAAATCGAAACTGCAAAACAAACCCGATGATGGTCCGAGGCCGAAGGCTAAATCCAGTCGTGCAAAGCGGATTGACTCCGTCTTGGCCCCATCCTGACGCGACTGGTGAAGTTTACAGGTTGCCGCCACTCGCATCCATCCGCATGGAAGGTTCCACGCCATGGCACAGCACCAGCGCTCCGCGCCGATCGTCATCACGATGGGTGACCCGTCCGGGGTAGGCCCGGAGGTGACGGTCAAGGCTCTGGCCACGCTGTCGCCGGACGAGCGGGGCGATTACGCCGTCATCGGGGACAAGGGGGTGCTTGCCCGCGCCCTGGCCGCAAGCGGGATCGATCTGCCGCTGCAGGACTGGCCGGCTCCGCCATCCGGCGGCCTTTCCGTGATCGACGTGCCCGTCGAAGGACTGCCGGACCGCTTCGGAGTGCTCAGCCCCCGCTGCGGCGAGGCCGCGTTCCAGTACATCCGCAAGGCCGTCGAGCTCGCGGGCACGGGCGAGGCGGCCGGGATCGTCACCGCTCCCATCAACAAGGAAGCCCTGAATGCCGCGGGGCACCATTACGACGGTCACACCGGGCTGCTTGCACACCTGACCGGGCGGCGCGCGTCCTGGATGCTCCTGGCGTCCGAGCGCCTCAACGTGATCCATGTCTCGACCCATGTGGCGCTGAAGGAGGCGATCCGCAGGGCCACCCCCGAGGGCGTTCTCGAGACGATCCGCGTCGGTCACGCCCACTTGCGTCGCATGGGCATCGCCGAGCCTCGGATCGCCGTGGCCGGGATCAACCCGCATTGCGGCGAGAACGGACTGTTCGGGACCGAGGACGACGAGCAGATCGTACCCGGCGTCGAGGCCGCGCGCGCCGAGGGCATCGACGTCGTGGGACCCATCTCGGCCGACACGGTCTATCACCGCGCCTATCAAGGCGGCTTCGACCTCGTGATCGCTCAGTACCACGACCAGGGGCACATCCCCATCAAGCTGGTGGCCTTCGATACGGCCGTCAACGTGTCCTTGGGCCTGCCGATCGACCGTTCGTCGGTCGACCACGGCACCGCATTCGACATCGCCGGGACCGGGAAGGCCAAGTATGTCAACATGCTGTCCGCGCTGGCCTACGCCCGCCGGCTTGCAGGGAGCCGGCGCGAGGCCCCCGTGCAGGACGAAGTCGAGGGCCTCTGATACGAACCGGGCACCGGCCTCGAGGGCTTTGCCATCTCGCCCAAGTCGATCCCAGGCGACGAGGGCTCCGTTCTTGAGGCCCCGACGGCGCGGGCGCCATTGGGCGGCAGGGGCGGTTCTTCCGTGTCGCGGCCCAGGTCTGCCGCCTTGTTCGCACCTGGCTCGCCGGGCGGCCGGCCGATCAAGGTCTGGCTGGCCGCAGGCAGAGGGGGACATGGTGCCCCAATTCGTGCCGTCAGGCAGAAGCATGATCCCTGGCAACGCTCCCGATGAGGGGCAGGCGCCTGTGCTGGAACCTCGGCGGGCCTCTTGCTCCCGATTTTCCCGATCCGCGCGACTTCGCGAGCCTTGAACCTTGCGGGTCCGCGGTCCATGCAGCGCAGGACCCTGTTACAGTCCGAGGCTTCACCCATGCCTGCCTATCGTTCCCGCACCACCACCCATGGCCGCAACATGGCCGGCGCCCGCGGCCTCTGGCGCGCGACGGGGATGAAGGACGAGGACTTCGGCAAGCCGATCATCGCGGTGGTCAACTCCTTCACGCAGTTCGTGCCCGGCCACGTCCACCTGAAGGACCTCGGGCAACTGGTGGCGCGCGAGATCGAGGCGGCGGGCGGCGTCGCCAAGGAGTTCAACACCATCGCGGTCGACGGGCATCGCCATGGGCCACGACGGGATGCTCACTACTCGCTCCCCTCGCGCGAGCTGATCGCCGACAGCGTCGAGTACATGGTCAACGCCCATTGCGCCGACGCGATGGTCTGCATCTCCAACTGCGACAAGATCACGCCCGGGATGCTGATGGCGGCGATGCGACTGAACATGCCCGTGGTGTTCGTGTCGGGCGGCCCGATGGAGGCCGGGAAGGTCGTCCTCAAGGGCAAGGAAGTGGCGCTCGACCTCGTGGACGCGATGGTCGCCGCCGCCGACGACGCGGTGACCGACGAGGAGGTCCAGCAGATCGAGCGCTCGGCCTGCCCGACCTGCGGGTCCTGCTCGGGGATGTTCACGGCGAACTCGATGAACTGCCTGACCGAGGCGCTGGGCCTGTCGCTGCCGGGGAACGGCTCCACGCTCGCCACCCATGCCGACCGCAAGCGGCTCTTCGTGGAGGCGGGGCACCTCGTCGTGGACCTCGCGCGCCGCTACTACGAGCAGAACGACGAGACGGTGCTGCCCCGCTCCATCGCCACCAAGGAGGCGTTCGAGAACGCCATGGCGCTCGACATCGCGATGGGCGGCTCCACGAACACCGTGCTGCACATCCTCGCCGCCGCGCACGAGGGCGACGTGGACTTCGGCATGGAGGACATCGACCGGCTGTCACGCCGCGTGCCCTGCCTCTGCAAGGTCGCGCCGGCCAAGGCGGACGTCCACATGGAGGACGTGCACCGTGCGGGCGGCATCCCTGCGATCCTGGGCCAGCTCGACGCGGCGGGGCTGCTGCACCGCGAGGTGCCGACGGTCCACGCGCGCAGCCTCGGCGCGGCCATCGACCAGTGGGACATCTCGCGCACCAACCACGACTCGGTGCGGACCTTCTTCCGCGCGGCGCCGGGCGGGGTGGCCACGACCGAGGCCTTCAGCCAGGACCGTCGCTGGAAGGAGCTCGACCTCGACCGGCAGAAGGGAGCCATCCGCGACGCCGAGCACGCCTTCTCCAAGGACGGAGGCCTCGCGGTGCTGGCGGGCAATCTCGCGCCCGAGGGCTGCATCGTGAAGACGGCGGGCGTGGACGAGTCCATCCTCGTGTTCTCCGGGCCCGCACGGGTGTTCGAATCGCAGAACGCCGCCGTCGAGGCGATCCTCTCGAACCGCATCCAGGCCGGCGACGTGGTGGTGATCCGCTACGAAGGCCCGAAGGGCGGGCCGGGAATGCAGGAAATGCTGTATCCGACGAGCTACCTGAAATCGAAGGGCCTGGGAAAGGCCTGCGCGCTCATCACCGACGGGCGCTTCTCGGGCGGCACCTCGGGGCTCTCCATCGGGCACGTCTCGCCCGAGGCAGCCTCGGGCGGGACCATCGGCCTCGTCCGCGAGGGCGACCGGGTCGAGATCGACATCCCCGGGCGGACCATCACCCTTGCCGTGCCCGAGGCGGAACTGGCCCGGCGGCGGGCCGAGCAGGACGCCAAGGGCTGGCGGCCGGCCGCGCCGCGCGCCCGCAAGGTCAGCACGGCCCTCAAGGCCTATGCGATGCTCGCCACCTCCGCCGCGCAGGGCGCCGTGAGGAAACTGCCGGAAGAGTGAGCTTCCCAGCTACTCCCTTCGGGTCACCGATCCTGGGGGAAGCGTAAGCGACTGCTCCGGCCTGAAGCCCCGAAGCATGACGGCATGGCGCCGCCGGCCATGGGTCGGCCGCGCCCGGCCCGCCATCTCGGACAATGGGTCTTGTCGCGACAGCGCGGCAGCCACCGTGCCACGTCCAGCCTACGGCCCGGGACTTGGCCCCGCTGCCCGCCGACGGTATTGCTGCAGCCCGTCTTCCATGCCTGTCAGCAGGACACCCCATGAGCCCCGACATCGACCGCCGCATCCCTCACCTCATCGCCGGCGAGATCGGCGCCGGGATCCCTCAGGTGGCTGCGGCCATCGCGCTTCTGGACGGGGGGGCGACGGTGCCGTTCATCGCCCGCTATCGCAAGGAGGTGACGGGCGGCCTCGACGACACGCAGCTTCGCACCCTCTCCGAGAGGCTGGCCTACCTGCGCGAGATGGAGGCCCGGCGGGCCGCCGTCGTGGCCTCCATCGTCGAGCAGGGGAAGATGACCGACGCGCTGGCCCAAACGCTCGCGAAGGCCTCGACCAAGGCGGAGATCGAGGACATCTACCTTCCCTACAAGCCCAAGCGCCGCACCAAGGCGATGATCGCGCGGGAGAACGGGCTGCAGCCGCTCCTCGAGTCCATCCTCGCCGACCGTGCCGCCGATCCGGCGGAGCTCGCCAAGGCCTACGTCACCGAGGCCGTGCCCGATGCCAAGGCCGCTCTGGAGGGCGCGCGGGACATCCTGGCCGAGGGCCTGTCCGAGAACGCCGAGCTCCTGGGCCGCCTGCGCGGGCACATGAAGCAGGTGGCGAGGCTTTCCGCCAAGGTCGTCGAGGGCAAGGAGGCCGAGGGCGCCAAGTTCTCGGACTACTTCGCCCATTCCGAGACCTGGGCGAACGCGCCGTCGCACCGGGCGCTCGCCATGTTGCGGGGGCGGAACGAGGGGGTGCTGGCGCTCGATCTGGAGGTCGATCCCGAGGCGCCGCGCGGCGAGAGCCCGGCGGAGCGGAGCTGCGCGTCGGCCCTGGACGTGCGGGGGACCGGGCCGGGCGACAAGTGGCTGCGCGAGGCGGCGAGCTGGGCCTGGCGGGTGAAGCTCAGGACCTCGCTCTCGATCGACCTGATGACCGAGCTGCGCGAGCGTGCCGAGGAGGAGGCGATCCGCGTCTTCGCCCGCAACCTCAAGGACCTGCTGCTGGCCGCGCCCGCCGGGGGCAAGGCGACCATGGGCCTCGACCCCGGAATTCGGACCGGCGTCAAGGTGGCGGTGGTGGATGCCACCGGCAAGGTCGTGGCGACCGACACGGTCTATCCGTTCCAGCCCAAGAACGACCTGCGAGGCGCGCAGGTGACGCTGGCGCAGCTCATCGCCCGGCACGGGGTCAAGCTCATCGCCATCGGCAACGGCACCGCAAGTCGCGAGACCGAGAGGATGGTGGCCGACCTGCTGGGCCACCTGCCGGGGACCGAGAAGCCCGTGAAGGTGATCGTGAGCGAGGCCGGGGCCTCGGTCTACTCCGCCTCGGAGCTGGCCGCGAAGGAGTTCCCGGACCTTGATGTCAGCTTGCGCGGCGCGGTCTCCATCGCCCGGCGCCTGCAGGACCCGCTGGCGGAGCTCGTCAAGATCGAGCCCAAGTCCATTGGCGTGGGCCAGTACCAGCACGACGTGGACCAGTCGCGCCTCGGCCGCTCGCTGGAGGCGGTGGTCGAGGACGCGGTGAACGCCGTGGGCGTGGACCTCAACACGGCCTCGGCGCCGCTGCTCGCGCGCGTCTCGGGCGTGGGGCCGTCGCTCGCGGGCGCCATCGTCGCGCACCGGGACCAGAACGGGCCCTTCCGCACGCGGCGGGACCTGCTGAAGGTCGCGCGCCTCGGCCCCAAGGCCTTCGAGCAGGCGGCGGGCTTCCTCCGCGTCCCCGGCGGGGACGAGCCGCTCGACGCCTCCTCGGTCCACCCCGAGGCCTACGAGGTCGCGCGGAAGATCGTGAAGGCTTGCGGTCGGGACATCCGCGCCCTGATGGGCGACGCGGCGGCGCTCAGGAAGGTGGACCCGCGCGCCTTCGTGGACGACCGCTTCGGCCTGCCCACCGTGAAGGACATCCTGGCGGAGCTGGAGAAGCCCGGCCGCGACCCCCGCCCCTCGTTCAGGACCGCCTCCTTTGCCGAGGGGGTGAACGAGATCAAGGACCTGAAGCCCGGGATGCTGCTCGAAGGCACCGTCACCAACGTCGCGGCCTTCGGGGCCTTCGTGGACATCGGCGTGCATCAGGACGGGCTCGTGCATGTCAGCCAGCTCGCCGACCGCTTCGTGAAGGACCCGCACGAGGTGGTGAAGGCCGGCGACGTGGTGCAGGTCCGCGTCGTGGAGGTGGACATGGCGAGGAAGCGCATCGGCCTTACCATGCGCAAGGACAGCGGCGAAGCGCGGGAACAGGCGCGCGAGAGGGGCGGGCCGAAGGATCGGGCGCCCGCGCGCGGACCGTCCCAAGCCTCGCCCAAGGGCGTCTCGTCGGACGGCAACGCCTTCGCCGACGCGCTCCGCGGCAAGTTCGGGCGTTGACGGAACGCGCCGTGCCGACGAGGGCCGAGCGTCGCGGGTTCCGGTCTGCGGGGCGGCCGGGCACCGAAGCTCCAGCCTGACGGGCGGCCTGCGGAGCCGTCGCGGCGACCGGGACGGAAGAGGTCGGCACGGGTCGCGCGTCGGCTCGTCTGTGTCCTGGGTGCTCGGGCACGTCCGGGGTTCGGGTGGCCGCCCCTGGCTCGGCGCGCGGACCATGCTAGCGTCGCCCCCGATCCTGACGGAGCGGACCATGACGGTGATCGCGGACCACCCGCTGCGCTACCAGCTCGCCAACGAGCTGCACGCGCGGCCCTTTCCGACGGCCGCCGCCCCCGGCTGGGCCGCGTTCCTGGCCCTGAAGCCGCCGGAGGAGGTCGCCCGCGACCGGCAGGCCGAGCGCGCCCACCTCCTGGACATCCTGGACCGCTTCGGCGCGCCCCATGCCCAGCCCGAGGCCACGCACTGGTACGGTCCCCTCGGGCGCCACTGGCTCAAGTGGGAGAGCCACACCGAGTTCGTGACCTACACGTTGCTGGGCGAGGGGCCGGGCGAGCGGCCCTTCGACCCGGCGCTGTTCGATGTCTTCCCCGCCGACTGGCTGGCGCGGGCGCCCGGCTCGCGCCTCACCTCGGCGCTGCTCCTCATCGAGCGGGCCGAGGACGACGAGGAGATCAAGGCCCGGACCGAAGGCTGGTTCGTCCGCGAGTCCCTGGCCATGAGCCGCATCCTCGACGACGAGCTCGTGGCGGCGTCCGACTTCCGGATCGACCCGGCGGGGCATATGCGCTTCGCGGTCCTCGCGCGCGCCGGCGTCAGCGAGCAGCGCCTGGGACGCGTGGTGCAGCGGCTCTGCGAGGTCGAGACCTACAAGGCGATGGCCATGCTGGGCTTCGCGCAGGCGCGGGCGCTGGCGCCCGAGCTGGCGGGCCTGGAGCGGCGCCTCACGGCGCTGGTGGCCGGGATGGCCGGGACCACGCGGGCCGAGGAGACGCTCCACGACCTGCTGGAGGTGTCCTCGGCGCTCGAGGGGCTGATCGCGCGGTCGAGCTTCCGCTTTCGCGCCACCGTGGCCTACGAGGCGATCGTCCTCCAGCGCATTGCGGCCCTGCGGGAGGAGCGGTTCGAGGGCCGGCAGACGCTGACCGAGTTCATGGCCCGTCGCTTCGATCCCGCCATGCGCACCGCCGCCGCGACGGAAACGCGCCTGCAGGCGCTGGCGGACCGGGCGATCCGGGCAGGGGACCTGCTGCGCACGCGCGTGGACGTGGAGCGGTCGGCGCAGAACCAGCGGCTCCTCGAGAGCATGGACCGGCGCGCCGACCTCGCGCTCCGGCTCCAGCACACGGTCGAGGGGCTGTCGGTGGTGGCGATCAGCTACTACGCGGTGGGCCTCACGCTCTACCTCCTAGGGCCGCTTGCGGAGGATGTCGGCAAGGCCCGGCTCGCCGCGGTGGTGACGCCGCTGGTGGTGTTGGCGACCTGGCTCGGGATCCGGCGGGTGCGGCGCGGGCTGGACGGCGGGCACTGAGGGGCCGAGCCGCCGGGCGGTCCGAATTTTTGCTGACAGCGAGCCGCCGCCCCGTGCTAGCCTTGGCGACGCGCCGCCCCCTCAACCCGGCGTGGTGGGCAGGCGGACATACCGCTTCAAGGGAGGAAGACAGGACATGGCCATCAATCTGCATCCGGCGCTCGACAACGGGATCGCCCCGACCTCCGAGAGCTTCAACGGCGGCGTGCTGGTGTGCAACTGCTCGGACCGGCCGGTGCGCGTGCGCATCGAGGGGCAGGTCGCGCACAACCACGCCTGCGGCTGCACCAAGTGCTGGAAGCCGGACGGGGCGATGCTGTCGATCGTCGCGGTGGCGCCCACGGACAAGGTGACGGTGCTGGAGAACGGCGACAAGCTGAAGGTCGTCGATCCGTCGGCGCTGATCCAGCGCTATGCCTGCACCGGATGCGGCGTCCACATGCATGGGCCGGTGGAGCGCGACCATCCCTTCAAGGGCCTGTCCTTCGTGCATCCCGAGCGCTTCGAGGGCAGGGGCTGGATGGCGCCGGGCTTCGCGGCCTTCGTGTCCTCGGTCATCGAGGCCGGCGTGGACCCGAACCAGATGGGCGAGGTGCGGGGACGCCTCAAGGAGATCGGGCTCGAGCCCTACGACTGCCTGAGCCCGGCGCTGATGGACTACATCGCAACCTGGACGGTCCAGCACCGGGCGCCCCAGTCGGCGGCGCAGCAGGCGGCGGCGGAGACGGCCTAAGCCTCACGGAGTCGCGTGGGGGTCGTCCGGGTGGGCGGCCCTTGACGCCGTTGGACGAGGCGCGCCCCGGCGCCTCGCCTGACACGAGCTTGCCGTCCTTGGGCGCGATCCGAGAGTGGCCGCGCGTGGGTGTCGCCTATCCCGCATCCGACCGGCTGGCCCACTGTTCCGAGCGGCCGATCCGTCGGGCGGCGGTGGTTCCCCCATCTGGCGGATTCCGGCGGGTGAGCCCGCGCGGGGCAGGGGGCGGCGCTCCGCGACGGGCGAACTCGGATCGAGGCGATCCGGGCTCCTGACGGCGGAGGCGTCGGACGGAGCAGACCGAAGGCGCACCTTCCCCCTCCTACGGCGAGGGGCCTGGCGGGGCCTTGCGCCTTTCGGGGTGGCTGCCCCGATTCGCGGTGTTCTCAGGCTAGCGCTGGAAGATTAACATCAGGTTAAGCGCGGCTGCGCCGCGCAGCGCGGTCGAAACGGGTTCATTCCTCCGCCTGGATCGGCTAGCGAGACCGGAGCCGAGGAACAGGAGGGACGGACGCATGGAGCTGGTGTCGGACTGGGCTTCCCACGGAGGCCGGCAACTCGTGTGCAGGCACGCCTCGGAGGCGGCGGGTGGCGAGATGACCTTCGCGGTGTTCCTGCCGCCGGGGGCGGAGGAGGGGCCCAAGCCGATCCTCTGGTATCTCTCGGGCCTGACCTGCACCCATGCGAACGTCATGGAGAAGGGCGAGTATCGCCGCGCGGCGGCCGAGGCGGGGGTGATCGTGATCTGCCCCGACACCTCGCCCCGAGGCGACGCCGCCGACGACCCGGCCTACGACCTGGGGCAGGGCGCAGGCTTCTACTTCGACGCGACGCAGGCGCCCTGGGCCGGGCGCTACAACATGAAGACCTACGTGACGGAGGAGCTCCCGGCCCTGGTCGCGGCCGAGTTCCCGGCCGACATGGACCGGCAGGGCATCTTCGGCCATTCCATGGGCGGGCACGGGGCCCTGACGCTGGCGCTGGGGTTGCCGGGGCGGTTCCGCTCGGTCTCGGCCTTCGCGCCCATCGTGGCGCCGTCGCTGGTGCCCTGGGGGGAGAAGGCGCTTTCGGCCTATCTCGGCCCTGACCGCGCGGCCTGGCGGCGGCATGATGCTGTGGCGATGATCGAGGACGGCGGCCGGGTGGACGAGATCCTGGTGGACCAGGGCGAGGCGGACAGCTTCCTCGATCGCGAGCTGCGGCCCGAGCTGCTCGAACGGGCCTGCGCGGAGGCCGGCATCCCCCTGACGCTGCGGCGGCACCCGGGCTACGACCATTCCTATTACTTCATCTCCACCTTCATGGGGGATCACGTCAATTTCCATGCAGAGCGGCTCAGAAGGTAAGCGCCGCTGACCCTATCAGCTTTATTTGACCCGGTCGGTGCGACCGGTCGGGGGCAACTTTCCGGCGAGGTGATACGTGTCTGACGGCGAATCGCCCCCTGGAGCCCTCGTCCGATGATCGAACTGGCCTTCGTCGTCTGCCTGAGCGCCGCGCCCACCTCCTGCGAGGACAAGGCGCTGCAGTTTTCCGACATCACCCTGATGGCCTGCAACTTCGGGGCTCAGCCTCAACTGGCGAAGTGGGTGGACGAGCATCCCGGCTGGCAGATCCGGCGCTGGACCTGCCACCCGATCGAGCCCGGCCAAGACATCTGACCGTTCGAGCCGCGAGGCTGGACAGCGCCTTCGGCCGCGCTCTTTCCTCTCCCGACAACAGCCGTCGGGGGGGAGGCATGAAACGGATCGTCGCGCTTTCGCTGGGTCTGGCGCTTCTGGCCGGGGGTCCGCTCCACGCCGAGAGGGCCTTCGACCTCGTGTTCCGGTCGGGAACGCTGGACGGGCTGCCGGAGGGCACCGAGCTCCGCTACGACGCGGCGGGGCTGAGCGACGCGCAGGACCAGGACGCCTGGCGCGCCGTCGTCCTCGACCTGGGGCCCGAGAACAGCGCCCGCCTCTCGGGCCAGCCGGCGGAGGAGGCCGGCGCCGCGCGGCCCATCGGCAGCTTCGACTCGAGGATCGGCAACCCGGTGGCGATGATGTTCCTCGAGCAAACGGTGAACGGCGTCTCGGCGGCGACGGGCGGGAGCCCGTTCTACATCCGCAACCGCATCCGCGACGCGTTGGGCGGCCCGGGCGAGGTCGAGGCGGTGACCGCGACCTGGCAGGGGACGGCGGTCCCCGCCACCGAGGTCGCCCTGCGCCCCTTCGCGCAGGACGCCCACCGGGCCGAGCTGGGCGGCTTCGCGGACCTGGAGATCCGGGTCGTGGTCTCCGAGGCAGTGCCCGGCTGGTATCTCTCGATGAGCGCCGAGGCCCCGGCCGTCGCGGCGGCGGAGCCCTACGGGATCTCCCTTTCGCTCGCGGGGGTCGAACCGTGAAGGGCGCTGCGGTGGCGATGCTGGTCGGGCTGGCGGGGGGCGCGGCGCAGGCGCAGGATGCGGCGTCGCGGCTCAACGATTACCCGACATCGGCGCGGGCGGAATACGTCTTTGCCTGCATGGCCGTGAACGGCGAGAACCAGCGCTCGCTGGACCAGTGCTCCTGCTCGATCGACCAGATCGCGTCGATCCTGCCCTACGACGCCTACGTGGAGGCCGAGACGATCCTCGCGCTCCAGCAGACAAGCGGGGAAAGGGCGGGAATGTATCGCGACAACGCCTTCGTGCGGAGCCCCCTGGCCGACCTGCGGCGGGCGCAGGCCGAGGCGGAGATCCTCTGCTTCTAGGGCGGTGCGGCGCGCTCAGGCCGGCGGGGTCTTGGGCAGGGTCTGCTCGAAGACGTTGCCCTCGGTGTCCACGGCGCGCACCTGGAAGCCGGGGGCTCCGTTGTCCGTGTAGCGGAAGCGGAACACCGGGTTCTCGGAGATCGAGATGCCACCCGTCATGGTGAAGAGCATCTCGTCGCCCTGCCGCACCTCCAGCCGGTCGATGAAGTGCGCGGGAATCCAGAGCTGGGTGACCTGATCGCGCTGGAGGCCCGAGAACTGCGGATGGCGGATCATCACCTGCGCCTCGCGGCGGCCGTCCTCGGCCAGGCCGAACTCGCGCAGGCGCATCTCGCCCATCCCCGCGAGCGCGTCGCTGCTGCTCGCCGGGGCGGAACAGCCGCCCGAGGCCTTGACGAAGGCGCCGGCCATGAGCGCCTCGCCGGTCTCGGTGCGGGCGATGGCGCGCACGTCGGAATACTGGTTGATGCGGACGCGCAGCTCGAAGTCGAGCGGCATCATCGACTCGCCGAAGGTGATCTCGGCCGCGACGGGGGACGGGTTCTCGTCGATGACGAGGGTGAGGTCCTGGACCCAGGGCGCGCTCTCGGGCTGGACGAGGTGGATGGGCACGGTGGCTGCGTCCTCGGCCCGGGTGGGGGCCTGGAGGGCCAGCGCCTCGCCAGCCGGGACAGGGACGGCCCCCTTCAGGATGTCGGGGGCGAGGGCGTCCCAGGTCGGGCTGGGAGCGAGGGGGTTGGGCGCCTCCTGCGCCAGGGCGGCGGTCGAGAGGGCGACGAGGAGCGGAGCAAGGAGGAGTCGGGTCATGGCAGCCTCTCCCATGGGGACGGGTCTCGGCTATCCTAGATAGCACGCATGGCGCCCTGTCGAAACCGATGAGGAGGAACGGGACATGATCGACGTCCTGGCGCTGCTCTGCCTTCTCGACGCGCCGGGGGTCTGCGCCGCCCGCGTCGTGCCGGTCGGGGCGGCGACCTGCGCCGAGGCCGAGGCCGCCGCCGCGGTACGGCTGGACGCTTGGCGGAGGGACTACGACGTCACGGAGGTCCGTTGCGGGGCCCTCGGCGCGCCGCCGCTCCGGTTCGAGGAGGTCGCGCCCGGGCTCTTCGTGCATCGGGGGCAGGTGGCGCTGGCCGACGGCGCGAACGGAGGCGACATCGGCAACGTCGCCTTCATCGTGGGCGAGGAGGCGGTGGCGGTGATCGACTCGGGGGGCTCGCGGGCCTTGGGCGAGGCCGTCGTGGCGGCGGTCCGTGCCGCGACCGACCGCCCCATCCGCTATGCGATCCTGACGCATTATCACCCCGACCACGTCTTCGGCGCGACGGCGCTCTCGGACGCGGGGGCGCAGGTCCTGGCCCACGAGCGGTTCCCGCCGGCGCTCGGCGTGCGGGCGGACAGCTACCTGGAGCAGGGGCGGCGCCAGATCGGCGCGGCCTTCGTCGGGAGCGAGGCGCCGCGCCCGGATCGGACGGTCGCCACGACCGGGACGCTCGACCTCGGCGGGCGCGCTCTGGAGCTCCGCGCCTGGCCCTTGGCGCATAGCGAGGCGGACCTGACGGTGCTCGACAAGGCGACCGGGACGCTGATCGCGGGGGACCTGCTTGTCGACGGGCACCTGCCGACGCTCGACGGCTCGCTTCTCGGCTGGATGGAGGTGCTCGACGCGATGGAAGATTCGGGCGCGCGGCAGGCGGTGCCCGGGCATGGCGGCCCGCTCCTCCCCTGGCCGGAGGGGGATGCGGCCGAACGGCGCTACCTCGCGACGCTGGAGCGCGACGTGCGCGCGCTCCTCGCCGAAGGGGCGACGATCACCGAGTCGGTCGCCGCCGCCGCGCAGTCCGAGAGCGGAGCCTGGCTGCTCTTCGACGAGCACAATCCTCGGAACGCGACGGAGGCCTACACCGAGCTCGAATGGGAATGACGAGGGTGGCCTAGCCCGCCGACTTGAGCATCATCTGGGCCAGGGCATAGGCGCGCTGTTCGAGGAGGACGGGGGACTCGCAGACATAGGTCAGCGACTTGGCGCGGTCGCTGAACACGCGCAGGCGACCGTCGAGCTCGGCCTCGATGGCGTCGATCCGGTCGAAGTCCGGCTCCGGGTCGGCCTCCAGTCGCGACATCTCCGTCTGGAGCCGGTCGATCTCCCCGGCGAGCGCGTGCTGGTTGCGCGCGTAGCGATCGATGCCCGCGACGATGCGGGCGCGCTGGCGGTCGATGTGCTCGAAGGTGGCCTGGAAGAGGCGGCCGTAATCGTCGGGGCCGAAGTCGGGGTGGTCCGCGGCGACCTCGCCCAGAAGCTCCCGGGCCCGGTCCTCCGAGACCCGCCGAAGGGCGAGCTGGGCCGCGATGTCCTCCAGGTCATCCGGCAGCGGCTCGACGTCCTCGGGCAGGGGGAGCGGCCACATCACGCCGATCGAGAGATGCTCGACCTTGCGCTGGATGCAGGGCCAGTCGGGATCGCCCGGGTCCTGCGCGCGGAGCGGAGCTCCGGCCCCGATCAGGACCAGACCCAGAAGTGCCGCCCTGGAAATGTTGGACATCGGTCCCCTCCGCTTTTTTCCGCCTGTTCGGTTTGACAGCCTAGGATTGAAAAATACATCGCTCACAGGAATTGCCACGAGAGGTCGGTGCCACGACCCAAGGGCGGGGAGGATGATGATGCGCACGCGTGCTGCCGTGGCTCTTCGGGCTGGGGCTCCGCTGGAGATCATGGACGTGAACCTGGAGGGTCCGCGGGCCGGGGAGGTTCTGGTGGAGGTCCGGGCGACGGGGATCTGCCACACCGACGAGTTCACGCTGTCGGGGGCGGACCCGGAGGGGCTGTTTCCGGCGATCCTGGGCCACGAGGGGGCGGGGGTGGTGCTGGAGGTCGGCCCCGGGGTGACGAGCGTGAAGCCCGGCGACCACGTGATCCCGCTCTACACGCCGGAG
>NZ_KK088588.1 GCF_000600335.2 Rubellimicrobium mesophilum DSM 19309 | reverse complement strand
CCAGCCCGGTCGTCTGGCGCAGCGGCAGCCCAAAGAGCGCCTTCAACATCAGGCACGCCTGGATGGCAGCATCCGAGAAGGTGGTCGGACGCCCGCGCCGGCCACTCGGGGCGGCGATCCACTCCATCTCGGGATCAAACCAGACCAAAAGCGAGCCGCGCTGCTTCAGGGCTTCACTGTAGGCGCGCCAGTTGGTCGTGCGGTAGGTCGGAGGGTCAGGCTTGGGCATCCTCATCCACTAACCCACTCAGCCTCCAAGAGGAATCCCGCAGGATTTGCGCAACAGAGCCGATTGGCGCTCAGGCACGCCACGAAAATGAGTTCCGTAATCATCATTTGGCTCCCCCGACTCTTGGCGAAACAACGCTGCTACGCCGAGGACGGCGCAAGCTGGCGGAGCCGGGCAGCAGATCAAGTACGAAGCGTGCATCCGGCTGTCGGGCAGGATGGCCTTCCCCTGTGTCAAGCATAGCACAATCGGTCCAGCCATCACAGCGAAGGCGAGGGCAGTTGGCGAGTTCCCGGCAACTGTAGGCGCAAAAAGGTCCCTCAGCCGCCCTGCTACCGCAGGACCCGATAAACGGACTGCTCTGACACGTTGAGGGTCTCAGCGATGGCCTTCCAAGTCATGCCCTGTGCCGCCAATGGTCGCTTCGCCCTGGCGATCTCGCACCTGTTCGTTCCCGGGATCGTGCCCTCGGCGGCGAGGCTGCTCTCGATGCCGGACGGGGCGACGTCCTGAGGATCCTGCCGACGACGCCCGGGCGACGGGGCGGCCCGCTCGCCCTCCGCGCATATCCTGAGCAAATAGCGGCATCAGGAAAACAAATTTCTGCATCCGCCCCTTCTGTCATAGCCCTTTCCCATAACGAGGTTCCTGCAATGGGAGGAGAGGTGCCATGGCCGAGGACATGCTGCACGTAATGGGATGGCACAACGGGGATAAGGAATATTCACCCTTCTCCGAGGCCGAGATGAGCCGACGGCAAGGCGATATCCGGACATGGATGGCCGAGAACGACGTCGATGCCGCGCTGTTCACGTCCTATCATTGCATCAATTACTATTCCGGCTGGCTCTATTGCCAATTCGGCCGGAGATACGGAATGATCGTCACCCAGGACAGGGCGCTGACGGTGTCCGCCGGGATCGACGGCGGCCAGCCCTGGCGACGGAGCTTCGGCGACAACATCACCTACACCGATTGGCGGCGCGACAACTTCTACCGTGCGGTGCGCCAGAACCTGCCGGGCGTGAGGCGCCTCGGAATCGAGTTCGACCACGTCTCGCTCGACTTCCGACGTCAGCTCGGCGAGGCGCTGCCGGGCGTGGAGTTCGTGGACGTGGGCCAGCCCTCGATGTGGATGCGGACCATCAAGTCCGAGGAGGAGCGGAGGCTCATCCGCGAGGGCGCGCGGGTCTGCGACGTCGGTGGCGCGGCGGTGGCGGAGGCGGTGAGGGCGGGCGTGCCCGAGCATGAGGTCGCCATCGCCTCGACCAATGCGATGATCCGCGAGATCGCGAGGTCGTTCCCCTATGTGGAGCTGATGGACACCTGGACCTGGTTCCAGTCGGGCATCAACACCGATGGCGCGCACAACCCGGTCACCAATCGCGTGGTCCAGTCGGGGGACATCCTGTCGCTCAACTGCTTCCCGATGATCTTCGGCTACTACACCGCGCTGGAGCGGACGATGTTCTGCGACCACGTGGACGACGCGAGCCTCGACATCTGGGAGAAGAACGTGGCCGTCCACCGGCGGGGGCTGGAGCTGATCCGACCCGGGGCGAAGTGCAACGAGATCGCCGCCGAGCTGAACGAGATGTACCGGCAGTGGGACCTGCTGCAGTATCGCAGCTTCGGCTACGGGCATTCCTTCGGGGTGCTCTGCCACTACTACGGCCGCGAGGCGGGCGTGGAGCTGCGGGAGGACATCGACACCGAGCTGAAGCCCGGGATGGTCGTCTCCATGGAGCCCATGGTGATGATCCCGAACGGCAACCCCGGGGCGGGCGGCTACCGCGAGCACGACATACTGATCGTGACCGAGGATGGGGCGGAGAACATCACCAAGTTCCCCTTCGGCCCCGAGCACAACGTCATCCGCAACTGAGCCTGAGATGGCATCTGCGCGGCCCCGCGACAGGCGGGGTCGTTCGCGTTGGTTGGGTTCGACCACAGCGGCCTTGGACCGGCTTGCGGCGAGGTGCCATGGCCCAGTCAGAGGGCGCAACTTCCCCTACCCCGCCGGGCGGCAACCCAGGGACGGAACCACCGTAGCAGGGACAGGTGAAGAAACGGCTAACGGCCGGGAGGAACAGCGCTGCGGCGACCCCGGATCGGGGCGCGCCGATCCGTCCCGATCCGGTGTCGCGCCAAGGCTGCCATGCCGGCGCCGACCTCGCGACGGACCCCACCCAGACCCCAGTAGGACGCGGGGCGGGGGTCCGCCCTCGGCGTCACTCCGCCGCTTGGACGGCGACCGGTTCGGGAAGGCCGAACTCCTCGCGCAGCGCCGCCACGATGCCGTCGGTGCAGACCCGAAGGAGGATCTCGCCCTTCTCGCGCGTGGCCTCGCGGGGGGAGGAGAGGGTGCCGCTCGCCGGGGTGCGGGAGGGCTTCACGGGATAGACGTCATAGGGCGGGAAGGTCGCCGGGGCATGGTCCACCGCCCGGTCCATGTGGACGAGGTCCGGGTAGAGTGCCAGCATCAGCGAGGTCTCCAGCACGCCGCCATGCTCCAGGTCCCAGCCGGCGAAGCCGTCCGGGTAAAGGCGCGCGATGGTCTGCTGGTCCACGAAATCCCAGTAGGAGAGGACCACCACCCGGAGGTCCTCGATCCCATCCCAGCGCAGCTCGCGCAGCGCGAGGTCGATGCCCTCGACGATGAACCAGGAGTTCTCGAAGTGGCCGTTCACGAGGCAGATCTGCCGGGCGCCGTGGCGCGCGAACTCCTTGAGGACGTCGCGGAGCTGGGCGACCAGCGTCGCGCCGTCGAGGCTCGCGGTCCCCGGCATGTGGTTGCCGCCGCCCGATTTCTGGTGCGACTTGTAGCCGTAGGTGAAGGGCGGCGCGACGAGGCCGCCGATCCGCTCGGCCGCGCGGCGGGCGAACTCGGAGGGCAGGAGCACGTCGACGTGCATCGGCATATGGCATCCGTGCTGCTCCATGGAGCCGAGGGGCAGCAGGATGGGGGTGCGCCCGCCGCGCACCCGGGCGTGGTAGTCGGGCCAGGCCAGCTCGGCCGCGAAGGCGCTCTGGGATGTCATAATGTCCTCCTCGTGGGGCCTCAGGGGCTTGGCCGGACAGTAGGAGGACGTTGCGGGATGAAAGAAATTTATTATCCTCATCAAGGTATAAGGGAGGAAAATGGATGACCTCCGTCACCAACTTGCAGACGGACTTGCTGCGCTCCTTCGTGACCGTCGTGGACCTTGGTGGCTTCACCCGGGCGGGGGAGACGCTGGGGCGCACGCAGCCCGCCGTCTCATTGCAGATGCGCCGTCTCGAGGAGCTCGTCGGGGCGCCTCTCTTCGTCCCGAAGAGCCGCCACATCGAGCTGACGGAGGACGGGCAACTCCTGCTGCGCTACGCCCGCGACATCCTGCGGCTCAACGACGAGGCGGCGTCGCTCCTGCGCGGCAGCACGCTGTCCGGCGTGCTGCGCGTGGGGCTGCCCAGCGACTACGCGGTGACGTTCCTGCAGGGGGTCGCTGACCCAGTACATGCGCCGCAACCGGGGCGTCACGCTCGAGATCCATTGCGACCTGAGCCCGGTCATCCTGGCCGAGCTGGACCGGGACGAGCTCGACATCGTCATCGCCATGACGACGGTCGAGCGGACGCGGCTGCTGTCGCGCGCCTGGGTCGAGCGGCCGATCTGGGCGGCGGCCCATGGCCTCTCGGTCCGCAAGCTCAACCCGGTGCCCCTGGCCGCGCATCCGGAGGGCTGCGCCTACCGCGAGCGGATGATCCAGGCGCTCAGGGCGGCGGGGCGGCCCTGGCGGATCGTCTACTCGGACCCCGGAATCATGGGCCTCCAGAACGCGGTGCTGAACGGGATCGGCGTGAGCGCGCTCACCGGGCCGACGCTCCTCGACGGGATGCGGGTCCTGGGGCAGGAGGACGGCTTTCCGCAGCTCGAGGAAATCCGCGTGGGCCTCTTCTACAATCACCCGCGGCTTTCCGAGGCGGGGCTGCACCTCGTCAGCCATCTGGTCGCCAAGCTCGACGAGGCCGTCGCCGGGGGGCTCCACGATTTCCGCAAGGCGCCCGTGCATTACTGACGCAAATGCCGGCATTAGGAAGATGAATTTCTGATATGGACCGGCCGGTCCTAGGCTCCTCCCCGTAGAAACACCCGGCCCTGGAAGCCGGGAGGGAGGACACCATGACCACGCATCTCGTTCCGAAGGGGATTTCGCTCGCGTCCCGCCGAGGCTTCCTTCGCGGGGCCGCAGCCCTGGGGGGCGCCGCCCTCGCCACCCCCTTCCTGAGCCGCCGGGCCTTTGCGGAGCCGACCGAGCTCACCATGCTCGCCTGGTACGGCCATGCCGAGCCGGATGTCGTGGCCGAGTTCGAGGCGGAGAACAACGTCCGCTTCGTGCCCAAGTACTACACCGGCGGCGACAACATGCTGGCGCTGATCTCGCAGTCCCCGCCCGGCACCTTCGACGTGATCCTCTCGGACGCCGAATACGTGCAGCAGCTCAACGCGATGGGCTACATCGAGCCGCTCGACCCGGCCGACTACGCCTTCGACGAGTTCTTCCCCGAGTTCCAGCAGTTCCCCGGCCACTGGGTCGACGGGCAGCTCTACTCGGTCATCACGCGCTTCGGCTTCCTGGGCGTGGCCTACAACACCGACGCGCTGACCGAGGCCGAGGCCTCGACCTACGACGTGTTCTGGGACGAGCGGCTCAAGGGCAAGCTCGGCCACTTCGACTGGCACCTGCCCAACTACGGCGAGATGAGCCTGCTCGCCGGCAACGCCTCGCCCTACGACATCGACGCGGCGGCTTGGGCTGCGGTGCAGGACAGGACGATGACGCTCCGGCCCAACGTCGGCGGCTTCTTCGACTACGGCGGCACCTTCTCCTCCCTGGAAAGCGGCGAGATGCTGGCCTTCGCCGGGATCGGCGACTGGATCACCGGCGTTCTGGAGCGCAACGGCGCCAAGGTCCGCAGCGTGATCCCCGAGCAGGGCGGCCTGCAATGGACCGAGTCCTTCTCGATCGGGAAGGGATCGGCCAAGGCCGACCTCGCCAAGGCCTGGATCCAGTACATCACCTCGGCGAAGGGCCAGGTGAAGTCGGCGACCATGGCGGCCTACCCTGCGATGGTGCCGAACCAGAAGGGCTGGGAGCTGCTCGGCCAGGCAGCGCCAGAGGAGGCGCGGCGGCAGAACATGGTCCTCGGCCAGTCGAACGCGATGGACCTGATCCGCTCGGGCCGCATCCAGTACCGTCAGCTTCCCATCCAGCAGAGCCTGGAGGAATGGGCCGACGCCTGGTCCGCCTACAAGGGCAACTGAGGGCGCGGGGATGTTCCACTACAACGCCACCAACCTGCCGCTCCAGGGGGCCCCCGGGTCCCTTGGACGGCCCGCCAAGGGGGCGGCGAAGAAGCCCCCGCCCAGGCGGCGGCGCGTCACGCTCTACGGCCTGACCTTCTCCCTGCCGCTCCTGGCGTGGCAGCTCCTGTTCTTCCTCGCCCCGCTCGCCTTCCTGGTCGCGCTCAGCTTCTGGACGGTCCGCAACTTCCAGATGCGACCGGACTTCGACCTCGTGAACTGGGCCACGGTCTATTCCAACCCGGTCTTCTGGCAGACCTACCTCCGCACCCTCGTGCTGGCGGTCGGGGCGGCGGCTCTCACGAGCCTTCTGGCCTTTCCCTGCGCCTACGCCATCGCCTTCAAGCTCTCCGAGGGCGCGCGGCGCTGGGCGACCTTCCTGATGGTGATCCCGTTCTTCACCAGCTATCTGGTGCGGGTCTATTCCTGGCAGATCTTCCTGTCGGACCACGGCATCATCAACGCCCTGCTCGGGCGGGTGGGGCTCGGCCCCGTCCCGATGCTGAACAACACCTTCGGGACGATGGTGGGCTACCTCACGCTGGCCTTCCCACTCGTGGTCCTGCTGCAGCTCTTCAGCCTCGTCTTCGTGGACCGGCGGCTGATCGAGGCCGCGCACAACATGGGCGCGCGGCGGCTCCGCACGATCCTCGAGGTGGTAGTCCCCTCGGCGCGGGTGGGCCTCGTCATCGCGGCGCTGTTCTGCTTCATCCTCACCTTCGGCGACTTCGTCAGCCCGCTCTACCTCGGCGGCGGCAACCCTCCGACGCTGTCCATCATGATCACCGACACGACCAAGGCCGGGCAGCAATGGCCCCGCGCGGCGGTGATCGCGCTCACCATGATCGCCACGCTGCTCGCCGCCGCCTTCGGCGCCGTGGGCTACGCCTACAAGGGACGCGCCCGATGACCGACGTCAACCGGAACCCCCTGATCGACTGGGCGCTGCGGCTCTACGTGCTCGCCTGCTTCGCCTTCGTCTTCGCGCCCATCGCGGCGAGCTTCGTCTTCTCCTTCAACGAGGACCGATTCCCCTCGCTCCCCCTCGGCGGCTTCTCGACCGAGTGGTATCGGGCGGTCGCGGCGGACCCGCTGGTCTGGGACGGCCTCTGGAACACCCTCGTGGCCGGGGTCGCCGTCTCGCTGGCGGCCACGGTGCTGGGCTTCGGGGCGGCCTACACGGACTACCGCTACAGGTTCTTCGGCAAGACCGTCTATCTCGCCCTGGCGCTGATCCCGCCGACGATCCCGGTGGTCATCATGGGCCTCGCCATGCTGGCCTTCCTGTCGCGCATCGGCCTCTCGGGCCTGAGCTGGTCGGTCATCCTGGCGCATATCGTCATCTGCGCGCCCTTCGCCATGGCCATCGTCCGGCTGCGCCTGTCGCAGATCGACCCCGACCTCGAGGCGGCGGCCTGGAACCTCGGCGCCTCCGAATGGCAGGCGATGGCCCATGTCATCCTGCCCTTCGCGCGGCCGGCGATCCTGGCGGCCTTCTTCATCACCATGGCCGTCTCCTTCGACGAGTTCGCCATCGCCTGGTTCGTCTCGGGCCTGAACGAGACCCTGCCGGTGAAGGTCCTGGGCTTCCTCCAGGGCCAGGTCAGTCCGCGGATCAACGTGATCGGGACCTTCGTCTTCCTGGCCTCGATGACGCTGGTGATCCTCGCTCAACTGCTCCTGTTCCGGCGCCCGGCGCCGGAGCCCAACCCCTGATGGGAGGCCACGACATGACGGGACGACCCCTCGTGGAGTTCGACAAGGTGACGAAGCGCTTCGGGGGCCTTCGTCGCGGTGCAGGACCTCGACCTGACGATCCAGAAGGGCGAGTTCCTCGCCATCATGGGATCGAGCGGCTGCGGCAAGACCACGACGCTGCGGATGCTGGCGGGGCTGGAGGCCCCGACCGAAGGCGAGATCCGCCTTCGCGGACAGCGCATCAACGACCTGCCGACCTGGAGCCGCGACACGCCGATGGTCTGGCAGAGCCTCGCGCTCTTCCCCTTCCTGAACGTGCGCGAGAACGTCGAGTTCAGCCTCAGGATGCGCGGCATGGCCTCGGCCGAGCGGAAGCGTCGGGCGATGCACTGGCTCGACCGGCTGCAGATCGCCGAGTTCGCCGAGCGCGACGTGACCCAGCTCTCGGGCGGCCAGCGGCAGCGCGTGGCGCTCGCCCGCTCGCTGGTGACCGAGCCCGAGATCCTGCTCCTCGACGAGCCGCTCTCGGCGCTCGACGCGCATCTCAAGGTGCGGATGCAGGCGGTGCTGGCGGACCTCCAGCGGCAGCTCGGCATCACCTTCGTCTACGTGACCCACAGCCATTCGGAAGCCTTCTCGATGGCCGACCGGGTGGTCATCATGAGCCGTGGCCGGATCGAGCAGGTCGGCAGCCCGCGCGACATCCACGGCGCCCCGCGCACCCGCTTCGTCGCCGAGTTCCTGGGTTCGGCCAACATCTTCTCCGGCAAGGTGATCGGCCGCGACGGCGCCCATGCCGTCGTCGAGACCGCCTCGGGGCGGCTGCGCGTCGACCCGGCGGCGCGCGCGCTCTCGGCTGGGGAGCCCGTGACCTTCACGGTGTCCGGCGACCGGGTGAGCCTTAGCGCGACGCCCCCGGCGGGGGACCTCAACGTCATCCAGGCCAAGGTCGTGAGCGAGGAGTTCGTCGGCGCGACCACGACGGTCCACATGGAGGCGGCCGACGGCACCGAGCTCAAGGCGCAGAAGAGCCACGCCGAGCTCGCCCAGATCGAGATACGCACGGGCCAGCCCGTCTTCGTCTCCTGGCCTGTCCAACAGGCGCATCTCCTTCCAGCCGCCGCCTGACGGTCCGGGGCAGGGTCAACTCGCGCGGCCGGTCCGAAAGGGCCGGCCGCGTCCGTTTCAGGCCGGCGCGCGCTGAGCCATCCGCCAAGCCTCGGGCGTCGTGCCCTCCGCCTCGCGGAAGGTGCGGATCAGGTGGGAGGCGTCGCAGAACCCGGTCTCGGCGGCGATCCGGGCGACCGAGCGGTCGCTCCGCTCCAGGAGGTGCTTCGCCTGCGCCAGCCGGATGCGCCGGTCGGCCTCGCGCGGGGTGATCCCCAGCGCGTCGGCGAAGTGCCGTTCCAGCTTGCGCCGTCCGACCCCAGCCGCTGGGCGAGTTCGGTCATGCCGACCGGCGCCTCCATCGACTGCTGCATGGCGAGGAGCGCCCGCTTCACCAGCGGCTCCTTCGTCGTCAGCTCCAGCGGCAGCCCAGGCTGGGGCCGCTCCGCGCCCATGGCCTCGTCGATTATCATGATGGCGAGGCTCTTCCTCGCCGCCGCCGGGCCGATGTGGCGGTCCACCAGGAAGGCCGCGAGGTGCGCCGACGACGCCCCACCCGAGCAGGAGAGCCGGTCGCGGTCCACCACGAAGATCTGGTCCGAGACGGGCAGGAGGCCGTCGAACTCGGTCAGGAAGTCCTCGTGGTGGAACCAGCTCACGCAGGCCTTGTAGCCGTTCATCAGCCCCGCCCGGTGCAGGATGAAGGCCCCCGTGCAGACTCCCACGAGCGACACCCCGGCCTCGGCCGCCCGGCGCAGGAAAGCGATGTGGTCGGGATGCAGCCGCTCGATCTCGTTCATCAAGCCGCCGACCACCACGATGTAGTCGAAGCGCGAGGGGTCGCCGAGCCGCTCCTCGGGGTTGATGCGGATGCCGCAGCTCGACTCCACGGGGTCCATGGTCGGCGACAGAACCCGCCAGCGGCAGAGGATCGGGCGCGAGCGGTCGCCCTCGTCCGCCGCCAGCCGCAGCACGTCCACGAAGTTGGCGAAGGCGCAGAGCGTGAAGCGCGGCGCCAGGATGAAGCCGATGCGGAGACGCGGGGCAGGGGGGGCCATGTCAGGGTTCCGGGATCGAGGAGGCGTCCCGAGCATACAACGGATGTGACGCAACGATACAGGCACGATCCGCCCCCTGTGGCATCATGCACATCATCCGGCAGGCCCCGATCGAGAGCCCCCTCCATGACCCATTACTCCGCCTTCGCCCTCCTCAAGAACGCCCTGTCCGGCCACAAGAACTGGCGCGAGCAGTGGCCCGACGCCCAGCCCAAGGCCGAATACGACGTCGTCATCGTCGGCGCGGGCGGCCATGGCCTCGGCGCCGCCTACTACCTCGCCAAGGAGCACGGGATCACCAACGTCGCGGTGATCGACAAGGGCTGGCTCGGTGGCGGCAATACGGGGCGCAACACCACGATCATCCGCTCGAACTACCTCTACGACGAGAGCGCGCGCATCTACGACCACGCGCTCGACCTCTGGGAGAACCTGAGCCAGGAGATCAACTACAACGTCATGTACTCGAAGCGCGGCGTGCTGATGCTCGCGCACAACGTCCATGACGTCCAAAGCTTCAAGCGGCACATCCACTCGAACCGTCTGAACGGCGTGGACAACCGCTGGCTCACGCCCGAGGAGGCCAAAGCCTTCTGCCCGCCGCTCAACATCGCCAAGGACGCGCGCTATCCCGTGATGGGCGCGGCGCTCCAGATGCGGGCGGGGACGGCGCGGCACGACGCGGTGGCCTGGGGCTACGCCCGGGCGGCGGCGGCGCGCGGGGTGGACATCATCCAGAACTGCCCCGTGATCGCCATCCGGCGCGGCCCCGACGGGGCGGTGCAGGGCGTCGACACCGCCAAGGGCTTCATCAAGGCCAAGAAGGTCGCCGTCTCGGCCGCAGGCAACACCTCGGTCGTCCTGCAGTCCGCCGGGCTGCGGATGCCGCTGGAGAGCTTCCCGCTGCAGGCGCTGGTGTCGGAGCCCATCAAGCCCGTGTTCCCCTGCGTCGCCATGTCGAACGCGGTCCACGCCTATATCAGCCAGTCCGACAAGGGCGAGCTGGTGATCGGTTCGGGCACCGACCAATACGTCAGCTACTCCCAGCGCGGCGGCCTGCCGCTGATCGAGCACACCATCGCCGCAATCTGCGAGGTCTTCCCGATCTTCTCGCGGATGCGGATGCTGCGGAAGTGGGGCGGCATCGTGGACGTGACGCCCGACCGCTCGCCGATCCTGGGCAAGCTCCCGGTCAAGGGGCTCTACGTCAACTGCGGCTGGGGGACGGGCGGCTTCAAGGCCACGCCGGGCGCCGGGCACCTGCTCGCCTGGACCGTCGCCAAGGACGAGCCGCACCCGATCAACGCGCCCTTCACGCTCGAACGCTTCACCACCGGCCGGCTGATCGACGAGGCCGCCGCCGCCGCCGTCGCGCACTGAGGTCCATCATGCTCCTGATCCACTGCCCCTACTGCGACGAGACCCTCCCCGAGCCCGAGTTCGCCTATGCCGGCGAGGCGCACATCGCCCGTCCCGCCGACCCGATGGCCCTCTCGGATGAGGAGTGGAAGGATTTCCTCTTCGTCCGCTCCAACCCGCGCGGCACGCATTTCGAGCGTTGGCGGCACATCCACGGCTGCGGGCGCTTCTTCAACGCGGCCCGCGACACGGTGAGCGACAAGTTCGTCATGACCTACCGCGCGGGCGAGCCGCGCCCGAACCTCGACGCGCTGAAGGAGGCCGCAGAATGACCGCCGCGTTCCGCATCCCCGGCGCCGGCCGGGTGGATCATTCCAAGCCGGTCCGCTTCACCTTCGACGGCCAGTCCGTCGAGGGCCGCGCGGGCGACACCGTCGCCTCGGCGCTGCTCGCCAACGGCATTCACCTGATGGGCCGGAGCTTCAAGTATCACCGCCCGCGCGGCCTCGTGACGGCGGGCTCCGAGGAGCCCAACGCCCTGATCGGCACCTCGCGCGGGCCGGGCCGCTTCGAGCCCAACACGCGGGCCACCATGCAGGAGGTCCGCGAGGGGCTGGTCGCCGAGAGCCAGAACAAGTGGCCGTCGCTGTCCTTCGACGTGGGCGCGATCAACGACCGGCTCTACATGCTCTTCTCGGCGGGCTTCTACTACAAGACCTTCATGTGGCCCCGGTCCTTCTGGGACAAGGTCTACGAGCCCTTCATCCGCCGCGCCGCCGGCCTCGGCAAGTCGCCGACCGAGATCGACCCCGACCACTACGCGAGCCGCAACCTCCACTGCGACGTGCTGGTCGTGGGCTCCGGCCCCGCCGGCCTCGCCGCCGCGCTCGCCGCCGGGCGGTCCGGCGCCTCGACGGTCCTTGTCGACGAGCACGCCGAGATGGGCGGGACGCTCCTCTCCGAGCCCGGCGTCCGCATCGACGGGCAGGGGGTCTGGGACTGGCTCGCCGCGACCCTCGCCGAGCTGGAGTCGCTGCCGAACGTGCGGCTGATGACCCGCACGACGGCCATCGGCTACTACCACCAGAACATGGTGGGCCTCTGCCAGCGCCTCACCGACCACCTCGCGACCGTGCCCGAGGGTGCCCCGCGCGAGCGGCTCTGGCGGGTCCGGGCCGGGCAGGTGGTCCTCGCGCAGGGTGCCATCGAGAAGCCGATGGTCTTCGACGGCAACGACCGCCCCGGCGTCATGCTGGCGGGTGCGGCGCAGACCTTCCTCAGCCGCTTCGGCGTCAAGGTCGGCAATCGCGCCGCCGTGGTGACGAGCCACGACAGCGCCTGGCACTCGGCTTTCGACCTCGCCCATGCGGGCGTCAAGATCGCGGCCATCGTCGATGTCCGCGCCGAGGTGCCGCGCGTCCTCACCGCCCGGGCCGAGGCGCTCGGGATCGAGGTCCTGACCGGTCATACCGTCACCGGCACGACCGGGCGCCTCCGCGTCGCCTCGGTGCGGGTGAACCCCGTCCGGAACGGTCGCGTCGGCAAGGCCCGCACCATCGCCTGCGACGCGCTCCTGATGTGCGGCGGCTGGACGCCCTCGCTCCACCTCTTCTCGCACACCAAGGGCTCGCTCGCCTGGGACGCCGAGGCCGGGGCCTTCCTCCCCGACCGCAAGACCGAGGAATGCCAGATCGCCGGCGCGGGCCGTGGGCTCTGGGGCATCGCGGCGGTGCTGGAGGACGGCGCCAGGGCGGGCGCGGCGGCGGCCAAGGCCGTGGGCCGGGCGGGCGGCGTCGGGACCTTTGAGGTCGAGGCCGACCGGGCCGGCGGCGGCGTGGTCCTCAAGGAGCTGCCGACCGACCGCAGCCCGGGCCGCGCCAAGGCCTTCATCGACTTCCAGAACGACGTGACCGCCAAGGACATCCGCCTCGCCGTGCGCGAGGGGATGCGCTCCATCGAGCACGTCAAGCGCTACACCACCAACGGGATGGCCACCGACCAGGGCAAGCTCTCGAACATCAACGGGCTGATGATCGCCGCCGATGCCCTGGGCAAGCAGGCGCCCGAGGTGGGCCTGACCACCTTCCGGCCGCCCTACACGCCCACGACCTTCGGCGCGCTCGCGGGCTACCACAGGGGCAGCCACTTCGAGGTCACCCGCAAGACCCCCATGGACGCCTGGGCCGAGGAGCACGGCGCCGTCTACGAGCCCGTCTCGCTCTGGCGCCGACGCCTGGTACTTCCCCAAGCCCGGCGAGGACATGCACAAGGCCGTCGCGCGTGAGTGCAAGGCGGTGCGGACCGGCGTCGGCATCTTCGACGCCTCGACGCTGGGCAAGATCGAGGTCATGGGCCCCGACGCGGCGACCTTCCTGGAACGGATGTACACGAACCCCTGGGCCAAGCTCCAGCCGGGCCGCTGCCGCTACGGGCTCCTGCTCGGCGAGGACGGCTTCATCCGCGACGACGGCGTGATGGGGCGGCTGGCGCAGGACAAGTTCCACATCACCACGACGACCGGCGGCGCGGCCCGCGTGCTCAACATGATGGAGGACTACCTCCAGACCGAATGGCCCGACCTGGACGTCTGGCTCACCTCCACGACCGAGCAATGGGCCGTGGTCGCGCTCCAGGGCCCCAACGCCCGCAAGCTGCTGGAGCCCTTCGTCGAGGGCCTCGACCTCTCCGACGCCGCCTTCCCGCACATGGCGGTCGCGGAATGCACCGTCGCGGGCCTGCCCGCGCGCCTCTTCCGCGTCTCCTTCACCGGCGAGCTCGGCTTCGAGGTCAACGTCCCCGCCCGCCACGGCCGCGCCCTCTGGGAGAAGCTGTGGGCCGCCGGCCAGCCCTACGGGATCACGCCCTACGGCACCGAGACGATGCACGTCCTGCGCGCCGAGAAGGGCTTCATCATCGTGGGCCAGGACACCGACGGCACCGTGACGCCGCAGGACGCGGGCCTCGACTGGGCCATCGGCAAGCAGAAGAAGGACTTCGTCGGCAAGCGGTCGCTGATCCGTCCCGACATGGTCGCCCCGGGCCGCAAGCAGCTCGTCGGCCTCCTGACCGAGGACCCGGGCACGGTGCTGGAGGAGGGCGCGCAGGTCGTCGCCGACCCGAGCCAGCCGATCCCGATGACGATGCTCGGCCACGTCACGTCGTCCTACTGGTCCGAGACGCTCGGCCGCTCCATCGCCATGGCGCTGGTCGCGGGCGGGCACGGCCGGCAGGGCGAGACGCTGCACATCCCGATGCCCGGCCGCACCATCCGGGCCAAGGTGACCGGCGTGAACTTCGTCGATCCCGAAGGCCAGAAGCTCAAGGTCTGAGAGGCACCCATGACCGCGCAGATCCATACCTTCCCCGCTCCCCGTCGCCGTCACGGTCCTGCCGCTGGCCGCGCGCTTCTCCCTCCGCCTGAGGCCCGAGAACCGCGAGGCCGCCGAGGCGGCGCTCGGGCTCCCGCTTCCCGACCGGATCGGCCGCACCGCCGCGCAGGGGGCTCGCCGCGCCCTGTGCCTCGGACCCGATGAATGGCAGATCGACGTGCCCGAGGGCGAGGCCGGGCAGACCGCGACGGCGCTCGCCGGCCACATCCCCCACGCGCTGGTCGAGGTCACCGACCGCGAGGTCACGTTCCTGATCGAGGGGCCGGGCGCGCTCGACCTCCTTTCCGTCGGCATCGCCCGGGAGGTCGGCCGGATGGAGGTCGGGCGCGGCGCCCGCACCGTCTTCGACGGGGTTCAGGCGATCCTGGTCCGCGAAACCGAGGACCGCTTCACCCTCTCGGTCTGGCGCAGCTTCGCCTCCCACGTCGAGGACCTCCTGACCCGGGGCGCCCGCGAGCTCGCGCTCGGCCTCTAGCGCCGCCCTCACGTCGCTCCCCCAAGGCCCCGCGCGCCGGGGTCGCGGCCCCGCTTTGCCCGAAAGGACCGCCATGAAGGACCTCGCCACGCCCGCCTTCCGCGACGCCGAGATCGCGCTCGCCATCGCCGATGAGCTGTCTCGCCAGCAGGACGGGATCGAGCTGATCGCCTCGGAGAACATCGTCTCGCGCGATGTCCTGATGGCCCAGGGCTCGGTCCTCACCAACAAGTATGCCGAGGGCTACCCGGGCAAGCGCTACTACGGCGGCTGCGAGCACGTCGACGTGGTGGAGGCGCTGGCCATCGACCGCGCGAAGAGGCTCTTCGGCGCGGGCTTCGTGAACGTCCAGCCCCATTCCGGCGCGCAGGCGAACCAGGCGGTGTTCCTCGCGCTGCTGCAGCCCGGCGACCGCATCATGGGCCTCTCGCTCGCCCATGGCGGTCATCTCACGCATGGCTCGCCCGTCACCATGTCCGGCAAGTGGTTCGACGTGGCGAGCTACGAGGTCCGCGAGGACGACCACCGCATCGACATGGACGAGGTGCGCCGCCGCGCGCTGGAAACGAAGCCCAAGCTGATCCTCGCTGGCGCCTCGGCCTATCCCCGCGCCATGGACTTCGCCCGCTTCCGTGCGATCGCGGACGAGGTCGGGGCCTACCTGATGGTGGACATGGCCCACTACGCGGGCCTCGTGGCCGCCGGGCTCTACCCCGACCCGCTGCCCCATGCCCATGTCGTGACGACGACCACGCACAAGACCCTGCGCGGCCCACGCGGAGGCATGATCCTCACGAACGACGAGGCGCTGGCGAAGAAGCTCAACTCCGCCGTCTTCCCCGGCAACCAGGGCGGGCCGCTGATGCACGTGATCGCCGCCAAGGCCGTGGCCTTCGGCGAGGCGCTGGACCCGTCCTTCAAGGATTATGCCGCCCGCGTCGTCGCCAACGCCCAGCGCCTCGCGCGGGTGCTGGCCGAGGGCGGCCTGGACATCGTGTCCGGCGGGACCGACTGCCACATGGTGCTGGTGGACCTCCGCCCCTTCGGCGTGAAGGGCAAGGACGCGGAGAAGGCGCTGGAGCGCGCGGGCCTCACCTGCAACAAGAACGCCATCCCCTTCGACCCGGAGAAGCCCTTCGTGACCTCCGGCATCCGCCTCGGCACGCCCGCCGGGACGACGCGCGGCTTCGGCGAGGCCGAGTTCGCGAGCATAGGCACGATGATCCTGCGCGTCCTGAAAGGCGTCGCCGAGCATGGGCCCGAGGGCGACCGGGAGACCGAGACCGAGGTGATGGCCGGGGTCCACGCCCTCTGCCGCGCCTTCCCGATCTACGCCGACTGACCAACGGACCTGTCCGCCGTCGAGGTCGTGCAGGCCGACGTCGATGCTGTTGCCCATGGGTGCAGGAGGATGAGCCCTGTACGTGCCGGGCTGATCCGGCCCGGTCGGCAACTCGTGGCTGGCGCCTTGGGCACGATGCCTGTCGGGCTCGGCGCCCGGATCGAGCCCCGGTTGCGCTCGACGGGCCCTAGACTGACGGTCATGCGCGTGTCGGGCAGGTCGAGGGCGCAGAGCATGGGTTCCCGCTGAATTGGGCCGCCGCCGGCGATCAGGGCGGGGGCGGCCCATCCATTCAGAGGGGTCACAACGCCGCGCGCAGTTCGTTCCGACTGCGGAGCGGGACGGTCAGGCGTTCCCCAGCCAAGCGGGCGCGATGTCGGTGCCGCGGCCCAGGCCGTAGCCGAGCCGGATGTTGAGCATACCCAGGGGCTCGAGAAGGCGCGCGGCTGTGAGGTCGCCCGCGTCGATCGCCCGGAGCCCTAGCCCCTGCACCAGATCGGCCACCGTCCCGCGCGCGCCCTCGTCGTCGCCGGCGACGAACACGGTCGCGGGCTCACCGCCCGCGCGGCCTCCCGCCTGGAGGACCTGGGCGAAGGTCGTGTTGAAGGCCTTCACGACCTTGGCCTCGGGTGCGGCCTTCTGGATCTCCTCGGCGGCGCTGGTGGTGTGGCCGATGCTGAGGCCCGAGTAGTCGGGGCGGACCGGGTTGCTGATGTCGATCACCGTCTGCCCGGCCAGGCCCCCGATCTCCGCCACGACCTCGGCCGCCGCCTCGTAGGGGAGGGCCAGGATGACGAGGTCGGTGCCCCGGGCGGCCGAGGCGAGATCGGTTCCGGTGACGCCGCCCCCGAGACCTTGCGCGTTCGCCTCGGCCCGGACCGGATCGCGGTCGCCCAAGGCGATGCGGTGGCCTGCCTTGGCAAGGAGCGAGGCCAGGCCCTGGCCCATGTTTCCGCTTCCGAGGATGCCGATGTGCATGTCCGTTCTCCTGCTGATTGGCGCTCCCTTCGGCGCCGTCGACATGGGGAACATCGGTCATGTTCAATCAGATGATAATCAGGGTTGATGGCAGATCATTACATCCGCAATGGAAGCTATCACCGTTCGGACGATCCGGCAGGAGGGGAATGGCAGCTTGCATGGCGCTTGGGTCGTCGTCCCTGGCCCGCGGCGTGGGCTCACCCTGCCGGTGGACATGCCATAGTCACGGTGCTCCGGTCCTGGGCCAGGGAGTCCGTGGTCACTCCCCCTTGCGCCAGATCTTCCCGACGCCGCGATCCCCGACGAGACCGGCACCGGCGAAGCTTTCCGCGATGTAGTGCTCCAGTCGCGCGATCGCCTCGGTCGAATTGTGCGGTGTGCGATGCAGCCGCAACTCCAACTGGCCGAGAGAGGGCAGGCCGTCCTGCTCCCCCAGGATCCGGACACCCTGCGGCGTCGTGCTGCCCGCCATGACCGTCACGCCCAGGCCCGCCAGGACCGCCGCCGAGATGCCGTTGTAGCTCGAGCTGAGATAGACGATCCGGCAGGGCTGGCCGAGCTGGTTCAGCGCCTGCAACATCCGGTGCCGGTAGATGCAGGGCGGCGGCGCCACCACGAGCGGCAGCGGGTCCTGCTCGTGCCGGGCATGGTCGGCGCTGGTGATCCAGACGAGCGGCTCGGTGAAGATCCTTTCGCCGTCCGGGGTGCTCGACTCGTCGTGCAGGGCGATGACGAGGTCGAACTCGCCGTTCTGCTGGCGCCGGAGCAGGTTCTTGCTGAGGTCGCTCGTCACCTCGAGCATGACGTTGGGGTGCGACTGCGCGAACTTGCCCAGGAACTCGGGCAGGAGCGAGGCCGTGTATTCGTGCGGGGCGCCGAGGCGGACCCGCCCGGCGACGCTGGGCTGCCGCAGGCTGGCCAGGGCCTCGTCGTTGAGCGCGAGGATGCGCCGGGCGAACTGCGCGAGCGACTTCCCCTCGGGCGTGAGCTGGAGCTTGTGGGCGTCGCGCTGGAACAGCCGGGCGTCCACGACCTCCTCCAGCCGGCGGATCTGGAGGCTCACCGCCGACTGGGAGCGGCCGACCAGCTCGGCCGCGCGGGTGAAGCTGCCGGAGTCGATGGCCTTGACGAAGGTGCGCAGGAGCTCGGTTGGGATGTTCTGCATGGCCTTATCATGAGTCCCAGAAATGATAAGATTTAGATTATGAACTTTCCCAATGTCAACTTCCCTGTATGTTGCCGCCGTCCGAGAGATCGGGCCGCCAAGTCCTCCTGCCATCCACCACCCGGCGACCCGCTTCGCCGGCGGTCCTTCGTGCATCCCGCGCGGAGGGCAGGGCGGCTCGATGCGCGCGGCCAATCCCGGAGACGGACGATCCGGGTGTCCATCGCCGACCGGCGGGAGGACCCGGGCCGCGAGACGCGCCGGGACAGGAGAGCCGGGCCGTCCTGAGGCTGATGAGGCAAGTGAAGGGAGGAGAGACCTTCGTGACGGAACCGCACCAATCCCCCGGCCGGCTGAGCGGCCCCTTCGCCGGCACGGCGGAGACCCAGACTGGAAGGGCCTGACATGACCATCGCACAGAGCCGACAGGGCGCCGTCGCGCCGCATTCGCGGGTGGAGGAGTCCCACCTCGAGCGCAATCTCACCAACCGCCACATCCAGCTCATCGCCATCGGCGGGGCGATCGGGACGGGCCTGTTCATGGGCTCGGGCAAGACGATCTCGCTCGCCGGGCCGTCGGTGATCCTCGTCTACGCGATCATCGGCTTCTTCCTGTATTTCGTCATGCGGGCGATGGGCGAGATCCTCCTGTCCAACCTGCACTACAAGTCCTTCGCGGACTTCGCCGCCGACCTGATCGGGCCCTGGGCGGGCTTCTTCGTCGGCTGGACCTACTGGTTCTGCTGGATCGTCACCGGCGTGGCCGACATCGTGGCGATCACCGGCTACATCTCGTTCTGGTGGCCCGCCCTCGCGCTGTGGATTCCGGCGCTGGCAACGATCCTCGTGCTGCTCCTGCTGAACCTGCCCTCGGTCAAGGCCTTCGGCGAGCTGGAGTTCTGGTTCGCGATCATCAAGATCGTCGCCATCGCGGCGCTCGTCCTCACCGGCGTCGTCATGGTCACGCGCGGCTTCGTCGCGCCGAACGGCTCGGTCGCGCGGATCTCCAACCTCTGGAACGACGGCGGCCTCTTCCCGAACGGCTTCATGGGCTTCGTCGCCGGCTTCCAGATCGCCGTCTTCGCCTTCGTGGGCATCGAGCTCGTCGGCACCACGGCGGCCGAGGCCCGCGACCCCGAGACGACCCTGCCGCGCGCCATCCGCGCCATCCCGGTCCGGGTGCTGCTGTTCTACGTCGGCGCCCTCGTCGCCATCATGGCGGTGACGCCCTGGCGCGAGATCGTGCCCGGCCACAGCCCTTTCGTCTCGATGTTCGCCCTCGCGGGGCTCGGGATCGCGGCCTCGGTGGTGAACTTCGTGGTGCTGACCTCGGCGACCTCCTCGGCCAACTCGGGCATCTACTCCACCTCGCGCATGGTCTACGGCCTCGCGCAGGAGGGGGACGCGCCGGCTGCGCTGGGCCGCCTGAACGGCCGCCACGTGCCGGTGAACGCGCTGCTCTTCTCCTGCGTGTTCCTGCTGGCGTCGCTGGTCCTGCTCTTCTCCGGCGAGACGGTGCTCGCCGCCTTCACGCTGGTGACGACGATCTCGGCGCTGCTCTTCATGTTCGTCTGGACCATGATCCTGGTCAGCTACATGGCCTACCGCCGCAAGCGGCCGGACCTGCACGAAGCCTCGCGGTTCAAGATGCCGGGCGGGGTGCCGATGTGCTGGGCCGTGCTCGCCTTCTTCGCCTTCATCCTCTGGGCGCTGACCCAGCAGGCGGACACCCTGCAGGCGCTGCTCGTGACCCCGGTCTGGTTCGTGGCCCTCGGGATCGCCTGGAGCTTCGTCCGCAGGCAACCGCGCCACCTCAGGCAGTACGAGGCCTTCCAGCACGAGCTGGCCGAGGACCCCGGCGTCGCCGCCCTCGCCTCCGGCCGGGGCTGACCCGACCTGCGCCCCCGGCGGGACGCGACCCCCGCGTCCCGCCCCCACCCCCACCCGAGGACACCCGCCATGTTCGACGCCCATCTCGACATCGCCGACGCCGACCCCGCGCTCTGGACCGCCATCGAGGCCGAGCGCCGGCGGCAGGAGGACCAGATCGAGCTGATCGCCTCCGAGAACCATGCGAGCCGCCGCGTCATGCAGGCCCAGGGCTCGGTGCTGACCAACAAGTATGCCGAGGGCTACCCCGGCAGGCGCTACTACGGCGGCTGCGCCCATGTGGACACGGTGGAACAACTGGCCATCGACCGGGTGAGGCAACTCTTCGGCGCGGGCTTCGCCAACGTCCAGCCGCATTCCGGCGCGCAGGCCAACGGCGCGGTGATGCTCGCGCTTCTTCAGCCGGGGGACACCATCCTCGGCATGAGCCTCGACGCCGGCGGCCACCTGACCCACGGCGCCAAGCCCGCCCTCTCGGGCAAGTGGTTCCATGCCGTGACCTATGGCGTCGGCACCGACGGGCTGATCGACTACGCCCAGGTCGAGGCGCTCGCGCTGGCCGAGCGGCCTAGGCTCATCATCGCGGGCGCCTCGGCCTATTCCCGCGTCATCGACTTCGCCCGCTTCCGTGAGATCGCGGACAAGGTGGGCGCCTACCTGATGGTGGACATGGCCCATATCGCCGGCCTCGTGGCGACCGGCCACCACCCGAGCCCGATGCCGCACGCCCATGTCGTCACCTCGACCACGCACAAGACCCTGCGCGGCCCCCGGGGCGGGATCATCCTGACGAACGACGAGGGGATCGCGAAGAAGATCAACTCGGCCGTCTTCCCGGGCCTGCAGGGCGGGCCGCTCATGCACGTCATCGCCGCCAAGGCCGTGGCCTTCGCCGAGGCGCTGGACCCCGCCTTCACCGACTACATCGGCAACGTGGTCGAGAGCGCCTGCGCCTTGGCCGAGGTGTTGGTGGCGCGCGGCGCGGCCATCGTCTCGGGTGGGACCGACAACCACCTGATGCTGGTGGACCTCCGCCCGCTCGGCGTGAAGGGCAACGCCGCCGCCGAGGCGCTGGAGCGCGCGGGCATCACCTGCAACAAGAACGGCGTGCCGGGCGACCCGGAGAAGCCCACCGTCACCTCGGGCATCCGCCTCGGCACCGCCGCCGGCTGCAGCCGCGGCTTCGGCGCGCAGGAGTTCCGCGAGATCGGGCACCTGATCGGCGACGTGCTCGACGCGCTCCGCCGCGACCCCGAGGGCGACCCGGCCGTCGAGACCGAGGTGCGCGGACGCGTGCTCGCGCTCTGCCGCCACTTCCCGCTCTATGGGGGGGCGGGCCATGCGTGAGTTCGACCTCGTCGTCATCGGCGCGGGCCCCGGCGGCTACGTGGCCGCGATCCGCGCCACCCAGCTTAGCCTCTCCGTCGCCTGCGTCGAGGAGCGCCCGACCCTTGGCGGCACCTGCCTGAACGTCGGCTGCATCCCTTCCAAGGCGCTCCTCGCCTCCTCCGAGCATCTGGCCGAGGCGCGCCACCTCGCCGCCCACGGCATTGAGGCGGGCGAGATCCGCTTCGACCTCTCCAAGATGATGGCCCGCAAGGACAAGGTCGTGGGCGACCTGACCAAGGGGATCGCGCATCTCTTCAGCAAGAACGGCGTCGAGTGGGTCGCCGGGCGCGGCACCATCCCCGCCCCCGGCCGCGTGCAGGTCGGCGACGAGACCCTCGCCGCCCGCGCGATCCTGATCGCCACCGGCTCGGACACCGTCCCGCTGCTCGGCGCGGAGATCGACGAGGAGGTCGTCCTCACCTCGACCGGCGCTCTGGCGATGGATCGCGTGCCCGAGCACCTCGCGGTGATCGGCGCCGGCGTGATCGGGCTGGAGCTCGGGCAGGTCTGGTCCCGCCTCGGCGCCAAGGTGACGGTCGTCGAATACCTCGACCGCATCCTCCCCGGCGCGGACGGCGAGAGCGCCAAGACGGCGCAGCGCCTTCTCGGCCGGCAGGGGCTCGGCTTCGCGCTCAACCGCAAGGTCCTTGGCGTGACCCGCACCAACGCCGGCGCCCGCATCGCGCTGGAGCGCCGCGACACCGGCGCCGCCGAGGAGATCTCTGCCGACGCCGTGCTCGTGGCCGTCGGCCGCCGTCCGCGCACGGCGGGGCTCGGGTTGGAGGCGCTCGGCATGGCGATGGACGGGTGCGGCTTCATCCAGGTGGACTCCGCCTTCCGCACCAGCGTCCCCGGCATCCTCGCCATCGGCGACTGCGTGCCCGGCCCCATGCTGGCCCACAAGGCCGAGGAGGACGGCATCAATGCCGTCGAGGCCCTCGCCGGCCTCGCCCCCCATGCCCCCGACTACGGGCAGGTCCCCGGTGTCGTCTACACTTCGCCCGAGGTCGCGAGCCTCGGCGCCACCGAGGAGGCGCTGAAGGACGCGGGGCGGCAGTATGTCGCCGGCCGCTTCCAGTTCCTCGCCAACGGCCGCGCCCGGGCGATGGGGACGACGGACGGCCTCGTGAAGGTCTTGGGCTGCGCCGAGACCGGGCGTATCCTCGGGGCGCATATCCTGGGCCGCAACGCCGGCGAGCTGATCCAGGAGCTGGTCCTCGCCATCGCCAAGGGCGCGACCCTGTCCGACGTGGCCCGGAGCTCGCACGCCCATCCCGGGATGGGGAGGCGGTCAAGGAGGCCTGCCTCGCCGCCCTGGGCCAGCCGCTCCACGCGTGAGGATGCCATGACGTTCCACGAGCGCCCCCGCCACCCCGAGAAGGCCCACCGGCCCGCGAGCGACACGCCCCGCAAGCCGGAGTGGATCCGCATCGCCCGCACCGAGGGCCCCGGCTACGCCGCGACCCGCCGCATCCTCAGGGACAACGCCCTCTCCACCGTCTGCGAAGAGGCGGCCTGCCCCAACCGGGGCGCCTGCTGGTCGCAGCGCCACGCCACCATGATGATCATGGGCGAGACCTGCACGCGCGGCTGCGCCTTCTGCAACGTCGCCACGGGCCGCCCCGACGCGCTCGACCCCTTCGAGCCCGCCCGCGTCGCGCAGGCCGTGGAAACGCTAGGCCTCCGCCACGTCGTCATCACCTCGGTGGACCGCGACGACTTGGACGACGGCGGGGCAGGGCACTTCGCCCGCACGATCCGTGCCGTCCGCCACCGCTGCCCCGGCACGACCATCGAGGTCCTCGTCCCCGACTTCCTCAACAAGGGCGAGGCCTGGACCGAGGTGGTGGACGCCACCCCCGACGTGTTCAACCACAACTTCGAGACGGTGCCGCGCCTCTACCCCTCGGTTCGCCCCGGCGCGCGCTACTACCAGTCGCTGCGCCTCCTCGACGACGCCAAGCGCCGCGACCCCGGCGTCGTCACGAAGTCCGGCCTGATGGTCGGCCTGGGCGAGACGCTGGAGGAGGTCCGGCAGGTGATGGACGATCTGCGCGTCGCCGGCGTCGGTTTCCTCACCGTCGGCCAGTATCTCCAGCCGACCCCCCGCCACCACCCGGTCGACCGCTTCGTCCCGCCCGAGGACTTCGCCCGCATCGAGGCCATGGCCCGCGCCAAGGGCTTCCTCGCCGTCTCGGCCACGCCGATGACGCGGTCCTCGTTCCACGCCGGGGAGGGCTTCGCCGCTCTCCAGGCCGCCCGCCGCACTCGACCCGCCCTCACGGAGGCCACCCATGGATGACACCGTCCGACTGAACCGTACGCCGCTGACCGACCTCAACATCGCGCTCGGCGGCAAGATGGTGAACTTCGCCGGCTACGAGATGCCGGTGCAGTTCGCCCCCGGCGTGATGAAGGAGCACCTTCACACCCGCGCCAAGGCCGGGCTCTTCGACGTGAGCCACATGGGCCAGGTGATCCTGCGCCCGCGCTCGGGCCGGGTGGAGGACGCCGCGCTGGCGCTGGAGCGGCTGGTCCCCGTGGACGTGCTGGGGCTCAAGCCCGGCCGGCAGCGCTACGGCCTCTTCACCGACGAGAAGGGTGGCATCCTCGACGACCTGATGTTCGCCAACCGGGGCGACCACCTGTTCCTCGTGGTCAACGCCGCCTGCAAGGCGCAGGACGTGGCGCATCTGCGCGCCCACCTCTCGGACGCCTGCGAGATCGAGGAACTGACCGACCGCGGCCTGATCGCGCTCCAGGGCCCCGCAGCCGAATCCGCGCTGGCGAAGCTCGCGCCCGAGGCCGCCGACATGGCCTTCATGGACCTGCGCGAGCTTTCGATCCTCGGCATCTCCTGCCTCGTCTCCCGCTCGGGCTACTCGGGCGAGGACGGCTACGAGATCTCCGTCCCCGGCACCCACGCCGAGGCGCTCGCCAAGGCGCTGCTCGAGAACCCGGACGTGCAGCCCATCGGCCTCGGTGCCCGCGACAGCCTGCGGCTCGAAGCCGGGCTCTGCCTTTACGGCAACGACATCGACAGGACGACGACCCCGGTCGCCGCCGCGCTGGAATGGGCCGTCCAGAAGGTCCGCCGGACGGGCGGCGCCCGCGCCGGCGGCTTCCCCGGCGCCGACGTCGTGCTGCCCGAGTTCGAGAACGGCGCGCCGACCCGCCGCGTGGGCCTCGCCCCCGAGGGCCGCGCCCCGATCCGGGGCGGCGCCGACCTCTACGCCGACGAGGCCGCCACGACCCCCGTGGGCCACGTGACCTCGGGCGGCTTCGGCCCCACCGCCGAGGCGCCGGTCGCCATGGGCTATGTGCCGACCGCGCTCGCCACCCCTGGCACTCGCCTCTGGGCCGACGTGCGCGGCAAGCGCCTTCCCGTCGCCGTCGCGACCCTTCCCTTCGTCACCCCCCGCTACAAGCGCAGCTAAGGACCCCCGCCATGCTGAAGTTCACCGAAGACCACGAATGGCTGAACCTGGCCGATGGCGTCGCCACGGTCGGCATCACCGCCCATGCCGTCGAGCAACTGGGCGACCTCGTCTATGTGGACCTGCCCGAGGTCGGCGCGACCCTCGCCAAGGGCGACGCCGCCGCGACGGTGGAGTCGGTCAAGGCCGCCTCCGACGTCTACTGCCCCCTGGAGGGCGAGATCGTCGAGGTCAACGAGGCGATCCGCAACGACCCCTCCATCGTGAACGCCGACCCGCAGGACCGGGGCTGGTTCTTCCGCCTGAAGCTCGCCCGCGCGTCCGACGCCGAGGGGCTCATGGACGAGTCCGCCTATCTGGCCTCGGTCGGCTGAGAGGACGCCATGACCTACACCGAGACGAAATACGCCCCCCTACGACTTCGCCAACCGGCGGCACATCGGCCCCAGCCCGGCGGAGATGGCCGAGATGCTCAAGTCCGTGGGCGCCGAGAGCCTGGACGCCCTGATCGACGGCATCGTCCCCGCCGACATCCGCCTGCGCGAGCCGCTGGCCTGGGGCAAGGCGCTGTCCGAGCAGGCGGTGCTGCATCGCCTGCGCGGGGTCGCCTCGACGAACCGCGTGATGACCTCGTTCATCGGGCAGGGCTACCACGGCACCGTCACGCCGCCCGCCATCCAGCGCAACATCTTCGAGAACCCGGCCTGGTACACGGCCTACACGCCCTACCAACCCGAGATCAGCCAAGGCCGCCTGGAGGCGCTGCTGAACTTCCAGACCATGGTCGCGGACCTGACCGCGCTCGACGTGGCCAACGCCTCGCTCCTCGACGAGGGCACGGCGGCGGCCGAGGCCATGGCGCTCTGCCAGCGCTCGGCGCGCACGAAGGCCAAGGGCTTCTTCGTGGACCACCATTGCCACCCGCAGACCATCGCGGTGATCCAGACGCGGGCCGAGCCCCTCGGCTGGGAGGTGATCGTCGGCGACCCCTTCTCGGACCTCGAGCCCGCCCGCGTGTTCGGCGCGATCTTCCAGTATCCAGGCACCTACGGCCACGTCCACGACTTCACGGACGTGATCGCCTCCCTCCACGAGGCGAAGGCCCTGGCCTGCGTCGCCGCCGACCCGCTGGCGCTGACGGTCCTCAAGGCTCCGGGCGAGATGGGGGCGGACATCGCCGTCGGTTCCACCCAGCGCTTCGGCGTGCCGATGGGCTATGGCGGCCCGCACGCGGCCTACATGGCAGTCCGGGACCCGCTCACCCGCTCCATGCCGGGCCGCATCGTCGGCGTGTCGGTGGACGCGCGGGGCAACCGCGCCTATCGCCTGTCGCTCCAGACGCGCGAGCAGCATATCCGGCGCGAGAAGGCGACTTCCAACGTCTGCACGGCGCAGGCGCTGCTCGCCGTCATGGCGTCGATGTACGGCGTGTTCCACGGGCCCGAGGGCCTGCGCGCCATCGCCGAACGCATCCACCGCAAGACCGTGCGGCTGGTGAAGGGGCTGGAGGCGCGCGGCTACAAGGTCGAGCCCGCTGCCTTCTTCGACACGGTGACGATCGAGGTCGGCGAGGTCCAGGGCGCGATCCTCAAGTCGGCCGAGGCCGAGGGGATCAACCTGCGCCGCATCGGCACGACCAGGATCGGCATCGCCTTCGACGAGCGCACCCGGCGCGAGCACACCGAGGCGATCTGGCGCGCCTTCGGCATCGACCGCGCGGACGACGACGTCTCGCACGACTACCGCCTTCCCGAGGCGCTGGTGCGCCGCTCGGCCTACATGACGCATCCCGTGTTCCACATGAACCGGGCCGAGGCCGAGATGACGCGCTACATGCGGCGCCTCGCGGACCGGGACCTCGCGCTCGACCGGGCCATGATCCCGCTCGGCTCCTGCACCATGAAGCTCAATGCCACCGCCGAGATGATGGCGCTGAGCTGGCCCGAATTCGCCGACGTCCACCCCTTCGCGCCGACGGAGCAGGTGGCGGGCTATGCCGAGGTGATCGCGGACCTTGAGGCCAAGCTCTGCCAGATCACGGGCTACGATGCCTTCTCCATGCAGCCGAACTCCGGCGCGCAGGGAGAGTATGCGGGGCTCCTGACGATCCAGGCCTACCACCGGGCCCGGGGCGAGGGACAGCGGAACGTGTGCCTGATCCCCACCTCGGCGCACGGCACCAACCCCGCCTCGGCGCAGATGGTGGGCATGAAGGTCGTCGTCGTGGGCGTGGCGCCGAACGGCGACATCGACCTCGACGACTTCCGCGCCAAGGCCGAGGCGCATTCCGCCAACCTCGCCGCCTGCATGATCACCTACCCCTCGACCCACGGCGTCTTCGAGACCACCGTGCGCGAGATCTGCGAGATCACGCACCGGCACGGCGGGCAGGTCTACCTCGACGGCGCGAACATGAACGCGATGGTCGGGCTCTCGCGGCCCGGAGACATCGGGTCGGACGTGTCGCACCTCAACCTGCACAAGACCTTCGCCATCCCGCATGGCGGCGGCGGTCCCGGCATGGGGCCGATCGGGGTCAAGGCGCATCTCGTGCCGCACCTGCCGGGCGACCCGCAGGCGCGGGAGGCGGGGGCGGTCTCCTCGGCGCCCTACGGGTCGGCCTCGATCCTGCTCATCTCCTGGGCCTATTGCCTCTTCATGGGCGGCGAGGGGCTGACGCAGGCGACCAAGGTGGCGATCCTGAACGCGAACTACATCGCGGCGCGGCTGAGGGGCCTATCCGATCCTCTACAGCTCGGCAGGCGGCCGGGTGGCGCACGAGTGCATCCTCGACACGCGCGTGATGAAGGACCGCGCCGGGGTCAGCGTCGACGACGTGGCCAAGCGCCTTGTCGACTGCGGCTTCCACGCCCCGACCATGAGCTGGCCGGTCGCCGGCACGCTGATGGTCGAGCCCACCGAGTCGGAGCCCAAGGCCGAGCTCGACCGCTTCGTCGCGGCCATGCTGGGCATCGCCGCCGAGGCCGAGGCCATCGCCGAGGGCAGGCTCGACGCCGAGGACAACCCGCTGAAGCGCGCGCCGCATACGGTCGAGGACCTCGTGGGCGCCTGGGACCGGCCCTACGACCGCGAGGCCGCCTGCTACCCGGCCGGGGCCTTCCGCGTGGACAAGTACTGGGCGCCGGTGAACCACGTGGACAACGTCCACGGCGACCGGAACCTGATCTGCTCCTGCCCGCCGGTCGAGGACTACGCGCTCGCCGCCGAGTGAGCCACGCCGGGCGGCCCTTCGGGGCCGCCCGTACCATGAGGGGCAGGGCCATGCCCCCGTCGATCTTCGACATCTTCAGGATCGGCGCCGGACGCCGTCGTCCTTTCACGCGGTGGAGGCCATGATGGCCGCCGCGCCCTCCCTCGATGAGCTGCGGGCGAGGTGGCCGTGGCCGCCTGCTTGACGGTGCGCCTGACGATTGGCTCTCGGTTGATGCCGTCGCCGCCGACGGAGAGAATGCGGCGCTGGGGCGGATGGTGACCTTGCCGACCAATGGCGCGGCCGGGGTCGGCTGCGGGCGCGAGGTGACTCGGCCTCGACGAAGGCGGCATTGGTCACGCCGTGGCGCGGGCACCCGGGCGCTGGGCGCACCTCCCCCGACCCCGCCGGGCTGGCGACCCAGGGACAGGAATCACCTTGGCAGAGAAAGGTTAAGGAAGCGTGAACGCCGGAGCGGGAGGTCGCGGCGGATGCGGGATCGTCCGTTCGACCCCGCTGCTCGTCGGGGAACCCGGTTCTTGGGACATGGCCTCGTCCGCTTCGGTTCGAGGACGGTTTCTCCGTGGCGAGCGGCTGCCCGATGCCTTGCGCCGGGCCGACGCAGGCGACGATGCGACGGCGTTCCCAGGTGTCCTGCCCGCAGGGGAGGAAAGGGACGCCCTGGCGGCTTGTCCACGCTGTCGAGCGATCCTCGGCTAAGGACGCAAGGAGAGTGGCGTCCAGTGGGATCGACCGTCGTGGGAGACCTCCGGGTCGTCTGGCGTCGATTGCTGAACGGTCTGCGCCGCCATCGGCTGCGCCGCAGCCGACGCTCCGGCCGGTGCCCCGGCGACGGGGACCGCCCCGGTCCCACCTGTCCCGGTCGTGAAGGGTGACCGCCGACACGACGTGGGGGCGCCGACCGGCGGGGACGGCTCGGGAAGCCTCGGCGTCTGCGGCGGGCGGTCTCGTGCGGATGGCCGCCGTTCGGACCGTTCGGGCCGGATGGGAAGGGCCGCCCCGGGACAGGGGCGGCCGGACACCCGTCACAAGCTCAGAGCAGGCCGCGCTCCCAGGGCCCGGTGATCGCGAAGGTGATCCCCAGCGTCTGGAGGTTCACGAAGAGCCACCGGCCCGAGGGATCGAAGGTCGCCCCGACCCACTCGGTGTCGCGGTAGTCACCGTCCTTGACGAACTCGGCCGACTTGCCCGCCTGCCGGATGTCGGTCGCCGAAAGCTGTACGTTGCTCTTGGCGAAGAGGTAGGTCTCGCCGGCGGGCGTCGGGCCCATCAGCCGCTCGCCCGTCCCGAAGGTGTCCTCGACCCCGCCGCCGTCCTCGCAGAGGAGCACGCCGCCGCGCGGGGAGACGATGATGTTGTCGAATTTGTTCCCGGCCTGTGGGTTCTCGGACTGGAAGAGGCAGGTCAGCCGGTCCGTCGCCGGGTCCAGCGTCCAGACCGACCCGTCGCCGGGCCCCTCCTTGCCGAAGTCGTCGGACTCCGGGTCGGTGTCCCTCCCGGATGAGGTGTCCACGATGTAGAGCATCCGGTCCCGGGCCGAGTAGAAGATGCCCTCGAGCCGCGAGCTCCCGTGCGGGTCACCTCGCCGTCACGGGGCCTGGAGCGCCAGCGGGGACAGGCCCTCGCCGCGCCATCCTGCGGATGAGGGCTGCGTCCCCTGACCGGAACGGCGTCCGGCCCCAAGGAGCGCGCGGGCGCCGAAGGAAGCTGTCGGGCTTCGTCCAGCCGTGCCGGCGCCGGGGGGCTTCCGATCCCGCCACTGCAACAACCTGTTTACGTCGGGTAAATAAAGGCGCATAATCTTGGGTGTCGCAAGTTCCCTGAGACGACCTGTACTTCGATAGTTACTGTCCTTCCGCAGCTTTGGGACATTTCCCGAGTTGGCCAAGTTCTTGTGAGGTCACGCCAAGATGGAGAGGGGAACGAGACTCGGCAGCAAATTGATTCCGCCTTGCATGATGTCGTTGGTGAATGTGGGCGCGATCTGCCTTGCATCCGGGTGCGCCGCAGAGGCGGAATCCGGCGGATCCCTCGGTAATTGCCTGCCGAATGCCCAGTCCGCTGCTCCGGCCGACGATCCTGCGGGCGACCAGCATCCCCAAGTCTCCTGCGCAACCGAGCCCCGCATGAATCCGGACGGGAATGGTCCTGGTCTCGCACCCCCCCGGGCCTTGAGGCGCAGGGCTCGGAGAAGGTCTCCGTGACCGGTGTCCGGGTGACACAGGGAGATGCCGTGAATTGCCCGCAGCTCCGAGATGACGACGGTGTCGTTCATTCGGTTTCCTATTTGTCTCCGGCCATCTCGATCGGTGACCGTGTGACCGTGAGTGGCTTCTACGCGGTTACGACGAATTGCATCGGCACCGTGATCGTGGTCGAGGACGAGCTTGGCATCGAGAGGTGAGAAGAATTTTGAAGAAGAATAATCATACAAATCTGAGAGGCTGATCGTCAGGCAGGATTCCTCCGTGGTAGTCTTGATTGGAGGATGATAAAATGCCGTTACCAAACGATCCACTGCTGGGTCAACAGTGGCATCTCATCAACCACACCGCGGGTCTGTTCGACCTGAACGTGGCGTCGGTCTGGAGCCCCAGCCAGGGCGAAGCCTACAACGGCCTGGGGACGCGCACCGTCATCATCGACGACGGCTTCGACTACGTCCACGAGGATCTGCTCGGCAACTACAACACCTCCATCGACTTCGACTTTGCCGAGGGTGACGGCGATCCCTTCGGAACGGCGGCCAATGCCCATGGCACGGCGGTCACCGGGATCATCGGGGCGGTGGGCAACAACAACGTGGGCGGGGCCGGGGTCGCGTTTCGGACGCAGCTCGTCGGCTACCGCACGTTGAGCACCATCAGCGACGCTTGGCTGCAGAACGTCCGCGACGCCATCGCCAACGCCGCCACCAGCGCGCTGGGCGACGTGGCCAACATCAGCCAGGCTATCTCCAACGACACCAACAGCGAATTCGGCGTGGGCTACAACGCCTTGCGCTTCGACGAGATCGAGACCTCGATCGGCACCGCCGTGAACCAGGGGCGCGGCGGCCTCGGCATGACGATTACCAAGGCGGCCGGCAACCAGCGCGGCGCCGATTTCGACGTCAACGCGGACGACTGGACGAACGACACGCGGCAGGTGGTGGTGGGGGCGGTGGACCAGAACGGCTTCGTGTCGTTCTATTCGAGCTACGGGGCGGCGCTGCTGGTGTCGGCCTTTGGCACGCCGGGCCAGGTGGTCACGACGGACCGGACGGGGGCGGCCGGCTACACGGCCGGCAACTACACGACCACCTTCAACGGCACCTC
>NZ_KK088587.1 GCF_000600335.2 Rubellimicrobium mesophilum DSM 19309 | reverse complement strand
ACTCGCGTCGTTCAACCGCTTCACCGCCCTCGGCACCCCCGCAGACCAAGCGCGTTGCATAAAGCCGACGGGGGTCAGGGGCAGCTCGCTCTTACGCCGAATTGCTCAACAGAGCCAGGCGCTTGCAAAATATCAAGCAATGGCGCAGAGTCCACGAAGGTTTCAGCAATCACGGCTTCCGGCTTGTTCTCTGCGCGCTTCTCGAAATTAAGAAGAATTTTATGAACACTCACTATGTCAGCCACGACGAGTCCTTCTGATTAGGCGTTGTATTTGGCTTAGCTCTGGTGCCACCTACTTAGGAATAGCATCCTCAGTGCGCAAGTATCGTTGGTTCTTGGGCGCACCATCAGGGCCCGAGTCGCCACCATGGCGGCCTCAAACCTGCGCTACGCCCAACCCACCAGTATACACCCAACCCAAGGCCGTTGCGTCCCCCTCCCCAACCCACCGCCCGATCCTGTAACGAACGCTTAACGAATCGCTGGCACGGTCGCCTCAACGACCCAAAGGACCTCCTCATGCGCCTCACCACCGAAGAAGCCTTCGTCAAAACCCTCCAGGCCCACGGCATCCGCGACGCCTTCGGGATCATCGGCTCGGCCTTCATGCCGATCTCGGACCTGTTCCCGCAGGCCGGCATCCGCTTCTGGGACTGCGCGCACGAGGGGTCGGGTGGGATGATGGCCGACGGCTACACCCGCGCGACCGGGCGGATGAGCCTGATGATCGCCCAGAACGGCCCCGGCATCACCAACCTCGTGACCGCCGTGAAGACCGCCTACTGGAACCACACGCCGCTCCTCGTGGTGACGCCGCAGGCCGCGAACCGCACCATCGGCCAGGGCGGCTTCCAGGAGGTCGAGCAGATGGCGCTCTTCAAGGACATGGTCGCCTACCAGGAGGAGGTCCGCGACCCCGCCCGCATGGCCGAGGTCCTCAACCGCGTGATCCAGAACGCCTATCGCCTCTCGGCCCCCGCCCAGATCAACGTCCCGCGCGACTTCTGGACCCGCGAGGTGGACATCGACTTGCCCCTGATCCTCGAGTTCGAGCGCCCCTCCGGCGGCGCCCAGGCCCTCGACGAGGCGGCGAAGCTCCTCGCCAGCGCCAAGCGCCCCGTGATCCTGAACGGCGCGGGCGTGGTCCTCGCGGGCGCCATCCCCGCCACCGCCCGCCTCGCCGAACGCCTTTCTGCGCCGGTCTGCGTCGGCTACCAGCACAACGACGCCTTCCCTGGCTCGCACCCGCTCTTCGCGGGCCCGCTCGGCTACAACGGCTCCAAGGCGGCGATGGAGCTGATCCGCGAGGCCGACGTGGTCCTCGCGCTGGGCACACGCCTCAACCCCTTCTCGACGCTGCCCGGCTACGGCATCGACTACTGGCCGAAGGACGCGGCCATCATCCAAGTCGACATGAACCCGTCCCGCATCGGCCTCACCAAGCAGGTCAGCGTCGGCATCGTCGGCGACGCCGGGCTGGTGGCCGAGGGCCTGCTCCAACGCCTCCCCGAGCGAGAGCCCGACCGCGACCGCCTGGGCCGCATCGCGCAGGCCAAGAGCGCCTGGGCCCAGCAGCTCGCCTCGATGGACCACGAGGACGACGACCCCGGCACCACCTGGAACGCCCGCGCCCGCGCCGCCAAGCCCGACTGGATGAGCCCCCGCATGGCTTGGCGCGCGATCCAGGCCGCGCTCCCGCGCGAGGCGATCATCTCCTCCGACATCGGCAACAACTGCGCCATCGGCAACGCCTATCCGTCGTTCGAGGAGGGGCGCAAATATCTCGCCCCCGGCCTCTTCGGGCCCTGCGGCTATGGCCTCCCCGCCATCGTGGGCGCCAAGATCGGACAACCGTCCGTCCCCGTGGTCGGCTTCGCGGGCGACGGCGCATTCGGCATCGCGGTGAACGAGCTCACCGCCATCGGCCGCCCCGAATGGCCCGCCATCACCATGGTCGTCTTCCGCAACTACCAGTGGGGCGCCGAGAAGCGGAACTCGACGCTCTGGTACGACGACAACTTCGTCGGCACCGAGCTGTCGGACCGCGTGAGTTACGCCGGCATCGCGCAGGCCTGCGGCCTCCAGGGCGTCCAGGCCCGCACCATGGAGGACCTGACCGAGGCTCTCCGCACCGCGATCCGCGACCAGATGGAGCACGGCAGGACCACCCTCATCGAGGCCCTCATCAACCAGGAGCTGGGCGAGCCCTTCCGCCGCGACGCCATGAAGAAGCCCGTCCGCGTCGGCGGCATCGACGCAGCCGACATGGCCGACGCGTAGGGTGCCGCTCGACCTCGGCCCCCTCGCCTGGGGCTGGCTCGCGGTGGTGGCGCTCGGAGCAAGCTTCGTGCGCGGCTACTCGGGCTTCGGCTTCGCGGCGCTGCTGATCGCGGGGGCGTCGCTGGTGACGCCGCCGGTGGCGCTGGTGCCCTCGGTGATCCTCTGCGACATCGCCCTGACCGCGCCGCAATGGGTCACGATCCGGGGCGCCATCGACTGGCGCCGCGTGGCCTTCCTCTTCGGCGGCTGCCTCATCGGTGTCCCCCTGGGCGTCCGGGCCGTCGCCGAGATGGGCGAGGACACCGCCCGCATCGTCGTCGCCCTCTACGTCCTCGCGATGTGCCTCGTCCTCCTGCGGGGCTGGCGCCTCGCCCGGCCGGCGGGGGGCGCGGCGAACGGAGTGCTGGGCGTGGTCTCCGGCCTCGCAAACGGCGCGGCGGTGGGCGGCCTCCCCGTCGCCGCCTTCTTCGCCGCCCAGCCCATCCCGCCCGCGACCTTCCGCGCCACGCTCGTCGCCTACTTCGCGGTGCTCGACCTCTACACGCTGGCGGTGCTGGGCGCGGGCGGCCTCGTCTCCCGCCACTCCCTCGCCCTCGCGGCGCTCGGCCTCCCGGTGATGCTCGCGGGTCTCCACCTCGGCTCCCGTCACTTCCTGAAGGCCCCGCCCGAGGAGTTCCGCCGCTTCGCCATCTGGACGCTCATGGCCCTCGCCCTCCTTGGCCTCCTGCGCGCCGCGCTCTAGCTTGGTCCCGACCCGGAGCCCCCATGTCCCCCCTCGCCGACGACCACCCCTTCCTGTCCCGCACGCCCCCCCACGCGCCCGAAACGCTCCTGGCCCAGGCGCGCGGCTGCGGCGTCCCGCGCGTGGCCCTCGTCAACGCCGGCGCCCCCACCCCGCTTCAGGGCCTGCGCGAGGCCTGCGAGGAAGGCCTCGCCGAGCCCATCCTGCTCGGCGACCCCATCAAGATCCACCACGCGGCGGACGCGATCGGCTGGGACATCCGCCCCTTCCGCCTCGTCCCCGCGCCCGGCGAGAGCGCCGCCCCCAAGGCCGCCGAGCTCGCCGTGGCGGGCGAGGCCGACGCCATCATGAAGGGGCAGATCCACACCTCGACCTTCCTCAAGGGCCTGCTGCCCTCGGCCTGCGGGCTCCGGGACAAGGGCACGATCTGCGGCCACGTCTTCCACATCACCGCGCCCGGCTCCGACCGGCCGCTGTTCCTCACGGACGCCGCGCTGAACGTCGCGCCCGACCTCGCCACCCGGCAGGCCTGCCTCTCCCATGCCGTCCACCTCGCCGATCTCGTGGGCGTCGCGCGCCCCTACGCCGGCATCCTCGCTCCCTCCGAGGACGTGACCCCCACGATCCCCTGCTCGGGCGAGGCCGCCGCCATTGCCGCCTGGGCCAAGGGCGCCCTCCGGCAGGCGGTGGTCGAGGGGCCGCTCGCGCTCGACCTCATGCTCTCCCGCGCCTCCGCCTCCGTGAAGGGCGTCGAGAGCCAGGTCGCCGGCCGCGTGGACATCATCCTCGTACCAGAGCTGAACGCCGGCAACGCGCTCTTCAAGCTCATGTCGCTCGGGATGGGCTGCTGCGCGGCGGGCGTGGTCATGGGCGCCAGGGTCCCGATCCTCCTCACCTCGCGCGGCCAGGGTGCGCCCGACCGCATCGCCTCCGCCGCCCTGGGCGCCATCCTCGCCGCCGAGGCGCGCGACCGCCGGCGGGCCGCCGCGTGATCCTCGTCGTCAACGCCGGATCGTCGTCCGTCAAGGTTGCCCTCTTCGACGAGCACCTGAAGGAACTCGCCAAGGGCGCGGTCACCGAGATCGGCGCCACTGGCGAACTCACCCTCGGCAGCTTCCGTCAGCCCGTCCGCGCCGCCGACCATGACGCCGCCCTCTCCCTCCTCCTCGCGGCGCTGCGCGCCGAGGACCACCCGCCCGAGAGCCTGCGCGCCGCCGCCCACCGCGTCGTCCACGGCGGCGCCACGCTCACCGCTCCCTGCCGCCTCGATGCCACCGCCGTCGCCGCCATCGAGGCTTGCGTCCCCCTCGCCCCCCTCCACAACCCCGGCAACCTCGCCGGCATCCGGGCGCTCCAGCGCCTCGTCCCCGACCTGCCGCAGTTCGCGAGCTTCGATACCGCCTTCCACGCGACGAACCCGCCCGTCGCCACCACCTACGCGCTGCCCAAGGCCTTCCGCGACGCAGGCCTCCGCCGCTACGGCTTCCACGGCATCAGCTACTCCGCCCTCGTGGAGCACCTCGACCCCCTCCCGAGGCGCCTCCTCGCCCTCCACCTCGGCAACGGCGCCTCGCTCTGCGCCATCCTCGACGGCCGGTCCGTCGCCACCTCCATGGGCTACTCCCCCCTCGAGGGCCTCGTGATGGGCACCCGGACGGGGAGCATCGACGGCATGGCCGTCCTCGACATCGCCCGTGCCGCCGGCCTCGACCACGCCGCCGACATCCTGAACCGCGAGAGCGGCCTCAAGGCCCTCTCCGGCACCTCCGACATGGCCACGATCCTGTCCCGCACCGACGAGGACGCCCGCTTCGCCGTCGAGATGTTCTGCTACTGGGCGATTCGGCAGGCGGGCTCCGCCATCGCCGCGATGGGCGGCCTCGACGCCCTCGCCTTCACCGGCGGCATCGGCGAGCACGCCACCCCCGTCCGCGAGCGCATCGCGGAGGGCCTCGCCTGGGCCGGCCGCGTCCCGGTCCACGTCGTCCCGGCGCAGGAGGAGCGCCGCATCGCGCAGGATGCCCTCGCGCTCCTCGGCGACGCCTGAGGCTGCCTCACTCCATCCGCAGCTCGACCCGACCGGCCTGAAGCCGCCCCGGCACCAGGACCCCCTTGTCGCCGAGGGCCGGGAAGTCCTCCCGCCAGTCCCGGAAGCGGTCGTTGCTCACGATCCGGGCCTGGATCCTGAGGGCATGGGCGATGAGCAGCGGGTCGGCCGGCGTGCGGCTCGGGGCCACGAAGATCCGGGAGCGCGGCAGCGCGAGCGCCCGCGCGAGGTCGGCGGCCTCCACGTGCCGCCCGACCAGCTTGTAGCCCACGTTGGCGTCGAAGAAGACATGGGGCGCGAAGCCCCGCGCGGACAGCTCGGCCAGCACCATCTCGACCGCCCCGAGCGTGGGCACGTCGTCCTGCCAGTGCATGACGTTCGAGCCATCGACGACGATGACCGGCCTGCGCCGCCCGAACAGCCGTCGCAGCCCGCGCCCGATCAGGCGGCCCGCCAGCCCCGAGCCGACGGCGGCGGCGACCAGCCCGAGGCCCCAGCCCAGGAACCGAAGGACCGGCGGGCCGGGATAGGCCAGCGCCACGGCGGCGGCGAAGGACAGGATCAGCAACACGGCAACGGATCGGCTCACGACAGCTCCCACTCGGCACCCAAGGCTCGCCTCAGCCTAGCGGAGCCCGCCCTCGCCGTGCACTCCCTTCCACCGCACCCGCTCCTCTCCGGCTTTCAGGTGTTGCCTATGTTCCCGCCTTGCGCCGCCCCCCTCGCGGTGGTCTGCTCCCGCCATGACCGCCCCCCGCTTCGACGCGCATCCCAAACCCGGTGACGAGGTCGCCAAGACGACCTGCTACATGTGCGCCTGCCGCTGCGGGATCGACGTCCATCTCACGGATGGCCCAGACGGCACGAAGCAGGTCGCCTACATCGAGGGCAACCGCGACCACCCCGTGAACAAGGGCGTCCTCTGCGCCAAGGGCAGCGCGGGGATCATGCAGGTCAACTCCCCGGCCCGCCTCCGGGCCCCCCTCCTCCGCACCGGCCCGCGCGGCTCGGGCGAGTTCAGGGAGATCACCTGGGACGAGGCCCTCATCCTCGCCGTCTCCTGGCTCCAGCCCATCCGCGAGACCGCGCCCGAGAAGCTCGCCTTCTTCACCGGCCGCGACCAGAGCCAGAGCTTCACCGGCCTCTGGGCCCAGGCCTTCGGCACGCCCAACTACGCCGCGCACGGCGGGTTCTGCTCGGTCAACATGGCCGCCGCCGGCATCTACACCCTCGGCGGCGCCTTCTGGGAGTTCGGGGCGCCGGACTGGGACCGTGCGAGGCTCTTCCTACTCTTCGGCGTGGCCGAGGACCACGACTCCAACCCCATCAAGATCGGCCTCGGCAAGCTCAAGGCGCGCGGCACCAAGGTCATCGCCATCAACCCCATCCGCACCGGCTACAACGCCGTCGCCGACGACTGGCTCGGCATCACCCCCGGCACCGACGGCCTCCTCGTCCTCTCCCTGATCCACTGCCTCCTGCAGGCGGGCAAGATCGACCTCGACTACCTCGCCCGCTTCACCAACGCCCCTTGCCTCGTCAACGAGGACCCCGCGAGCCCCCAGAACGGCCTCCTCCTCCGCGACGCCGAGAGTCGGCCGCTCGTCATCGACCGCCGCACCCGCAAGCCCGCCCCCTGGGACGGCGAGGGCGTGGAGCCCGACCTTTCCGCCACATACCGCCACCATGGCATCACCCACCGCCCCGTCCTCCACCACATCGCCGAGCGCTACCTCGCGCCGACCTACGCGCCCGAGAACGTGGCGGAGCGCACCGGCATCCCGGCCCAGCGCATCCGCCAACTCGCCGCCGAGATCGCCTCCGCCGCCTTCGACGGCGAGCCCGTGGTCCTCGACCGCCCCTGGACCGACTTCCGGGGCACCCGCCACGCCACCATGCCCGGCCGCCCCGTCGCCATGCACGCGATGCGCGGCATCTCCGCCCATTCCAACGGCTTCCAGACCTGCCGGGCCATCCACCTCCTGCAAGCGCTGATAGGCGCCGTGGAAACCCCCCGGCTCCATGCGCTTCGAGCCCCCCTACCCCAAGCCCCCCTCCGCACATCCGAGGCCCCATGCCAAGGCCACCCCCGGCCACCCCCTCGACGGCCCGCACCTCGGCTACCCCCTCGGCCCCGAGGACCTCTGCCTCAAGGAGGACGGCACCCCCGCCCGCATCGACAAGGCCTTCTCGTGGGAGGCGCCGCTCTCCGCCCATGGCCTGATGCACATGGTCATCGCCAACGCCCACGCCGGCGACCCGTACCGGATCGACACGCTGTTCCTCTACATGGCCAACATGGCCTGGAACTCGTCGATGAACACGACGGGCACCATGGCGATGCTCACCGACACCGACGAGAGCGGCGCCTACGTCATCCCCCACGTCATCTACGCCGACGCCTTCGCCTCCGAGACGGTGGCCTACGCCGACCTCGTCCTCCCCGACACGACCTACCTCGAACGCAACGACGCCATCAGCCTCCTCGACCGCCCGATCTCCGAGCCCGACGCCGCCGCCGACGCGATCCGCTGGCCGGTCATCCAGCCCGACCGCGACGTGCGCCCCTTCCAGTCGGTGCTCCTCGACCTCGGCGCGCGGCTCCACCTCCCCGGCTTCGTCGCCGCCGACGGCAGCCCCCGCTACCGCGACTACGCCGACTACCTCGTGAACCACCAGCGCCGCCCCGGCATCGGGCCGCTGGCCGGCTGGCGCACGGGCCCGAACGGCCTTCAGGACGGGCGGGGCGAGCCCAACGCCGCCCAACTGGACGAATACATCAAGAACGGCGGCTTCTGGACCGGCCACGTCCCCGAGGAGGCCGCCTTCTACAAGCCCTGGAACCGCGCCTATCAGGACTGGGCCGTCCGCATCGGCCTCTACGACGCCCCCCAGCCCTACATCCTCAGCCTCTGGTCCGAGCCCCTCCGCCGCTTCCAGCTCGCCGCCGAGGGCGAGGGCCCCCGCCAGCCCCCCGACCACCTCCGGGCGAGGCTCCACGCCACGATGGACCCCCTCCCCGTCTGGTACGAGCCCTTCGGCGACGACGTGAATGAGGCCGACTACCCCCTCCACGCCCTCACCCAGCGCCCGATGGCGATGTACCACGCCTGGCACAGCCAGAACGCCTGGCTCCGCCAGATCCACGGGAGGAACCCGCTCTACGTCCCCAAGGCCCTCTGGGAGGCGCAGGGCTTCCGCGAGGGCGATTGGGCCCGCGTCACCTCCCCGCACGGCCAGATCACCGTCCCCGTCGCCCGCATGGACGCCCTGAACCCCAACACCGTCTGGACCTGGAACGCCATCGGCAAGCGCAAGGGCGCCTGGGCGCTCTCCGAGGACGCCCCCGAGGCGACGAAGGGCTTCCTCCTCAACCACCTCATCTCCGAGCTCCTCCCCCCCAAGGGCGACGGCCATCGCTGGAGCAACTCCGACCCCATCACCGGCCAGGCCGCCTGGTTCGACCTCCGCGTCCGCGTCGAGAAGTGCGAGGCGCCCGCCGAATGCACCCCCGCACACCCGCCGCTCAATTCACCGGTCGAGCCCGGCCCCGAGACGCTCGCCTGGAAGGTCCAGCCATGAGCACCCGCCCCGAGACCATCGCCGCGCTTCTCGACGCGCTCGACGCGCCGCTCACGTCGCGCGCCATGTTCGGCGAATACGCCCTCTACCTCGACGGCCGGGTGGTGGCGCTCGTCTGCGACGACCAGCTCTTCGTGAAGCCCACGCCCGGCGCCCGCGCCGCCCTGCCGGACGCGGACATGGCGGCGCCCTATCCCGGCGCCAAGGACCACATCCTCGCCTCCGACGCCCTTGACGACCCGGAGCCGGCGACCATCGCCCTCCGGGCTGCCGCCACCGAGCTGCCGCTCCCCAAGCCGCGCAAGAAGAGGGCGACATGACCGCCCTCCCCCCACCCTCCCCCCGAAAGCTCGGCCTCGTCATCGACCTCGACACCTGCGTCGGCTGCCAAGCCTGCGTCGTCGCCTGCAAGGGCTGGAACACCGAGAACTACGGCGCGCCCCTCTCCGACCTAGACCCCTACGGCGCGAGCCCTGAGGGCACCTTCCTCAACCGCGTCCACGCCTACGAATGCACGCCCAAGGACGCCCCCGCGCAGATCGTCCACTTCCCCCGCTCCTGCCTCCACTGCGAGGACGCGCCCTGCGTGACCGTCTGCCCCACGGGCGCGAGCTACAAGCGCGCCGAGGACGGCATCGTCCTCGTCAACGAGGACGCCTGCATGGGCTGCGGCCTCTGCGCCTGGGCCTGCCCCTACGGCGCGCGCGAGATGGACGCGGTGGCGGGCGTGATGAAGAAATGCACCCTCTGCGTGGACCGCATCGGCAACGAGAACCTCCCCGAGGAGGACCGCATCCCCGCCTGCGTCCGCACCTGCCCCACCGGAGCCCGCCACTTCGGCGACCTCGGCGACCCGGACAGCGCCGTGAGCCTCCTCGTCGCGGAACGCGGCGGCCTCGACCTCATGCCCGAGCTCGGGACCAGGCCGGTCAACAAGTATCTCCCCCCACGCCCCAAGGACCGCGCGCCCACGCCCCCGCCCCTCGACACGGTGGCCGAGACCCCGAAAGGCTTCCTCGGCTGGCTCGACCGCGCTCTAGCCGCATTGCCGGGGGCCTGACCGCCGAATGCCTCTGTCCTTGCCGATGACCCCTCCCAGCCGTCTCGGCCCGGGCCCGCTCGTTCGGAGCCCAGGGCCCGACCAGGGGCAAGGGGCCGCCTGATGCACCCCGCTCCCTCGCTCATCCTCTTTTCCAGCCTCACCGGCCTGGGCCTGGGCCTCCTGGCCTGGCTCGCCGTGCTCGGCCTCGCCAGCCCGCCCCTCTGGGCGCTGGGCCTCGTGCTGGCCGGCGCGGGCTTTCTCGCCTCCACCCGCCACCTGCGCCGCCCCTCCCGCGCGATCCTCGCCTTCACCCAGTGGCGCACGAGCTGGCTCTCCCGCGAGGCCATCCTCGCCATCCTCGCCCTCGCCACCCTGACCCTCCACGGCGCGCTCCTGATCTTGAGGGACCAGAGCCCCGCCCTCCTTGGCGCCCTCGCCGCCGCGATCGCCCTCACCACCGTCCTCGCGACGTCGATGATCTACGCCCAGCTCCGCTCCGTCCCCCGCTGGCACCACTGGAGCACCCCCGCCCTCTTCCTCGCCCTCGGCCTCGCCGGAGGCGCCCTCCTCGCCGCTCCCCGTCCCGTCGCCCTCGCCTTCCTCGCAACCGCCCTCGTCCTCCAGCTCCTCCACTGGCACCAGGGCCGCACCGCCTTCGCCCGCGCCGGCTCCACGCTCTCCACCGCCACCGGCCTCAAGGGCGAGGTCCGCTCCTTCGCCCCGCCCCACACCGGCCCCAACTACCTCCTGCGCGAGATGGTCCACGTCGTCGCCCGCCGCCGCGCCGCGCAACTGCGCCTCCTGACGATCCTCCTTGCCTTCGCGCTCCCCGCGCTCCTCCTCGTCCCCGATCTCCGCCTCCTCGCGGCTGCCACCCACCTCGCCGGCGTCCTCTGCTCCCGCTGGCTCTTCTTCGCGGAGGCCGAGCACACCGTCGGCCTCTACTACGGCGCCCGCTAGCCTTCCCCGCCCGGCCGCATTACCTGCCCGCCATGGACGTCCAGACCCTCTACGAGGAGCGCGCCCGCGAAGGCCGCCTCACCCCGACGCGGCGCAGCGCGCCCTCCTTCCCGCCCTCGACCGGCTGCGGGCCGAGCTCTCCACGCCTCCGCGACGGGGTCTCTTCGCCCGCAAGCCACAGCCCGTGCGCGGCCTCTACCTCTGGGGCGACGTCGGGCGCGGCAAGTCCATGCTCATGGACCTCCTCCTCGAAACCCTGCCCGAGAGCGTCCCCGTCCGCCGCCAGCACTTCCACGCCTTCATGCAATGGGTCCAGGCCGCCCTGACCCGCGCCCGCGCCACCGGCACCGACGACGCCATCCTCCCCGTCGCCGACGAGGTGGCCCAAGGCGCCCGCCTCCTCGCCCTCGACGAGATGCAGGTCACCGACATCGCCGACGCGATGATCCTGGGCCGCCTCTTCCAGCGCCTCTGGTCGCAGGGCGTGACGCTGCTCACCACCTCCAACCGCCCGCCCCACGACCTCTACAAGGACGGCCTGAACCGCGCCCTCTTCCTTCCCTTCATCGCCATGATCGAGGAGAACTGCGAGGTCCTGGAGCTCACTTCCCCCCATGACCACCGCCAGGGTCGCCTCCAGGGCGCCCAGCGCTACTTCTGCCCCGCGGACGCCCAGGCCCGCGCCGCCATGAACGCCATCTGGGCCGACCTGACCCACGGCCAGTCCCGCCCCGCGCACCTCCGCGTCTACGGCCGCGACGTGGAGATCCCCGCCTTCCACAACGGCTGCGCCCGCGCCAGCTTCTACGACCTCTGCGGCCGCCCCCCTCGGCCCCGCCGACTACCTGGCCCTCGCCGCCGCCGCCAAGGTCCTCCTCATCGACGAGATCCCGCGCCTCGGGAGCGAGAACTTCAACCAGGCCCGCCGCTTCGTGACCCTGATCGACGCCCTCTACGAGGCCCGCGTCACGCTCTTCGCCTCCGCCGCCGCCTCCCCCGACCGCCTCTACGTCGAGGGCGAGGGCAGCTTCGAGTTCGCCCGCACCGCGAGCCGCCTCACCGAGATGCAATCCGCCGGCTGGGGCCGTCTGGCGGAAGACACGGCGGCGCAGTAGAAGCGCGCAAACTCACCCAGGGGAACGACCATGCAGAACGCCGAGATCGCCGAGCGCCGCAAGACCGCCATCGCGCGGGGCGTCGGGATGCAGACCCAGGTCTACGTGGAGAAGGCCGAGAACGCCCATGTCTGGGACGTCGAGGGCAACCGCTACATCGACTTCGCCGCCGGCATCGCCGTGGTGAACACCGGCCACCGCCACCCCAAGGTGATCGCCGCCGTCCAGAAGCAGCTCGACAGCTTCACCCACACCTGCCACCAGGTCCTCCCCTACGAGAACTACATCCGCCTCGGCGAGCGCCTGAACGCCCTCGTTCCCGGCGACTTCGACAAGCGCACGCTCTTCGTCACCACGGGGGCCGAGGCGGTCGAGAACGCCATCAAGATCGCCCGCTTCGCCACGGGCCGCAGCGCCGTGATCGCCTTCGGCGGCGCCTTCCACGGCCGGACCTTCATGGGCATGACGCTGACCGGCAAGGTCCAGCCCTACAAGGCCGGCTTCGGCGCCATGATGCCCGACGTCTACCACGTCCCCTTCCCGATCGACCTCCACGGCATCTCGGTCGAGGACGCGATGGCCGGCATCACCAAGCTCTTCAAGGCCGACCTCGACCCCGCCCGCGTCGCCGCCATCATCCTCGAGCCCGTGCAGGGCGAGGGCGGCTTCTACCAGGCCCCCGCCGAACTCATGCGCGCCCTCCGCAAGCTCTGTGACGACAACGGCATCGTGCTCATCGCCGACGAGGTGCAGACCGGCTTCGCCCGCACCGGCAAGCTCTTCGCCATGGAGCACTACGACGTCGTCCCCGACCTCACCTGCATGGCCAAGGCCCTCGCGGGCGGCTTCCCCCTCGCCGCCGTGACCGGCAAGGCCGAGATCATGGACGCCGCCAACCCCGGAGGCCTGGGCGGCACCTATGGCGGCAACCCGCTCGGCATCGCCGCCGCCCACGCCGTGCTCGACGTGATCGAGGAGGAGGACCTCTGCGCCCGCGCCAACGCCCTGGGCTCCCGCCTCCGCCAGCGCCTCGAATCGCTCCGCGCCCAGGTGCCCGAGATCGCCGAGATCCGCGGCCCCGGCTTCATGGTGGCCGTGGAGTTCAACCTGCCGAGCGACGCGACGCCGAACCCCGACTTCGCCAACCGCGTCCGCCTGGAGGCCCTCAAGCGCGGCCTCGTCCTCCTCACCTGCGGCGTCTACGCCAACGTGATCCGCTTCCTCGCGCCCATCACCATCCCCGACGACGTCTTCGCCGAGGCGATGGACATCCTCGAAGCCTCCATGCTCGCCGCCCGCGCGGTCCCGCAGGCGGCGTGACCGCCTACGTGGCCCTGCTCCGTGCCGTCAACGTCGGCGGCACGGGCGCGCTCGCCATGGAGGACCTGCGGGCGCTCTGCCAGCAGGCCGGCTTCCGCGACCCCCGGACCTACATCGCCTCGGGCAACGTCCTCTTCGACAGCGACGCGCCCGAATCCGAGGTCAAGGCCACCCTCGCCGCCCGCCTCCGCGCCCACACGGGCCGCGACGTGGGCGTCCTCCTCCGCACGGCGGAGGAAATGACCACCGTCCTCGCCGCCAACCCCTTCCCGCAGGCCAACCCCAAGCACACCGTCGCGGTCATCCTCGACGCACCGCCCCCGCCTGACGCGCTCGCCAGCATGACGGGCCGCGCCGAGGAGGACGCCGCCCTCGGCCTCCGCGAGATCTACGTGAGCTACGGCCCCACCATGGGCCGCTCCCGCCTCCGCATCCCCGCCGCCGAGTCCGGCACCGCGCGCAACATGAATACCGTCGCCAAGCTCGCCGCCCTCCTTGCCGCCCGAGCGGGCTGACCGCGCTGGCCTTGGGCGGGACCGATTCGCGGCGGCCCGAGACCCACCCTACAGGGGCGACGCAACACCCCGCGCGAGGCGTTTACCTCGCCGGATCAGAGCTTTGCGCCGAGGGTGTTGCGTCGCCCCACCCCCCAACGAACGCCCGAGTAACGGATCGTTAACCTCTCTCGCCCATCCTGGCCCGCATCAGGAGCGCCGCCCCGCGACGCCTCCCCCCCGGCCCGCTCACGACCTCAGAGCAGGAGAGCGCTTGCGCCGGAGGAGGCCTCAAGGGGTGGACCTCCCCTCGGCCGGGTCTTCAGGCAGCCAGCCCCGCGCCAGGATCATAGGACTGCCTGTGTCCGGGGCTCCGGCCCTTTGCCATGCGCGAAGGGCGGAGAGAGGCTCCACGGACGAGAGCTCTTTGAAAGGTGGGCGCGGGCCCCCCACCTCCTGGGAGATGCCTTGGGCAGGCATCGCAAAGACCCAGCCGCCGCGCGTCGAGACGCGCTCCCACCCGTGCCGGCTTGGCCGCCGGACGAGGTGGACCCCGGGCACGATCCGCGGCGTGGCTTTCCACGCGCCAAGGATAACGGCCCGGGACCCCTTACTTCCGACGCTTGCTCAGCAGCGCGGGCCCGGCGCAGGCCGGGTCCGTGGGCGCCGTGGTCTGGGCGATGAAGGGCTTCTGCGGCGGCACGCCCGATTCCTCGATCCAGCGCCCCTGCAGGCAGAAGTCCTGCGCGTAGTTGCCGGCGTTGAACCCGAACTCGTCCTCGTCGCAGTCCGCCGCCGTCCCGTCCGCGTTCCAGCCCTGGTCGTAGGGCCCCAGGATCTCCCCGTTCGTGGGGAACTGCATGGTCCGGGGGAAGTAGCGCAGGTACCAGGTGTCGTTCGGCTCCCGATCCGACAGGTCCCAGGTCCCGATCAGCTCGCCGTCCTTGAAGCCCGCGATGCGGAACCGCGTCACCTCGTCCTGCGTGACGACGTCGGCGCCCAGGAGCAAATCGGGGAACTCCATCGACCCGGTCATGGTGTAGCCGTTCGACCCGGCCCAGCAGAAATGCACCAAGGCGGCGTGGGACGGCTGGGCCCAGAGGGCCATCAACAGGGCAACCCGGATCATGCGCCCTGCCGTAGCACGTGCCCCGCCAGATACAGCGAGCCGCAGATCAGGATTCGGTACGCGCCCATCCCCGTGGCCGCCGCGACCGCCTCCTCGACCGAGTCCGCGATCTCCGCCCTCAGCCCCGCCTCGGCGGCATGGCGCGCGGTCTCCTCGGCGGTCAGCGTGTTGGCCTCTCCCGGGATCGACACCGCCCAGAGCCTCTCCGCCACGTCCCCGAGCGGCCGCATGAACCCCGCCACGTCCTTGGTGTTGAGCATTCCGCAGATCAGGTGGGTCTTCGCCGCCGGCATCGCCCGCAGCGTCGCCGCGATGGCCTCCCCCGCCGCCGGGTTGTGCCCGCCGTCGAGCCAGAGCTCCCCTGGCCCCACCATCTCGGCGAGCCAGCCCCTGAGCCGCTGCATCCGCGCCGGCCACTCCGCCCGCGTCACCCCCGCCTCGCAGGCCTCGTCGTCGAGCCTCAGCTCCCGCATCGCCGCGAGCGCCGCCCCGGCGTTGACGATCTGGTGCGGCCCCGGCAGGTTCGGCAGCGGCAGGTCCAGCAATCCGCGCTCGTCCTGATAGACCAGCCGCCCCCGCTCCACCCCCGCGTGCCACTGCTGCCCATAGGCGAGGACCGGCGCCCCCATCCGCGCCGCCTTGTCCTCGATGGCCTCCAGCGCCTCCGGGTGCTGCCGCGCCACCACGACCGGCACGCCCCGCTTGATGATCCCCGCCTTCTCGCCGGCGATCTTCGCCAGCGTATCGCCCAGGTACTGCTGGTGGTCGAGGTCGACGGGGGTGATGACCGACAGCCGGGGCCGCTCCACCACGTTGGTCGCGTCCAGCCGCCCGCCCAGCCCCACCTCCAGCAGCGTCCAGTCCGCCTTCGTCTCGGCAAACGCGAGGAAGGCCGCGCAGGTGGTGATCTCGAAGAAGGTGATCGGCTCCTCGCCGTTGGCCTCCATGCACCGATCCAGCACCGCCATCAGGTGGTCCTCGTCGATCAGCTCCCCCGCGAGGCGGATGCGCTCGTGGAACCGCGCCAGGTGCGGCGAGGTGTAGGCGTGGACCGTGGCCCCCGTGGCCTCCAGCCCCGCCCGGATCATCGCCTGCGTGGACCCCTTGCCGTTGGTCCCCGCGACATGGATCACCGGCGGCAGCTTTCGCTCCGGGTGCCCCAGCGCCGCGAGCAGCCGCTCCACCCGGGCCAGCGTCAGGTCGATGATCTTGGGATGGAGCCGGGTCATCCGCTCCAAGAGGATGTCGGACCCTGATCCTTGGGTCATTCGGCGGCGGCGGCCGGAGGTTCGACGGCGGCTCCGACCTCGACGACCGGCGCGGGCAGGTCCGCCATCACCGCCGGCGGCTCGCGCAGGAGCATCCGCAGGATGGAGACGATCTCCTCCTTGAGCTTGCCCCTCGGCGTCACCCGGTCGAGCATCCCGTGGTCGAGCAGGTATTCCGCCCGCTGGAACCCCTCGGGCAGCTTCTCGCGGATCGTCTGCTCGATCACGCGGGGCCCGGCGAAGCAGATCAGCGCCCCGGGCTCGGCGATCTGCACGTCGCCCAGCATGGCATAGGAGGCCGTGACGCCCCCGGTCGTCGGATGCGTCAGCACCACGACGTAGGGCAGCCCCGCCTCCTTGAGCATCTGCACCGCCACGGTCGTCCGGGGCATCTGCATCAGCGACAGGATCCCCTCCTGCATCCGCGCGCCCCCAGCGGCCGAGAACAGCACCAGCGGCCGCTTCAGCTCCACGGCCCGCTCGGCGGCGGCGATGATGGCGTTGCCCACATACATCCCCATGGACCCCGCCATGTAGGAGAAGTCCTGCGCCGCCGCGACGATCGGCGTCCGCCCGACCTCGCCCTCGGCCACCAGCATCGCGTCCTTCTCGCCCGTGGTCTTGCGGGCCTCCCGGACGCGGTCCGCGTATTTCTTCTGATCGCGGAACTGGAGCGGGTCGGTGATCGGCTCGGGCACCTTCACCTCGGTGAAGACGCCGCCGTCGAAGAAGGCCTGGAACCGCTCGCGCGGCCGGATCGCCATGTGGTGCCCGCAGTTCGGGCAGACGTTGAGGTTCGCTGCCAGCTCCCGGTGGAAGAGCATCTGGCCGCATTCGTCGCACTTGGTCCAGAGGTTCTCGGGTACCTCGCGGCGCGAGAAGATCGAGTTGATCCGCGGGCGGACGTAGTTGGAGATCCAGTTCATCGGCGCCCTCTCTCGTCGGCGGTTCGACGGGAGGAGATAAGCTTCGGGAACCCGGAATGCAATCGGCGCGGGGGGTCGAGGGCGCCTCGGCCCCCATCGCCTCCGCGATGCGCCGGAAGTTCTCGGCGGCGATGGCGAACGACCCGCGCCGCAGGACCATCCCCCAGTTGGGTTGGGCCCACATGAAGGACAGGTCGTCCAGCATCGGCCGGATCGGCGCTCGGCGCTGAACCGGCCACCAGTGCACGTCCCGCCCCGTCGCCACGAAGTCGCCCATGACGCCCTGGTAGGGCTCTCCCTCCGCGACCCGCCCGATGGCGACGAAGGCCTGCACCGGCTCGCCCTCGCCCATCCTCTCGCGCGGGGCGTAGTAGACCAGCCCGTCCCCCGGCCTCATCCGCGCCACCGGCCCCGCCTTCCCGTGCGAGAGCTGGCAGAACCCGCCCGCCACCCCTCGCGCCACGTGCTCGGCCGAGGCGACCCCGACCCAGTGGCGCACGTCATCGTTCCTCATCGGAGCCTCCCGCCGTGATAGGATGCCCGCAGGATCGCCGATCCCTCCTGCCATCTCCTGTCGGCAGGTCGTGCCGGATGCGCTGAAACTTTTCCGCCGCCCGGACCGTGGCTTCGGGCGACGCCGCAGAGGGGGCACGGAAATGGCCAAGGGACCGCTCGTCTACCGCCAGAGGATCATGACCCGCCTGACCCACTGGGTCTGGGCCGTGTCGCTCTTCTTCCTGCTCCTGACGGGGCTGCAGATCTTCAACGCCCACCCGGCGCTCTACCTCGGCCGGCAGTCGGGCTTCGAGTTCGACAACGCGGTCCTGGTCCTCGGCGCGCGACAGGACGGCGACAGCCTCCGGGGCGTCACCACCGTCCTCGGCCACGAGTTCGACACCACCGGCCTCCTCGGCGCCTCCGGCGGCGAGGCGCACGGCTTTCCCGGCTGGGCCACGATCCCGAGCTACCACGACCTCGCCACCGGCCGGGTGATCCATTTCTTCTTCGCCTGGACGCTCAGCCTCACGCTCCTCGCCTGGTTCGTCTCCAGCCTCCTCAACGGCCACATCCGCGAGCTGATCCCGACGCCCTCCGACCTCCGTGCCCTCCCCGGCGACGTGCTGAACCACGCCCGGCTCCGCTTCCACCATGGGCACCGCTACAACGTGCTCCAGAAGCTGGCCTATGCCGGGGTGCTCTTCGTCCTGCTGCCGCTGATGATCCTGACGGGGCTCTCCATGTCGCCCTCGTTCAACGCCGCCGCGCCCTGGCTCCTCGATGTCTGGGGCGGGCGGCAGACGGCGCGGACGATCCACTTCGCCGTGATGGCGCTCCTGGTCCTGTTCTTCCTGGTCCACGTCCTGATGATCCTGCTGGCCGGGCCGCTCAACGAGCTGCGCTCGATCCTTACCGGCTGGTATCGCATCGACCCCGAGGGGGACTCCCATGCCCGCTGACCTCTCCCGCCGGCTGGTCCTGACCGGCCTCCTCGCCACCCCCGCGCTCCTCTCCGGCTGCAAGGTCTTCGACCGGCTCCCCCCCGACGGCGCCACGCGCAACCTCTTCGAGGGCGCCAACGAGCTGACCCACGCCACGCAGAAGCTGGTGGCCCGCGACGCCCTCGCGCCCGAGTTCACCCGTGCCGACATCCGACAGGGGATGCGCCCCAACGGCGTCACGAACCCCGCCGACGCCGACTACCGGGCGTTGGCCGCCAACGCCTGGGCCGACTGGCGCCTCACCGTCACCGGCGCCGTCGAGAAGCCCCTGTCCCTGAGCCTGCCCGACCTCATGGCCATGCCCTCCCGCACCCAGATCACCCGCCACGACTGCGTCGAGGGCTGGTCCTGCATCGCCGAATGGACCGGCGTCCAACTGAGCCGCGTCCTCGCCGAGGCGAAGCTGCGACCGGAGGCCCGCTACGTCTACTTCCGCTCCATGGACACCATCGAGCGCGGCCTCTCCGGCGGCATCAAGTATTGGGAGAGCCACGATCTCCGCGACGCGCTCCACCCGCAGACGATCCTCGCCTACGGGATGAACGGCGGCCCGCTCCCCGTCCGAAACGGCGCGCCCCTGCGGCTCAGGGTGGAACGGCAGCTCGGCTACAAGATGGCCAAGTATCTCGCCGGCATCGAGGTGGTCCCCGCCCTCGCCGACAAGGGCGGCTACTGGGAGGAACGGGGCTACGACTGGTATGGCGGCATCTAGACGGACCGCCCGTCCGCGCTAACCCTCTCCCGAACAGGAAGAGGGGGAACGCGATGCCGACCAACCAGCGCTTCGACAAGTCCCGGCTGCCCAGCCGCCACGTCACCGAAGGCCCGGCCCGCGCGCCGCACCGCAGCTACTTCTACGCCATGGGGATCACCGAGGAGGAGATCCACCAGCCCTGGGTCGGCGTCGCCACCTGCTGGAACGAGGCCGCGCCCTGCAACATCGCCCTGGACCGCCAGGCGCAGGTCGTGAAGCACGGCGTCAAGAAGAACGGCGGCACGCCCCGCGAGTTCACCACGATCACCGTCACCGACGGCATCTCGATGGGCCACGAAGGGATGCGCTCCTCTCTGGCCTCGCGCGACGCCATCGCCGACACTGTCGAACTGACCATGCGGGGCCACTGCTACGACGCGCTCGTGGGCCTCGCTGGCTGCGACAAGAGCCTGCCGGGCATGATGATGGCCATGGTCCGCCTGAACGTGCCCTCTGTCTTCATCTACGGCGGCTCGATCCTGCCGGGCCGCTACGAGGGGCGCGACGTCACCATCCAGGACGTCTTCGAGGCCGTGGGCAAGCACCAGGCCGGCGCCTTCTCCGACGCCGAGCTCGCGATCCTCGAACGGGTCGCCTGCCCCTCCGCCGGGGCCTGCGGCGCGCAATACACCGCCAACACCATGGCCTGCGTCTCCGAGGCGATCGGCCTCGCGCTCCTCAACTCCTCAAGCGCCCCGGCCCCCTACGAGAGCCGCGACCAGTATTGCGAGATGTCGGGCGTCGCGGTCATGAACCTGATCGAGAGGAACATCCGCGCCCGCGACGTGGTCACCCGCAAGTCGCTCGAGAACGCCGCCCGCGTGGTGGGCTGCACCGGGGGGTCCACCAACGCGGCGCTGCACCTTCCCGCCATCGCCCACGAGGCGGGGATCGAGTTCGACCTCTTCGACGTGGCCGCGATCATGAAGGACACGCCCTACTTCGTGGACCTGCGCCCGGGCGGGAAATACGTCGCCAAGGACCTCCACGAGGTCGGCGGCGTCCCCGTCGTGATGAAGGAGCTCCAGAAGGTCGGCCTCCTGCACGAGGACTGCCTCACCGCCTCGGGCCGCACGCTGGGCGAGGAGCTGGACGGGATCCGGGCCGAGGCCGACGGGCGGGTGATCTACCCCGCCGCCACGCCGATCACCCGGACCGGCGGCGTCGTGGGCCTGCGCGGCAACCTCGCCCCCGACGGGGCCATCGTGAAGGTCGCCGGCATGACCCCGGCCGAGCAGGTCTTCACCGGCCCCGCCCGCGTCTTCGACTGCGAGGAGGACGCCTTCGAGGCCGTCAAGGCCCGCGCCTACAGGGAAGGCGAGGTCATCGTCATCCGCAACGAAGGCCCCGCCGGCGGCCCCGGTATGCGAGAGATGCTGGCGACCACGGCGGCGCTGTCGGGGCAGGGCGCGGGCAAGAAGGTCGCGCTCATCACCGACGGCCGCTTCTCGGGCGCGACGCGCGGCTTCTGCGTGGGCCATGTCGGTCCCGAGTCCGCGCATGGCGGCCCCATCGCGCTCCTGAAGGACGGTGACGTGATCACGATCGACGCCATCGCCGGCGAGCTGTCGGTCGCGCTCTCGGACGAGGAGCTGGCCAGCCGCCGCGCCGCATGGACCGGCCCGCGCGAGACGCAGTATGCCACGGGCGCGCTCTGGAAATTCGCCAAGCTGGTGGGCAGCGCCCGCCACGGCGCCGTGACCCATCCGGGCGCCCAGGCCGAACGGCACGTCTACATGGACCAGTGAGGAGCCCGGGCCGCCGGGTGACCCGAGCCTCTCGGACGGCCCGATTCGGCCCTTGGCCTGCGGCTTCCGAGAGGCAGCGCACGCGGCCCGCCGGGGCAGGTCCGGTTCGGCCCGGCCTCGACTTCCTGTTTCCGCCCTGTCCGCCAATGCCATGGAAAACCCCGGATTTGACCCCGGGGAGTCCCAATTGTGCCGGATTTGCAGCGCAGGGTCCGCAGCAATGCCCGGATGGGAAGGAGCGAGGATGGACCGCCTGACCGAGATGGAGGCCTTCGCAATGGTCGTGGACCAGGGCGGGTTCACGGATGCCGCCAAGAAGATGGGCATCTCGAAGTCGGCCGTGTCCAAGCACGTCTCGGCGCTGGAGGCGAGGCTGGGCGCCCGGCTCCTGAACCGGACGACGCGGCGCGTCTCGCCCACCGAGATCGGCCTCGCCTACTACGACCGCGCGCGACGGGTCCTGAACGACGCCGGGGAGGCCGACGCCCTCGTCACCTCCATGCAGACCGCGCCCTCGGGCCTCCTGCGGATCTCGGTCGCCACCGACTTCGGCGTCAACCACCTGAGCCCCGTGCTCGGCGACTTCCTCCAGGAATACCCCGGCATCACCGTCAACATGGTGCTCAACAACCGCTACGTGGAGCTGATCTCCGAAGGCTTCGACATGGCGATCCGCATCGGCGAGCTCGAGGACTCGACCCTGCGGGCCCGCAAGATCGCCGAGACCTCGAAGCGGATGATCGCCGCGCCCGCCTACTTCGCCCAGTACGGCCGCCCCGAGAAGATCGACGACCTCAACGAGCACAAGCTCCTCCACTACTCGAATCAGGCGAACTCGGCCGTCTGGAAGATCACGGCGCCCTCCGGCGAGAAGCGGCAGGTCCGCACGGCGGGATGGCTGACGGTGAACGACGGGCAGTCGCTCCTCAACGCCTGCATCTCGGGCCTCGGCATCGCCTACCTGCCCGCCTTCCTCTACGCCGAGGCCATGTCCAAGGGCCTCGTCGAGGAGGCGATCCCGGGGCTGCCCGTCGAGGTCCAGGGCATCTACGCGGTCTATCCGCCGGGCCGCTTCACCCAGCCCAAGGTCCGCGCCTTCATCGACTTCCTCGTGGATGCCTTCACCGACAAGGGCCCCGACAACTGGTGACGGGACGTCTCGAATTGGAACGATTTTCCTGACGTCGGGTCAGGACTCCTTAAGGCCTCGGTGCCATCCTGCCGCCATGGATGGCGATTGGATGAGCAGGCTGGTCAACCTCGTCGCGCCCCGCTCGTGGCGGGATGCGCTGGCCAAGAGCCTTGTCTTCCTCCTGCTCGTCAACGCGACCGACTTCCTCGTCAAGGCCAGCGTCCCCCAGCCTCGCCCCGACTGGCCGCGCGAGGTCGTGACCACCACGCTGGTCGCCGTCCCCTTCGTGGCCCTCGTCATGACGATCCTGCACCGTCAGCGCACCCTCCAGCGGACGCTGTCGATGCTCGCCACGACCGACATGCTGACGGGCCTGCCCAACCGGCGCGCCTTCATGGACCGGGCCCGCCGGGCCCTGGAGCGGGAGGGGACGGGGGTGCTCCTCCTCCTCGACGCCGACCACTTCAAGCGGATCAACGACCAGTGGGGCCACGGCGCGGGCGACGCCGCCCTGGTCGCGATCGGCACCCATCTGCGGACGGTGCTTCGGCCGGACGGCATACTGGGCCGCCTCGGCGGGGAGGAGTTCGCCGCCTTCCTTCCCTTCGCCTCCGTCCGGGATGCGCACCACCTGGGTCACCGGCTTTGCGCCCCGATCCCGGTCGTCGAGGTGCCGGGCGGCCTCTCCGTCACCCTCTCGGCCGGCGCCGCCGGGGCCGACGGGGGGGCCACGCTCGACCGGTTGATCGCCTTGGCCGACCGCGCCCTCTATAGCGCCAAGGCCGAGGGACGCGCTCGTCTCCATGTCGAGGAGGAGGAGCGGGACCGCGCCGCCTGAGGCCGTCAGGGCAGGATCACCGCCTCGACCCGCCGATTCGCCTCGCGGCCCTCCGGGGTGAGGTTGGTCGCCCGCGGCGAGAGCCAGCCCATTCCCTCGGCCTGGAGCTGCGAGCGGTCGACGCCGTACCGGCTCGCGAGTCGGTCCGCGACCGCCTGCGCGCGCCGCTTGGAGAGGGCGATGTTGGCCCCGAGCGGACCTTGCGCGTCGGTATGGCCGACCAGGGCCACGCGGCGGGTGGGGTTCTCGGCCAGATAGGCCGCGAGCGCGGCAAGCCCGGCGTCCCCGCCGGAGGCCAGCTCCGAGGAGCCGGTGGCGAAGGCCAACCCTTCGAGGACGACTCGCCCCTCCCCTTCGATCCGCGTCGCGAAGTCGCCCGGGGGAGGCGTCCCTGTCCCCGGCCCCTCGGACGACACGGCCGGGGCCGCGGGCACCGTGCCCGGCTCGGCGGGCGCCACGCGGAGGAGCTGGACGAAGCCCCGTTCGTCGCTGCGGCTCACGAGGAGGGTCAGGGCCTCGTCGTCCTTGACGGCCGAGAGGTAGTGGAAATCCGCGAGGTCGGCGAACATCGCAGGCGGGGGCAGGACCTCGATGGCGGACCGGAAGTCGAAGCCGCCGCAGGCCTCGTCCTCGCAGTCGAGAAGGATCTCGTAACCCTGCGCCGCGACCTGGTCCCGCAGGGGAGCGAGGAGCCCGAGGGTCGTCCCCGGCCCGGGCACCTGCCAGACCTCGCGCGTGACGGCCCCCTCGACGGTGCGGGACGGCAGCACGCCCTCGGCCCAGGGTCCGGTGGCGAGGGCGAGGCTGCCCAGAGGCTCGGTCTCGTCCAGCGCCTTGGCCGCCGTGGCGGGCAGATCGAGCGTCAGCGCGGCGGCGGGTTGCGCCAGCAGGGGCAGGAGGGCCAGCCAGCGCGCGTGGCGAATCATTCGGGGAAGAGTTCGGCCAGGCGGGTCATCGCCTCGTGCACCCGGACCCCGTCCGGCCCTCGGATGACGACGTTGGCGCCGAAGGCCCCGCCGCTCTGGAACGGATAGGAACCCATCGAGAGGTCGGGATAATCGTCCGCGAGCCGGGCCAGCGGCCCCGCGATCTCCCCCTCGCCCCGCATGATCCGGTAGCTCTGCGACAGGAGCGGGGTCCCCCCGGTCAGGCGCGGCAGGAGGCCCGCGACCATGGCCTCGAAGATGCGGGGCACGCCGGCCATGACGTGCACGTTGCCGATCGAGAAGCCGGGGGCGGCGCTGACGGGGTTGTCGATCAGGACGGCGCCCTCGGGGACGCGGGCCATCCGCAGGCGCGCCTCGTTCATCTCCACGCCCTGGCGGTCGTAATGGGCCTGCAGCACGGCGCGGGCATCGTCCCGGACCGAGAGCGGCACCCTCATCGCCTCGGCCACCGCGTCGGCCGTGATGTCGTCGTGGGTGGGACCGATCCCGCCGCTCGTGAAGACGTGATCGTGGGTCCCCGACAGCGCCCGGACGGCCCCGACGATGGCCTCGGGCCGGTCGCCGACGACGCGGGCCTCCCGCAGGTCGATGCCGACGCGCGCCAGCTCCTGCGCCAGGAAGTGCATGTTCGAATCGCGGGTGCGGCCCGAGAGGATCTCGTCCCCGATGACGAGGATGGCGGCCGTGGGATTGGGCATGGGGGCCTCGCGCTGCTCTCGGGACTCAGGTATAGGCGGGCGCCCCCGGGCCTTCCAGCCTTGCCCGCTGGAACCCGGACGCGGCATGGCCTATTTTCCAAGAGTCAGCGAAAGGACGGACGAGTGGACGAACGCAGGGGCAGGCTCACGCGGGACGGCATCCGCATCCACGAGGCCTCGGACTACGAGGGGATGCGCGTGGCCGGCCGCGTCGCGGCCGAGATCCTGGACGAGATGGGCCCCCATGTCTTTCCCGGCCAGACCACGGGCGAGCTCGACCGCATCATCACCGAGATGATCCAGGCGCGCGGGGTGGTCTCGGCCACCATCGGCTACAAGGGCTACCAGCACGCCTCCTGCATCAGCGTGAACCATGTCGTCTGCCACGGCATCCCGGGGGACAAGGTCCTCAAGGACGGCGACATCCTGAACGTCGACGTGACGGTGATCGTGGACGGCTGGTATGGCGACACCTCGCGGATGTACGTCGCGGGCACGCCCAACCGGAAGGCCGAGCGGCTGATCCAGGTCACGCACGACGCGCTGATGCTGGGGATCGAGGCCGCCAGGCCTGGCGCCACCTTCGGCGACATTGGCGCGGCGATCCAGAGCCACGTGGAGGCCAACCGCATGAGCGTGGTGCGCGACTTCTGCGGCCACGGGCTCGGCCGGGTGTTCCACGCCCCGCCGAACGTGCTCCACTACGGGCGGCCCGGGACGGGGCCGCGGCTCGAGGAGGGGATGTTCTTCACCATCGAGCCCATGGTGAATCTCGGCCGGCCCGAGACCAAGGTGCTGAGCGACGACTGGACCGCCGTGACGCGGGACAAGTCGCTCTCGGCGCAGTTCGAGCATTCGGTCGGGATCACCTCGGAGGGGGCGGAGATCTTCACCACCTCGTCCAAGGGGCTCTTCTACCCGGCGCTGCCGTAGACGGTCAGGGGCTCGGGGAGCCAGTATTCCTCGAGGTTCTGACCCTCCCCGATCCGGTCCACCACGGCGAAGAGTCCGGGGGCGTGGAGCGGGGTCAGGACCCCATGCCAGCAGTTCCGCAGGAGGTTGATCCCCTGCCCCGGCCTCGTCAGGAAGGCGCGGATGCGGCCGGGGGTGGGGTCCTGCCCCTCGGCGACGATCACCAGGAAGGGGTCGAGGCTCATGGGCAGGAAGGCCTGGGAGCCGAGCGGGTGCCGCTCCACCAAGTCCAGCATGTAGGGCAGCGCCCGGGGCTCGGCCCTGAAGACGCTGATCCCGGCCCGGCCCCCGCCGAAGTCGAGCCGCGCCCGGTCGTGGAAGCGGCCGCAGAGGCCCTGGTTGATGAGCCGGTCGGGGGCGCCCTCGGCCTCCAGCACGTCGCCGAAGGGGGAGAAGGCGGTGGGGGTCAGGGGTTCGGCATGGATATCCATGGTGGTCACAGCGTCAGCGCCGGGTGGCGGTTCACGTCCTTGTAGAGAAGGTAGCGGAACCGCCCCTCCCCCGTCGCGACGCAGGCCTGCGGGCAGAAGGCGCGGAGCCACATGAAGTCGCCGGGGCCGACCTCCACCCAGTCGGTGTTGAGAAGGTAGCGGGCGGTGCCTTCCAGCACGTAGAGGCCGTGCTCCATGACGTGCGTCTCGGCGAAGGGGATGAGGCCCCCCGGCTGGAAGGTCACGATGTTGACGTGCATGTCGTGGCGCAGGTCCTCGGGGTCCACGAAGCGGGTCGTGCCCCAGAGGTCGGTGTTGGGCATCCAGCGGACCGGCGTCTCCGGGTCCGAGGTCACGAAGGGCTCGGGCAGCGCGACGCCCCGGGCGGGCAGATAGCGGCGCCTGATCCAGTGGAACCGCAGGAGCGAGGTGGCGCGGAGGCTCCAGCCCGAGGAGGGCGGCAGGTAGGCGTAGCTGCCGGGGCGTAGCTCGTGCGTTGTGTCGCCCAGGTGGAGGAGGCCGGTGCCGTCGGCCACGAGGATCACGCCCTCGGCGCCGGGATCGGGCTCGGGCGCGTCGCTGCCGCCGCCAGGGGCGACCTCCATCGCGTACTGAGCGAAAGTCTCGGCGAAGCCCGAGAGCGGGCGCGCGAGGATCCAGGCGCGGGTGTCGGTCCAGCCGGGGAAGTAGCTCGTCACGATGTCGCGCTGCACGGCGGCCGGGATGAAGGCGTAGGCGGTGGTGAAGACAGCGCGGTTGCCGGCGGCGTCCTCCGTCTGGTCGGGAAGGCCGCCGGGCGGGAAGGCGTAGGTCATGGCAGGACCGCTTTCAGGCGAAGCTCGGCGATGCGCTCGACCTGGCGGAGCGCCTCGGCGAACTCGGTCTCGGAGTCGTTGGCGGTGCGGCGCTCGAAGGCGCTCAGGATCGAGGCCTTGGTGTTGTCCCGCACCGCGATGATGAAGGGGAAGCCGTGGCGGTCCATGTAGGCGTTGTTCAGCACCGTGAACCGTTCGACCTCCTCCTCGGTGAGATCGTCGAGGCCGGCGCTCGCCTGCTCGGAGGTGGAGTCGGCGGTGAGGCGCTTGGCCGCCGCGAGCTTGCCGGCGAGGTCGGGGTGGGCGCGCAGGACGCCGAGTTGCTCCTCGCGCGAGGCGGTGCGGAGGACGCGGGCCAGGGCGTTGGCGAGGCCGGTGGCGCTGTCGTGGGCGGGGCCGAGCTCCAGGCTCCAGGCGCGGTCGGCGACCCAGGGGGAGTGCTCGACGATGCCGCCGAAAGCCGCGACGAAGGCCTTGCGGTGCATCTCGGAGGGGCGCTCGTGCCGGGGCGGCGGGGGGTTCACGGCGCGCCAGTGGGCGGCGATCTGGCCCCGGGTGGCGAACCAGGCACCACCCTTCTGCTGGGCGTGCTTGAGGAACTGCCGGAGGCCCGCCGCCTTGCCGGGGCGGCCGACGAGGCGGCAATGGAGGCCCACCGAGAACATCCGGCCCCCCTCCTCGTGCAGCACGTCGAAGGTGTCGCAGAGGTAGTCGCCGAAGTCGCGGCCCGTGACCCAGCCGGGGGCGACCGCGAAGCGCATGTCGTTGGCCTCGAGCGTGTAGGGGATCACGAGCTGGTCGCGCTCCCCGGCCTCGATCCAGTAGGGCAGGTCGTCGTCGTAGGTGTCGCTGATCCAGTCGAGCTGGCCGGTCTCCGCCGTCAGGCGGACGGTGTTGGCGCTGCAGCGGCCGGTGTACCAGCCGCGCGGGGGCTCTCCGACCACCTCCGTGTGAAGGCGGATGGCCTCGGCGATCTGGGCGCGCTCCACCTCCTCGGGCATGTCCTTGTGCTCGACCCATTTCAGGCCGTGGGAGGCGATCTCCCAGCCGGCGGCCTTCATGGCGGCGACCTGCTCGGGGCTCCGCGCCAGCGCGGTGGCGACGCCGTAGATCGTCACGGGCAGGTCGCGCATCAGCCGGTGGAGCCGCCAGAAGCCGGCGCGGGCGCCGTATTCGTAGATCGACTCCATGTTCCAGTGGCGCAGGCCCGGCCACATCGCGGCCCCGGCGATGTCGCTCAGGAAGGCCTCCGAGGCGGCGTCGCCGTGGAGGACGCAGTTCTCGCCCCCTCCTCGTAGTTGAGGACCAGGGAGACGGCGACGCGGGCGCCGTCGGGCCATTGCGCGTCGGGCGGCGTGGCGCCATGGCCGCGCATGTTGCGGGGGTAACGGTCGGGCATCTTCGACTCCTCTTGCCCGATGAGTAGGCCGGGGCCGGGCGGGGTTGCAAGCGGCCTGCCCTCCGGCTGACATGGAAGCATAGGGAGGACGAGGATGGCCGAGGGATTCCTGACGACGCACGTGCTCGACACCGCGCTGGGGGTGCCGGCGGAGGGGCTGCGGATCACGCTGGACCGGCTGGACGGGGATAGGCGTGAACGGCTCGCGGAGATGGTGACGAACGCGGACGGTCGGACGGACGGGCCGATCCTGCCGAGGGAAAGGTTCGCGCCGGGGCTCTACGAGCTCACCTTCCGGGCGGGCGACTACCTGCAGGGGAGCGGCGCGGCGCTGACGCGGCCTCCGTTTCTCGACGAGGTTCCGATCCGCTTCGGGATGGAGGCGGGTCACTACCATGTGCCGCTGCTGCTGTCGCCCTTCGGGTATTCGACCTACCGGGGGAGCTGACGATGGCAACTCAGCTAACGAACCTTCAGAAAAGTGAGATAGTTATCGCCTCCATCCTGCAGGTGTTGATCGAAACTGGCATCCAATGGTCAGGCTTAAAGTTTGACGACTTGGCTCTTGATGAGGAATTCCGCCCTTTCTTTGATGACTGCGGTCAGTGGCTGATCGACGAAGGTGTCATTCGATGCGCCGAATATGTGAAACCCTTAGATCGAGGTCACAGCCTCCTAATTAGACCTGTAATAACTTCAAAAGGCTTTGCCCTCCTCGGGCAGAGCTTCACAGGGACTGATGGCAACATGAAATTAAGCGCGGCCGTGACCCAAGTAGCCAAAGACCAGAGAAACCTCTCACAGATTGGAGACTTCTTTGGGGGCCTTCTGGGTGGCTTCACCAAATCTATAGGTTCATAAGATGTACGACGCCGCCGTCCTGTGGCACTGGGCCGAGTTCGCGGTCCGCTGGGTCCATGTCATCACCGCGATCGCCTGGATCGGGTCGAGCTTCTACTTCATCGCGCTGGACCTCGGGCTCCACCGGGACCGCAACCTCGCCTCGGGCGCGGATGGGGAGGAGTGGCAGGTCCACGGCGGCGGCTTCTACCACATCCAGAAATACCTCGTGGCGCCGGAGCGGATGCCGGGGGACCTCGTCTGGTTCAAGTGGGAGAGCTACTCGACCTGGCTCTCGGGCTTCACCATGCTCGTGCTGGTCTACTGGCTCGGGGGCGAGCTCTACCTGATCGACCCGAGGGTCTACGGCTTCCCGCCGCTGCACCTGGGGCACATCGAGGTCCCCTCGGGGCTGCAGGCGGCGGTCCTGTCGGCGGCGTCGCTGGCCTTGGGCTGGGTGCTCTACGACCGGCTCTGCCGGAGCCGCTTCGGGGACGAGCCGGTGCGGCTCATGGTGGCGCTGTTCGGGATCATCGTGCTGATGAGCCTGTTCTACACGCACGTCTTCTCGGGGCGGGCGGCGCTGCTGCACCTCGGGGCCTTCACGGCCACGGTCATGTCGGGGAACGTGTTCTTCACGATCATCCCCAACCAGAAGGTCGTCGTCGCGGACCTGATCGCGGGGCGGAAGCCGGACCCGAAATACGGCAAGATCGCCAAGCAGCGCAGCACCCACAACAACTACCTGACGCTCCCCGTAATCTTCCTGATGCTGTCGAACCACTATCCGCTGGCCTTCGCCGGGGCGAACACCTGGGCCGTGGCGTCCCTCGTGTTCCTGATGGGGGTGACGATCAGGCACTGGTTCAACACGGTGCACGCGCGGAAGGGGCGGCCGCACTGGACCTGGTTCGCCACGGCGGTGATCTTCCTCCTGATCGTCTGGCTCTCCTCGCCGAGGGCCTTCGGCTACTCGGACGAGCAGGAGGCCGAGGCGGAGCTGCTGGCGCCGGGGGCGGAGCGGTTCGCGCAGGCGGCGGGCTTCGAGGAGGTGCACCGGATCGTGCAGGGGCGCTGCTCGATGTGCCACGCGGCGGAGCCGGTCTGGCCGGGGCTCCATTGGCCGCCCAAGGGCGTGATGTTCGAGACCGGGGCGCAGATCGCCAACCGCGCGCGGGACGTCTACCTGCAGGCCGGGGCGAGCCATGCGATGCCGCCGGGGAACCTGTCGGAGGTGACCGAGGAGGAGCGGGCGGCGATCCGGGCCTGGTATCAGGACGCGACCGGCTGACGGAGCCAGTTGGGGGCGAGGTCGATCCGAGTGGCCCCGGCGAGGCGGGCGACGCGCTCCAGCTCGGACATGAGGCGCTGGGTGCGGAGCTTGCCCCAACGGACGCCGGCCTCGGGCCAGAGGGCGCGGAGCGTGAGGGTGCCGTTCTGGGCGATGACCTCCGTGCGGGCGACGAGGCGGGTGCCTTCGAGGACCGGGAAGACGTAGTAGCCGTAGGTGCGCTTGGGCGCGGGGACGTAGATCTCGATCCGGTAGAAGAAGCCGAAGAGGCGTTCGGCGCGGGCGCGGTCCCTCAGCGCGGGGTCGAAGGGCGAGAGGAGCCGGAGGCGGTCGCCGGGCTCGGGGATGGCGCTGGCTTCATCGAGAGTGCCGGGGCGGGCGAAGCTGCGGCGGAGCTTGCCATCGGCGCCCTCCATCTGGATCTCCTCGATCTCGCCGCGCGAGAGAGCGTCCTTGGCCCACTGCTGCGCCTCCTGCGGGGTGAGGAGGTCCCAGAAGGCGGCGATCTCTCCGGGCGTGGCGAAGCCGAGGCGGTCGAGGGCGGCGTTGGCGGCCCAGTCGATGGTTTCGTCCAGCGCAGGCGTCGAGGCCCGGTGCGCCTCGGGGATGACTCGCTCGGTCAGGTCGTAGACCTTCTGGAAGCCCTGGCGGTGGCTGACGGAGAGCTCGCCCACGCGCCAGAGGTATTCGAGGGCCACCTTGCCGGGGTGCCAGTTCCACCAGCCGGGCTCGCCTCGCGGACCGTCGATGAGGTCGCCGCTGAGGGTGCCGCCGTTGTCGGCGATGTGGCGGAGCGTGCGGTCGAGGTGGGCGCGGAAGTCGGGACCCTGCCAGTTGTCCCAGCGCCGGTCCATGCGGGCGCGGTCGCGCTGGAAGCGGTGGCGCCAGTGCGGCCAGGCGGCGATGGGGAGGACGGAGGCGTCGTGGGTCCAGTGCTCGAAGGCGGCGCGGGCGCGGACGAGGGATTGCAGGTCGGCGGGGCGGTAGGTCGGGCGGCGGCTCCAGAGGATCATGTCGTGGGCGCGGGCCAGCGTCAGGACCGAATCCACCTGCACGAAGCCCAGCGCTTCGAGGAGGTCCGGCAGCGTCGCGGCCTTGGGGCCGAGGAGGGCATGGCGGGCGAGGAAGAGTCGTCTCGCGGCGTCGTTGCGCAGAATCGGCAGGGCCATCGGGCTCCTCATGGACAGGGCGGCCGGGAGAACCTATCTCGGACGGACCATGGCCCAAGAGAAGAATCCCAACCGCAAGCTCATCTCGGAGAACCGGCGTGCCCGGTACGACTATGCCATCGAGGACGACCTCGAGGCGGGGATCGTGCTGATGGGCTCGGAGGTGAAGTCGCTGCGGACCGGGCAGTCGAACATCGCCGAGAGCTATGCGTCCGTGGAGAACGGGGAGCTGTGGCTCACGAACGCCTATATCGCGCCCTACGAGCCCGCCAAGACCTGGGGGCATGAGGCGAAGCGGCGGCGGAAGCTGCTGGTGAAGCGCAAGGAGCTGGCGCGGCTCTGGTCGGCGACGCAGCGCGAGGGGATGACCGTCGTGCCGCTGTCGATGTACTTCGACGACAAGGGCCGGGTGAAGCTGAAGCTCGGCATCGCCAAGGGCAAGAAGAACCACGACAAGCGCGCGACCGAGGCGGAGCGTGACTGGAACCGCCAGAAGGGGCGGCTGCTGAAGCAAGGGTATCAGGGCTAGGGGCGCGCCCTTCGGGTCGTCCGGGGGTCGAGGGCGGACCAAGGCATCGGTCGAGTGGACCGATGACCTGCCCGAGGTTTCAGGGCCGAACGACGCGCCGCGAGGCGCGGCAGCCGCGACGTCCGAGGGCTCGGCGTCCCGCGCGTCACATCGGGATGAAGTGGGGCCTAGACCCCCTGTCCCTTGGCCCGGCGGAGTCCGGGCGTGGAGGGACAGGGGGCGTGGACCCCGAGTCGGAGCGTTCTCCGCCCGCCGGGTTGGCACGGCGGGGCGG
>NZ_KK088586.1 GCF_000600335.2 Rubellimicrobium mesophilum DSM 19309 | reverse complement strand
GGGACGCGGCGTCCGGGCAAGATCAAGCGCGGGTCCTGAGAGGGACCTTCGCCCGTGATGCCGCGTTGATCCGGCCGGGGCCGCTGGGGCCCCGGACCCCAGGAGACGTCGCGCGATGCGGAGAACCGGCATGAACCCCTTCCAGCCCTGGCAGTCCGCCTTCGCCTTCTGGTCGATGATGGCCGAGGCGCAGACGGTGATCGCCCTGCGCACCCTGGGCATGGTGGGCGTCCTGCCCGCCTCGCCGCGCGAGAACCATACCATGTTCGCGGAGAAGGGCCCGGCCTTCGTGGAGGCCGCGATCGCGGCGGGCGCGGCGGCGATGGCGGGCAAGAGCCCCGACCAGATCGCCCATGCCGCCATCAAGCCCATCGCCCGGCGCACCGGGGCCAACGTCAAGCGCCTGACCAAGCCCCGGACGTGATCTTGACCTGACCGTCCCGCTCGCCGTTCCCTGTGGCAGGAAGCCCGCGCATCCCGCGCCGGGCCCGACCTGCGGAGGTTCGCCATGCGTCTTGCCGTCCAGCGCAGCCCCTTCTGCCGAGAGGGATCGTGATGGGCACAGTTCCGCTGCTCTCCGACGATGCGGCCAGCCCGGAGGCGCGGGCGGTCTTCGACGACATCCGGGCCAGGCGGCAGACCGACTACGTCAACAACTTCTGGCGGGCGCTGGCGCACGACCCGGAGCAGCTTCGGTCGGTGTGGGAACGGGCGCAGGGCGTGATGGCGCCGGGGGCCCTCGATCCGCTGGTGAAGGAGCTGGTCTATGTGGCGGTGTCCACGGCGAACGGCTGCGCCTACTGCGTCCACTCGCACACGGCGGCGGCCCGGGCCAAGGGGATGACGCCGGCGATGCACGCGGAGCTCCTCGCCGTGATCGCCATGGCGATGCAGACCAACGCGCTCGCGACCGCGCTGGGGGTGGAGGTGGACGAGCGGTTCCGGGCGTGACGGTGCCGGTCCCGGCGGGATGGCGCCGAAGGAGGGCCGTGCCCGATCAACTGCCTGCGAGCCGCATCGGGGCCCCGGATCGACGCCCGGATCGGCCCGAAAACCGCGTCGCACTTTTCGGATTGCGCTTTAGGATCGGACGCGATCGGTCCCGAGGTTCCTGATGATGCGCGCTGCCTTGCTTTCCTTTTTGCTGCTGGCCGGTCCGGCCTTCGGGCAGGCCGCCTGCCCGGTCTCGGGCGACCTGCCCCGTGGAATCCGGGTCGACTACGACGACGGCACCACCGAGGTGTTCCGGGCCACGGGCGCGCCGGGAGTCGTCGCGGTGCTCGGCACCTTCGGCGATGGGACGGGCTACCGGCTGGAGCTGGGGCAGGGGCTGCACCTCCTCTCCTACACCCCGGTCTCGGCGGATGGTGGGGTCGATGCGGAGGCCCGGGTCGATTACGACTACGGACGGACGGCGGAGGAGCTTCCGGTCGTCGAGGCGGAGAAGCGCTTCGACACGCCGGTCCGGGTGACCGACCAGTTCGGGCTCCACGACCAGGCGCAGTCGCAGGCCTATGGCGCGGAGGAGGTGCTGGCGATCGGGACCTGCTCCTATCGCGCGGTGCCGGTGATGATCGCCTACGACACCTCCAACGACTACGTCGAGGCGCTGCGGTTCCTGCCGGAGCTGGGGATCGCCCTCCTCAACTGGCAGGAGAGCACGGATCAGGCGCGCCGCGTGATCGAGCCGGTGGCGATCCGGCCGGGCAAGTGAGCGCGCGGGGGCGGCCATGATCGTGCTGTCGGCCGTGCTGTCGGCGGGCCTCCTCCTGGCGGCGGCGGTTCACCTCCTCTGGGCGCTGGGCATCTGGTGGCCGCTGCGCGAGGAGCGGGCGCTGGTGCGGGCGGTGGTGGGCGTCGCGGGGGCCGAGCGGATGCCGGGCCCGATTCCCTGCGGGCTGGTGGCGGGGGCCTGCCTTCTCGCGGCCTCGCTGCCCTGGTGGCCGGGGGGAGGGGCGCGTCAGGCCGTGCTGCTCGTGGGGGCGGGCGCGTTCCTGCTGCGCGGGGCGATGCCCTGGATGCGGTCCTGGCGCCGGGTGGCGCCGCAGGAACCCTTCGCGCGGCTCGACCGGGCGATCTACGGGCCGCTCTGCGTCGCGGTCGCGGCCGGGTTCCTGGTCCTGGCGCTGGAGGGGGGCTGATTCACCACTCGGCCGAGGCCAGGGGATCGTTCGGGTCGGGCGCGGCCTGCTCGGCGGGCGCTTCGGCCGCGGCGATCCCATGGGCCTGGGCGAAGGCGTCGGAGCGGAGGTACTCGAGCGCGAGGGCGGCGCCGGTCTCGGTCCCGGCGTCGAAGCCCTGGCCCTCCTCGGAGGCGAGGAAGGCGTCGAGGGCGACCTGCGTGGGCCGGTCCCAGCTCCCCTCGGCGGGGCCGTCGAGGAGGCCGGCGCCCTGAAGGCGCGCCTGCACCTCGGCCCGCTGGTCGCGGGGGAGGGCCATGAAGGCCCAGGCGGTGGGTCGGTCGAAGGAGGCGGCCGCGTCGGAAGAGGCGAGGTCGGCCCCGTCGATGGCCGCATCGAGCTGGTCGGCGGAGGGAGGCGTCCCGGCGGTCGCGACCTCCTCCTCGGCGGCGGTCGGGGCCTCCTCATGGAGGAGCGGGCCGAGGTCGGAGGGCAGGGGCGCCTGAGCGGCGAGGGGGAGGTCGGGTTCGGTCGGCTGGGCGGGGGCGGCCTGGTCGCTTCGTGGGGCGGATTCGGCGGAGTCGTCCGGGATGAGGGCGTCCTCGACTGGCGCTGCCTCCTCGCGGGCGACGGGGGAGGGAATGTCCTCGGGCAAGAGGGGCTCGGCGGCGGCGACCTGCTCCTGCGGCGCAGCCTGCTCGGAGGCCAGGTCCTCGCCGGCCTCTCGGGCGGCGAGGCGGGTCGTGCCGGCGGCGCGGCGCTCGAAGACGCGCATGGAGACCCGGAGCCGCTGGGCGATGCAGGATTCGTCGGCGCCGCAGGCCTGCCGACGCTCCAGGAACCGGTCGGCGAGGCGGCGGGCCTGGCGCTCGCCCACGGCCTCCACGAGGCCGAGGTAGGACCGGTACATCCGCCGTTCGAGGCGCGACAGGCGTGGGCTCGCGCAGATGGCCCGCTCGGTCGCGGTCTCGGCGTAGCGGCAGTCGAAGGACGGGCCCTCCTGCGCATGGCCCTGGATCGGCCAGAGCGCGATGGCGAGGACGGGAAGCAACGAGGCGGACGCGCGCGGCATGGGGCACCCTCTTTCCCCGTCAACGCGGGGGTGCCGAGCCTGTTCCGGCGGGGGCCGAACGGCTAGAGGCCCTCCGGGGGCGGAGGGCCTGTGTGCGCTCCCGGCATGGCGGGGGTCAGAGGCTGAGGCTGCCCTCGATCTTGCGGACCTGCATCCGGGCCATGCCGAGGTTCGCCGCCTTCTTGTCGAGCGCGACGTAGAGGAACACCCCCGGCGCCTTCTCCAGCGGACGGATGAAGTGAAGCTGCTTGCCGAGCGTGATGAGGATGTCCTCGATCCCGTCGTTCAGGCCGAGGGTCTGGATCGCGTCGAGCTTGGCCTTGACGACCTGGGTGTTCAGCGCGGCCGCGGCCTCGAGGTCGAGCTTGCCGCCGCCCTCGGAGGCGAGCATCAGGCCGGATTCGCTGTCCACGAGGCAGGCGCCGATGAAGCCGGCGATCTCGCTCGTCGCCGCGATGTTGGTTGACATGGGGTCGGTCCTTTCGGTCGGGGTGGTTGGGGACCTGGGAGGGAGGTCCCCTGGAGAGGAGGCCCCGCGCGCGCGGAGGGAGGGCCGCGCGCCCGGAGGGTGTCAGAGCTTCAGGCCGCTTTCGATCTTGTTCACCTGCATCCGGGCCATGCCGAGGTTGGCGCCCTTCTTGTCGAGGCAGACGTAGAGGAAGATCTGCGGCGACGCCTCGAGCGGGCGGATGAAGTGGAGCTGGCTGGTCATGGTGATGAGGATGTCCTCGACATGGTCGTCGAGCTGGAGCGCCTCGATCACCTGATGCTCGGCGCGCACCACCTGGGTGTTGAGCGCGGCGGCAGCCTCAAGGTCGATCGATTCGCCCCCCTCGGCGGCGAGCATGAGGCCCGAGTCGCTGTCCACCAGGCAGGCGCCCACGAAACCCGAGATGTCGGCGGCGCCCGAGATGTCGGTCGAGGAGCCGGTCGGCGGAGGCGCGAAGGCGGCGAGCTCGGGCTCCCACGAGGGCGGGGCGACGACCGGCTCGGCGCGCGGGGGCAGGGAGGGCGCGACATGGTCGCTGGCGGGGCCCGGGGCGGGCATGTCGGTGACCGCCGGCCGCGCGGGCGCCGCCTTGGGGCGGTCCGACAGCACGTCCACGGGCGTCGTCCACAGGACGCCGCCGGGCGGGCCGAAGCCGCCCTGGTCCTCCTCGATGCCGGCCGGTGCTTGGTCCTTGGCTCCTGGCAGGACCGCGCCGAACTTTCGGAACAGATTTATCGCCAACTTCCCCCTCCCTCAGCGGGCGCGCCGGTCAGGCGGCCCGGGTCTGTCCGATTATCGTTGCCGCTTCCGGTCCAATCCCATCGGATAGTCCATCTTCGCGCGACAATTCGCAGAGAAGTTGGTCAATCATGGCGAGGATCGGGCTATTCGATGGAATTTCGGAGTTGCGGGCGACGATGTCGCGCCAGATCCGAACCGCCCTCGGCAGGATCTCGGCGGGGGCCTCCGGCTCGGGCGCCGGGACGGCCACGGCGGCGAGCACCGCGTCGATGGAGGCGGCCTCCTCCGACGGGCTCGCGGGCTCGGGCGCGGGGCTCTCCTCCGCGGGCGCCGGCGCGGCCCAGGCGCGGTCGAGCACCAGCGGCGTGTCGTCCTCGTCCGACCAGGGCTCGGTCCAGGCGGGCTGGGCGGGAGGACGGACGGGGTCGGGCAGCCGCAGGACGGGGGCAGGCTCGGCGGGGGCCTCATCGCGCAGGTTCATCCAGCCCGCGCGCATGGCGGCAAGCGGGTCGGCAGGCTCCTCGGACAGGGGACGGTCGCTGCGGCGGACCTCGGGCACCTCGACGCGCCGGGGCCGGATGAAGTCGAAGGCGTCGGCCGAGGGCGCCGGGGCGGGGGTCGGCAGGACCACGACGGGCGCGGGCTCGGCCAGGGGCGGCGTGGGCAGGGGCGGCGTGGGCAGGGTCACGACGCGGGGCGCGGCGGGACCGGTGGACTGGTAGCGGTCCAGGAGGTCGAGCCGCGCGGCGCGCACGGCGTCGAGGCCGGAGGCGATCCGCTCCTCGAGGTCGGCGCCGCCGCTCTCGTGCCACAGGTTCGGGTCGTTCGATTCGGTCAGGGCGGCGAGGCCGCGCACCGCGTCGGGGGTGGAGAGGAACACGAGGCCGCCGAAGAGGCCGAAGGATTCGCGGGACAGGCGGCGCTTGACCTTCTCGCGGTCGCCAGGCCCGAGCTTGTCGGAGCGCGTGACCACCATGACGCTGTTGGCGCGCAGGCGCTCGGGCAGCGAGGTCCAGGTGGAGCGCTCGGTCTCGCGCCAGGCCTGTGTCGCGGAGGTGCACCAGAGCACGAAGTTCGCGTGCCCCACGGCGAAGCGCCAGGAATCCTCCTCGAGGTTGGGGTCGGAGATGCCGGGCGTATCGACGATGTCGCAACGTTCGAGCATCGGCGAGGGCGTCGTGACGCGCACGTAGCGCGCCGACATCGGCACGCTCTGGAAGCTGCCGAAGTCGAGCGGGTGCTCGCCGCCGTCCTTGCCCACCCACCAGGCGCGGGGCTCGCCGTGGCTGAACCAGACGGGCGGCAGCTCGGTCGCGGTGACCTTGGTCGGCAGCAGCGCCTCGCCGATCAGGAGGTTCAGCAGCGTGGACTTGCCCGAGCTGAACTCGCCCATCAGGGCGATCCGGGGCCGCGCGCGGGCGGAGGTCGAGAGACGGTCGAGCTGCTCGTCGGTGACGAGGCGAGGCTGGTCGGTCCTGGGCATGGGGGCTTCTCCTCCTCCCGGGGTCAGGCGCTGGCCGCGAGGTCGGGGCCGAGGTTCAGGGCGGCGGCGGCGGCATCGAGCTGCCGGCGGAGCGCCGAGTGCCGGTCGGCGCCCGTCGCGGCGCGCAGGTTGTCCCCGGTGACGCGGCCGGCCTTGGCGATGCCGGTCAGGGTCTGCGCGTGCTCGTCCAGGAACTCCTGCAGGGTGCGGCGCAGGGCGGCGTCCACGGCGGCCACCTGCTGCTCCTCGATCTCGGCCACGATGGTGCCGGTCTCGTTGGAGATGAGCGTCCGGTATTCGCCCGCGAAGGCCTGGGCGCCCCGGCGGAGCTTGATCCAGCGCTTCCACCAGCCGCCCTGGAGGTCCACGACGATGGTCTTGCCGATCGCCACGGGGGCCGGGATCTGCGGCACCAGCGGCGGCTCGAGGCGGAGGCCCTGGCCGGGCTCGCCCAGGAGGTCGTGGTAGACGGCGCCCGTCTCCTCGGCCGCACGGGCCAGGAGGCGCTGGGCCACCGCCCGGATCGAGCGCGCGAAGCCCATGTAGGCCGCGCGGAGCTGGACCCGGAGGCGCATGGGGTCGCATTCCCACTGGCCTTCGATGCCATAGACCTCGATGTGGCGGATCATGGCGGCGACCGTGGTCTCGACGAACTGCTCGCTCGCGGCGGTGAGGCGGCCGCGCAGCTCCGAAAGGATCTCGGTGGTCTCGCGCCGCAGCTCGGCCTGGAGGTCCTGGGTCATGGCCCGGATGCGGGCCTGGACCTGCGCCTCGGTCAGGTGGACGCGGTCGGTGCCGCCCACGGGGCCGCCCTCGCCGAGGATGCCGGCGTAGGACTGCGTGACCACGTTCTTGAGGTCGCGCCGGACCTTCTGCATGAGCCGCTGGGGCGAGCCCTCGGCCACGCGGTCGCCGATGGCGCGGATCAGGGCGGGCATCCCGGAGAGGTGCCAGATCGAGACGCAGGGATCGGGGTTGTCGCGCGGCACGTCGGCCACGCGGGCCCAGTCGAGGAGCGCGGCCTGCCCGGCCTCCGGCAGCTCGCCGGGCTTGCCGGTGAGCGCGGCCTCGGCCCACTTGGCCGAGCCGAAGAGGATGTCGCGGACGCTGCCGATGCCGTGCTTCTGGAGCGTGGCGTCGAGCGAGGCGCGGATCTCCTCCACCTGCTCGGCCGGGCGTTCGAGCTCGTCGATGCGGTTGACGAAGATGATGAGCTGACGGCGGTCCAGCGTGGAGAGGAGCCGGATCAGCGCGAGGTCCACGGTGTTGAGCGCCTGCGCGGCCGAAAGGACCATGACGCAGAGCTCGGAGTTCCGGACGCAGCGGAGCGTGATCTGCTCGCGCATCAGGAAGGGGTCGTTCACCCCGGGCGTGTCCTGGAGCGAGAAGGGGAAGGGGAACTGCGGCAGGGTCAGGTAGATGTCGGCCGCGCGGGTGAGGTCGGCGAAGCGGCCCTGCTTGGAGAACTCGGTCTCGATGGCGTCGGGGTCGCCCATGCAGACGTAGCGCTCGATCAGCGCGGTGTCGGCGCGGTCGTAGTTGTGGGTCTGGCCGAGGAGGAGCTCGAAGTTCTTGCCGAGCCGTTCCTGCGACTTGCGGCGCACGTCGATGAGCTGCTGCTCGATGCGCTCCATCTCGTCGCCGGCGCCGGCGCGCTTGGCCATCTCGCCCAGGCGGCCGCCGCCGCGCATCAGGCGGTCCCATTCGTCGCGCTCGAAGAACTGGAAGGACGCCTTGATGTTGCCCCGGGGGGCGGGCTTGTTGACGTGGACGGTCGTGACGACCGAGGTCCAGGGGTTCACGTCGGAGGGCAGGAAGCCCGGCGTCCCCGTCAGCACGTTGATGACCGAGGTCTTGCCGGCCTTGACCTGGCCGATCACCGTGATGGTGGCGGCGTGGGCGGCGAGCTCGCCCTCCAGGGCGCGGAGCTTGTCGCGCGAGCGGTCGTCGGCGGCCGACAGCAGGCCGGAGATCACCTCGGCGAGAGAGGCCTTCTCCTCCTTGAGGGCGCCGAGGCGTTCCGTCCCGATGGTCAGGAGCGTGTCGTGGGGCCCTTGGGACCAGGAGGTCGCGTCGGCAGGCCGCCCGGCTTGGAACGCGTTCGTGGCAGCGAGGTCGTTCATGGGGTGGAGCTTTCTGCTGGGGACTGGGCCGTGATGGGAGACGATGCGGCGACGGCCCGGGGGTCCGGGGCAGCCTTTCGCGCCCCCGATCGGAGGCGGCGAACCCGCGCGAGGGGCGGGCCCGCGACGTCGGCGAGACCTGGGGGCCTGGGCCTGGTGTCCGGCACGTGTCGTCTCCTCGTTTGTGCCCTCATCCCGCGACGGGCGGCAGGGCGGAAGGGCCCGCGCGCCAGCCAGGTGTCGGACGGCAAGCGGGTGCGACCAAAATGCGCGAGAACCTTGCAAGGCGTTTGTCGTGAATCGTGTTTTTTTGAGGCGGAGAGGTCAATCTGCCGCCGGATTTGGGGATTTTGCGTGATCCCGGAACGATCCACCGGGAAGGCGGGGCCGCAGACTCCGTGCGCGGAGCGCCTGCGGGATGGAGCGAGGCCGGACCGATTCTGCCGCCGTATCAGGGCGTCAGGGGCCTATCGGTCTCCGGCTTCCCGCCGCCCGTGGCAAGATCCCGGCCTCGGCGCAAGGCCCTGCGTGGCCGTGGGACGGTTCCGCGCCCGGAGCGGGGCCTGGGTCGGGTCATGGCCGTGCTTGCCGGCACCGTGGCGCCCCGGAACACCGGGTTCGGCAGCCCGTCGGCGAACCCGAGCGGTGCGTTCGGCGTCACGACGCTCGCCGTCGGGGACGACGGCTTCACCTACGTGGCGGCCTGCGCGGGGAATGGCGCCAGCGGCCCCCGTTGCGCGTCGGTCGGCGATTCGATCTTGAGTATGGTGGAGCCGCGGGGGATCGAACCCCGGACCTCGTCATTGCGAACGACGCGCTCTCCCAACTGAGCTACGACCCCACGGCGGCGTATTTGGACCGGGCGGGAGGCGGTGTCAAGCGGCCCCGGCCGGGTCCTTCAGGTCCTCGGGCGTCAGGCGGAAGGCCTTGCCGAAGCCGCCGTTGAGGAAGGCGGAGCGGACCCGCAGGCGCAGCAGGAGGAAGTCGGCGAAGTCGTAGTACAGGGCCGACTTGGGGTGCCGGGCGAGCCAGGAGGTCCGCTGGGCGGCCTTGTCCGCGGGCCCGGCCGCCGCGAGCAGCGTCAGGCGCGGATGGGTGAGGGGGTCGCCCTTGGGGCCGGGCTCGCCCAGGAGGAGCGAACAGGCGGGGTCGGCCTGCAGCGCCCGGGTGTGCAGCGCGAGGGTCGAGACGAGCGCGAGCGCCGCCTCGCCGTCCCAGCCGACGGCGATGCGGGTGACGAAGGGGCCCCGCGTCTCGGGGTCGAGGACGCCGAGGGCGCCGTGGCGGGCCTCGGCGAGGAGGCGGCGGGCGAGGGCACGGGCCTCGTCGTCGGTGGGGCGGATGGGGTCGGGCCGTTCCATGGCGGCAGGGTGCCCGGAGGCCGGGCGGGGCGCAAGGCGTGCGGGAGGCGCGGCGACGAAGGGCTAGCGGCTTCGCAGCCGCCAGAGGGCCAGGGCGGTCGCGGGGATCTCGCGCAGGCCCTGGCGGAGGGTGGTGGGCAGGTGCCCTCCCCGGAGCGGCGGCGAGGCGCTGGTGGCGCGGAGGCCGAGGCGGCCGGCGATCAGGCGCGCGCGGGGGGCATGGGTGGCGTCGGTCACGATGACGGCCTCGGTCGCGCCCAGGCCGGCCAGGATCGGCAGCGCGAGGCGAATGTTCTCGTGGGTGTTGCGGGATCGGTCCTCGAGGTGGATGGCCCCGGGAGGCACGCCCTCGGACAGGAGGAGCCGGCGCATCGCCTCGGCCTCGCTGGGCGGGTGGGTGCCCAGGCCGCCGCAGGGGATCAGGGCCGCGACCTCGCCCCGACGCCAGAGCGCGACGGCGTGGAGCGTCCGGCGGCGGAGCGTCGGCGAAGGCGCGCCGTCCGGCCAGACGGCGGCGCCGAGGATCAGGGCGACCTTCATGGCGCCGCAGCGTAAGGCGCGCGGACCCGGGTTGCGAGGGGGCGGCGCGCTTCCCATGTGGAGCGGAGCCAGCAAGGAGGACAGGCCATGAAGTGCCCCGTGGACGGCGCGACGCTCGTGATGACCGAGCGGTCGGGCGTGGAGATCGACTATTGCCCGCAATGCCGGGGCGTGTGGCTGGATCGGGGGGAGCTCGACAAGATCATCGAGAAGGCGACCCCGGCCGTGGCGCTGCAGGAGCCTCCGCGCGAGGCGCGGCGGGAGGAGCATCGGGAGCCCCGGCGGGACGAGTATCGGAGCGAGCGCCGCGACGACCATCGCCGTGGCGACGATGACGACCATTATCGCAAGAAGAAGCGGAAGAGCCTTCTGGGCGACATCTTCGATTTCTGAGGCGCCGCTGGCCGACCCCGGCCCGCCACGCTAGCTTGCCCGCCGGGCCATGGGCGCCCGTTTGCGAGAGAGGTTCGACCATGACCCCGATGACCCCGGAGAACGTGGCGGAGGCCAAGGCCAAGGTGCCGGCGATCACGCCCGAGGAGGCGAGCCGGCTGGCCGACGTCGTCTTCCTCGACGTGCGTGAGCCTTCGGAGGTCGAGGCCTCCGGCAAGGTCGCGGGGGCGCTGAACATCCCGCGCGGGATGCTGGACGTGCAGGCCGATCCGTCGAGCCCGCGGCGCGAGGCGGCGCTCGACCCGACGAAGACGGTCGTGACCTATTGCGGGGTGGGCGGTCGCGCGGCGCTCGCGGCGGCGCGGCTGAAGGAGCTGGGCTTCGCGGATGTCCGACACATGGGCGGCTTCAAGGACTGGGCCGAGAAGGGCCTGCCGGTGGAGCGGGGCTGAGGCGCGGGGCCGGCGTGTCATGCCGGATGGATTGCGCGTCCGCGCGGCGTGGCCCGGACGGCGCGGGTCCTTGTCCTGCTCGGGGCCCGGTGGGGGAGCTCGGCGGGCGTCGGTCCATGCGGCGCGGCTTCATTCCCCGGAGCCTCGTCGGGGCGGCCTGGGGCCGTCGGATGCGGGAGCCATGATGATCCAAGCCCCTCCTGGCCGCGCCCGATGATGGCCGGGCCACGCCTCCTCTGGACGGCCTTCGGCTGGGTGGCGCTGGCGCTCGGGGCGATCGGCGTCCTCCTGCCGGTGATGCCGACCACGCCCTTCATCCTGCTCGCGGCCTTCGCCTTCGGGAAGGGGTCGCCCGCCATGAGGCGCAGGCTGGAGCGGAGCCGGCACTTCGGCCCTGCGATCCGCGACTGGGAGGAGAGGGGCGCGATCCAGCCCCGGCACAAGGCGCTGGCCTGCGCCCTGATGGGCTGCTCGCTGGTCGGGGCGGTCGTCCTGGCCCTTCCGACGGGCGTCGTCGCGGTGCAGGCGCTCACGATGGGCGGGGCGGCGCTCTACATCCTGACCCGGCCTTCGGGCTGAGGGGTCAGCCGGCCCGGATCAGGTCGGTCACCCGGCGGACGCCCTCCTCGACGAGGCGCTCGTCGCCCTTGGCCTCGACGTTGAGGCGCAGGAGCGGCTCGGTGTTCGAACTGCGGAGATTGAACCGCCAGGCGCCGAAGGACAGGCTGGTGCCGTCGGTGTCGTCGCGGGACTCCGCCAGGGGCGCCAGCTCCGCCACGATGCGGGCGACGGTGGCCCTGGCGTCCTCCACGCGGAAGTTGATCTCGCCGGAGGAGGGGAAGGCCTGGCGGCGGGACTCCCACAGGTCGGAGAGGGGGGCGTCGCGGCGGCTCATGAGGGCCGCCACGAGGAGCCAGGGGATCATGCCGCTGTCGCAGGAGGCGAAGTCGCGGAAGTAGTGGTGGGCCGACATCTCGCCGCCATAGACGGCGCCGGTGTCGCGGAGCGCCTGCTTGAGGAAGGCATGGCCGGTGCGGGCCTGCACGGCGCGGCCCCCGGCCCGGGCGACGATGTCCTGGGTGTTCCAGACGACGCGCGGGTCGTGGACGACCGTCGCGCCGGGCTCCTGCGCGAGGAAGGCTTCGGCGAGGAGGCCCACGACGTATTCCCCGGGGATGAAGCGGCCCCTCTCGTCGAAGAGGAAGCAGCGATCGAAGTCGCCGTCCCAGGCGATGCCCATGTCGGCGCCGGCGTCGAGGACGGCCCGGGCCGTGACGGGCTGGTTCTCCGGGAGAAGGGGGTTCGGGATGCCATGCGGGAAGCTCCCGTCGGGCTCGTGGTGCATCCGGACGAAGCGGAGGGGAGCGCCCCTGGCCTCGAGAGCCTCGGCCAGAGCGTCGAAGGTCGGCCCGGCGGCCCCGTTGCCGGCGTTGACGAGGATCGTGAGGGGGCGAAGCGCGGCCGGGTCGATGAAGGACAGGACGCGCGCGACATAGGCTTCGCGCGCGCCGGCGGCCTCGTGGCGGGTGCCGCCGGGGCGCGGGGGGGCGAAGGCGGCGGATTCGGCGAGGACCTTGATCGCCGAGAGGCCGGTGTCGGCGCCGATGGGGGCGGAGCCGGCGCGGACCATCTTGAGGCCATTGTACTCGATGGGGTTGTGCGAGGCGGTGACCTCGATCCCGCCATCGGCGCCGAAATGGGTGGTGGCCCAGTACATCTCCTCGGTGCCGCAGAGGCCGAGGTCGAGGACCTCGACGCCGGCCTCCACGAGTCCCTCGGCCACGGCATCCATGAGGGGGCCCGAGGTGGGGCGGATATCGCGGCCCAGCACCACGCGGCGGGCGTCCAGCACCTCGGCGAAGGCGCGGCCGATGCGGCGGGCGATGCCGTCGTCGAGCTCGGGCCCGAGGCGGCCGCGGATGTCGTAGGCCTTGAAGCAGGTGAGAGAGGTCATGGTCGCGGCACCGGGCTGGGGTCTCGAGCCCCGGTCCATGGGCGGAGGCCGAGGAAGTTGCAAGGGCCTGCGGCTTGCCCGGGGCGATGGGGCTGGGCTAGGGACCAGAGGGGCATCCGGTGGGGGCGGGGAGGATGAGGCGACTTCTGGAACGGCTGTCGCGGCGGAGCGCGGCGCCCGCCGGGTTCGACGCGCCCCTGGCGCCCGACCGGCCCCTGGCCGTGATCGGCGACGTGCACGGTCGGGACGCCCTCCTGGCCCGGCTCCTCGGACGGATCGCGGAGCGGGCGCCCGAGGCCCAGATCGTTCTGGTGGGCGACATGATCGACCGGGGCGAGGAGAGCGCGGCGGTGCTGCGGCGCGTCTCGGGGCGCGCGGACCTCGTCGGCCTGCGCGGGAACCATGAGGCGATGTGCCTGGAGTTCCTCGACGACCCCGAGGCCTACGGCCCGCGCTGGCTGTTCAACGGCGGGCTGCAGACGCTCGCGAGCTTCGGGATCGGCGGGGTGTCGGAGCGCTCGCGGGGAGAGGGCCTGCGGGCCGCGCGGGATCGGCTCCGGGAAGCGATGGGCGAGGAGCTGATCGCCTGGTTGCGCGCGCGGCCGCTCTGGTGGCGCAGCGGCAACGTCGTGGTGGCCCATGCGGGGGCGGACCCCGCGCGACCGCTGGAGGAGCAGGAGGAGCAGGCGCTGCTCTGGGGGCATCCGAGGTTCGGCGAGGTGCCGCGGACGGACGGGCTCTGGGTGGTGCACGGGCATACGATCCTGCCCCGTCCGATCGTCGAGGGCGGCCGGATCGGGGTGGACACCGGGGCCTATGCGACCGGGCGGCTCACGGCGGCGCTGATCGGGGCGGGCGGGGTCGAGTTCCTCTCGACCTGAGGCGGGCATGAAGGCGGTTCGCCTTCCGCGCTTGGACGAGCGTCGGGTCTGGGTGCGCGCCGGGAGGCTGGCGGCTCAGAGGCTGGACCGCGCGACGAGGTGGGGCTCGATCAGGAGGTGGCGGGGCTCGGAGCGGCCGCCGATGCGGCCGAGAAGGGCCTCGGCCGCCTGCCGGCCGATCTCGCGACCCTGCTGGTCGATGCTGGCGAGGTCCACGAGCGGGAAGCCCGCCATGGGGCTGTTGTCGTAGCCCACGAGCGCGAGGTCCTCGGGGACGCGGACCCCGGCCCGTGCCGCGAGGCCCCGCAGCGGGATCGCGTCGAGGTCGCTCCAGACGACGGCGGCCCGGGGGCGGTCAGGACGCCGGAGGAAGGCCGCGAGCTCGGCCTCGCGCCCGTCGGGCGGGGCGACGAGGTCGAAGACCCTGGGCGGGAGACCGGCCGCCGCCATGGCGTCGCCGTATCCCTTCTCGCGCTCGGTCGCGACATTGGCGCGGCGCCCCTGGCTCGAACGCTGGGCCAGGAAGCCGACGTCCCGGTGCCCGCGGGCGAGCAGACCCTCGGTCGCGAGCGCCGCCCCGCGCCGGTCGTCGCTGTTCACCGTGTCGTAGGGCGTGTCGCCGGGCTCATGGTAGGCGACGAGGACGGTGGGGACCCGGCGGGCGTAGCGGCTCACCACCTCGGCGGGGAGGAGGGGGGCCACGAGGATCAGGCCCGCCATGCCGTGGTCGATCATCGATTCGACGAGCTCGGTCTCCAGATGCGTCTGGGCGCGCCCGACGCCGATCATCGCGCGGTAATGGGAGGGGGCGAGGACGTCCTGCACGCCGTCGATGACGAAGGGCAGGAAGGGGTTGCCGATCTCCACCAGCAGCACGCCGACCGTGGTGCTGCGGCCCCGGAGGCCCTGGGCGGCCTTCGAGGGGCGGTAGCCCAGCTTCTCGATGGAGGCGGTGACGCGGGCGCGCAGGGCATCGCTGACGCCGTAGGCGTTGCGCAGGACCTTTGACACGGCGGCCACCGACACGCCCGCGTCGGCCGCGACGGTGCGAATCGTGGCGCGTGGCGCGGGGGGCGTGTCCTTCGGCGACAAGCTGCGACTCCGGGCGGGGGCTCGCCGCAAGCCTCCGCAGATTTCAGTTGCAAGGGCAAGCGAATTGTAGAACGATCCACGTAGAACGATACACAAACTCTGGCCTGCCCCGGAGGAGAGGGGCGGCGAGAGGGAGGGAGGACCGATGAAGGACTTGGCCGTGCAGCCTTTGGCGCGCAGGGATGCCCACGCCTGGACGGCGTCGATGATCGCGCCGCTCTCGGATGGGGGGCAGGGGACGCCGGCTTCCTTCGTCGCGAGGGACTTCACGCTGGAGAAAGTGCCCGAGGGGGCGCGGTTGGTGATCTCGGCGCAGGGGCTCTACCGCGCCTTCCTGAACGGGCGGCGCGTGGGCGAGGACCTTCTGACGCCGGGCTGGACGAGCTACGACGACCGGATCGCGTATCAGGGCTACCCGGTGTCGGACCTGCTCCGTCCCGGCGCGAACCGGCTGGAGATCTGGCTGGGCGACGGCTGGTGGCGGTCGCAGCTCATGTGGGCCTCGGCGCCGATCTTCAACTGCTACGGCGACCGGATCGGCGCCATCGCGGAGATCGGGGCGGGCGGCGACGTGCTCCTGCGGACCGACGAGTCCTGGCGCAGCGGCCTGTTGCCGATCCGCAGGAACGGCATCTACTGGGGCGAGAGCGTGGACGCCCGCGTGACGCCCGAGGAGACGCATGGGGTCGAGGTGCTGGGCTTCGACACGGGCCTGCTGGTCCCGCACGAGGCGCCGCCGGTGCGGGAGCTGGCGCCCCTGGCGCCCGTGGACCAGTGGCAGGACGGCGAGGCCGTGGTCTACGACTTCGGCCAGAACGCGGGCGGCCATGTCCGCTTCACCGCCGAGGGCGAGGCGGGGGCGACGGTGCTCGTGGAGCATTCGGAGCAGCTCGGGCCCAACAAGCAGTGGGACAACCGCAACTACCGCAGCGCCCGGGCGGCGGTGGACTACGCGCTGAAGGGCGGGGCGGCCGAGACCTATGCGCCCATGTTCACCTTCATGGGCTACCGCTATGCGCGCGTGACGGTCGCGGGGAGCGCCCGCGTGACCCGGATCGAGAGCGTGCCGATCTCCTCGGTGCCCGAGCGGCGCGGGTTCTTCGAATCCGGGCACCCGCTCGTGAACCGGCTGGTGCTCAACACGGTCTGGTCGCAGCAGGCGAACTTCATCGAGGTGCCGACCGACTGCCCGCAGCGGGATGAGCGGCTGGGCTGGACGGGCGACGCGCAGGTCTTCGCGGGAACCGCCTGCTGGCTCGCGGACAGCCACGCCTTCCTTCGCAAGTACCTGCGGGACGTGATGGCCGACCAGCGGCCGGACGGGGCGGTGCCGCACTTCTCGCCGGACCCGACGCGGCTCCATCCCGTGCCGGGGCGGGGCGACTGGGCGGGCTCGACCGGCTGGGGCGACGCCATCGTGGTCATCCCCTGGCAGCTCTACCTGCACTACGGGGACACCGATGTGCTGCGCGAGTGCTGGGCCGCGATGCTGAAGTGGCTCGACTACCTGTGGAGCATCTCGGACGGGCCGATCATCACGCCCAACCCGGTCTGGGGCGGGAAGGGCTTCACCTTCGGCGACTGGCTCCAGCCGCAGGCGCAGCCGGGGCAGGTGGACAACCAGAAGGCCGCGACCACCATCGGGGACGACGCGGCGGCGACGATCTACCACTTCATTTCCACGACCCTCGTGGCCCGCATCGCGGACCTGCTGGGCAAGGGGGAGGAGGCCGCGCGGCTCCGGGCGCGGGCACGGGAGATCCGGGATGCCTTCGCCCGCGAGTTCATCACGCCCTCGGGCCGGATCGCCTATGGCGACCAGACCTCCTACGCGCTCTCGCTCCTCCACGACCTCGTGCCCGAGGAGCACCGGGAGGCCGCCGCGCGCCAGTTCCGGCGCGTGGTGGAGGAGACCGACGGGCGCATCGGCACGGGCTTCATCGGGACGCCGGCGCTGCTGCCGGCGCTGTCCAGGCTCGGGATGCACGACCTCGCCGCGAAGATGCTGCTGAACGAGCGCATTCCGGGGTGGCTGTATCAGGTGAAGATGGGCGCCACGACGATCTGGGAACGGTGGGACGCCCTGCTGCCGGACGGGACCCTCTTCAATCCCGGCATGAACAGCTACAACCACTACGCCTATGGGGCGGTGTGCCAGTGGCTGTTCGAGGGAGTCGCGGGGCTGCGGCGGAGCGAGGAGGGGCCGGGCTTCGCGCGGCTGGAACTCGATCCCGTTATCATCCCGGAGCTCTCGCCCGTTCGCGTCTCACACCAGAGCCCGAAGGGCGAGGTTGCGGCGGAGTGGCGGCTGGATGGCGATCGCGTGACCTACCGGGTGACGCTGCCCGAGGGCTGCACGGGCCGCTTCGTGCCGGGGGCCTGGCAGGACGTGAGCCTCGACGGAGCGGCGCAGGCGGAGGCCTTCGAGGTCGGCCCCGGCGCGCACGAGATCGCTTTCACCATCACGTGAGATCAACGCGGGGCCAACCCGCGCGACAACAGACCAACGGAGGAGAGACGCATGACGAGACTGATCCCGAGCGCCGCGCTGGCCGCCGCGCTCGCCACGATGGCCGGCGGGGCCTGGGCGCAGGAGGAGGAGGTGACGCTCACCTACCTCACGGACGGCTCGCCCGACGGGGTCGCCGTGGCCGAGGCGCTGACCGAGGCCTACACCGCGCAGCACCCCAACGTCACCTTCGACCTGGAGCAGCGCCCCGGCGGCTCGGATGGGGACAACCTCGTCAAGACCCGGCTCGCCACGGGCGAGATGTCCGACATCTTCGCCTACAACGCCGGCTCGCTGTTCCAGGCGCTCAACCCGACCGAGACGCTCGAGCCGCTCGACGACCTGCCCAACATGGCCGGCGTGCTGGACGGCTTCAAGGGCGTGGTCACGGGCACGGACGGCAAGGTCTACGGCGTGCCGCTGCGGGCCGCCATGGGCGGCGGCATCTTCTACAACGTGCCGATGTACGAGGAACTGGGCCTCAAGGTCCCGCAGACCTGGGAGGAGTTCGAGGCCAACAACGAGGCCATCAAGGCGGCGGGCCACGTGCCCGTGGCGCAGACCTACGGCGACACCTGGACCTCCCAGCTCTTCGTGCTGGCCGACTACTTCAACGTGCAGGCCGAGGTGCCCGACTTCGCCGAGAAGTACACGGCCAACCAGGCCAAGTACGCCGACACCCCCGCGGCGATGCGCGGCTTCGAGCACCTTCAGGAAGGCTTCGAGAAGGGCTGGTGGAACGAGGACTTTGGCGCGGCCACCTACGACGACGGCCTGCGCATGGTGGCCGAAGGCGAGGCCGCCCATTACCCGATGCTGACCTTCGCCATCGGCGCGATCCAGCAGAACTACCCCGAGTCCCTGGAAAACGTCGGCTTCTTCGCCCAGCCGGGCCCGGCGGGGGCTCCGAACGGCCTCACCGTCTGGTACCTCGACGCCATGTACGTGCCCAAGGGCGGCGAGCACACCGACATCGCCAAGGACTTCGTCAACTTCGCGGCAAGCCCCGAGGCCTGCCAGATCATGATCGACACCGTGGGGGCCACGGGACCGCTCCTGGTGGAGGGCTGCGACCTGCCCGCCGACGTGCCGCGCGCCGTGTCCGACATGCTGCCCTACTTCCAGGACGGCCGCACCGCCCCCGCGCTGGAGTTCCTGTCGCCCATCAAGGGTCCGGCGCTGGAGCAGATCACCGTCGAGGTGGGCTCGGGAATCCGTCCGGCCGCCGAGGCCGCCGCGCTCTACGACCAGGACGTGCAGAAGCAGGCGCAGCAGCTCGGCATCGAGGGCTGGTGAGAATGGCGGCGGACGTCAGTCTCTCCCCTGACGCCCGCCCCAAGGCGCGGGCGGGGGCGGCGCCGCGCCGTCGCCGCCGCTCGCCCTATCCGACGTGGTTCTTCCTGCCGGCCGCCATCGTCTATGGCGCGCTGTTCGTGGTGCCCACGCTGGCGAGCCTGTGGTTCAGCCTGACGCGCTGGACCCTGAGCGAGGCCGAGTTCATCGGGCTGGACAACTTCCGGCAGTTCTTCCGGGAGCCTTTCCTCGTCCAGGGCGTGATCAACACGCTGATCTATGGGGGGCTCACCAGCGCGCTCAAGACGGTGCTGGGGCTGCTGCTGGCGGTGCTCCTCACCGGGAACATCCTCTTCCGGGGGACGCTCAGGACGCTGGTGTTCTTTCCCGTCCTCGTCTCGACCATCGGCGTGGGCTTCGCCTTCGAGGCGATGATGCATCCCACCAAGGGGGCCATCAACGTGGCGCTGGACGCCATCGGGATCGACGGGCCGGGCTGGCTCACCAACCCGTCGCTGGCGCTCCTCTCGGTGGCGCTGGTGGACGTGTGGAAGGGCGTGGGCCTCGCGGCGGTGATCTACATGGCGGGGCTCGTCTCGATCCCAGCCGACTACTACGAGGCCGCGCGGATCGACGGGGCCACGCGGTGGCAGCTCTTCTGGCGGGTGACGGTGCCGCTGGTGCGGCCGGCGACGGTGACCGTGGTCACGCTGTCGCTGATCTCGGGCCTGCGCTACTTCGAGTTGATCTGGGCCATGACCGGCGGGGGGCCCGGCTTCTCCTCGGACGTGATCGCCTCGGTGATCTACAAGCAGTACCAGGCAGGGTTCTACGGGCTCGCCACGGCGGGGAACGTGATCCTGTTCGTGCTCATCGCCCTCATCGTCCTGCCGCTGACCTGGTGGTTCAACCGGCGCGAGGTGGACCTGTGACCGCCGTGCCGCCGCTGCCCGTCCGTCGCCGTCCCGCCAGGTGGCGCCCGGCCGTGACCGGGGCCCTGGCGATGCTGGTGGCCTTCGTCGTCTTCGTGGTGCCGTTCCTGTTCATCGCGCTGCAGGCGGTGAAGAACCAGCGGGACGCGAGCCGCATGAGCTTCTCCTGGCCAAGCGAGTGGCAGGCCTGGGAGAACTTCAAGGACGTGATCGAGGCGCGCAACTACATGCTGCTCCTCGCCTACTTCAATTCCACGGTGATCACAGTGGGGGCGGTCGCGCTGCTCATCGTGCTGGCGGCGATGGTGGGCTACGTCCTGCAGCGGCGGCGGTCGCGGTGGAACGCCGTGGTGATGGCCTTCGTCCTTGCCGGCCTGATGATCCCGCCCGCCGTGGTGCCGACGATCTGGGTGCTCCAGGGGCTCGGGCTCTTCAAGACGATCCACGGGATGATCCTGATCGAGGTGGCCTATGGGCTGTCGTTCTCGGTCCTGCTCTACCGCGCCTTCATCGCGACGATCCCGAAGGAGCTGGACGAGGCCGCGATCATCGACGGGGGCCAGGCCCCTGCAGGTCTTCTTCCGGGTGATCCTGCCGCTTCTGAGGCCGGTGACGGTGACGCTGATCGTCGTGCAGAGCATCGCGATCTTCAACGACTTCACCAACCCGCTCTACTACCTGCCGGGGAAGGATAACGTGACCGTCCAGCTCACGCTCTACAACTTCCAGAGCCAGTTCTCCTCGCAGTTCAACCTGCTGTTCATGAACGTGCTCCTGGTGACGATCCCGCCGCTGATCGTCTTCGTCTTCTTCAACCGCCAGATCGTCGCGGGCATGACCGCGGGCGCCGTCAAGGGATAGGGCCATGGCCGAGGTGCAACTGAGGGGCGTCCGCAAGAGCTTCGGCTCGGTGGAGGTCATCAAGGGGGTGGACCTGACCGTCGCCTCGGGCAGCTTCTGCGTCTTCGTGGGGCCCTCGGGCTGCGGGAAATCCACGCTCCTGCGGATGATCGCGGGGCTGGAGGAGGTCACGGACGGCCAGATCCTGATCGGCGGGCAGGACGTGACCTGGGCCGAGCCCAGCGAGCGCGGCATCGCCATGGTGTTCCAGAACTACGCGCTCTACCCGCATCTCACGGTGGCGCAGAACATCGGCTTCGGGCTGAGCCTCGCGCGGCTGCCCAAGGCGGAGATCGAGGCGAAGGTGCGGGCGGCGGCGGACATCCTGCAGCTCACCCATCTCCTCGACCGCAAGCCCAAGGCGCTCTCCGGCGGCCAGAGGCAGCGGGTGGCGATCGGGCGGGCCATCGTGCGCGACCCGAAGGTCTTCCTCTTCGACGAGCCGCTGTCGAACCTCGACGCCTCCCTCAGGGCCGAGATGCGGCTGGAGTTGGCGGACCTGCACCACCGGCTCGACGCCACGATGATCTACGTGACCCACGACCAGGTCGAGGCGATGACCATGGCCGACCAGATTGTGGTCCTGCAGGGCGGACGGATCGAGCAGGCCGGCGCGCCGATGGACCTTTACGGCCATCCGGCTACGCCCTTCGTCGCGGGCTTCATCGGTAGCCCGAAGATGAACCTGTTCGGAGGGGAGGCGGCGAAGGCCATGGGGCGCCGCGATCTACGGCATCCGGCCGGAGCACGTGCTGCTGTCCCCGAGCCTGGGACGCTGGCGGGGCAAGGTGCGGCACATCGAGAGGCTCGGCGCCGACGCCATCGTCTATCTGGAGGTGCCTCAACTCGGGGAACTGGTGGCACGGACCGGGGGCGGGACGACGCTCGCGCCCGGGGCGGAGGTCTTCGTGAGCCCCGTCGAAGGGGGCGGAGCATCGCTTCGCGGCCTAGGGGTACGGCGAGGCCGGGAGGAGGTGGCCCCGCCGCAGGTCACGGGACGCCCAGGGAGGAGGAGGGGCGTCCGCGACGGTCTCAGAGGCGGCCGGCGGCTTCGCGTGCCACGTCGGCGATGGTGCTGCGGTGCATCCCCATGTCGGCAAGGTCGCGGTCGGAAAGCTGGCGGAGCTCGTCCAGCGTCCGGCGGTAGGTGCGATACCAGGCGACCCTCGCGGCAAGGGCGGGCCAGAGGCTGTCGAGGAGGCCGGCGGATGGGTTGGCAAGGGCTCGGGTCTGGGGGGCATGGGCCATGGTCATGGTCCTCTTCCTTGGGGGCGCCGGTCCGTGGCACGACCCGGCGCGGTGATCGGGTCGGGTCATAGGTTATGGCGATGCTGCACTTGCACAATGGCCAGGAGGTCAATGCTGCGTTGCAGCAACTGCATGAGGGGCACTGACCTGTTTTCGAGCGGGGCGACCGATGGGCAGGCAGTCCGGGAACGGTGCAAGGGAGGCCCTGCAACCCGCGGTCGAGTTCGGCTCATGGCTTGGGCACGGATGCCGCGTCCTTGGGCACGCGCGGGGCGGCGACCTGGAATCCTGTCAAGTGGCGGATCGAGGGAATTGGGCGAAGCGAGCCCTGGCGCCACGCCTCAGGCGACTCGCGCGAAGGATCACTCGATGGTCAGGGACTGGCGGAGCCGTCCGGTGAGGCGGTCGTAGATCAGGATGCGGTCGTCGGTCGTCACCACGGCGAACCAGTCGGAGCCTTGGGTGAAGGCGGCGGCCCGAGCGTCGCCGGGGAGCGTCACGCTGTCGGGGAGCGATGGCCCGACGGCGTTGAGGCGCATGACAAGGGCGGCGATCAGCACTAGGAAGCCCGCGATCATCACCACCGTCAGCGCCACGACGAGGCGCTTGAGCAGCCGGAGGCTCGGCGGGAGTTGGGGCTCGGGAGCCTCGGGAGACGTGTCCATGGGCGAGCGCCTTGCCTTCGAGATCGCGGCCGACCCGCCGCGCCGCCTTGATAAGGCCCTGGCGCGGGACGTGCCAGACGAGACGCTGAGCCGGTCGCGCCTCGCCCGCCTCATCGTCGAGGGGGCGGTGCGGGTTGAGGGCCATGTGCAGACCGATCCCTCGGCGCCCGTCGCGGAGGGCGCTCGGGTCGAGATCGAGGTGGGCGACCCGGAGGAGAGCCACATCGGGGCGGAGGACATCCCGCTGGCGGTCGTCTGGGAGGACGCGGACCTGATCGTGGTGGACAAGCCCGCCGGGATGGTCGTCCATCCGGCCCCGGGAAGCCCCGGAGGGACGTTGGTCAACGCCTTGATCCATCATTGCGGGGACTCGCTGTCGGGCGTGGGCGGGATGCTGCGGCCGGGGATCGTGCACCGGATCGACAAGGAGACCTCGGGGCTGCTGGTCGCGGCGAAGTCGGACCGGGCGCACCAGGGACTCGCCGCGCAGTTCGAGGCGCATGACGTGGAGCGGCATTATCTCGCCGTATGCCATGGCGTGCCGGACCCGGGCGATCCGCGCCTGAGGGGGCTGCGGGGGGTGTCCTGGGAGCCGGGCGCGGTGCTGCGGATCGCCACGCGGCTCGACCGGCACCGGACTGACCGGCAGCGGCAGGCGGTGACCTGGGAAGTCGGGCGGCACGCCGTGACGCGGGCCCGCGTGGTGGAGACCTTCGGGACGCCCCCCGCCGCCGCGCTGGTGGACTGCTGGCTGGAGACCGGGCGGACGCACCAGATCCGGGTGCAGATGGCCTATGCGGGACACGGGCTCGTCGGCGACCCGGTCTATGGGGGGCATCGCAGGCCCTCGGCCCGCGCCCTGGGCGAGGCAGGGGCCGAGGCGGTGATGGGCTTCCCCCGGCAGGCTCTCCATGCGGCGACGCTGGGCTTCGTGCATCCGGTCACCGGCGAGGCCCTCCGCTTCGAATCGCCGCTGCCCCCCGACATGGCGGAACTCCTGCGCGCGCTGGGAGGTTGAGACCTCGTCACCGCGACAAGCTCCGTGCGAGGCCGCACGGTAACTGTTCATCTTTCCTTGAGAAAGATGAGCGACGCGCTCTTTGCCCTTGCGTCAGACGCTCCTGAATGTTAAAGGGATGAACTTTACGAAAGGGGGCCCTTCATGGCGACCTACGCGAATCTTCCGGCACCGAGCCCCGAGCAGGGGCTGAACCGTTATCTCCAGGAAATCCGCAAGTTCCCGATGCTGGAGCCGGAGGAGGAGTACATGCTGGCCAAGCGCTGGGTGGACCACGAGGACGCCGGGGCCGCGCACAAGCTCGTCACCTCGCACCTGCGCCTCGCCGCCAAGATCGCCATGGGCTACCGGGGCTACGGGCTGCCGCAGGCCGAGGTGATCTCGGAAGCGAACGTGGGCCTGATGCAGGCGGTGAAGCGGTTCGATCCGGAGAAGGGGTTCCGCCTCGCCACCTATGCGATGTGGTGGATCCGCGCGGCGATCCAGGAATACATCCTGCGGTCGTGGAGCCTCGTGAAGCTGGGGACGACCTCGGCGCAGAAGAAGCTGTTCTTCAACCTCCGCAAGGCGAAGGCGCGGATCGGCGCCCTGGAGGAGGGGGACCTGCGGCCCGAGAACGTGGCCAGGATCGCGACCGACCTCGGCGTGACCGAGGACGAGGTGATCTCCATGAATCGGCGCCTGTCGGGCGGCGACGCCTCGCTCAACGCCCAGGTGGGGACAAGCGACGACAGCACCACCCAGTGGCAGGACTGGCTGGAGGACGAGGACGCGGATCAGGCCACCGCCTTCGCCGAGCGCGACGAGCTCGAGGCCCGGCGGGAGCTGCTGATGGCGGCGATGGACCAGCTCACCGACCGGGAGCGGGACGTGCTCATGCAGCGCCGGCTGACCGACGACGTGGTCACGCTGGAGGAGCTGTCGGAGCGCTATGGCGTCTCGCGCGAGCGTATCCGCCAGATCGAGGTCCGCGCCTTCGAGAAGATCCAGAAGCGCATGACCGAGCTCGCCCGCGAGCGGGGGATGCTGGAGACGGCCTGACCCCAGGCCTGCGCGGCGCCTTGCCGGGCGATGGCGGAAATGCAGGGCGAAGCGTCGTTTCCGTTTGAACTCCCCCTGCCGCGCCGCTAGGGCTGCCCCGGGCCCCCAAGGGCCGGGGGACAGCGCATGACGATGTGGGGCACGTTCCTGAAGCCGATGCACCCGGAGGGGTATCGCTTCCTGGCCGTGTTCGCTCTCGTCACCCTGATCCTGTTCTGGCTGTGGGAGCCTCTGGGCTGGCTGGGGGTCGGCCTCACCGTCTGGTGCTACTACTTCTTCCGCGACCCGCGCCGTCATGTCCCGTTGGGGGAGGGGCTCGTGGTGAGCCCGGCCGATGGCGTCGTGTCCCTGATCGAGCCGGCGGTGCCCCCGGCGGAGCTGGGCATGGGCCCGGAGGCGCTCACCCGCGTCAGCGTCTTCATGTCCGTCTTCAACTGCCACGTGAACCGCGCGCCGGTGGCGGGGCGGGTGCTGGCGGTGGCCTACCGGCCGGGGAAGTTCCTGAACGCCTCGCTGGACAAGGCCAGCGAGGACAACGAACGGAACGGGCTGTGCCTGGAGCTGGCGGACGGGCGGAGGCTCGCGGTGGTCCAGATCGCGGGGCTGGTGGCGCGTCGCATCCTGTGCTGGACGAGGATGGGCCAGTCCCTGCGGACCGGGGAGAGGTTCGGGCTGATCCGCTTCGGCTCGCGGCTCGACGTGTACCTGCCGGAGGGCGTGTCGCCGCTGGTCGCGGTGGGGCAGGCCATGGTGGCGGGCGAGACGGTGATTGCCGACCTCGGGCGGGTCGGTCCGCCCCGTCCGGCGCGGGAGGAGTGACGCATGGACGCGCGCCCGGACCCCCGGCCCCGCCTGTCCGTGGTGCAGCTCCTTCCCAACGCGCTGACGCTGGGCGCCCTCTGCGCCGGGCTGACCGCGATCCGCCTGGGCGTGGAGGGGAAGTTCGACGGCGCGGCGGCGCTGATCCTGCTCGCGGGGGTCCTCGACGGGCTCGACGGGCGGCTCGCGCGGCGGCTGCGCAGCGAGAGCGCGATGGGGGCGGAGCTCGACTCGCTCTGCGACTTCGTGGATTTCGGGGTGGCGCCGGCGCTGGTGGTGCATCTCTGGGCCTATGGCGGTGCGGGCGGCGAGGGGTGGATCGCGGCGCTGCTCTATGCGGTGGCCTGCGCGCTGCGGCTCGCGCGGTTCAACATCGGGAGCCGGGAGCCCTCTCCGGCGCCCAAGACGACCTTCACGGGGGTGCCCTCGCCCGCCGGGGCGATGCTGGCGCTGCTGCCGATCTTCGTCGCGAACCTCGCGCCCGGCTGGGTCCTGCCTGCGCCATTGGCGGCGCTTTGGATGGTCCTCGTCGGCGCGCTCATGGTGAGCCGCCTGCCCACGCCGGCCTTCCGGCCCGTCACGGTCCGGCCCGAGCAGGCGCGGATGCTGCTCCTGGGGGTCGTGGCGCTGGGGGCGGCTCTCCTCACCTATCCCTGGCTGACGCTGGTCCTCCTGGATGTCGGCTATCTCCTGCTGCTCCTGTCGGGCTGGGCCCGGGGGCGGCGCCTCGCACGGAAGGACGGATGAATGGAGCTCCAGGCGGTCGAGAAGTCCTATGCACGCTGGGCCCCGGTCTATGACCGGACCTTCGGCGCGGTGACGAACGTCGGACGGCGCCGGGCCACGGCGATCCTGAGCGAGCTGGGCGGTTCGGTGCTCGAGGTCGGCGTGGGAACGGGCCTGGCCCTTCCGCTCTACGGGCCTCGCGTGACCGTCACGGGCGTCGACTACAGCGCGGAGATGCTGGAGAAGGCGCGCGCCAAGGCGGCCCGCGAGGCTCTGCGCAACGTCGTCTCGCTGCGCCGGATGGACGCGCGGGAGCTCGACTTCCCCGACGAGAGCTTCGACCACGTCGCCTGCATGCACGTCATCTCGGTAGTGCCCGAGCCGGAGCGGGTAATGGCCGAGATCGCCCGCGTGGTGCGGCCGGGGGCACGGTGGTGATCGTCAACCACTTCCGCCGGGACACGGGCGCGCTGGCGGTGGCCGAGTGGCTGGCCGCGCCGCTGGCCGACCACCTGGGCTGGCACTCGGACTTCGACCGGGGACAGGTGCTGGGCGAGCGGCGGTTGAGGCTGGTCGAGGAGCGGACGCTGCCGCCCCTCGGCATGATGACCCTGATGCGGCTGGTGAAGGACGCCTGACCGGATTGCACCCGCGGCCCGCGCCGCTAGTGTCGCCCCTGCATTCCGAGGGGAGTCGAACCATGCAGAAACCCGTCCGCTGGGGCGTCCTGGGCGCGGCCAACTTCGCCCGCCACCACATGGCGCCGGCCATCCATGCCGCGAAGGGGGCCGACTTCTACGCCCTCGCCACCTCCAGCCCCGAGAAGGCCGAGCCGTTCCAGGAGTTCGCACCCAACCTGAAGGTGCATTCCTCCTACGAGGCGCTGCTGGCCGATCCGGAGGTCGAGGCGATCTACATCCCGCTGCCGAACCACCTCCATGTCGAGTGGTCGCTGAAGGCCATCGAGGCCGGCAAGCACGTCCTCTGCGAGAAGCCGATGACCATGCAGGCGGAGGAGTTCGACCGGCTGATCGAAGCGCGGGACCGGTCGGGGCTGCTGGTGGCCGAGGCCTACATGATCGTCCACCATCCCCAGTGGATCCGGGCCAAGGAGCTGGTGGGCGAGGGTGCGATCGGGAAGCTCGTCCACGTGGACGCGGCCTTCTCCTACAACCTCCTCGACATGGACAACATCCGCAATCGGCCCGAGGTGGGCGGGGGCTCGCTGCCGGATATCGGGGTCTACACCTTCGGGTCCACGCGGTTCGTCACGGGCGAGGAGCCCGAGGCGGTGGAGCACGCCGTCGTGCGGCGCGAGAACGGGGTGGACACCTTCGCCCTCGTGACGGCGCGGTTCCCGGGGTTCACCTATTCGGGTTTCACCTCGATGCGGATGCATCCCCGGCAGGAGGTGGTGTTCCACGGGACCGAGGGGGTCCTGCGCGTGGCGCATGGGCCGTTCAACGCCAACCTCCACGACATGGCTCAGGTGATCCTGGAGACCGGCGACAACGTGCGGACGGCCGAGCGCTGGCCGGCGGCGAACCACTACGTCCTGCAGGTCGAGGCCTTTGGCAGGACCCTGCGGGAGGGCGCGGCCTATCCCTGTCCGCTGGAGTTCTCGAAGGGGACGCAGCGGATGATCGACATGGTGCTGGAACGGGAGCGGGCCGGCTGAGGGCCGGAACCCGGGAGCCATCGGGCCGTTCCCTGCGAAAGGGGAGGGCCCGATGACGGACAGGCGACGCATCCTCGTGTTCGGGGCCGAGGGCGCCACGGGGCGCGAGGTGGTGCGGCAGGCGGCGGCCAAGGGCCATCCGGTCCGCGCCTCGGAGAAGGAATTCAAGTCGCCCGAAGCGATTCCGGAGGGCGTGGAGGTCGTCCCGGCCGACGTGCTGGAGGATGACCTGCGCCCCTCGTGCAGGGCATGGATGCCGTGATCTCCTGCCTTGGCGTGCCGAACGATCCCAAGACGCTGCTGAGCCCGCCGCCGCTCTACACCAAGGGCACGCGGCGCATCGTGGAGGCCATGGAGGCCGAGGGGGTGCGACGGCTCGCGGTGATCTCGGCGAGCTTCGTTGCCACGACCGACCGGGGACCGTTCCTGTTCCGCACGGCGGTGCTGACGGCGCTGCACCGGGTCCTGGAGCAGATGCGCGAGATGGAGGCGATGCTGCGCGCCTCCCCGCTCGACTGGACGGCGGCGCGGCCGGGATGGCTCATGGAGGCGGAGGCCACCGCCGATCCGTGGATCGGGCCGGACGTGATCCCGGAGGAGCTGATCCGGACGCGGACGGGCGACCTCGCGGCGCTGCTGCTCGACTGCGCGGTGCATGACCACTGGCTGCGCCAGACGCCCGCCATCGCGCGGGCGGAGGACGACCTCAAGGAGTCCTCGACGGAGGTGATCCTGGAGATGCTGGCGTGAGGGGGCGGGCCCGGCGAGGACCCGCCCGGAGGGTCAGGCCTCCATCTTCTCCAGCTCGTCGATGAAGCCCTCGATCATCGACAGGCCCTTGTCCCAGAACCTCGGGTCGGAGGCATCCAGGCCGAAGGGGGCGAGGAGATCCTTGTGGTGCTTGGAGCCCCCGGCCTTGAGCATCTCGAAGTACTTGTCCTGGAAGTCCGCCCCGCCCTCCTCGTAGACGGCGTAGAGCGCGTTCACGAGGCCGTCGCCGAAGGCGTAGGCGTAGACGTAGAAGGGCGAGTGGATGAAGTGCGGGATGTAGGACCAGAAGGTCTCGTAGCCCGGCGCGAAGTCGAAGGCGTCGCCGAGGCTCTCGGCCTGGACGGACATCCATAGGGCGTCGATCTCGTCAGGGGTGAGTTCGCCGTGGCGGCGCGCCTCGTGGAGCTTGGATTCGAAGTCGTAGAAGGCGATCTGGCGGACCACCGTGTTGATCATGTCCTCGACCTTGCCGGCGAGGAGGGCCTTCTTGGCCTTCGCGTCCGGCGCCTCGGTGAGGAGCTTGCGGAAGGTCAGCATCTCGCCGAAGACGCTCGCCGTTTCCGCCAGCGTCAGGGGCGTCGATGACAGCAGCTCGCCCTGGCCGGCGGCGAGTACCTGGTGGACGCCGTGGCCGAGCTCGTGGGCGAGAGTCATCACGTCGCGCGGCTTGCCCAGGTAGTTGAGCATCACGTAGGGGTGCGCGTCCGTCACCGTGGGATGGGCGAAGGCGCCGGGGGCCTTGCCGGGCTTCACGGCGGCGTCGATCCAGCCTTGGGTGAAGAAGGGCTGCGCGATCTCGGCCATGCGCGGGTCGAAGGCGGCGTAGGCCTCGGACACGGTGCGCTGCGCCTCGTCCCAGGCGACGACGCGGTCGTCCTCGGTGGGGAGCGGCGCGTTGCGGTCCCAGACCTGCAGCTTGTCGAGGCCGAGCCACTTGGCCTTGAGCCGGTAGTAGCGGTGCGACAGGCGCGGGTAGGCGGCGACGACGGCGTTCCGCAGCGCCTCGACCACCTCGGGCTCGACGTGGTTGGCGAGGTGGCGGCCCATCTGCGGGAAGGGCAGGCCGCGCCAGCGGTCCTCGATCTCCTTCTCCTTGGCGAGCGTGTTGTGGATGCGCGCGAAGGTGCGGATGTTCTCGCCGAAGACCTTGGCGAGGGCGTGGAAGGCGGCCTCGCGCTTGCTCCGGTCCTGCTCCTGCAGGAGGTTCAGCGTGCCCTCGATGTTGAGGGTCTCGCCGTTCACCTCGAACTCGAGGCCGGCCATGGTCTCGTCGAAGAGCTTGTTCCAGGCCGAGGCGCCGACGACCGAGGCGTCGTGCAGGAAGCGCTCCAGCTCGTCGGAGAGCTGGTAGGGCTTCATCGCGCGCATCCGGTCGAAGACGGGCTTGTAGCGGTGAAGCTCCTGGCTCTGGCCGAGGAGGGCGTTCAGGTGGTCGTCCTCCAGCCGGTTGAACTCCAGCCCCCAGAAGACCAGGGGGGTGGTGAAGGCGGTGACGCGGTCCTGGCAGTCGGACATGAACTTGGCCCGCTCGCCGTCGATGGTGTTCTGGTAGTAGCGCAGGCCCGCGAAGGACATGATCCGGCCGGCGACCTGCTCGATCCTCTCGTAGCGGAGGACGGCGTCGAGCATCCCCTGCGCGTCGAGGGTGGCGAGCTTGCCCTCGTAGTCGGCGGCGAAGGACTTGCAGGCGTCCTCCAGCCAGTCGGTGTCGCGCTTGAGCTCGGGCGCGTCCGGGGACGAATAGAGGTCGGACAGGTTCCATTCGGGGAGTTGCCCGAACTCGTTGTGGCCGGCGCCCGTGGCGTTGGCGTCGAAGACGGGGGTCGTCATGGGCTGTCCCTTCGTGATGCTGTCCGGCCAATCTAGGCGGGCGGTGCGTCAGGGGGGAAGGGCGGCTCCCCTAGCCGTGCGCGGCAAGGATTTCCTTGAGGGTGTCCAGCGTGTCGATCTCGTCCACCGGCTTGTCGTGGCGCCAGCGGAGCATCCGGGGGAAGCGGAGCGCGACGCCGGACTTGTGGCGGGGGGAGGCCTGGATGCCTTCGAAGCCGATCTCGAAGACCTGCACGGGCTCGACCTGCCGGACGGGGCCGAACTTCTGGACGGTGTGGCGGTTCACCCAGGCGGTGATCTGGCGGAACTCGGCGTCGGTGAGGCCGGAATAGGCCTTGGTGAAGGGGACGAGCTCGTTGCCGTTGCGGACCGCGAAGGTGAAGTCGGTGAAGAGGTTGGCGCGGCGGCCCGAGCCTCCCTGGGCGTAGATCATCACCGCGTCGATGGTGAGGGGGTCCACCTTCCACTTCCACCAGTCGCCCTTCTTGCGGCCCGTCCCGTAGGGGGAGGAGAGGCGCTTGAGCATCAGGCCCTCGGCCCCCTCCTCGCGGGCGCGGAGGCGTTCGGTGCGGAGGTCGTCCACGGTGGCGAAGGGGACGGGAGGCGAGAGGCGGAGGGGGGCCTCGGGCGGGAGGTCCCGGAGAAGCGTTTCGAGGCGCTGGCGGCGTTCCTGGAACGGGGCGGGGCGGATGTCGTGGCCGTCCTGTTCGAGGAGGTCGTAGGCCATCAGGACCACGGGGGCGGTGGTGAGGAGCGCCTTGGGGACGGTCTTGCGGCCGATCCTCGGTTGCAGCGCGTTGAAGGTCAGGGGGCGGTCGCCTTCCCAGGCCAGGATCTCGCCGTCGAGGACGGTGCCGTGGGGGAGCCAGTCGATGGCCCTCGCCAGCTCCGGGAAGCGGTCGGTGATGAGGTCCTCGCCTCGGCTCCAGAGGTGGTGGCGCCCCTCGCGCAGGATGAGCTGGCCGCGGATGCCGTCCCACTTTCGCTCGGCGAACCAGTCGGCCGGGTCGCCGAGGTCGGCGGGGTCGTCGAGCTGGTAGGCGAGGTAGAAGGGGTAGGGGCGGGCCGTGTCGTCGCGCGCCTCGCCCTCGTGGAGGAGGCGGGCCCAGGTCGTGGTCTCGGGCGTCCAGTTGCCCATGAGGCGGTGGGCGATCTCGGTCTCGGGCTGCGCCGTGGCCTGGGCGAGGGCGCGGGTCATCAGGGTCTGCGAGATGCCGACGCGGAAGCTGCCGGTGAGGAGCTTGGTGAAGAGGAAGCGCTCGGCGTTCGGGAGCGAGTCCCAGGCGTCGAGGATGCCCTGCTTGCGGGAGTCCTCGGGCAGGGCGGAGAGGTCGCGGAGGCGGGCGATCCAGTGGGCGAGGGGCTGGTCCTCCTCCCGCGAGGCGGGGGGAAGGATGAGGGAGATGGTCTCGCTCAGGTCGCCGACGACGCCGTAGGATTCCTCGAAGAGCCAGAGGGGAAGGCTTGCCTTTTCGGCGGCCCAGTCGCGCAGGCGCGTGGCGGTGATGGTGCGGCGGGGGCGGCGGCCGGAGAAGAGCGCGACGGTCCAGAGCTTGTCGGCGGCGGGAACGGCGTCGGAGGCGAAGTAGTCGGTGAGGGCCGCGACCTTGGCATTGGTGCGAGTCGTCTGGTCGAGGCGGGCGTAGAGGGCGGCGAAGTCCTTCATTCCGCCGCCTCCGGGGCGTCCTCGTCGATGATGTCCTTGGGGGCCTCCTCGTGGGCGAAGACCTCCTCGCCCGCGTAGTCGGTGGCGACGATGCCGGCGTCGTAGCCCTGTTCCTCCAGCCAGTGGCGGAAGGCCTGGACGTAGCCGTGGGTGACGAAGACCTTGTGGGCTCCGGTCTCCTTGATCGCGGCGTTGAGGCCGGGCCAGTCGGCGTGGTCGGAGACGACGAACCCCCGGTCCGTGCCTCGGCGGCGGCGGATTCCCCGCAGCGCCATCCAGCCGGAGGCGACGGCGGTGGAGGCGGGCCCGAACTTGCGCGCCCAGGTGGAGTTGAGCGCGGAGGGCGGGGCCACGACGAGGGCGCCGGGATGGGCCTTGAGGTCGAGGCCGGGGGTGACGCGGGTCGTGGGCGGGAGGGGGAGGCCCTGGGCGCGGAGGACCTCGTTGGTGCCCTCGACGGCGCCGTGGGTGAGGATGGGGCCGATCCCGGGGTCGAGCATGTGCAGGAGGCGCTGGGCCTTGCCGAGGGAGTAGGCGCCGAGGAGGGAGTGGCGGCCGTCCTCGGCATTGGCGCGCCACCAGGCGTTGAGGTCCTCGGCGATGTCCACCTGCGAGGGCCAGCGGAAGACGGGGAGGCCGAAGGTGCATTCGGAGATGAAGGCGTGGCAGCGGACGGGCTCCCACGGGGTCGAGAGGCCGTCGTCCACCACCTTGTAGTCGCCGGAGACGCACCACACCTCGCCGCCCACCTCGACGCGGATCTGGGCGGAGCCGGGGACGTGGCCGGCGGGGTGGAAGGACACCTTCGCCCCACCGATCTGCCGGACCTCGCCGTAGCGGATCGTGTCGAGCGCGATGGGGTCCAGGCGGTGGCGGATCACGGGCGGGCGGCGAGGTCGGTCGCGAGGTAGGCGCCCATGCCGCTCCGGGCGTGGTCCGAGTGGCCGTGCGTGAGGAGCGCGCGGGGAACGGGGCGCCAGGGGTCGATGTGGAAGTCCCCGGCCTCGCAGTAGATTCCCCGGTCGGTGAAGGTCAGGACGGGCATGAGGCGGAGGGTAGCGCGGGCGGAGCGGGCGGGAAGAGGCGGGCCACGCTCCGGGAGTCCGTCAGCCTGCAAGAGCCTTGGTCGGTCAGTTCGCCGGGCGACCTCAGCCCCGGAGGCCGGAGAGAACGGGCCCTGGCGTCAGGGGCGGGCGACCTGCGCTGGCGCGGCCTGCGGCCCCCCGGAAATACGATTGCCCCGCGTGGCCACCGGGGGGCTCCGGCCTCGCGGGTTCAGGGCGCGCGAGGGGGAGGGCCGGACCGCTCAGTCAAGAGCGGGTCGGGGTCCTGGGGACATCTCACCTTGGTCCACGTATCGTCCGCCCAGGGCTCCCGGGACATTGCCGCGTCAGCAGGACCCCCGCGCGCTATCGCTACACCATCGCTCCTCTCCCTTTCCGCCCCCCTGCCGCGCGCTG
>NZ_KK088585.1 GCF_000600335.2 Rubellimicrobium mesophilum DSM 19309 | reverse complement strand
AGACGCCCCCCACCCCCGTCGCGGGCCGCCGGAACATCTCCGGGAACACCGGGTTCGCCACGGTCCCGAGCCCGTGCCGCTCCCGCGCCGCCTCGCCGACCTGCTGCTCCGCCTCCGCCCGCTCCAGCGCGGCCACATAGTCCGGCGTGTGCCAGGCCAGCAGCGCCTTCGCCTTGGCGCGCGGCGAGGCGCGGAACCGCTCGGCCGGCAGCCACCCGAGCGCCCGCGCAAGGTCCATGACCGTGCTCACGCGCGGGATGCGCAGCGGGTGCCAGGGGCCGTAGCTCGACCCCCGGTAGATCTCCGACCCGATGAGGAGCGGCGTCAGGAGGCGCCCAGCGCCGCCTCGACCGCGCCCCGGATCGCCGGCCCGGTGGGCGACTCGTTCGACCCCCAGGTCCCGGCCACCCGCCCGTCCGGGCCGATCAGCACCTTGTTGAAGTTCCACTGCGGCTCGAAGCCATGCTCGCGCAGCCAGGCGAAGAACGGCAGCGCCGCGTCGCCCTTCACATGGCTGATCGTCGTCATCGGCAGGTCGAGGTCGTAGTGCAGCTCGCAGTAGTCCTTGACCTCCGCGTCGCTCCCGAGCTCCTGGTTGAAGTCGTCCGACGGCACGGCGAGCACCACGAGCCCCCGGTCCTTGTAGTCGTCGTAGAGCGCCTGGAGGTCCGCGTACTGGGGCGTGTAGCCGCACAGGGAGGCCGTGTTGGCCACCAGCACCGGCCGCCCGGCCCAGTCCCGGAAGCCGATCTGCCCCCCGTCGATCGAGTTGAACCGGAATTCCTGCAACTGCGCCTCCTCCGCCGTCGCGGCCTGCACGCCCACCGAGGGCAGGACCGCCAGAAGGAGCATGCTCAGCGGGAACACGAGGTGCTGCATGGCCGACTCCCCATCGATTCTCGCGGCGACTGTAGTGCGGCCCGCTCCTTCGTCCATCTCACGGTTGCGAGACGACACTGGCAGGCCGGCCACGTCGTCGCGGGGGCTGCGACCCACCCCATTGCACCCGCAGCATGAATTCCTATCTTCTGGAGGTCAGCACGGGGACAGAGGGGCCATGGTCCGCTACAGCCTTTCCTGCGCGGACGGCCACCTGTTCGAGAGCTGGTTCCAGTCCGCCAAAGCCTTCGACGACCTCGCCGCGCGGGGCCTCCTGACCTGCGCCGAATGCGGATCGAACAAGGTCGAGAAGGCCCTGATGGCCCCTTCCGTCTCCACCTCGCCCAAGGACCTGACGACGCCCCAGGACAAGCGCGAGGCCATGCTCGCCGCCATGCGCCGCCACGTCGAGGAGAACTCGGACTACGTGGGCCTCTCCTTCGCCGCCGAGGCCCGCAAGATCCACGCGGGCGACGCGCCCGAGCGGAACATCTGGGGCGAGGCCAAGCCGGACGAGGCCAAGGCCCTGATCGAGGACGGCATCCCGGTGGCGCCGCTGCCCTTCGTGCCGAAGCGGCAGGCGAACTGACCTCCCCGTGACGCCGCGTCGCGGGCGCCATTGCCCCTGCCCGCGACCCTCTTTATGAGACCCCCCGAAGTTCCAGGGGACCCTCCATGTCCATCCTCGTGATGAAGTTCGGCGGCACCTCCGTCGCCAACCTCGACCGCATCCAGCGCGCGGCCAAGCGCGTCGCCATCGAGGTCGCCAAGGGCCACGACGTCATCGTCATCGTCTCGGCGATGGCGGGCGAGACCAACAAGCTCGTGGGCTGGGTGCAGGAGACCTCGCCCTTCTACGACGCGCGCGAATACGACGCCGTCACGTCGTCGGGCGAGAACGTCACCGCCGGCCTCATGGCCCTGCGCCTCCAGGAGATGGACATCGCCGCCCGCTCCTGGCAGGGCTGGCAGGTCCCGCTGGTCACCACCTCCGCGCACGGCAGCGCCCGGATCGAGGACATCCCCACCGACAACATCCTCCGCAAGTTCCGCGAGGGGATGAAGGTCGCCGTGGTCGCGGGCTTCCAGGGCCTCAGCCCGGAGGGCCGCATCACGACCCTCGGCCGGGGCGGATCGGACACCACCGCCGTCGCCTTCGCGGCGGCCTTCGGCGCCGTGCGCTGCGACATCTACACCGACGTGGACGGCGTCTACACCACCGACCCCGCATCTGCGAGAAGGCCCGCAAGCTCGACCGCATCGCCTTCGAGGAGATGCTGGAGCTCGCCTCTCTCGGCGCCAAGGTGCTCCAGACCCGGTCGGTCGAGCTGGCGATGCGCTACAAGGTGAAGCTCCGCGTGCTGTCGAGCTTCGAGGAACTGACGGACGAGGCTGGAACCCTCGTCTGCGACGAGGAGGACATCATGGAATCGAACGCGGTCGCCGGGGTCGCCTATTCGCGCGACGAGGCCAAGATGACGCTGACCTCGGTCGCCGACCGGCCGGGCATCGCCGCCGCCATCTTCGGCCCGCTGGCCGAGGCCGGGGTGAACGTGGACATGATCGTCCAGAACATCTCCGAGGAAGGTCGCACCGACATGACCTTCTCCTGCCCCAACGACCAGGTGCTCCGCGCCGAAAGGGCGATGGCCGAGGCCAAGGCCCGGGGCGACATCTCCTTCGACGACCTCGTGACCGACCAGGGCGTCGCCAAGGTCTCGGTCGTGGGCATCGGGATGCGCTCCCACGCCGGGGTCGCCGCGCAGATGTTCAAGGCGCTCGCCGCCGAGAACGTCAACATCAAGGTCATCACCACCAGTGAGATCAAGATCTCGGTGCTGATCGACCGGAAATACATGGAGCTCGCCGTGCAGGCCCTCCACGACGCCTTCGGGCTGGAGAAGACGGCGGCCTGAGGCCGGCCCGGCGGGCCGCCTCGCTCAGGCGGCCTCCTTGTCCATGCCGGCGAGGATGTTCTCCAGCACGTCGAGGATGGATTGCGCCCTCACGACGCTCTGGAGCCGGCCGATGACGGGATCGTTCCCCTTCAGCAGGGCCTCCCGGTCCTTCTGGCCGACGTTGCCGCCGTTCCACCTCTTCACGAAGGCCTTGAAGTTCCCGGCATCGGCGAGCTTGGCCAGCCCCTTCCAGTCCCAGAACGCCGCCAGGATCGCGGGCTGGTGCTGCGGCAAGGCCGTCAGGTCCGGGTTGTTGACGAGGTCCAGCCCGCAGCGCCGGCCCACCTCGCGATAGCCGTCGCGCCCGGTGATCTGCGGTCCCCCGCGACCGATGTAGCGCGACCCGTCGTCCGTCCCCTCGCGGTTCCCCATCCGGGCGCCGTAGATGTCGTCGAAGGCCCTCTTCTGCCAGCCCGGCTTGGTGCCGTACTTCGCCCTGACCACATCGGCGGAGGCAAAGCGATTGGGCCATACCTTCGCCATTCCCTCGGCGGTGTAATTGATGTTCTCGGTCAGGTTCTTGATCGCGAACCCACCGGCCTCGTGCTCCACGTTGGCCACCGCAAAGGCGAGGCGGGTCCGGCTCTCGGTGATCCCGACCCTGTCGAGCACGTGGCCCTGCGTGGCGAAGGCCTGGATGATGGAGGAGGGAGCCTTCGGAAACAGGGCGCGCCAGTCGTTCTCGGTCAATTGCAGCGGCATGGTGGTTTTCTCCCCACGGCATCAAATGAACCTTGCGCGGGAACGCTTCGGTCCCGCGGACGAAAGCAGGTTTCCATTACCACGAATTCGTCCTTTCTTCAATCGAAGGTTGCCGAAGCCTCAGGGCGCTCGCCCAGCGCGACGCGTCCCGATGCGGCGGTCGCGCGACTGGCGCGGCGAGCGCTCCCCCGTTCCCCTCCTCTTCCCGTTGTGCTCTAAAGCCCCCGGCGCCTGCCTGCGCCGGCGTGGGGACCCCTGATGGCCGAACGGTTGGAAAGCGAGAGCCGCAAGCTCCTCGGGCGCCTGCGCGCCGCGATGGCCGAGCCCGGCGGCGGCCAGACGCGCCTCGACCGCATCGTCTGCCTGATCGCCGACTCCATGGGCGCCGAGGTCTGCTCCATCTACCTCTTCCGCGACCCCGAGACGCTCGAGCTCTGCGCCACCGTCGGGCTGAAGGCCGAATCCGTCCACAAGACCCGGATGCGCCTGGGCGAGGGGCTCGTGGGCCGCGTCGCCCGCGACCGGCAGGTCATCAACACCCCCGACGCCCCGCACGAGCGCGGCTTCCGCTACATGCCCGAGACGGGGGAGGAGCGCTTCTCCTCCTTCTGCGGCATCCCCATCCAGCGCCTGGGCGAGGCGCTGGGCGTCCTCGTCGTGCAGAGCCGGGCCTCGCGCCTCTACACCCCCGACGAGGTCTACGCCCTCGAGGTCGTGGCCATGGTGCTGGCCGAGATGACCGAGCTTGGCGCCTTCACCGGCGGCGACGGCGGCGCGCTCTCGCCCCGCCACCAGCGCCCCGTCACCTTCCGGGGCCTCTCGGGCCAGGAGGGCGCCACCGCCGGCCGCGTCTACCTCCACGAGCCCCGCGTCGTGGTGACGAACCCCATCTCCGACGACCCCGACCGAGAGATCGCGCGCCTGAGCCAGGCCATCGACTCCCTGCGCGCGCAGGTGGACGACATGCTCGCCCACGGCACCAGCATGGACGCCGACGAGGTCGAGATCCTCGAGGCCTACCGGATGATCGCCAACTCCCGCAGTTGGATCAAGCGGATGGTGGACGACATCCGCTCCGGCCTCTCGGCCGAGGCCGCCGTCGAGAAGGAGCAGTCCCTCGCCCGCACCCGCATGGCGCAGGCCGACCCCTACCTGCGCGACCGCCTCCACGACCTCGACGACATCTCGAACCGGCTGCTGCGCATCCTCACCGGCCAGGGCCGCGACACCGGGGCCGAGATGCCCTCGGACCCCGTCCTCGTCGCCCGCAACATCGGGCCGGGCGACCTCCTCGAATACGGCAAGGGCACCCTGCGCGGCATCATCCTCGAGGAAGGCTCCGTGGGCTCCCACGCCGCCATCGTCGCCCGCGCCTGGGCCATCCCGCTCGTGCTGCGCGCCGAGGGCATCCAGACCGAGGCGCTGAACGGCGACCCCGTCCTCGTGGACGGCGACAGCGGCATCGCGCACCTGCGCCCCGATGACACCGTCCGCCGCGCCTTCGAGGACAAGATCGCCATGCTGGCCCGCGCGCAGGAGCGCTACGCGGACCTTCGCGACCTCCCCGCCCAGGGCCTCTGCGGCACCACGATCTCGCTCCACATGAACGCGGGGCTGATCGCCGACCTCCCCTCCCTCACCGGCAGCGGAGCCGAGGGCGTGGGCCTCTTCCGCACCGAGCTCCAGTTCCTCGTGCGCAACCAGATGCCCAAGCGGGCCGAGCTCTCGGCCCTCTACGCCCGCGTCATGGACGCCGCCAAGGGCCGCCGCGTGGTCTTCCGCACGCTCGACATCGGCTCGGACAAGGTGCTGTCCTACATGAAGCCGCAGGACGAGCCCAACCCCGCCATGGGCTGGCGCGCGATCCGCCTCGGCCTCGACAAGCCCGGCGTCCTTCGGATGCAGCTCCAGGCCCTGATCCGCGCCGCCGCCGGCCGCTCGCTGACGGTGATGTTCCCCTTCATCGCCAACCCCGGCGAGTTCCGGCAGGCCCGGGCCGAGTTCGACAAGGCCATGGAGCGCGAGACGATCCTGGGCCACCCCCTCCCCGAGAGGGTCGAGGTCGGCGCCATGCTGGAGACGCCCTCCCTCGCCTTCGCCTCCTACGCCTTCTACCGCGAGGTGGACTTCCTCTCGGTGGGGGGCAACGACCTCAAGCAGTTCTTCTTCGCCGCCGACCGCGACAACGAGAGGGTCCGCCGCCGCTACGACATGCTCGAATCCTCCTACCTCGAGCTCCTCTCCGGCATCGTCCAGCGCTGCGCCTCGGCGGGCACCTCGCTCTCCTTCTGCGGCGAGGACGCGGGGAGGCCGGTGGAGGCCGTGGCCCTCGCCGCCATGGGCTTCCGGATGCTGTCGATGCGCCCGGCCTCCATTGGCCCGGTCAAGTCGCTGATCCGCCGCGTGAACCTCCTCGAGGCCCGCAAGATCATCGACGCCGCCCGCATCCGGGGCGACGAGAGCGTCCGCGCCGCGCTGACCGAATGGCTGGCCCAGCAGCCGTGACGAGCTGACGCCGGTGGCCGGGCTCCCGTCTCGACCGGAGGCCAGGACCGCCACGCAGACGGCCTCATGGCGATGGGCACCGGCCGCGCCCAGCAGTCGGAGCGGCGACGCGGCGATCTCCTGGCAATGACCCGAGCTCGATCGCGGATTTCGGGGTCGCGAGGCGGATTCACATCCGCTTCACCGGCACCTCGCCCGCCGCGAGCACCTTGTGGAAGTGCTCCAGCACCGCCTCCTCGCCATGCCTGCGGGCCAGCTCCCGCAGACCGAAATGCACGTGCGCCATCTCGACGTAGTAGTCGATGAAGGCCCAGTTCGTGCCAGCGCCCGCCGCCGCGCCCAGGATCGGCACCGCCTGCCCGGCCAGCTTCTGCCCGAAGACGGTGGCGAAGCGCGGCGCGACGCGTGACACCAGCCGGTTGATCGCCGTCCCCGACAGCGACAGCCGCGCCCCCAGGAAGGACGTGTTGACCGAATCCTCCGCCTTGCTCGCCGCGCCCCCGGCCCCGAAGACGCGCACGCATTCCAGCCGCGTCTCCTCGGACAGCGGGTCCTCCCCGTGCTGCTCGGCCACGCCCTGCACCGCGCGGAAGATGATCGTCACCGCCAGCGGCAGCTCCGCCAGGGCCGTGGGCAGCCCGCCCACGCCCCCCACCGCGCCCGAGAAGGCCGCCAGCGCCTTGTGCGCCCGGTCCCCGGTGATGAAGCCGGCGAAGCTCGCGAACCGCCCCTCGGGCGCGCGGGACTTGGCGGCCATGTCGTAGGCGCGGATCAGCGCCGCCTGCGTGCCCTTGTCGATCTGGTCCCGCACGGCCTTGGGCAGGACCTTCATCCCGTCCTCCACCGACGTCCCCACGAGGTTCACGGCCTTCATCAGGAGCCCCCCCGCGCGCGTCTGGCGCCGGGCGAGCCCCGCGATCTCCCCCTTGACCGCCTCGTCCAGAGGGGCGGGCGGGTTGTCGGGGTTCACTTCCTTGAGATGCGGCTTGCTCATGGGGATGAGAATGGGGCGCCCCACGGCCCGTTTCAATGAGGTCGCCGCGCGCCGCCGACAGGGACTCCATGGGTAGAGGTTTCACCCCACCACGCGACCGCGCCCCTCGCCCCCCGGCTGGTGGGGGTGGAGCCCCCCTGCGCAGGCCCCCTAGCCCATCGCCCGCGTCACGCGCCCCGTCACGCCCTCCCAGGCGCTGTCCCGCAGCTCGATCCCCAGCACCCGCTCGGGATTCGTGGGCGGCGGCATCTCGACGCCCTCCAGCCTGGCGAACCCGAAGCGCCGGTAATAGGGCAGGTCCCCCACCAGGATGACGCGGCTCCACCCCCCCTCGCGCGCCATCTCCAGCGCCCGCAGGATGAGCATCGCCCCCAGCCCCTCGCCCTGATGCGTCGGATGCACCGCCACGGGGCCGAGGAGCAGCGCCCACTTCTTCCCCACCGGTCCCTCGACCCGCACCGGCCAGTTGCGGATCGCCCCCGTCAGCGTCCCGTCCTCGTCCCGCGCCACGAGGCACAGCGCCGCCACCGGCGCCACGCCGTCGCGCAGCCGATACGACGACAGCGCCTCCCGCCCCGGCGCGAAGCAAAGGTCGAGCAGCGCCTCGACCTCCCACCAGTCGTCCGCCGTCTCCTCGGCGAGCCGCATCATCGCGCCATCGTCCCCCTTGGCCCCGGCGAGTCTGGCTTCCGGGCGCGCCGCCCCTATCATGGCAGGAGCCCCAGTCAACAAGGCGCGCCCCATGTTCTACCGCCCCGCCGACGGCCACGGCCTGCCGCACAACCCCTTCCACGCCGTGGTCAGCCCGCGCCCGATCGCCTGGATCTCCACGCGGGACGCCACGGGGGCGGACAACCTCGCCCCTACTCCTTCTTCAACGCCGTGGCCTCGACGCCCCCGCAGGTCGTCTTCGGCTCCAGCGAGGCCAAGCCCGACCGCGAGGGCACCAAGGATTCCCTCGGCAACATCCGAGAGACCGGCGTCTTCTGCGTCAACATCGTCGAGTTCGCCGCCCGCGACGCCATGAACGCGAGCTCCGCCCCCCACCCGCGCGAGATCGACGAGTTCGAGGCCGCCGGGGTCGTCAAGGCCCCCTGCGAGACGATCCCCTGCTGCCGCGTGGCCAGCGCCCCCGCTGCCCTCGAATGCCGCCTCACGCGGATCGTCCGCCTCGCCGGAGAGGCCAACTGGGCCGTCTTCGGCGCCGTCACCGGCGTCCACCTGCGCGACGACTGCCTCGTGGACGGGCGCTTCGACGTGACCCGCTACCAGCCCCTCGCCCGCCTTGGCTACCGCGACTACGCCACGGTGCGCGAGGTCTTCAGCATGACGCGCCCTACGCTGCCGGCCTGAGGGTCCGGGCTCCACGACGCAGGGTGCGCCTCGGCGCACCATCCCGGCGTCAGCGACCAGTCGCACCGTCCCCGTTCCCCGCAGGGCAGGCTTCAGCCCGCCATCCCCGGCCTGCTCGGGGCAGCGATTCGTCCGCTGTCGCGTGGCGGGCTGAAGCCCGCCCGACAGGGCGACGCAACACCCCTGCCCGAGACATTACCAAGCCGGACCGACAGCTTACCCTCGGAGTGTTGCGTCGCCCCACCCCCCAACGAACGCCCGGGTAACGGATCGTTAACCTCTGGGCCGCATCTTTCTCGCATCAGGAGCGCCGCCCCGCGACGCCTCCCCCCCGGCCCGCTCAAGACCTCAGAGCAGGAGAGCGCTTGCGCCGGAGGAGGCCTCAACGGACAGCGCTCCCCCGGATGCCGCTTGGGACGGCCAGCAGCACTCCGGGCTTCCCATGACCGTCCATGCCGGGGGCACCCACGGGTGAGAGGCTTCACCGGCGAGAGCTCTTTGAAAGGTGGGCGCGGGCCCCCCACCTCCTGGGAGATGCTAGGGCAGCATCGCAAAGACCCAGCCGCCGCGCGTCGAGACGCGCTCCCACCCGTGCCGGCTTGGCAACTGGACGGGTGGCCGTTCGGGCACGATCCGCGGCGTGGCTTTCCACGCGCCAAGGGTAACGGCCCGACATCGTGGCCGGCTGGGCGCTCCGCCCTCGGGCGTCAGAGCCCCAGCCGCTCCACGACCCCCGGCAGCTCCTCGAAGCTGTCCAGCAGCACCTCCGGCCCCAGCACCGCCATGTCCTCGCCCGACGGCCCGAAGGCCACGAGGATCGACGGCACCCCCGCCGCCCGCGCGGTCCTGTGGTCCGTGTCGCTGTCCCCCACGAGGCAGGCCCGTCCCGCCGCGCCGCCCGCCCTCTCCACGGCGGTCGTGAAGGCCAGCGGATCGGGCTTGCGCACCGCCAGGGTGTCCGCGCCGACCAGGCTGTCGAACAGCCCCCGCACCCCGAGCTTCTCCAGCAGGATCTCCGACAGCCCCTCGGGCTTGTTCGTGCAGATCCCCGTCCGATACCCTTCGGCCCGCAGCCGCTCCAGCGCCTCCACCGCGCCCGGATACAGCACCGTCCGCTCGCAGATCGCCTCCTCGTAGCGCTTCAGCAGGAGCGGATACTGCCGCTCCACCTCCTCGGCGCCGTGGGTCCCCGACCGCTGGAAGCCCAGCGACAGCATCGCCTTCCCGCCCCGCAGCGCCACCCCCGCGTCCTTCGCGTCCAGCAGGTCGCCCAGCCCCAGCTCCCGGAAGCAGCCGTTCGCGGCGGCCAGGAGGTCCCCGCTGGTGTCGGCCAGCGTGCCGTCGAGGTCGAAGATCACCGTGCGCGGGCCGTGGGACATGGGCACCTCCATGGGCCCCTGTAACCGACCGAAGCACGATGTGAACCCGTCGGGTCGTCCCGCCCTTGGAAACAGGCGACCTGTTGCATAGAAGGTCCGCAACCAAAACGAGTGGCGAGGCGGTGATGAGCGGATCGGGTGGCGTGAGCGTCGTCATCCTGGCGGCGGGCCAGGGGACGCGGATGAATTCGGATCGTCCCAAGGTCCTCCACGAGCTTGCCGGCGCGCCCCTCCTCCACCACGCCATGCGCTCCGCCGCCGCGCTCGGCCCCGAGCGCACCGTCGTCGTCACCGGCGTCGGCGCCAAGGAGGTCGAGAAGGCCGCCCGCGCCTTCGACCCCGAGGTCGTGTGCGTCCACCAGGAGCGGCAGGAGGGCACCGCCCACGCCGTGCTCCAGGCCAATGGCCTCCTCGCCGACCACGACGGCGACGTGATCGTCCTCTACGGCGACACCCCTCGTGACGCCCGAGACGCTGGAGCGGATGCTCGAGGCCCGTGGCCTCGCCGACATCGTCGTCCTCGGCTTCGAGACCGCGAACCCGGATGCCCGCTACGGCCGTCTCGTCACCTCCGGCGACAGCCTCGACCGCATCGTCGAATGGAAGGACGCGGACAGCAGCACCCGCGCGATCCGGCTCTGCAACTCCGGCGTCGTCTGCGCCGAGGGCACCTTCCTCTTCGACCTCCTGCGCGAGGTGAAGAACGACAACGCCTCGGGCGAGTTCTACCTGACCGACATCATCGGCCTCGCCCGCGCCCGCAACATGACCGCTACCGTCGTGGCTTGCGACGAATCCGAGACCCTCGGCATCAACTCCCGCGCCGAGCTCATGGCCGCCGAGGCCGCCTTCCAGTCCCGCGCCCGCCATGAGGCCATCGACAACGGCGTCTCCCTCCCCGCGCCCGACACCGTGGTCTTCGCCTACGACACCTTCGTCGGCCGCGACTCGGTCATCGAGCCCTACGTCGTCTTCGCCCCCGGCGTCACGGTCGAATCCGGCGCCCGCATCCGCGCCTTCTCCCACCTCGAAGGCTGCCACGTCTCGCGCGGCGCGACCGTCGGCCCCTTCGCCCGCCTCCGCCCCGGGGCGGAGCTCTCCGAGGACGTCCATGTCGGCAACTTCGTGGAGATCAAGGCCGCCCAGATCCACGAGGGCGCCAAGGTCAACCACCTGAGCTACATCGGCGACGCCGAGGTGGGCGAGCGCACCAACATCGGCGCTGGCACCGTCACCTGCAACTACGACGGCGTGTTCAAGCACAGGACGGTCATCGGCCGCGACGCCTTCATCGGCTCGGACACGATGCTGGTGGCTCCCTCACGATCGGCGACGGCGCCATGACCGCCTCCGGCTCCGTCATCACCCGGGACGTGGCCCCCGGCGCCCTCGCCCTCGCCCGCGCGCGGCAGGAGGAGAAGCCCGGCTTCGCCCAGAAATTCTTCCAACGCCTGCGCGCCCTCAAGGCCGCCAAGACGAAAGCCTGATCCCATGTGCGGAATCGTCGGAATCCTGGGCAGCCACGAGGTCGCCCCGCTCATCCTCGAAAGCCTCAAGCGCCTCGAATACCGGGGCTACGACAGCGCCGGGATCGCCACGATCCATGACGGCACGCTCGACCGCCGCCGCGCCGTGGGCAAGCTCGTGAACCTCTCGGACCTCCTCGTCCACGACCCGCTCCCCGGCAAGGCCGGCATCGGCCACACCCGCTGGGCCACCCACGGCGCCCCCGCCGTCAGGAACGCCCACCCCCACCGCTCGGGCCGCGTCTCGGTCGTCCACAACGGCATCATCGAGAACTTCCGCGAGCTGCGGCAGGAGCTGGCCGCGATCGGCCTGATCCAGGAATCCGACACCGACACCGAGACGGTCGCCATCCTCGCCAACCACCTCCTCGACGGCGGCGCCACCCCCGAGCAGGCCGTCGAGCAGACGCTGGCGAGGCTCAACGGCGCCTACGCCCTCCTCTTCCTCTTCGAGGGCGAGGAGGACCTGATGATCGCCGCCCGCAAGGGCTCCCCCCTCGCCATCGGCCACGGCGACGGCGAGATGTTCGTCGGTTCCGACGCCATCGCCCTCGCGCCCCTGACCTCGCGGATCACCTATCTCGAGGAGGGCGACTGGGCCGTCGTCACCCGCCACGGCGCGCAGATCAAGGACAGCGCCGGCCGCCTCGCCAACCGCCCGGCCAAGACGATCCAGATCGACTCGGCTCAGGTCGACAAGGCCGGCCACCGCCACTTCATGGCCAAGGAGATCGCCGAGCAGCCCTCGCGCCTGACCTCCGCCCTCGACCACTACCTGACCGAGGACGGCACGATCCGCCTCCCCGCCCCCGGCATCGACTTCACCGACGTGGACCGCCTGACCCTGGTCGCCTGCGGCACAGCCTCCTACGCCTGCCTTGTGGCGAAATACTGGTTCGAGCAGCTCGCGGGCCTCCCCGTCGACGTCGACGTGGCCTCCGAGTTCCGCTACCGCGAGCCCCCGATCCCGCCCCGCACCGTCGCGCTCTTCGTCAGCCAGTCCGGCGAGACCGCCGACACCCTCGCCGCGCTCCGCTACTGCCGGGACAAGGCGCAGTCGATCGTCTCGGTCGTCAACGTGTCTGAGAGCTCCATCGCCCGCGAATCCGACCTCGCCCTCCCCATCCTCGCGGGCCCCGAGATCGGCGTCGCCTCGACCAAGGCCTTCTCCTGCCAGCTCCTCGTCCTCGCGGTCCTCGCCGTGGAAGCCGCGCGCCAGAGGGGCAAGCTCGACGACAACGCTCTCGCCGACCGCATCGCGGCCCTGCGCGCCCTTCCGGGCCTCGTGAACCACTCCCTCGGCACCAGCGACGAGACCGGCCGCATCGCCGCCCAGCTCGCCGAGGCCCGCGACATCCTCTTCCTCGGCCGCGGCCGGATGTATCCGCTGGCCCTCGAAGGCGCGCTGAAGCTCAAGGAGATCAGCTACATCCATGCCGAGGCCTACGCCTCCGGGGAGCTCAAGCACGGCCCCATCGCGCTGGTGGACAAGTCCGTCCCCGTGATCGTCATGGCCCCCCACGACGAGCTCTTCGACAAGACGGTCTCCAACATGCAGGAGGTGATGGCCCGGGGCGGCCAGGTCCTCCTCATCACCGACCGCGAGGGCGCCCGCGTCGCCGGTCATGGCGTGTGGGAGACGCTGGTCCTCCCCGACGTGGCCCCGCTCTGGGCGCCGATCCTCTACGCCGTCCCGGCGCAGCTCCTCGCCTACCACACCGCCATCGCCAAGGGCACCGACGTGGACCAGCCGAGGAACCTCGCCAAGTCCGTCACGGTGGAGTGAGATGGCGAAGCAGTTCGCCGGATTCGAGGACCCGCACCGGGCCTTCGTCGCCGACCAGCCCATCTTCTTCGTCGCCGCCGCCGCGCCGGACGGCCACGTCAACGTCTCGCCCAAGGGCCGCGACTCGCTCCGCGTCCTCGGCCCCAACCGCCTCGTCTGGCGCAACCTCACGGGGAGCGGCAACGAGACGGCCGCGCACCTCCTCCGGGCGAACCGCATGACCGTCATGTGGTGCTCCTTCACCACCCGGCCCCTGATCCTGCGCGCCTACGGCACCGCAACCGTCACCCACAAGGGTCAGCCCGGCTGGGACGACCTCGACGCCCTCTTCCAGCCCGACCTCGGCGCCCGTCAGGTCTTCGACATGGCGGTGGACCTCGTCCAGACCTCCTGCGGCTACGCCGTTCCCTTCATGGACTTCCGCTCCGAACGCGACACGCTGGAGAAATGGGCCGAGGACCGGGGCGAGGACGGCGTGGAGGCCTACTGGCAGCAGAAGAACCGCCAGAGCATCGACGGCTTCCCGACCGGCCTGCCCGGATGACCGGCGCCGAGGCCCTCGCCGCCCTGGAGGCCGAGGCCAACCCCGACTTCGCCGCCCGGGAGGCCGCCTACCACAAGGCCCTCCGCCGCTACCTCGGCATCCCCGTCCCCCGCCTGACGGAACTGGCCGACGGCTGGCGCGAGGGGATCACGCTGGACGACCGCCTCGCCCTCGCCTCCGCCCTCTGGGACAGCGACATCCACGACGCCCGCATCGCCGCCGCCAAGCTCCTGACGCAGGCCCGCATCCGCCCCGACGACGAGCCCGTCTGGCGCCTCATCGCCTCCTGGGTCCCGACCTTCGACGCCTGGGCCATCGCCGACGCGGCCAGCAGCGCCGGAGGCCGCCGCCTCACCGCCGACCCCCGCCGCCTCGACGAGGTCGAGACCTGGGTCGACTCGGACCACCTATGGACCCGCCGCGCCGCGCTGGTCATGACGCTGCCCTGGACCAAGGACCGCTTCCCCAAGCCCGAGGACCTCGCCGTCCGCGAGCGCGTCCTGGGCTGGTGCGAGGCGCTGTCGCCCGACCGCGACTGGTTCATCCAGAAGGCCGTCGCCTGGTGGCTCCGCGACCTGTCCAAGAAGGACCCCGACCGCGTCCGCGCCTGGCTCGACGCCCATGGCGAAGGCCTCAAGCCCTTCGCCCGCAAGGAGGCCGCCCGCCTGCTCCCTACTTGAGCCTGGCCTTGGCCTCCGGGAACGACCGCCAGTAGTCGCCCGTCCCCCGCCGGATCACCTCGTCCTCGGGCTCGATCCGGAACGGCGAGAGCTCCGGCTGGGCCCGCACCCGATCATAGAGCGCCGGGAAGTCCGTCCCGCGCAGCAGCTCGAACAGGTCCTCGAAGCGGTCGATCACGAAGTAGGACGCCTGCAGGTCGTCGATGTAGTAGCCGGTCCGCAGCACCCGCTCCGCCTCGAACCCGAGCCAGTTCGCCGAGGGGTCCTCGACGACATACCGCGCCTCCCCGAAGGAGGAGCAGATCCCGGCCCCGTAGATCTTCACGCCCTCCGGCTTGCGGATCAGCCCGAACTCGATCGTGTACCAGTTGAGCCGCGCGAGGTACTTGACCCCCTTCCGCTCCATGGCCTCCAGCCCGATCCGCCCGTACTCGGCCATGTAGTCGGCATAGGCGGGGTCGGTCAGCAGCGGCACGTGCCCGAAGACGTCGTGGAAGATGTCGGGCTCCTCCAGGTAGTCGAGCTGCTCGCGCGAGCGGATGAAGGTCCCCGCCGGGAACCGCCGCGAGGCCAGCATCTCGAAGAACGGCCGCGAGGGGATCAGCCCAGGCACCGCCACCACCTCCCAGCCGGTCGCCGCCCGCAGCCTCTCGTTCATCCGCCGGAAGTCCGGCACGCCCGAGGCGTCGATCCCCAGCCGCGAGAGCCCGTCGAGATACTCCTGGCAGACATGGCCCTTCAGGGTCCGGAGCTGCCGGTCGAACAGCGTCCCCCAGACGGCATGGTCGCCCTCGGTGTAGCTCTCCCACCGCTGGTCGATGACGCAGTCCTCGGCATGGTGGGCGGTCAGAACGGCGTGTCCGGCCATGGCATCGGTCCTCCCCTCCGGGGACGCCGGAGCCGCCACGGCGCGACGTCCTTGCCCCATAACGGACCCGCAGGGAGCGATGTTCCCCACTCAGGTCGCGGCGAGGCTCCCATGCGTGTTGAGGAGGTAGCGCGAGAAGATGGGCGAGCAGGCCGCCCCGAGCGCCCGGGCGTTGCCGCCCACCCGCCCCTCCTCGATCCGCATCGGCGAGAGGCCCCTTGTGTCGAGCCCGCCCACCTCGCGCCGGGTCGCCTCCACCAGGCGCGTGCGCACGTCGGATGGAAAGGCCCCGTCGATCAGCACCGCCTCGAAGTCGATCACGGCGCAGACCGTCACCGCCGCCCGCGCGAGCTGCCGCGCCGTCCCGGCGATCCAGTCGTCGAGGGGACCGTCGAGCCCCGACCAGTCCTGCGGCTGCGCCCAGAGCCGGTCGGTCGCCATCCCCGCCCGCGCGAGCGCGTCCTCCAGGAGGAACAGCGAGGCCGTGTCGATGAGCTGCCGGTCGCCCCCGTCCGGCCCCCGCACGAGGAGCGAGCCGAAGCCTCCGGCGTTGCCGAAAGCCCCCTCGAAGACCGAATGGTTCAGCACCACGCCCCCGCCGATGAAGGAGCCTATGAAGAAGTAGGCGAAGTCCCGGAACTCCCGCCCCCGGCCATAGACGTGCTCGGCCCGGCAGGCGGCGGTTCCGTCGTTGTCGAGGAACACCGGCAGGGACGAGAACCTCGCGATCTCGGCCGCGTAATCCACCTCGCGCCAGACGTCGAGCGCCCCCTTGGGCGCCCCGATGGCCTCGTGCCAGTCCCATAGGTCGTAGGGCTTGGCGATGCCGATGCCGGCGATCCGCTCCCTCTCCACAGGCGTCAGCCCCTCGGCGAAGGTCTCGAGACCCCGCCGCAGGAAGTCGAACACGGCGTCGGGCGTGGGCCAGCGATAGGTCGTGTGAAGCTGCCGCCGCACGCCGCCGTCGAAATCCGACAGCAGGAGGTCGGCGCTCCGCCGCCCGAGCTTCAGCCCTACCGAGAAGGCGCCGTCCGGCGCCAGGCTCATGGGGACGCGCGGCTTGCCGACCCGGCCCCGCTGCGGCTCACCCCTCTGGATCAGGCCCTCGCCCTCCAGCTCGCGCAGGATGACCGACACGGTCTGCGGCGACAGGCCCGCCACGCGCGCGAGGTCGCTGCCCGGCAGCGGGCCGTGCCGCTGGAGCGTGGACAGGATCAGCCTCTCGTTGTGATCGCGCAGCCCCTGCTGATTGACGCCGGAGCTCAGGCTGCGGACCGCGCCCGATTCCATCGTGCGCCCCTCCCTTTGGGACAGAGGTGATAAGCCGCCCGATATATATGTCCAGTGGATTTATTTATTGACGGATGATTTGGCCGTGGTAAGCCTAGCCCCGTCCCTGACCCCAAGAGGCCGGGATCGGTGCCGGCTGGATCGCCGACGCCGAACATCTGGGAGGACTACCAATGAAGAAGCTTCTCGCCGGCTCCGCACTGGCCCTGGTCGCCATGTCCGGCGCCGCCTTCGCCCAGGACGTGACCGCCGCCCCCGAGGGCACCTCCGCCTGCCTCATCACCAAGACCGAGACCAACCCGTTCTTCGTGAAGATGCGCGAAGGCGCCGAGGCCAAGGCCGCCGAGCTCGGCATCACGCTCAGCTCCTACGCCGGCAAGGAGGACGGCGACCACGAGTCCCAGGTCCAGGCCATCGAGACCTGCATCGCCAACGGCGTGAGCGGCATCCTGCTCGTCCCCTCGGACAGCTCGGCCATCGTCTCCTCGGTCCAGCAGGCCCGTGACGCCGGCATCCTCGTCATCACGCTCGACACGCCGCTGAACCCGATCGACGCCGCCGACGCGACCTTCGCGACCGACAACTTCAAGGCCGGCCAGCTCATCGGCCAGTGGGCCGCCGCCCAGCTCGGCGACGCCGCGGCCGACGCCAAGATCGCGTTCCTCGACCTCGACGTGAGCCAGCCCACCGTGGACGTGCTCCGCGACCAGGGCTTCATGACCGGCTTCGGGATCGACACCAAGGACGTGAACGTCATCGGCGACGAGGACGACCCGCGCATCGCCGGCCATGACGTGACCCAGGGCAACGAGGAAGGCGGCCGCCGCGCGATGGAGAACATCCTCGCCGCGAACCCGGACGTGAACGTGGTCTACGCGATCAACGAGCCTGCCGCCGCCGGCGGCTACCAGGCGCTCCAGGCCATGGGGATGAGCGACGTCCTGATCGTCGCCGTGGACGGCGGCTGCCCCGCGTGCAGAACGTCAAGGACGGCGTGATCGGGGCCACCTCGCAGCAGTACCCGCTCGATATGGCCTCGCTCGGCATCCAGGCGATCGCCAACTACGCCACGAACCAGACCCTGCCCCAGAACACCGAGGGCAAGGACTTCTTCGACACCGGCGTGTCGCTCGTCACCGACAAGCCCGCGGAAGGCGTGGAGTCGATCGACACCACCAAGGGCGCCGAGCTCTGCTGGGGCTGATGCCTCGCTTAGCGCTTGATCGCTGGGGCGGTCTGGCCTGAAACTGACCGTGACTGGGGCGGGCCACTGGTCCGCCCCAGTTCCATCAAGAAGGGGCGAGGACCCCGCCGGGAGGAGTCGCATGAGCGGCACGGACAATTTCGAAGCCGTGGTCAAGGAGCGCCGCACCGAGGCGGTGGCCGAGTTCCACGAGGATAAGACCCTCATCAGGCGCTTCCAGAACGCGCTCCACGCCGCGCCGTCGCTGGTGCCGCTGATCGTGCTTCTCGTCTCGGTCCTTCTCTTCGCGGGCCTGGTGGGATCGCGCTTCTTCTCGGCCGGGACGCTGACCCTCATCCTCCAGCAGGTGCAGCTCGTGGGCATCGTCGCCGCGGCGCAGACGCTGGTGATCCTGACCGCTGGCATCGACCTCTCGGTCGGCGCCATCGCCGTGCTGAGCTCGGTCATCATGGGCCAGTTCGCCTTTCGCTATGGCATTCCCGTTCCGCTCTCGATTCTTTGCGGCCTGGGGGCCGGCACGATCCTCGGGATGATCAACGGCTGGCTGGTGGCGGTGATGAAGCTGCCGCCGTTCATCGTGACGCTGGGGACCTGGCAGATCATCCTGGCCACGAACTTCCTCTACTCGGCCAACGAGACGATCCGCGCCCAGGACATCGAGGCCAACGCCCCGGCGCTCCAGTTCTTCGCCCAGACCTTCAAGATCGGCGCCGACGAGAACGGGCGCGGTGGCGCGACCTTCACCTACGGCGTGATCTTCATGATCCTGCTCATCGCCGTGCTGTCCTACGCGCTCCGCAGCACCGCGTGGGGCCGCCACGTCTACGCGACCGGCGACGACCCGGACGCGGCGCAACTCTCGGGCGTGAACGTGCGGGCCACGCTGATCTCGGTCTATGCGCTCTCGGGCCTGATCTGCGCCTTTGCCGGCTGGGCCCTGATCGGCCGGATCGGCTCGGTGTCGCCGACCTCGGGGGCCGAGCTCAACATCCAGTCCATCACCGCCGTGGTGATCGGGGGCATCTCGCTCTTCGGCGGGCGCGGCTCCATCTGGGGCGCGCTCTTCGGAGCCCTCATCGTGGGCGTGTTCTCCCTGGGGCTCCGGCTCCTCGGCGTGGACCCGCAATGGACCTTCTTCTTCATCGGCCTGCTCATCATCGTGGCCGTGGCCGTGGACCAATGGATCAGAAAGGTGGCCGCCTGATGCTGACCGAGACGCAATCCCCCGTGCAGGACCCCACCATGGCCGGGCAGCAGCCCCTCCTGCTCGGCCGGGGGCTCACCAAGCGCTACGGCAAGGTCGTCGCGCTCGACAACTGCGACTTCGACCTCTACCCAGGCGAGATCCTGGCGGTGATCGGCGACAACGGCGCCGGCAAGTCCACCCTCATCAAGGCCGTCTCCGGGGCGGTGATCCCCGACGAGGGGGACGTCTTCCTGGACGGCCAGAAAGTCAGCTTCCGCAGCCCGACCGAGGCGCGGCAGGCCGGCATCGAGACCGTCTACCAGACCCTCGCCATGTCCCCCGCGCTCTCCATCGCCGACAACATGTTCATGGGGCGGGAGCTGCGCCGCCCCGGCGTCATGGGCGAATGGCTGCGGATGCTCGACCGTCCGAGGATGGAGAAGTTCGCGCGCGAGAAGCTCACCGAGCTCGGGCTGATGACCATCCAGAACATCAACCAGTCGGTCGAGACGCTCTCGGGCGGGCAGCGGCAGGGCGTCGCGGTGGCGCGGGCCGCCGCCTTCGGCTCCAAGGTCATCATCCTCGACGAGCCCACGGCCGCGCTCGGCGTCAAGGAATCGCGCCGCGTGCTGGAGCTCATCCTCGACGTGAAGTCGCGGGGCATCCCGATCATCCTGATCTCGCACAACATGCCCCACGTCTTCGAGGTCGCGGACCGCATCCACGTCCACCGGCTCGGGCGCAGGCTCTGCGTGATCCGGCCCCAGAACCACACCATGTCCGACGCGGTGGCCTACATGACCGGCGCCCGCGTGCCGGACACGGAGTTCGAGACCGCCTGACGTGCTGGACATCTCCGGACAGGTGACGGCGCTCGCCGAGCGGGCGCAGGGACTCCTCGCGGAGCGTCCCCGGGTGCTGCTGGCCCTCGCGGGGGCTCCGGCGGCGGGCAAGTCCACCATGGCTGCCGCGCTCCACAAGCGGCTGCGGGAACAGAGGATCGCCGCCGAGGTCGTGCAGCTCGACGGCTTCCTCCTCGACACCGCCGTGCTGGACGCGCGGGGGCTCCGGCAGCGGAAGGGAGCGCCCGAGACGCTGGACGCCCGGGGCTTCCTGCACCTCGCCCGTCGTCTCCAGGAGGGTGGAGAGGTCGTGGCCCCCATCTTCGACCGGGCCCGCGACATCGCCATCGCCGGCGCGCAGGTCGTCCCCGCCGACTGCCAGGTGGTCATCTGCGAGGGCAACTACCTCCTCTTCGACGAGGACCCGTGGCGCGACCTCCTGCCCCTCTGGGATCTCACCGCCCGGATCGACGTGCCCCTGCCCGAGCTGCGGGCCCGCCTGATCCAGCGATGGCTGTCCCATGGCCTGTCCCGCGCCGCCACCCGCCGAGCCGAGGTCAACGACGTCCCGAATGCCAGGCGCGTCCTCGAACGGGAGCTGCCGGCGCAACTCATCCTCGCGATCCGTCCCGAGACCGGGGGCGACATCGTCCCCAGGACCGGCATGGCTCGCTAATCACGCCCTTGCGAGCGGACCGTCCGGTCCTATGATCCCCTGACATGGCAGCCACATCTCAGCACCCGCTCGATCCCGGGACCGTCTCGCGGCTCCTGTCCGGCCGTCACGACGATCCCTTCTCGGTCCTGGGGCCGCACCGGCACGGCGGCGCCACCTGGGTCACCGCATTCGACCCCGGCGCCGAGCAGATGGCGGCGGTGGTGGATGGTAAGGAGCATCCCCTGCCCCGCATCGAAGGCGGGCTCTTCTCCGGCCAGGTGCCGGAGGAGCGGCCGTATCACCTTCGCGGACGCGGCGACGGCGGGCAGTGGGAGTACGACGACGCCTACCGCTTCGGTCCGGTGCTGACCGACCTCGACGAGTACCTCCTGGGCGAGGGGACCCATCTGCGGCTGTGGGAGGCCCTGGGCGCCCATGTCCGGGTCCACCAGGGGGCCATCGGCACCCACTTCGCGGTCTGGGCGCCGAACGCGCGGCGCGTCTCGGTGGTGGGCGACTTCAACGCCTGGGACGGCCGACGCCACCCGATGCGCCGGCGCGGCGGCACCGGCGTATGGGAGATCTTCGTCCCCGGCGTGGGCGAGCCCCACTGCTACAAGTACGAGATCATCGGCCCGCATGGGGAGCTCCTGCCGCAGAAGGCCGACCCGGTCGGCTTCGGCTCCCAGCACCCGCCCGAGACGGCCAGCGTGATCCGCGACATCCGGGGCTACGGCTGGAAGGACGGCCGCTGGATGCAGGAGCGCGCGAACCGCCACCGCCGCGACGCGCCCATCTCGATCTACGAGGTGCATCTGGGGTCCTGGAAGCGCGTCTGGGCCGAGGGCGGGCGTCCGCTCTCCTACCGCGAGGCGGCGGTGGAGCTGGTGGCCTACGCCAAGGACATGGGCTTCACGCATCTCGAGTTCCTGCCTCTGTCCGAGTATCCCTTCGACGGCTCCTGGGGCTACCAGCCGGTCGGGCTCTATGCGCCCACGATCCGCTTCGGGCCGCCGCACGAGTTCCGCGACCTCGTGGACGCGGCGCACCAGGCGGGGCTGGGGGTCCTCCTCGACTGGGTGCCCGCGCACTTCCCGACCGACGCGCACGGCCTCGCCCGGTTCGACGGAACGCATCTCTACGAGCACTCGGACCCGCGCGAGGGGTTCCACCAGGACTGGAACACGCTGATCTACAACTTCGGCCGGCAGGAGGTCGCGAACTTCCTCGTGGCCAACGCGCTCTACTGGCTCGAGGAGCACCACGTCGACGGGCTGCGAGTCGATGCCGTGGCCTCGATGCTCTACCGCGACTACTCGCGGAAGGCCGGGGAGTGGATCCCGAATGTCCATGGCGGGCGCGAGAACCTCGAGGCCATCGACTTCATGCGCCGCATGAACGCCACCGCCTACGGCCGGAACCCCGGGATCATGACCGTGGCCGAGGAGTCGACCGCCTTCCCAGGCGTGTCGGCGCCCGTGGACGCGGGGGGCCTGGGCTTCGGCTACAAGTGGAACATGGGCTGGATGAACGACACCCTGTCCTACATGAGCCGCGAGCCCATCCACCGGAAGCATCACCATCACCAGATGACCTTCGGGCTCCACTACGCCTTCAGCGAGAACTTTGTCCTTCCGATCAGCCACGACGAGGTCGTGCACGGCAAGGGCTCCATGGTCGGCAAGATGCCGGGATCGTGGTGGGAGAAGTGCGCGAACCTCCGGGCCTATTACGGCTTCATGTGGGGGCACCCGGGCAAGAAGCTCCTGTTCATGGGCTGCGAGTTCGGGCAGCGCGGCGAATGGAACCACCGGGCCCAGATCGACTGGGACGCCGTCGCCCACGGGCCCGAGCACCGGGGCATCCAGCGCCTCGTGCGCGACCTCAACACGCTCTACCGCGCCGAGCCCGCGCTCCACGCCCGCGACTCCGAGCCCGAGGGCTTCCAGTGGATCGAGGGCGGCGACGCCGACAACTCGATCCTGGCCTGGGTGCGGCGGGGCTTCGAGAACGATCCGCCCTGCGTGGTCGTCTGCAACTTCACGCCCGTGGAGCGGCGGGATCACCGCATCGGCCTGCCCCTGCCCGGCCGCTGGATCGAGGTGATGAACACCGACGCCGCGATCTACTACGGCGGCAACCGCGGCAACCAGGGCGGCGTCCTGGCCGAGGAGCGGGGCTGGATGGGGCAGCCCTTCTCGGCCCCCATGACGCTGCCGCCGCTTTCGACGCTGATCTTCAAGCTGGACCGCTGACGGGTTGGGAGGCCCCTCATCATGCCGCAACGACGGAGACTGACGCAGAGGTCCATGGCCTTCGTCCTGGCCGGCGGACGGGGCTCGCGGCTGCGCGAGCTCACCGACCGGCGGGTGAAGCCCGCCGTCTACTTCGGCGGCAAGGCGCGGATCGTCGACTTCGCGCTGTCGAACGCGATGAATTCCGGCATCCGCAAGATCGCGGTGGCCACGCAGTACAAGTCGCACTCGCTGATCCGGCACCTGCAGCGCGGCTGGAACTTCTTCCGGGCGGAGAGGAACGAGTTCCTCGACATCCTGCCCGCCTCGCAGCGCATGGACGAGGAGAGCTGGTACCGGGGCACGGCCGACGCGGTGACGCAGAACATCGACATCGTGGACAGCTACGACGTCGACTTCATCATCATCCTGGCCGGCGACCACATCTACAAGATGGACTACGAGGTCATGCTGCGCGAGCACGTCGAGAGCGGCGCGGACGTGACGATCGGCTGCCTGACCGTGCCGCGTCAGGAGGCGACCGCCTTCGGCGTCATGGCGGTGGACGCGTCCAACAAGATCACGAGCTTCCTCGAGAAGCCCAAGGACCCGCCGGCGACGCCCGAGGACCCGAACCTCGCGCTGGCCTCGATGGGCATCTACGTCTTTTCCTGGCCGTTCCTGAAGGAGTGGCTCCTCAAGGACGCGCAGGACCCGAACTCCTCCCACGACTTCGGCAACGACCTGATCCCGGCGCTGGTGGCGCGCGGCGCGGCGCGGGCGCACCGCTTCGACGACTCCTGCGTGCGCGATCCGGGCGCGCCGGCCTACTGGAAGGACGTGGGGACCGTGGACGCCTACTGGCAGGCGAACATCGACCTCACCAACTTCATCCCCGACCTGAACCTCTGGGACCAGGACTGGCCCATCTGGACCTATTCGGAGATGACCCCGCCCGCCAAGTTCATCCATGACGAGGAGGGACGGCGGGGCAGCGCGGTCTCCTCGATGGTGTCGGGCGGCTGCATCATCTCGGGGACCGAGGTCAGGAACTCGCTCCTCTTCACGCAGGTCCACACCAACTCCTTCGCCGTGCTCGATCATGCGGTGGTGCTGCCCTACGTGACCGTGAACCGGCACGCCCGCCTGCACCGCGTGGTGATCGACAAGGGCGTCGTCATCCCCGAGGGGCTCGTGGTGGGCGAGGACCCAGCCGAGGACGCGAAGTGGTTCCGCGTCACGGACAGCGGCATCACCCTCATCACGAAGGAGATGCTGGACCGCCGAGACGCATCGAGATGACCCGGGTCCTGTCGGTCGCCTCCGAATGCGCGCCGCTCGTCAAGACGGGGGGGCTCGCCGACGTGGTGGGGGCCCTTCCCGCCGCGCTCGCCCCGGAGGGGGTGGAGATGCGGGTGATGCTGCCGGGCTACCCGGCGGTGCTGGACGCGCTCGCCCGCGAGGGGACGGTGATGGAGGACTGGGACCTCTTCGGGGGCCACGCCAACCTGATCGCCGCGACCGCCGCCGGGCTCTCCCTCCTCGTGGTGGAGGCGCCGCACCTCTACGACCGCACGGGATCCATCTACCTGGGCGCCGACGGGCACGACTGGTCCGACAACCCGGAGCGCTTCGCGGGCCTCTGCTGGATGGCGGCGCGCGTCGCCGCCGAGGGCGTCGCGGGCTGGCGGCCGGACGTGATCCACTGCCACGACTGGCAGGCGGGGCTGGTGCCGGACTACCTCCGCGCCCAGGGCGCGCGGGAGCGGACGGGCACGGTCCTCACCATCCACAACATGGCCTTCCACGGCCTCGCGCCGCCGACCCGCATCGCCTCGCTGCGGCTCGATCCCGAGCGCTTCACCCCCGACGGCTACGAGTTCTGGGGGCGCATCTCGGCGCTGAAGGCGGGCCTCGTCGGGGCGGACAAGCTCACCACCGTCTCGCCCACCTACGCCGAGGAGCTCCTGCGCCCCGAGTTCGGCATGGGCCTCGACGGGATCATGCGCGAGCGGCGCGACGACCTCGTGGGAATCCTCAACGGCATCGACGAGGCGGTCTGGGACCCGGCGACGGACCCGGCGGTGACCTCCTACGCCCAGCCGGAGGGCAAGGCCGCGAACAAGGCCGCGCTGCGCGCCGAGTTCGGGCTGCCCGAGTCCGACGGGCCGCTCTGCGTCGTGGTCTCGCGGCTGACCTCACAGAAGGGGCTCGACCTGCTGATCGAGGCGCTGCCCACGCTGCTGTCGAACGGCGGGCAGCTCGCGCTGCTGGGCTCGGGCGAGGGCTGGATGGAGGAGGCCTTCCGCAACGCCGCCCAGGGGGGGCAGGTGGGCGTCCGGCTTGGCTACGACGAGGCGCTGTCGCACCGGATGATGGCCGGCGGCGACGCGATCCTGGTGCCGTCGCGCTTCGAGCCCTGCGGGCTCACGCAGATGTACGGGCTGCGCTACGGGACGATCCCGGTGGTGGCGCTGACCGGGGGTCTGGCCGACACGGTCATCAACGCCTCGCCGGCCGCGCTGTCCGCGGGCGTGGCGACCGGGCTGCAGTTCCATCCCGTGACCGCCGACGCCCTGCGTGCGGCGCTCGCGCATCTGTGCAGGCTTTACGCGGACGTCAACGTCTGGACACGGATGCAGGCGAATGCGATGGCCCAGCCTGTAGGCTGGCAGAGCTCGGCCAAGGCCTACGCCCGGCTCTTCCAGGATGTGACCCGTCGCGCATGAAACCCCAAGGGCAGATCACGGCGAGCGGGACGCTGTCCCACGGCGCGATCGTGGGCGGCCGCCCCGACCCGCTGGGCGCGACCTGGGACGGCGAGGGCGTGAACTTCGCCCTCTTCTCCCAGCACGCGACGCGCGTCACGCTCTGCCTGTTCTCGCCCGATGGCCGCTGGGAGGCCGAGTGGATCGACCTGCCCGAGCGTGACGGCCATGTCTGGCACGGCTACGTGCCGGGGCTGATGCCGGGGCAGGCCTACGGCTACCGCGTCCACGGCCCCTACCGCCCCGACGAGGGGCACCGCTTCAACCCCCACAAGCTCCTGCTCGATCCCTATGCCATGCGGATCGCCGGGGCCGTCACCTGGGACGACGCGCTCTACGGCTACGACACCGCCTCGCGGCATGGGGACCTTACCTTCGACACGCGCGACTCGTCCAACTTCGTGCCGCGCGGCGTGGTGACGGACCCGGGCTTCGACTGGGGCACGGACCGGCGGCCCGACCGGCCGCCGACCGAGACGGTGATCTACGAGGCCCATGTGAAGGGCCTGACCATGGGGCGTCGCGACATCGCGGAGCCGGGCACCTTCGCGGCGATGGCCTCGGACCCGGTGCTCGACCACCTCGTGAAGCTCGGCGTCACGACCGTGGAGCTCCTGCCGGTGCAGGCCTTCGTGGACGACCGCTTCCTCGTGGAGAAGGGCCTCAGGAACTACTGGGGGCTACATGACCCTGGGCTTCTTCGCGCCCGAGCCGCGCTACATGACGACGGGGCAGCTCTCGGACGTCCAGGAGATGGTCCGGCGGTTCCATGCGGCGGGGCTCGAGGTGATCCTCGACGTGGTCTACAACCACACCTGCGAGGGCAACCAGATGGGGCCCACGCTGAGCTTCCGCGGCATCGACAACGCCAGCTACTACCGGCTGGCCGAGAGCCCCCGCTACTACATCGACGACACGGGCACCGGGAACATGCTCAACATGGACCACCCGTTCGTCATGCGGATGGTCATGGACAGCTTGCGCCACTGGGCCACGGCGATGCGCGTGGACGGCTTCCGCTTCGACCTCGCCACCTCCCTGGGGCGGACCATGCGGGGCTTCGACCGGAACCACCCCTTTCTCCAGGCCCTGCGGCAGGACCCGGTGGCTGGGGCGGCTGAAGCTGATCGCCCGGAGCCCTGGGACGGTCGGGGACCGGGGGGCTACCAGCTCGGCGCCTTCCCGGCGCCGTTCCTCGAATGGAACGACAAGTTCCGCGACCAGGTGCGCCGCTACTGGCGGGGCGACCCGGACATGACCCGCAAGCTCGCCATGCGGATCTCGGGCTCGGCGCTCAAGTTCGACCACGACGGGCGGGCGGCGACCTCCTCGGTCAACTTCCTGACCGCGCATGACGGCTTCACGCTGATGGACCTCGTCTCCTACCGGGAGAAGCGGAACGAGGCCAATGGCGAGGGGAACCGCGACGGGCACTCGCACAACAACTCGGACGACCTGGGCATCGAGGGACCGACGCAGGACGCCGCGATCAACGCCGCGCGGGCGCGGCGGCGGCGGAACATGATGGCGACGCTGATGCTGGCGCAGGGCACGCCGATGATCCTGGCAGGGGACGAGCTCGGCAACTCCCAGCGCGGCAACAACAACGCCTACTGCCAGGACAACGAGACCGGCTGGGTGGACTGGGATCACGCCGATGCGGAGTTCTTGGAGTTCTGCCGCCGCATCGTCGCCTTCCGCAGGCGCCACCCGATCCTGCGGCAGAAGCGCTTCCTGCATTCGCGGTCCCGCGTGATCGACGGGCAGGTGGACCTCTTCTGGCGCCGGGCCGACGGCGAGGTGATGTCGGAACCCGACTGGAACAACCTGGGCCAGAAGCTGATCGCGGCCGAGATGCGCGTCGCCTCGGGGACGCCCGACTACCTGGCCCGCGCGCATCGCGAGGATGCGCTCTTCGCCATCTTCAACGTGGGCGGCCCGGATCTGGTGATGCTGCCCGAGCTGCCGCTCGACCGGTGCTGGGTGCTCCATGTGGACACCGCCCGGCCCGGCCTCGTGCCCCACCGCGCCTCGCGTGCCGTGCAGGTCGCCGCCGATTCGGTGGTGGTGCTGGCGCTCGAGCCCCAGCCCATCGTCCCGCGCCCCTGAGGAGGAGAGGCCCATCATGGAGATCGCGACCGTCCGCACCACCCCCATCGGCGGCCAGAAGCCGGGCACCAGCGGGCTGAGGAAGAGGACGCGGGTCTTCATGGAGCCGCACTTCCTGGAGAACTACGTCCAGTCGATCTTCGACGGGATCGGGGGCGTCGAGGGCAAGACCCTCGTGCTGGGGGCGACGGGCGCTACTTCAACGACCGCGCCTCGCAGGTGATCCTGAGGATGGCGGCGGCGAACGGGGCCAAGCGGGTGATCGTCGGGCGGGGGGCGCTGCTCTCCACGCCGGCGGCGTCGAACCTGATCCGGCAGAGGGGCACGGACGGCGGGCTGATCCTGTCGGCCTCGCACAACCCCGGCGGCGAGGACGCCGACTTCGGGCTCAAGTACAACACGCCGAACGGGGGGCCGGCGCCGGAGAACGTGACGGACCGCATCTTCGAGGCGACCAGGGGGATCGCGGAATACCGCATCCTCGTCGGGCAGGACGTGGACCTGTCCAAGCTGGGGGAGACGCGGCTCGGCGACATGGCGGTCGAGGTGGTCGATCCGGTCGAGGACTATGCGGCGCTGATGGAGCGGCTCTTCGACTTCGACGCGATCCGGGCGCTGTTCGCCGGCGGCTTCCGGGCGCGGTTCGATGCGATGCACGCAGTGACGGGGCCCTATGCGAAGGACATCCTGGAGGGGCGGCTTGGGGCGCCGGAGGGGACGGTGGTCAACGCCGTGCCTTCGCCGGACTTCGGCGGCGGGCATCCGGACCCGAACCCGATCTGGGCCAAGGAGCTGGTGGACGCGATGATGGCGCCGGACGCGCCGGACTTCGGGGCGGCCTCGGACGGGGATGGCGACCGGAACATGATCCTCGGCAAGGGGGTCTACGTGACGCCGTCGGATTCGCTGGCGCTGCTGGCGGCCCACGCGCATCGGGCGCCGGGGTATCGGGGCGGCCTCAAGGGCGTGGCGCGGTCGATGCCGACCTCGGGGGCGGTGGACCGGGTCGCGGCCGCGAAGGGGATGGCCTGCTACGAGACGCCGACGGGGTGGAAGTTCTTCGGGAACCTCCTCGATGCCGGGAAGGTGACGCTCTGCGGCGAGGAGTCGGCGGGGACGGGCTCGGACCACGTAAGGGAGAAGGACGGGCTCTGGGCGGTGCTGCTGTGGCTCAACATCCTCGCGGACACGAAGCAGTCCGTGAAGGCGCTGATGGAGGAGCATTGGCGGACCTACGGGCGCAACTACTACTCGCGGCACGACTACGAGGACGTGGAGACCGAGAAGGCCAACGCTCTCTACGATGGGCTGCGGGCGGCGCTGCCGTCGCTGCCGGGGAAGAGCTTTGCCGGGCTGACGGTCGCGAGCGCCGACGAGTTCGCCTACGACGATCCGGTGGACGGCTCGCGGTCGGAGCGGCAGGGGCTGCGCATCGGCTTCGAGGGCGGCGGGCGCGTGGTGTTCCGGCTGTCGGGGACCGGGACGGTGGGCGCGACGCTGCGGGTCTACCTGGAGGCGCTGGAGACCGATCCGTCGCGGCTGGACCGGGACCCGGCCGAGGCGCTGGCGCCCATCGCGCAGGCGGCGGACGGGATCGCCGGGATCCGGCGGCACACCGGGCGCGAGGGGCCCGATGTCGTCACCTGAACGGCTGAGGGGCGGATGCCTCTGCGGGGCGGTGGGCTACGAGGTCGAGGACGACTTCAAGTATGCGATGAACTGCCACTGCTCGCGCTGCCGGAAGGCCATGGGGTCGGCGTTCAAGCCCATGGGCGGAATCGAGGTGGAGAAGGTCCGGCTGACGCGGGGGCAGGACCGGCTGCTCGTGGTGGGCGAGCCGGACGGGACCCATGACCTCCGCTGCCGCGACTGCGGGTCGCTCCTCTACAGCATCGTGCGCGAGGGAACGTGGGCGCATGTGACCTACGGGACGCTGACCGACGCGCCATCGCTGCCGATCCAGATGCACATCATGGTGGGCTCCAAGGCGCCGTGGTTAACGATCACGGACGACCTGCCGCAGCACCGGGAGTTCTGACGGAGAGAGGGGCTCGCGCGCGGCGAGGAGCGCGCGAGAGTCGGGTCCGGACAGTCACCGGGCTGCGTGGATGACCGCGCCCTGGTCTTGTCCGGTGGCCGCAGGCCGGGTGGCTGAGGCCCAGGCTGCGGGGGGCGGGCTTCGGCCCGCGGCGGCTGGGTCTTTGCGGCGCCTCGCCTGACGCCTCCCAGGCCGAAGGGGGCCCGCGCCTTCGGTTCAAAGAGCTCTCGTCCGTGGAGCCTCTCTCCGCCTTTGCACGCAGGGCAAAGGGCCGGAGCCCCGGACATGGATGGTCATGTTGGTCCTGGCGAGGGGCTGGCCGTCCAAAGCCCCTGCCGAGGGGAGCCCCGATCCTTGAGGCCTCCTCCGGCGCAAGCGCTCTCCTGCTGTGAGGTCTTGAGCGGGCCGGGAGGGAGGCGTCGCGGGGCGGTGCTCCATGTGAGAAGGATGCGGCGGGCAGGTTAATGAGGCGTTACCCGGGCGTTCGTTGCCCCCCGTGGCCACGCAACACCCTCAATGTAAGTGACTGGCACGACTGGTAAAAGGGCTCACGCACGGGTGTTGCGTCGCCCCCGGCGAGCTGACGTCGAGGAGCCGCGAATCAGAGCGGTCCGAAGGTGCCGGCGGGTGCGGCTGGGCGCCTGCCTGGCAGGGATGCCCGTCGCGCGAGGCGGCCATGGCGTGGTGACATGGCGCCGCCCACGGTGGACGCAGCCGAGGCGGGGGCCGATGCCGCGAGGTGCGCCGCAGCGCACCCTGCTGGAGGGTCGCGGCCCACTACCCCGCGTCGCGCTGCGCGATCCAGTCGTGGTCGGGGTCGTTCTGGAAGCGCCACTTGCGGAGCGGGCCGGCCATGACGTTGAGGTAGTAGAGCTCGTAGCCGTAGGGCGCGCCGCAGGGGTGGTGGCCCTTGGGGACGAGGGTCACGTCGTGGTTCTTGACCGCCATCGTCTCGTCGAGCGAGCCGTCCTCGGTGTAGACCCGCTGGATGCCGAAGCCCTGCGCGGGGTTCAGGCGCATGTAGTAGGTCTCCTCAAGGTAGGTCATCCTCGGGAAGTCGTCCTCGTCGTGGCGGTGGCTCGGGTAGCTCGACCAGTGGCCCGCCGGGGTGAAGACCTCGGTGACGAGGAGCGAGTCCGCGACGTCCCGCATCTCCATGGCGATGTTGTTGACATGGCGGGTGTTGGTGCCCTTGCCGCGGGGCGTGAGCTCGATCCCCTCGGGGCCAAGGCGCTGGGCCGGGTAGTTGCCCTTGCCGGGCGCGGCGCAGACGGCGAGGGTGCAGGGCGTGGTCGCGACGGCCTCCCAGTCCGTCCCGTTCGGCAGGTAGAGGCAGTGGGGCGGCGTCTTCTCGAAGACGTCCATGCGGTTGCCCATCTCGCCCCAGTCCTGCCCCGCGCCGGTGATGCGGGCCTTGCCCTCGACGAGGACGAGGATGACCTCGGTGTCGCCGGTCTGCTCCGCCGCGCGCTCGCCGGGCTGGAGGCGGTAGAGGCCGAAGCCCACGTAGCCCCAGCCGGCGCTCTCGGGCGTGACGTCGTGGACCTTGCCGGTCTCGCCGGCCGGATGGATCAGGAGGCGGCTCATTTGTCGTCGGGCTCGCGCGGGTTGAAGTTGATGAAGAAGCCGTAGCCGGCATAGAGGCCGATGGCGGCGAAGATCATCGCCCACATCATCTCGCCGGTGCCGGCCTCGACCATGGCCCAGACGAGGCAGAGCGCGACGATCAGGACGCGCAGCCAGAGCGGGCGGAAGAAGGGGTGGTTGAAGTCGAAGAACTTGTCCATGGGGCCTTCCTCCGCGATGGGGCGGCCCCTGTCCAGGGCCGCCCTGGGGGCGTCAGTTGCGGGCCTGCACCCGGACCATGGCCTCGTAGCCGGTGCGCGCGGCGCGGACTTCCTTGCGCTCGCTCACTTCCGGCACGGCCACGTCCCACCAGAAGCCGCCGAACGGCGTGTTCGGGTAGGGGTCGGTGTCGATGACGACGACGTAGGGGCCCTTGGCATTATGGCGGCGGGCGAGGGCCTGCTCCAGCTCGGCGATGCCGCCGACCTTGACCGCCTCGGCGCCCATCGAGGCCGCGTGGGCGGCGAAGTCGATGTTGCTGTTCGGGCCGCCATGGGCGTGGGCGAGGAGGTTGTTGAACTCGGCGCTCCCCGTCGACATCTGCAGGCGGTTGATGCAGCCGTAGCCCCGGTTGTCGGTGATGACGACGGTGAAGGGCACCTGCATCATCGCGGCGGCGGCGAGCTCGCTGTTCAGCATCATGTAGGAGCCGTCGCCGACCATGCAGATCACGTCGCGGTCGGGCTCGGCCATCTTGATGCCGAGCGCGCCGGCGACCTCGTAGCCCATGCAGGAGAAGCCGTATTCCATGTGGTAGGACATGGGGCGCGTGGCCTTCCAGAGCTTGTGGAGCTCCCCGGGCATGGTGCCGGCGGCGCACATGACCACGGTGTCGGGACCCGAGGCGCGCTGGACGGCGCCGATGACCTGCTGGTCGGTGGGGCGCGCGTTGTCGTCGGCCTTGGGCGCAGCGGTGAGCGGGTCGACGTCGGCGAACCAGTCGGCCTTGAGCGAAGCGGGGACCGGCTTGGCCTTGTAGGCGCCGAGCGCGATCAGGAGCGCCTCCAGTCCGGCCTCGGCATCGGCGCAGAGCGGCTCGGCGCCGTGCTTCACCGCGTCGTAGGCCTGGACGTTGAGGCTCGCGAGCTTGCGGTTCGGGCGGGAGAAGAGCGCCCAGGAGCCGGTGGTGAAGTCCGCGAAGCGGGTGCCGACGCCGATCACGAGGTCCGCCTGCGCGCAGGTGGCGTTGGCGCTCGCGGTGCCGGTCACGCCCACGGCGCCCAGGTTCAGCGGGTGGTCCCAGGGGAGCGAGGACTTGCCGGCCTGGCTCTCCACCACGGGGATGCCGGTGGCCTCGACGAAGCGGCGGAAGGTCTCGGTGGCGTGGCCGTAGTGGACGCCGCCGCCGGCGACGATCACCGGGGATTCGGCGTTGCGGATCAGGGTGGCCACGGCCTGCACCTCGACCGGGTCGGGCTGGGGACGGCGGCGGCGCCAGACGCGGGTCTCGAAGAAGGACTCGGGCCATTCGTAGGCCTCGGCCTGTACGTCCTGGCAGAAGGCGAGCGTGACCGGGCCGCAGTCGGCGGGGTCGGTCATCACGCGCATGGCGCGGGGGAGCGCGGAGAGGAGCTGCTCGGGCCGCTCGATCCGGTCGTAGTAGCGGCTGACCGGCTTGAAGCAGTCGTTGGCCGAGACGGTGCCGTCGTGGAACGCCTCGACCTGCTGGAGCACCGGGTCGGGGCCGCGGTTGGCGAAGACGTCGCCGGGGACGAAGAGCACCGGCAGGCGGTTGACGTGGGCGAGGCCCGCCGCCGTCACCATGTTGAGCGCGCCGGGGCCGATGGAGCTCGTCACCATCATGGCGTGGCTGCGGCCGAGCTGCTTGGCGTAGGCGATGGCGGCGTGGGCCATGCCCTGCTCGTTGTGGCCGCGATAGGTCTGGAAGGTGTCGCGGGCGCCGTGCAGCGCCTCGCCCATGCCGGCGACGTTGCCGTGCCCGAAGATCGCCCAGCAGCCGGAGATGAAGGGCGTGCCGTCCTCGGCGAGCTGGGCCTGGAGCCAGCGGATCATGGCCTGCGCGGCGGTCAGGCGGATCGTCGTCATGTCAGTGGTCCTCGAAGGCGAAGGCGACCGGGAAGGCCGCCATGACGGAATTGGCGATGGTGGAGTCGGCGCAGGCCGCGTCGAAGCATTCGCGGGCCTGGGCGGGGGTCTCGGCGGCCACGCGGGCGCGGATGCCGGCGGCGGTCACGCGGAGGGGGTGGCCGTCGAGCGTGACCTCGGCGGCGACATCGACGGGGCCGAGGGTGATGCCCCGCGCCTCGGCGGCGTAGTGGAGGTCGTTCCAGAAGCAGCCGCCCAGCGCGGCGGCGAGAAGCTCCGCGCCGTTGAAGCCGAGGCCCTGGCCGCCGGCCACCCCGTCGGGACGGTCGGCGATCAGGGTCCGGGTGCCCGTGCGCCCCAGCCCGGCCCGGGAGCCGGGGAGGTTCTGGAAGCGCATGGACAGGGTGCGGCTCACGCGGCGGCCCCCACGGCCCCCTGCCCCGCCCTGGCCTGGTCCCAGACCTGGGCGAGGGTGCGGAAGCGCTCGGCCATCTGGGCGACGGCCTGCTCGTCGGTCATCTCGCCCCTGAGCCAGGCGCGGGCGGCGGAGCCGAAGATGGTGCGGCCCACGGCGAAGCCCTTGACGAGGGGCTGGCGGG
>NZ_KK088584.1 GCF_000600335.2 Rubellimicrobium mesophilum DSM 19309 | reverse complement strand
CCCCGCCATTGTCGAGGCCTGCTGCCAAGCCTGGACCCGCTTCCTGGCCCAGCCGGAAGTGGTCCGCTCCGTCACCACCCGAGCTTGGGCCAGGGTCGATGCCTAGGGCCGTTGGTATAAGGGCCCAAAGAGGTCACCAACTCTCCTGACCTGCGCCCTTCAGCCGGCAGTTCCCGGACAGCGTGGAAGGACGACGGCTGAAGACATCTGGCCAGCCATCCGCGAGGTGATGTAAGCCTTGCCCTTAAGACAAGAGCCATGACCAGTTCCCTGCAAATCTTCGCCTGAGTTTCTGACCTCTCATGAGCATATCCGGCACCTCCGCCTCCCATCCTCTGGTCGCACGGATGAGACCGGTGCTAAAGATGTCCGCGGAGGAGCTCGCCGCTGTATCCGCAGTACCCCACCAGCTACTCTTGTTTTCGTCGGGGGAGCTGATCCTGAACGCCGGAGAGCTCCCGGCCATGGCCTACCTCGTGCTTGAGGGCTTCGTCAGTACCTCGCGGGAGGTCGAGGACGGCAAGCGCCAGATCATGTTCTTCAGCATCCCCGGCGACATGCCGACCCTGATGTCCCATCCCGACCTGCCTCTGGATACCGACATTCAGGCTATGTCAGCGTGCCGGCTTGCGGCCTTTGACAGCCGGGAGCTCTACGGGCTCAGCCTGCACTTTCCGCGGATTGGACACATCTTCTGGGCCAGTGCGCTGGTGTTCGCCTCAATCCATCGGGAGTGGATCGTCAACGTGGGCCACCGGTCCGCCGTCAGCCGTCTTGCGCATCTCTTCTGCGAGATGGCGGTGAGGCTGGAGGCCTATGGCCTGGCGCGCGAAGGGAGTTACGAGATGCCCCTCAACCAAGTCGATCTGAGCGATGCGATTGGGCTGTCCCGGATCCACATGAACCGCTCCTTGCAGGAGCTGCGGCGGCAGAACCTTCTGACCTTCGAGAACGGTCGGCTGACCATCCACGACTGGGACCGATTGGTCGACGTCGGCCACTTCCGTCCCGATTACCTCAGCCTGTCGCTGCCCATCTGGCGGACCGGGACAATTCCTGCAGTTCCAGCGCGGACAGCGACGGGGAAAACGCCAGTCAGGCGCGCCATCCAGATCTAGTATGTTCTCTCGCAGCTCCGCAGCAGCCTGAGGCCCAAGGTCGCAGGCTCGCCTCCATCTGCAATCGGGGGTTGCTGCCTCTTGCCCCCGGTTGTTCTCGCCTATAAGTAATATTTGTTACATAATCTATCGCCCGGTCCTGGGATGGCGTCCCATGCCAACGATCATCAAGAACGAGGCACGAGGCAGTGGGACCCACACGGCTGATCTACTCATCCCGGCGCATAGACCGAGCCCCTGAAACCCTGAACGCGATCCTGCAGACCTCGCGCCGCAACAACCTCCGGGACGACATCACCGGGGTGCTCATCGTCAGCGAGCAGAACTTCGTCCAGCTCCTGGAGGGTGATCGGGCCCGAGTGGGATGGTGCCTGTCGCGGATCATGCAGGACCCCTCTCATGACGACATTCAGATCGTCAGCACCAACACCGTTCCCTACCGGCTATTTCCCGAATGGAGCATGCACTTGGTTGAGACCGCTGGTCTCCGACCCAAAACCCTCGAGCGATATCTAATCGACGGAGCCTTCCAGCCGTCCCTGATGTCGCAGGTCACGATCGAGGACCTCTGTCGGATGCTGTCCGCAGAAACCAGTCAGGCTGGCAAGCGGGACTTGCGGCAACAACTCGGAGGAGCTCAAGATGCATGAAGCCCTAACCAGGATCGAGTGGGCCGCTCGCCGAGTTATCGGACCGGCCCTGGAGAACGGCCGCACTGACGAGAGCACGTTGGGCCAACTCCACGCCTCCGTGGTCCGCCAAGTTGGTGCAGCAAGAGACTTGCGCCTGAAGCTGATTGCGGACGGGTCTGATCCTTGCCTTCAGAGCCAGGTGACCGAGCTCCTCAGCTATCTTGAAGACATGAATGCCAAGCTTGAGGTCCGCCTTGGCCTCTGGCCAGAAGGTCGGTCTCTTGTCTATCCTCATCGAGCAGACCGGGATCTGTCGCGGCCTGCCCCGGGGGCGATCTAAGGGCAGAGCAGGCCCCATAACTCTGGACCCCAGCAGCATAAGAGGTTGCCCAAGTCCGGTTCGGCAATCCCCGTGTGAGCGAGGATCAAGATCCAGATCAAGGCGAAGAGGGAAGCGCGGGTCTGGGGCGCACAGACCGTCCTTTCGAAATCGGGAACAATTTGGACACTGCCAAGGAAACAGTCGGGCATCCTCGAGGTATAATTAAAACTGAATAAAAACATTCCCTTATCGAATCTATATGTAATAAATGTTACATACGTGCCGCAGTAACTCTGATGCTGCTGCCCAACCAGGCCGGTCACGTTGCTGATCATCCGATCCGTTTGCTAGATGCGCCCCGCGGGCTAGAGAAACCTCTGAAGCCACAGCAAAATCAGGGACATAAGCAACATGACCAAGATGAACCGTCTGACCACGTCGCTCCTCGGAGCGGCCCTGGTGGTCCTTCCGCTGGCCGCTCCGGCGCAAGCCTATGAGGAGCCGTCCTCGCCGGCGATCGCCGTCTCGATCGGCGCCACCTTTGGCACCGATGGCCAGGTGACCTATGGCGCCGACATGATGCCGACCACGGGCAGCAGCCTCGACTCTCTCGCCGTGTCGGTCGCCACGGGTGATCATGCCGCCGTCGCCAACTCGACTGCTGTTGTGTCCGGCCCGGTGACCGGCTCGACCGCCAACGCGGGCGCCACCAACAACTCCAACACGGATCTCGAGTCCCTGGTTGGCATCGATGATCGGGCCATTGGCTACGAGTCTGAGGTCAACGTGACCGAGTCGAACGAGATTTACACGGGCTGCCAGCCCTATGGGCCCGTCTACTGCGGCCCGATCCTGCCCTGATCAGGCAGATCCAGGACGCTTGAGGCGGGGCCCTGCTCCGCCTTGAGCATTTTCATACTGCGCCGATAGGGATTAGCTCACTTGGGACAGCGACACATCCGGAGCCTTGCCCTCCCGTGCAGCGCGGCTGCGTTGCTGATCCATCTGGGTGGCGCTGCGGTGGCTCAGGACGCTTCTGGAGCAGACCAGAGCTTCAGATATGACCTCCAGCAGGAGAACCGCCGTTCGGAACCCGAACTGCGTCAGCCGGGACAGCGGAATGTCGTGCCCTTGACGGGTCGCTTCGTGCTGAACGGCATCACTCTCGATTATGGAGCCACGGGCTTTCTGTCAGCCGGAGTCTTGGATGGGGCACATCGCAGATCGTCCCTCGACTTCACCGGGACCTATGCCCTGAGAAGCGACCTGAGCGAGGGGATCGAGGGTCGCCTGTTCCAGCGTCGGCAGGTCGGTTGGTATCTCCAGCTCCAATCCGCAGACCAACATCGGACGATCACCACCACGCGAGAGGAGGCTGTAGACCTGCTGGGATCGCGGGTGCGTCTCAGCGTCACGGGGGGATGCATTGCGCCCGAAGCCGCTCCCGGTGCGCTCTGCACCTATACCCCTGGCCTTGAGGTGGATCCCCACCGTGTCGACCCTAACACGCTTGTGCCGGGCGGGTTCATCCTCAGCTCGCAGTTTGGACAGGAAATCAGTCTTGAGACTCATGAGGCTCTCAAGGCGCCTGGCTTCCAGCGCGGGGTTGCCGGCGGCGACGTGGTTGGGATGGACCTGGACTTCTCAAACACCGGCTTCACGCTGTCTCAGGACAGGTCAGGTGCCAATCGCATCAGCCGATATGAAGATGTCGAGCAGCGCTCGGTCCTGACCCTGTCCCGGGTCGAGCAGAACCTCACCAGCAGCAGCACGCAGGCCTCACTCGGCCGGACCATCCGTAGTTTCACGCTGCTCGACGAGGACGAGTGGACCCAGACCGCGTTCATCTTGCAGGCGGCCGCATGGCTCCTGCCAGCTTTGGATGGGCAGCTGCCCGCAGGGGACGGCGATCCCAACCTGCGCATCAGCAACAATCTCTTCCTCTCGGCCAACAACTTGCGCCTGCCTCGCGACAGCATCACTGCCTATCAGTCCGGCGTGTCGCGGGTGACGCATAGTGCCAGCCCCGCCCGACGGGCTTCTGAGACGCCGGTCGCCTGGACGAACGGCGTCTGGCTCGGCTTCTCGCAGGTCCGGGACGTGAGCGTAACAAATCGCGTCTCTTATGTGCCAACCGGCCCTCGAAGGGATGTTGCATCGCAGTTTACCCAAGGCGGCCTCGATGTCGCATGGGATGGCCTGAGCGACGGCACCATCACCGTGGTTGACGCGATCGATCAGCAGATCACCGAACTCGACTTCTCCGACATCGATAATCTGTTCGTTCAGACAGGGGTGGACGTCACAACCCAAGAGGCCACCCGGCGGGTGATCTCCCAGGAGGTCTCCACCTATCGCTACGTCCCGCACCTTTCGTTCTCGGGCAACCGGACGAGCGGCACGAGCGTGCTGCGCTACTACACGGGCGTCATCCTGTCCGATGAGACCACCGCCTATGTCGGAGCCGATTATGCTCTGAACACCGAACAGGGCTGGTCGGCTTATCTACGCGCGGACGTCTACAGCAACCCTGATCAGGACCACTACAGCGAGGTTGAGGGTCGTCTGAGCCGGCGCTTCAAGCTCTCGGAGGACCGGAACTTCACTCTCGGGGTGGCAGCCCACGCTGAACTGGACCGCCCCAACCTCGATGGCTCGGTCCCTCGTCTGGGTGAGGGTTCAAGCGGCATCGATCTGGTCGGGGGCTATCAGAGCGGTCCTCTGTCTCTGACCGCCCGCGAGCGGTTCAGTGACGTCAACACCGACACCGGCGCCACGAGCACCACCTTCGGGCTCACCTACAGGGTTAACCCCGCCTGACTCTGACGGCCGAGCATATGCCCTTCTCCACCGAGGAGAGCTACATCCAGGCGCGTGCCGGACTGTCTCTCGACCTAGGCACTGGCCCCCAAGTGACGGAGCTGAAGGTGCAGTGGGCGAGGGCCGACTACAGCTATGGCAAGGATGCAGCCGGGCGGCGGATTGGGACGTCCGAGCATATGCTGCTGGCGGCCGTCCAGATGCGGTTCTGACGGGTGTGCCCGCCTCCTGCGAACCTGCGAGACAAAGGAACGACCTCATGAGCCTGCGCCTAGATCGCACTCTTCTCGTTGGCCTACTCCTGGGAGGCGGACTTAGCACTCCAGCGCAGGTATTGGCCCAGGAAGCCGAGCCAATCACGTCGCGCGTGGAACTCGTGCTGCTCCAGGAAGACGGTCAGCTGAAAGCATTCAGCCTTTCGACAGGGAGCGGCGCCCATGTGGAGACCCAGTCGTTCACGTCGGACGGCGGGATCGCAACCGGCGTGACGGTATCCACCGATGTCATGGCCCTTGATGCCGATGAGAGTGAGCCCGGGCTCTATACCTCAGATGTGGGTACGCTAATCCAAGGGAACGGCCGAGATCCAGCCAGTTGACTGGGGAGTCTCGGACAGCGACACAGCGATCCAAGCCGGAAACGATCGCGTCCTTTGTTCGCGACTCGGTGGATGGGATCGGAGGGAGCAAACCGTCGCACAGCACAGTGTTTCATCCCAGTGCTGGCGGCCTGTGCATCACCCGTGAGTTGGTAGGTCAGAGATTTGCAGGCCTATGCCGTGGAACGCGCAGAGATGTAGGTCATTGCCCGGTCATCGCTAACGCCGCAACGACTGCCTCCGGACCGGCTTGTGTGACATCGAGGATCAAGGAGGGCGGAGTGCCCAAATACGTCTTCCATTTCCCGAGCAGCCCCGACCTCCAGCCGATCGAGGAGGTCTTCGACAGCCCGGACGCGGTCCTTACCGAAGCCGCCACGTTGGCTGGCCAGTTGATGAAGGACCAGGCTGTCGACTTCTGGCGCTCACCGGATCGCCGGCTCTACGTCACCGACGAGCAGGGGGCGATCGTCTGCACCCTGCGCTTTGTCGGCTCGACAAGTGGCGAGCTGGAGACGTGACGGCGCATCTTGAACTGGCTCGAGATCGGAAGAGCTTGCCCGCCATGAGCGCAACGGCCAAGCGCTCTGGTCAGTGATGCTATGGCCTGAAGACGAATTGCCGGGTGCTAGACCGTCCCACGAGTGTGCGACAGACCGCCTCGAAGTAAGCGATGAGGTCAGCCAACTCGGCCTGGGTCTCGCCGCTCGCGTTGCGGCCTTCCAGTTGCGCCTGAAGGTCCTGCCCGGCCTCGATCTGACGTTCAAGCGACCAGAGCATCTTCTCGAGTGTGGCCGGGTCGAGAACGCGCTGCCCTAGTACCCCATGGAAAAGCTGCCGGGCGGCGGTGTGGATCTGGCGAATGTCGTCCAGCAGCAGCTCGTCGCAGAAGCCTTGCGGCCGGACTACGAGAAGCTGGCGCAAGCTTGCGACGCCCAGGAAGGGTTCGATGCTCATCCTTGTGGTCTTTCTTGCTCCTTGACTACGCCTCTCCGCCCGATGTTTCGGTCGCCAGCGGCTGCTGTCGCACCAACCTTGCTGGTCAAAGGCTCTGGCCAGCCTGCGATCATGGACGTCGAAATACCCGCAACCGCAGCGGAGCCGAACAACCCTGGGGCAGGCCGGAGAACTCCTAGCCTGCCTTTGCCAAGGGGCGGTGAACCAGCAAACTGTGGGCAATCGTTTAGGAGGCGCCGAAGTCCTCCTGGCCGCTTAAGCTGCCGCAGCGATCGGCGCGGTGTCTGTCCCGCTGGACCGGTCCAGTCTGGGAGCGGACCGCCAGGGGTTGGCGACGAACTTGAGGTAGGAACGGACGATGCGCGCGGAGTGCCAATGATCGAACCGGGGCTCGCCGCACTCACCGGGAAGCAGAAGGCACTCCTGGCCCTTCTTCCAGTCGGCGGGAACCCCAACATTGTAGGCATCGACCGTCTGCACAGCATCGATCGAGCGGAGCACCTCATCGGTGTTTCGGCCCACCAGCAGCGGGGTCTCGGAGATCATTCGAATCTTCCTGTCGGGACCGATGAGCAGCGACTTGCGGATGGCAAACTCGCAGCTTTCCTCCCAGTGCAGCATGCCAAATAGCTGGGACAGGATACGTTGGGTGTCTGCGATCATCGGGAAGGAGATCTCAGCTCCTAGGCTCCGGCTGAGGTCGCCGTGCCAGCGGCGCTGGTCCTCGAGCGAGGAGCCGCAAAGACCGAGGAGCTTCACGTTGCGCTGGTCGAAGTTCAGGACATTGGCGGCCAGCGACACCATCTCCGTGGTGCAGACCGGCGTGAAGGCGGCCGGATGACTGAAGAGATAGGTCCAGCTCTCCCCAGCCCACTCGTAGAAGCTGAGAGGGCCGTTCGTGGTCTCCGCTTTGAAGTCGGGAACCACGTCCCCGATCTGCGGTAGCCATCTTACCTGCCTAGCATAACGATGCGGTACCCTAGCGACCCGCAGCAGCCGCATTTCCTCGAACAGCTTGTACGTCACGATTTCCGCTCCCTTCCTTTGCTGGTCGCGACCCCTTATTGGGCTTGGCTCATCGGGCGCAGAAGGCGGCCGAAGCGCGCCTGGTAGGCTCTTGGGCGTCACGACTTCATGTGTAACTTTTGTCACTCAAGATGATGACCACACTGGGGCCGGATGTGGAGGACTCGAGTGCCTTTACAGGGCTTTGATGGTCAGCTTCACCGCTTTCGCAATGTCGCTCCAAGCCCATAGGAGTCGGCTTTCATGCAATCGGTCTCCTGTTCGGAGGCAGTGCAACCATCAGCCTCTTGTCTGTTGTGCTCTGTTTCACAATGTAACAAGTCGGACCTCGCAATAGCCGGATCGGGTCGGAAAAAGGCCGCCGCTTGGCCGTCTTTCCTGCCAACATCTTAACGAAGTAGCCCTGCACCAGCTTTCATTATGCTGCGCTCCCAAGAAGATCGGTCCATGGCTGTACCGAGAGGATCGTCCGACAACGGCATCTGGGTGGCCTTCCACGCTCCGTAAGCGCGCACGTGCCTTTCCAAGCTACTGCGTGGTGAGGCTCCGGAGAACAGGGCACCCGCCCTGTCCTTTCGCCCTAAAAGGTGGACGGAAGAGTGGACGAGTTGCTTGAGAGAGCGGCTGGGTACCAACCAGGCAGGGTGTTCTAGATCGGCTCTGCTGCCGGGCCTAGGCACTGATCCGTGACTACGGGCGTTCGGGTCAGTGCCGGCCGGCCACCGACCCGAGTGCGCCTTCTGGGGATGGTGAGCCATCCGCAAGCGCAGGTTTTGACCGGCCGTGCTGGCTCGTGTAGGTTCAGTCCATGCGGGCCAACGTCTCAGAAAGCGAATGGTCCGAAGTTCGAAGTGCATCTGGTCCTGTCACCGGGGGACGCATGGCACGCAGAACCGCACGCAGGCACAGCCCTGGTAGGCTTGGCTCATCACTCTCATGACTGGATCGGTGCGGCGCAGGGTGGGGTCTGACCGCCTGGGCCTGAAGGGCTCAAGTCTCCCAATCGTAGCCGCCGCATTGGAACGACTGGCTCACTCAACGTGAAACGACGCCGGCACGTGAACAGGAGGAGTTTGGCATGGCTGTCAGGTTTGCAAGTCCGCTGGGCGGACGGCTCGATGGGACCAATGGTGACGACGTGCTCTGAGGCGCCGGCGGCCAGGACAACCTCTGGGGCTATGGCGGTATCGACTACCTCTACGGCGGCTCTAACAACGATACGCTGCATGGCGGCTCCGGGATCGACTACCTGAGGGGCCAGGGCGGCAGCGATGATCTGTACGGAGAGAGCGGCACTGACGTCCTGTGGGGCGGCGCGGGGGATGATGAGCTCTGGGGCGGAACGGGGAAGGACGTTCACCAGGGTCGCGTGAAGAAGCAGCACCAAGGCGAGGCCGCAAGCAATCTGCATGCGAGGGTAGTCTGCGACCCGGATCCACCAGCGCGCGCTTCGCAGGCGGGCGAGCCCGGTCAACGCAATGAGTACGCTGCCGAGCGCGAACAGGACGAGCTTCACAGGATTCTCCAAGTGCAGGCCGGCGCCGAGCACGCCCACTGCCTAGAGGTGTAAGCTACTTACGCCGGCCCCCGCGAGGGCCGAAGGTCCATCGGGATTGGGCAGAGTTCGATGCCGCCCGGGGCGGGCTCATCGAGGTGACCCCTAAAGGCCACCAGAAGCTCGGACGATACCCGTCCGTGGTGCTGGGCCTAGATGCCGTAATGGGCCTGTGCCGCCCAGGTAGCGGCTTGGGCGGCTGTCCCTCAGAGTGATGGTGTTCAACCGGGGTACGAGGGTCTCGGCCCCAAGCCTCATCGAGGAACAGCCATGGACTATCATGCTGGGATCGACGTCTCCCTGAAAGACAGCAGCGTCTGCATCATGGATGCCGCTGGCAAGATCGTCCGCGAAGCGAAGGTGCCGAGCGAGCCTGAGGCCCTGGCCCGCTTCTTCGCCCAACTGACTTGGCCGGTGGTGCGGATCGGGCTCGAGGCCGGGCCCTTGTCGCAGTGGCTGCACGCCGGCCTAGTGGCGGCGGGGCACGAGGTGGCACTGCTCGAGACCCGTCACGTCAAAGCGGCGCTCTCGGCGATGACCATCAAGACCGACCGCAAGGACGCCCGTGGCATCGCACAGCTTCTGCGCCTGGGCTGGTTCCGCCCGGTCCATGCCAAGTCGGCCGATGCCCGCGCGGTGCGGGCGCTGCTCGCCGGGCGCAAGCTGCTGCAATCGACGCTGCTGGACGTCGAGCTCAGCATCCGCGGGCTCCTGCGCGGATTTGGCCTCAAGGTCGGCGAGGTCAGCCGCGGCCGCTTCGAGGCGCGTGTGCGCGAGCTGATCCCCGGCCACGCGATGCTGGCAGCCGTGATCGGCGCCATGCTTCAGGCCCGAGCCGCGATGTGGCGGGAGTTCACCGCGCTCCACCGCCAGATGCTGGCCATCGCGCGCCAGGATCCGGTTTGCCATCGGCTGATGAGTGTTCCCGGTGTGGGCGCGCTGGTGGCGCTGACCTACCGTGCGGCCGTTGACGACCCAGGCCGCTTCCGCTCGTCCAAAGCAGTGGGGGCGCACTTCGGCCTCACGCCGAAGAAGTACCAGTCAGGCGAGACCGACCTCGACGGCGGGATCTCCAAGGTCGGCGACGAGATGGTCAGGACCGCGCTCTACGAGGCGGCCCATATCATGCTGACACGGACCACGCGCTTCTCAGGCCTGAAGGCTTGGGCCATGGGCATCGCCAAGCGGCGCGGTACCAAGAAGGCCAAGGTTGCCCTGGCTCGCAAGCTTGCGGTCATCCTCCACCGCATGTGGGTCGATGCCACCGACTTCCGCTGGACCAAAGCGCCGGGAGTTGTCTGAGGGGAGGGCAAGGTGATCGAAGCGGGCCACGAACGGCACCGCTTCGGCTGAGGTCCCGTCGCTGGGACGGAAGCTTGGCAAGGTCGGGAGTAGTGCAGTGGAAGCCTTGAGCAAACCACGCGTCTTAGATTGGCCTGCCGGCTCCTCATCTGATGGCATGATGTGGCAGCGCCAGGCTGACCACGGACGGAAGCATGACACCAGCGACAGGACCGGCACTCAGGAGGGACTTGACGAGACAGGGCCCATTACGGAAGCACTACTCTGCCATCTTCATAGCCGGAGGTGGTAGGGCACGGGCCTGTGGCAGTGCGGGCAGAGCCGCGCGAACCGGTCCAGGGTGGCGACGAGTTGCCAGCGCACCTGCGGCAGGAAGGGGCTGGGCGGCGGTCCGGGGCTGGTGGTGGTTTTTCCCCCCGAGCCGGAGGTGCTGAAGAAAGGCAAAGGCGATCATTGTCATGAGCGCATGGTGGTGCAGGCCCTGCCAGCTGCGGCCCTCGACGTGGTCGAGGCCGAGCTCCTCCTTCATCTGCTGGTGCATCTGCTCGCAGACCCAGCGTTCCTTGATGAGCCCGGCCAGGCTCGCCAGCGATGTGTCCTCGGGCAGGTTGCTCAGGGTGTACTTGTGCTCGCCGGAGCTGCGGCGCTCGCATACGAGCCAGGCGGCCTGCCCCGGCAGGCGATGGTTGTGCGCGATCAGCGGACCATCGGCCACCCGGACCCGCAGCGCGGCGAAGTCGGCTTGGAGATCGCCCTTGGTGCCGCGCCGCCACGACAGGGTCCGCCGCCAACTCGCGTTCGGCAGGGCGGCGATCGCCGCCGTGGCGGTTTGGCTTCTGAGTGAGGAGACCGGGTGCTTGGCGGGCCGGCCGCTGGTCCGCACCGGCGGTGGCCGGATCACGGCCTCGGCCGGGTAGACCGTCTGGATGGGCTGGACGCCCACCGCCCAGGCGAGACCCTGCTCCGAGAGGCCCTGCCGGAACTCGGCCATCCTGCCGTAGTCGGCATCGGCCAGCACCGTCCCGAAGCGCCCCCCGGCTGACCGGATCCGTTCGACCTCCTCCAAGGCGATCTGCCACTTGGGCCGGCCGGGGATGCCCTCCGGCACCCCGGCGCGGATCCGTCGCTCCGCATCTTCGGCCCAGGCCTGCGGCAGGAACAGGCGCAGACCTACGCACACTGGTACCTCGCGGCGCGCCAGCGTCAATGAGACCAGAGCTTGGCAGTTGGCCTTCTTGGCCCAAGCTGCCCGCAGTATTGCCGCGCCACCCCCACCGAGTGTCGCCCCTGCTTCACCAGCGCGGTGTCGTCGATGACCAGCACGGCATCCGGCCCACCGACCAGCCGGTCGGCCGCCCGCACCAGCTCCTCTTCGAGCGGCTCACATCGCCACGGCGAGGTGGAGATGAAGTGATGCAGCTGCTGGACGTCCCCGGGCGCCACGCGCGCGGCTATCGGCTCCACACTCTTGCGCTCGCCCGGCCCGAGCAGTCCTTGCAGGTACACCGGCGCCCAGCGGCGCTGTTCAACCCGACCGAGCCGGGCCAGAAAGAGGGCGAGCCAAGTCTCAAAGGCGGCCCGCCAGTCGGTTGTGGGGCTGGTCATCACGGCACCTCCCGTGAACACCCCCGCAGTCTACCACACCGTCCTGGCAGAGTAGTGCAAGGCACTGGCTCTGTGGGACATGGAAAAGGCGCCGACAGGTGCCGGCGCCTTCCCCAAGCGGGGCCACACGCGTGGCGTCGCGTCAGTTCTCGATCCGGATGCGCTGAGTGGCCACGACTTGGCCGTCCAGCACGATCTCGGCCAAGGCGGTGGTGAAGGGCGTGCTGCTAGTCAGAGGCACCTTGATGTCCGGGTTGGCCCCGGCATGAAGGGCCTCCCAGCCCAGCATCGGACCCTTCTCGCCAGCTTGGTACGAGTAGACCTGAACCATTCCGTCACCCTCACTCCTGATGGTGCCGAGCTCCATGATGCCGTCACGATGCTGCACGTCGGAGAGGCTGGTGAAGTGGGTCTCGGCAGAGGCGAGTGTGACGGACCCCGCCAGAGCGGCGAGGGCGACGAGTAACGTCTTCATGGCAATTCCCTTCCAATGAAAAAACGCCCGCCCTTCAATACTGGCGGGCTGCGTGCAGTGTATCACAAACAGCCTTCTCGCGCGTTGATCATCGCCAACGGCACCACCCAGTCGCCAAGATGTGAACCTTGTACCGGCCCGGCCGCGGCAGATGCCCAATCCCCAGGCCAGCGGTGCCGGGCCTAGCTGTCTGGTGGCGGAACATTGTTGGGATCAGGTGTGCCGAATCCGGAGTGGCCCAAAAATCAGACGAGTCCAGCACAAGGCCCTGCGATCGCACCGTGAGCCTCGGTTCGGAACATCCCGGGCCCACCCGGGTTCAGCGACCGGAGGCGCATCTGCGCCGGCAACCTGTCTTCTCACGATCGGGATCTGCGGTGCCGCCCCTTCATCCCCTGCTCCTCAAGCTCGAGCGCGCCCTGCCCCTCACGCCCGCCGAGCGCACGGCTCTGGCCAGCGTCCCCATCCGGGTTGTCGAGGTCGAAGCCGACGAGCAGGTCATCCGCACCGGAGATCGCCCCTCGACGAGCTTTATGGTCCTGGAGGGCTTCCTGGCCACCTCCAAGCTCACCCCGGAGGGCCGGCGCCAGATCATGACCTTCCACATCCCCGGCGACCTGCCAGACCTTCTGAGCCTGCACTTGGAGGTACTGGACAGCGACATCTGGACCCTCTCCGACTGTCGGCTGGCCTACATGGAGCACGCCGATCTCTGGCCGCTCTGCCAAGAGTTCCCGCGGCTCACGGCCTACCTCTGGCGCATCACGCTGGTGGATGCCTCCATCTTCCGCGAGTGGGTTCTCAACGTGGGCCAGCGCCCGGCCCTCCCGCGCATCGCGCACCTCCTTTGCGAGATCATGGCCCGCATGGAGGTCGCTGGCCTCGCCCACGACGGCAGCTGCCCCTTCCCGATCACCCAGAGCGTTCTGGCCGAAGCCACCGGGCTCTCGATCGTTCATGTCAACCGCACTCTCCAGGACCTCAGGGCGCAAGGGCTCCTCTCGGTCGGGCGGGGGCGGCTGACCATCCACCAACGCGCGGCACTGGCCGACCTGGCCGGCTTCCACATCGAGTACCTGCATCTGCGGACGCTTGCGCCCGGATGGGCCTCCCGCACCACCACATAAGCAGCCCCTCGAGCCTTTCCGTCTGCCATTTGCGGTCGGGACCGCCAGAGTTCCTAATGGTGCCAGGCTTGGGCGCTAAGCTGAAAGGTGGGAACGGTCTGTTCGCTTGAGGGTTCGGGAGCAGGGAGGGGCTCCCATGCCGCGCTACTTCTTCAACATCGAGGGTGGACCCTATGCCGAGTCCGCTGACGGCACCGACCTGAAGGGCCCGGAGGAGGCCCGCGCGGCGGCGGTTACCTTGGCCGGCGAGATGCTCAAGGGCATCGACGGCCAGTTCTGGGGCGAACCCGAATGGCGGCTGCACGTCACCGACCAGCAGGGCGCCACCGCCTGCACGCTTCCCATCACGGGCACCATGGGCGGGGCCTAGAGTTCGGAGAGCAGGTTCGGCGGACGCACGCTCCGCCATAGTCGGAGGCTAAGCGCCTGTCCTGTAAGGTCGTCGTTGAGAGCGAGACGGTCTGTCCCCCATCGACCCCCCATTCCCCAGCTGTTAGGGCGAAAACAGTGTGTGGACTGTCGCGCGGAAGTTGAGCCGCTTCTGGCCATTCTTCGGCCTCCCTGCGACACGACACGTAAATGATGAACGCCGACCGCCTGCCTTACGCCTTTACCGCCAGCTCCGACGAGATCGAGAACGCCGAGTCCATCCTGCAGGACCTAGAGAAGATCATCTTTGGGACGCTGCCGCCCGCTCAGGCGGAGGCGGCCTATGTCGCCGCGCTCAAGCACCTGCTGACGCTCATCGGCGGAGATGCAATCCTCGCGACGGACCGACTGTTTGAGCGTGTCACCCGTCCCGGCCAGGGCCCCTGATCGGACCACCCAGCTGCCTCCCTCGGGCCACTCTCAGGGAGACGACGTTCCGAACCACAATGTTGGTTGTGCCTGTGACAAGGCACCTGCCAGGTGGCAAGGGAACCAAAGCCTGTGGACGGCTCCTCTGTGCGTCAATGACCGGCAGCGGTTCAGGCACTGGGCTTGGCCGCCGTGTCCTGGTCCAGGAAGAACCGCACCATCTCGCGGCTGGCGTCAGGGCCACGCGGGTCGGTGTAGGTTCCAGCTGTGCTGCCCCCCGACCAAGCGTGGCCTGCGCCATGGAGCACCCACTGCTCCAGCATGGCCCGACCCGTGTCGTCCCGATGGACCGCGCGTGTGAACCTCATGCCTCCCTTCGATGTGCCGCGATCGACCTCCGTGCGGGGCGCGGCTCCGGCCCGGGCCTGGGCCGCAACCTCGTCGCCGTTGACCGGATGGACCGTGGTGTCCCGATCGCCGTGGAAGATGATGGTGGGCATGGGTTGACCCGAGCCGGCGCGCACCCCGGCCACGCCGCCGCCCTGCTTCATGGCGCTGAAGGCGGAGGCCATGTCCCGCGCGGCTCCGCAGGCCAGACCGGAGTGGACGCCCACGGCGGCGTAGAGATCGGGATAGGTGGCACCCATGATCGCCGCCTTGGCTCCGCCGGCCGAGAGACCCGCGATGTAGACCCGCCCCTCCTGCACGGGAAGGCCGTGCATAACCTCCCGGGTGATGCCGGCGATCAGCAAGGGCTCGCCCTGACCCCGCCGCTGATCGGCCGCGTTGAACCAGTTCCAGCACTTCTGCAGGTTCGCGGCGGGGGTCTGCCCCGGATAGGCGACAAAGAAGCCCAGCTCCTCGGCCAGTTCGTTCATGCGCGTGCCGGCGGCGAAGTCGTCGGGCGACTGCGTGCAGCCGTGGAGCATCACCACGAGAGGAAGGGCCTGGCCTCGATGGGTCGAGGGCACGTAGAGCTTGTAGGGTCGGCTGCCGGCTTCGTTGGAATACACGTGCTCCTCGAAGCGAGCGCCCTGGGGGAGCGGACTGCGCACCTGTCGCACTCCAGGCGCGACGCCATCGCCGAGCTTGCGCCGCAGCACCTTGTGCAGGCCCGCGCGGGCTCCGTCCCTGCCGCCCAGCCCGGCCATGCGGTCCATAAGCTCATGTAGGCCTGCAGACATCGCGGAAGGAGCGCTTGGCCCGCCAGCAGAGGCGGTGCCCTTCATGAAAGGCGCCGTCCACGTGCCGTCCGGAGCCGAAGGCGGTACCAAGTCGATCAGAGTCTGCGCACTCTGAGCCGAGGTCTGGGTTGTTTCCTCAGCAACTCGACCGGAGGCGGACGGCGGATCGGTGTGCCGCTTGCCTTGCAGGAGTGCCATGGCATCCCCGAGGCGGCCCTCGCGGGTGAGGCGGGTGGCCTCCATCATGTCGGCCTGTGAGAGGTGGTGCATGGGGTGAGCTCCTGTGTGTGCTGGCCCGAGGCCCAGCGAGGGCAAGCCCTTCCAGAAGAAGGGAGCAGAGGTCGTCGGCTTGGTCCGAGAGGGAACCCAGAGATCAGCGGATGCGGTCGGCCAGCGCCGTCTTCACAGCCGCCGGGGCCGACAGGGCGCCCAGCACATGGATGGAGGCGATCGTCTCGCGGGCGAGTTCAGGAGGCACGTCGGCTGCAATGACGGCGAGGCCCAGAACCTGGATATGCAACTGCTCGCCGGCGGCCTTGACCTTCTCCAGGTCGGCCCGGGTGTAGTGCCGCAGGCCGAGGTCCAGTTGGTGCCGCGCCACCGACTGCTTCACGGCCTCGCCGTGCCGGTCAAGCTCCCGACGGATCGCGGTCCGGATCAGGTCGGTACGGTTCGAGTAGAAGCCCTCGCGCACCAGCAAGTCGATCTGGCCCAAGTCCACATACCCGAGGTTGATGGTGATCTTCTCGGTGTCCGGCACCCTTGGTCGGAACTCGATCACATCGCTCGCCATTTTGCCATCCTCTGGCCATCCGCATGGATGGTAAATAGGGCTAACGGGCTGGACAGACAAGGTCCGAGAACGTCGTCGGGTAAATACGGCAGCGCGTGTTTCCGTTGTCTCGGCCGAATGTCCGTCTCTGGAATCCCAGCACTGGGTGGCCTGTGCGTGTTTCTTGGGATCTCCACTGTTTGGGGACCTAGGCGCTTCAGCCGGTTAGCCTGTGCGGATCTCATACCAACGGCCCTAGGCATCGACCCTGGCCCAAGCTCGGGTGGTGACGGAGCGGACCACTTCCGGCTGGGCCAGGAAGCGGGTCCAGGCTTGGCAGCAGGCCTCGACAATGGCGGGGTAGTCGTCCCAGACTTGGAGACTGAGCCAGTCCTGGCGGAGGTAGGCCCAGACGTTCTCGACCGGGTTGAGCTCGGGGCTGTGCGGTGGCAGCGGCAGCAAGGTGATGTTGGGGGGCACAACCAAAGCGCCTGAGGCGTGCCAGCCGGCGCCGTCGAGGACCAGGATGGCGTGCGCCCCTGGGGCAACGGCGGTGCTGATCTCGGCCAGGTGTGCGGTCATGGCTTGGGTGTCGGCATAGGGCATGACCAGGCCGGCACCCACGCCGCGCTCGGGGCAGACGGCGCCAAAGAGGTAGGCCCAATTGTAACGGCAGTCCCGCGGCGCTCGAGGCCGGGTGCCTTTGCGCGCCCAGATCCGGGTCAGCGTGCCCTGCTGGCCAACCCTGGCCTCATCGGCAAACCAGACCTCGATCGGTTTGTCGCGGGCGTTCTCCGGCAGGGCGTCCTGCACGTGCTGGCCGAAGCTTTTTTCCCCACTCCGCTTGCGCGGCCGGGTCGGCCTTCGGGTGCTTGGGGCGGACCGACAGCCGGGCAAAGCCCATCCGATGAAGGAGCTTGCCCACCGTGCGCTCGTGGAACTCGACGCCGTAGCGTTCACGGATCACTCGGCGCAGGTCCATCCGGCGCCAGCGCACGACCTGATCAACCGCCGGATCGGGCCCTGCCTCGACGATCTCGGACAGTTCGGCCAACTGCTCGGGCGTGAGGCGAAAAGCCGGCCCGGGCGGCACGCGGTCCGACAGCCCTGCCACCCCGTCCGCGTTGTAGCGGATCACCCAGTCTCGCAGCGTCTGCCGGTCCATGCCGCAGCTCTCCGCGGCCTCCTTGCGGCTCTTGCCCTCCAGCACCAGCCCGATGGTCAGCATGCGTCGCGCCGCATCGGCATCCCGGCTCCGCGCTGCTGCGCGTCGCCGATCGGCCGGTGACAGTTCAGTCCGCGTGATCTCCAAAGGTCGGCCCGTCGGCATCGCCGCCTCCCTCCATGCTCCCACACAGAGTGAATCACCCCAGCCCACGCCCGCAAAGCCCAGAGTCAACGCCAATGGCCGCTGGTATCAGGTGCGTATTCTGGGGCCGCTGGCCTCCTACGGGTGTGATGGCCTCCAGAGATGTCCAAGCACAGGGCCTCGTCCAGAAGCCTACAGATTGTGTAAGGAGGCTGGCCCGCGGTCCTCGTCAACGCTACGGCCGCTCAGGCCCCTACAGGCTCCAAAGTCGCTCCTTGACTCAGGAAGAACCCCGTCCCGATCCAGTCGGATCTGATGGAGGGTTCGGCGACGCTGGCCGCGTTAAACCGGCCAAACCTGCCACAAGGTCGGCCGGCCGGAACGGCTTGGTGAGCCGGGGCAGGTCCGGGGCGATGCCTTCCACCTCGGAGTAGCCACTGACGATGAGCACCGGGAGGTGAGGACGTCGCTGCCGGAGGGTATGGGCCAGCTCAGTGCCCGTGAGCCCCGGCATCAGATGGTCCGTGACCAGCAGGTCCGGGACAAACCCTTCGTCGAGGAGGCGCAAGGCCGCCTCGGCGGATCCCGCTTCGACCACGCCATAGCCCAGGTCGCTCAGCATGTCAGCCACGGTGGCGCGCACGAGCGCCTCATCGTCGACGAGAAGGACGGTGCCCTTGGTGGCAGGGGTGTTCTCCTGCTCGTCCGGGATCGAGGCTACCGTTGCGCCGGCCGTGACCTCCGCCTCCGCCGCTGGCAGCCACAGCTCGACGTTGGTGCCCAGCCCGGGCTTGCTCTGGATCGTGAGGGCGCCGCCGAGTTGCAACGCCAGTCCATGCACCATGCTGAGTCCAAGCCCGGTGCCCCGGCCGATGCCCTTGGTCGAGAAGAAGGGCTCCACTGCTCGGGCGAGCGTCGCCTCGTCCATGCCGATGCCGGTGTCAGCGACCGACAGGCGCACGTAGCGGCCCGGAGCCGCGGCGACCGAGGTCTGCTCCAGTCCCACCACCTCGCTGGTGGCCGAGATGCGCAGTGTGCCGCCTTCGGGCATCGCATCGCGCCCGTTCACAGCCAGGTTCAGGATCGCCATCTCGAGCTGGTTGGCGTCAGCCATGGCCGCGGGGAGGTCGGGTTCCACGGCCACCGCCACGCGGATCTGCGGACCCGTGGTGCTGGCCACCAGGCCGGCCATCCCCTGGATCAGCTCGGCCACATCGATGGCCGTCGGCTGAAGCGGCTGGCGGCGCGCAAAGGCGAGAAGCCGCTGGACCAGGGTCCGGGCCCGCTCAGCCGACTGCAGCGCCCCGTCGATCATCCGCCGGTCGCGCTCGTCGCCCACGCCCTTGCGCTGCAGGCGATCGAGACCCCCCAGGATCGGGGTCAGGAGGTTGTTGAAGTCGTGAGCGACGCCTCCCGTGAGCTGGCCCATGGCGTCCATCTTTTGGCTCTGACGTAGCGCCTCCTCGGCTTGGACCTGAGCCGTCATATCCCGGCCCGAGCCGACGATCCGGACAATGCGCCCCGCCTCGTCGCGCACCGGGACGAGCACGGTCTCGAAGTGCATCAACTGCCCGGCGATGTCGGCGCTCTCGCGGTAGCGCTGGATCTCGCCCGTCTCGAGCACCCGGCGGTAGTTGGCGGACACCACCTTAGCCGCCTCGGGCGGGAGCTGCTCCTCAAGCGGCTGTCCACGCACAGGCTCAAGGCCGAGGCCGGCGAGGGCTTTCTGGTGCGCCGGGTTCACCTCGTCGACCGTGAAGCCGCCCTCGGGCCGCACGCCGATCACGAAGAGTCCCTCGGCCGAGTTCTGGAAGTAGGCGCGGTAAAGCGCGTCCGCCTCGTGACGTGCGGCCTTGGCCGTCTTGAGCTGCGCCTGCCGCTCCTTGTCTCCGGTGATGTCGCGGCCGTAGGCATAGACCAGTTCACCCTCGACCGAGGTGTGCCAGGAGAGCCACCGGAGTGTCCCGTCCCGATGGTGGAAGCGCGCCTCGAAGCTGGTGACGTCATGGCCTGCGGCGGCCTCGTTGATGGCCTGCTGGGTGGGCTCGGCATCTTCCGAGCGCACGAACCGCCGGAAGGAGTGACCCACCACCTCACGAGGCTCATAGCCGAGGATCGTGCTCACGGCCGGGTTGATGGCGCGGACGATGCCGTCAGCGCCAAGGATGACGAAGAGGTCGCGCGAGAGCCGCCAGACCCGGTCGCGCTCGGCCGTGCGCTCGGCGACTCGCTGCTCCAGCGTCTCGTTCAGCTCGCGCAGGCGCGCCTCGCTCCGGCGCAGAGCCGCCTCGGTGCGCTTGCGCTCGGAGATGTCCTGCACTGTCCCGATCAGCCGCACGGGCCACGGGCCGTCGAAGTGGACGCGGCCCGTAGCTGCCACCCAGCACTCGCTGCCGCTCTCGCAGTGGCGCACCCGATACTCGGCCGCGTAGAGATGGTCGCCCGATGGATCGTTGGCACGCGCCAGGGCCGCCTCCACCCGGTCCTGGTCGTCGGGGTGAATGCCGGACAAGAACAGCTCGTCGGTGATGACCTCGTCCGGCCCAATGCCCCAGAGGTCCCTCTGCCGCGGATCCCACGCCATCGCACCTGTGACGAGATCGACGTCGAAGATGCCGATCCGGGCAGCCTCAGTGGCAAGCTGCAGCCGCTCCTCCGCGGCCCGCCATTGGGTCACATCCTGACCCACCATGAGGAAACCGGTCGGTCCACTGTCGGACCCAGCAATCGGCCGGACCACCCCTTCGATGAAGACGCGCGAGCCGTCCTTGCGGACGTGCCAGCGATCGTTGGGGGGCCTGCCCAGTTGCCAGCGCTTCTTCCCGCTCCTTGGCGGGCTGGCCGGCTTGGCGGTCCTCGGGCGTGAAGGTGATATCCGCGGGCTGGCCCACAGCTTCGTTGGCCGTCCACCCGAACACCTTCTGGGCTCCGGGCGGCCAGGTCTCGATCCGGCCTTCCGGGTCGGTAGTGAAGATGGCGTAGTCCGTCGCGGTCTCGACAATAGCGCGGAAGCGCTCCTCGCTTTCGCGCAGCAGGGTGGCCGGGGTGGTCTCGGCGGCCACGCAGAGCACGCCACCGACGCCTTGGAGCGCCGCCTCATCCGGAATGGGTGAGAAGCTGGAGGTGTAGTAGTGCTCGCGGATCTCGCCGTCGCGCCGGTAGGCAATCGGCTGGTCCGCGTGGAAGATCGCCGGACCGCCGCCTAGCACGCTCTCGAGCTGCGGACCCGCCAGGGACCACGTATCGGCCCAGGTCTCCGAGGCTGGTCGTCCCAAAGCCGAACGATGCCGCTCGGCATCCAAGAGCTGCCGGTAGGAATCGTTGTAAATCTGGATGAACTCCGGCCCCCAGCCGACCCACATGGCCTGGGGCACGCTCAGGATCGTGCCCACCATCGTCTTTAGCGGTTGCGGCCAGCCCTCGATGGGCCCGAGCGGGGTGGCGGACCAGTCATGGGCACGGATGAGATCTGCCATCTCGCCTGAAGCCTGAGGCCAGATGGCGGCCCGGCTGGGGTGGGTCATGGATCCCTCGTTCATGCCGGTTGCCATCGGTCGTCACCTCACGACGTGTAGCCCCGCCTCCGCTTGGCCCGGAGCAGGGCCTGGAGAGCGATCTCCGCCTCTGGAAGTGCCGTGTACCAGTCCGTCCGGGTCTGACCCGAGGTCCCGATCCGGCCCCACTGCCGGACGCCTCCGCACTCGCCAAAGAGGCTGGTGGCGAGCGCCATGCTGTAGAACCGGCGCATGTTGCAGGACGGGTCAACGTGCCTGAGGTGGACCGGAGCTGGGCTGGAGCCTTTGCCGATAGTGGCACACGCGAACTCGGGTGCGGTCGGAGGAGGGCCGGGCGGCAGCGCGGCCAGCCAGTCCAGGAGATCCAGCTGCTTGGGCTCGCTCATGATCCAGCCCCTCCCAGGCTACGCGTCCTTGCCCCCGGAAAGTAGGCGTAGAACGTGGCTCGGCTCACGCCGAGGCGCTTGGCTACCTGCGCCACCGGGATAGAGGGGTCTTTCAACAGTGCCCGCGCCATCGCGAGGTCCTCTTCCGAGAGCTTGCGCCGGCGCCCGCCCTTGCGGCCCCGGGCGGCCGCGGCCCTGAGCCCTTCCAGCGTCCGCTCCCGGTTCAGATCCAGGAAGTACTCGGCGATGGTGCCCAGGAAGTTGAACATGAGCCGTCCCGTGGGTGTCTCGGTGTCCACGGCCTCGGTCAACGAGCGCAGCTTCACTCCCTGTCCTTGCAGTCTGTGCGCGGTGTCGAGCATCTCCCGCAGACTGCGCCCCAGCCGATCCACCTTCCAAACCACGAGCTGATCTTCAGGCCGCAGGTAGGCGAGCGCGGCCTCGAGAGCGGGACGCTTGGTCCCTGCCCTCCCCGACTCCTTCTCTTCGAAGATCCTCTCGCATCCGGCACGCTGCAGCGCGTCCCGCTGCAGGTCCAGGTTCTGGTCGTCGGTCGAAACGCGGGCATAGCCGATCAGCATGTCAGGATAGTAGCCGGACAGGGTATCTCGGACAACTGATTTCCTGACACAGTTTTCGGACGAGAAAGCGCTACAAAGGCGAGGTTCAAACTGGTCGTGCTAACCATGTCCAATATACGAATGTTTGATGGACAGACTTGAACCGGGTTCGATTGTCTCAACCACTCGTTCTAGCTCCGCTCGAAGCAGTCATCGAGTGGTGCGGGCCTCTCAGGGCCCGCTCTCCACTCTGCTAGCCATCACCACGGTTGCGCGGCCGGGGAGAAACCATCGCCCACCTGTCTCGACCGGAGGCGTTCCCTCCCCACCGTAGTCAGGATGCTCGCTGGACCACAGGAGCGCCCACGAATGCCCATCAAGTGGTGCAAGCAGCGGCTCAGGCAGTGATGGCAGATCAAGGTCGACCCCAAGGTTCACAAGGACCAGCCGCTCGTCCCCTGCGGCCCCGAAGATGCGAAAGAGGAACGCCTCCGGCCCGATCACCACGCCCTCAAAACCATCCTGGCCCTGGAGGCGGATCACCGGGTCCTCGCGGCGCAACCGCAGAAGGTCACGGTGGAGGGCAAGGGCATGCTTCTCCTTTGGTGTGCTCGGGGCCGCGAGCTGGCAGGCTTGGAGCGTCGCCTCCTGCGTTGGGTCTGGCAAACGCTCGGCCATCTCCCGGGTCGCCAGGTTGGAGAACTGGCCCATCTGCTCGCGACGGCCCGCACGGGTTGCCTCTCGGAGGTCCGGACTGACATCTGCAAAAAACCTGAACGGGGCTGGGCTTGCGTACTCCTGGCCTTGGAAGAGCATGGGGTGGCGGGCCCGAGGAGCAGAAGCGCGGTCAAGGCACGCAACTGCCCCGGGCTGGTCCGCTGGTGGAGACGCTGCCCGAGCCCGGTGTTGGCGATCTGGTCGTGGTTCTCAAGGAACGTCACGAACCGCTCGGGCCGCAGGTCGAGCGCGGATGTTCCTCGCTGCTTGTCGTGCCAGTCGTAGCGCTGGCCCTGGAAAAGCCAGCCGCGCCGGATCGCGGACAGCAGCTCCTGGGGCCCCCCGGTGTAGTCGCGAAAGTAGGCGCGGCGGTGGCCGGTCAGGGCGACGATGGCAGAGTGATGGAAGTCGTCAGCCCAGACTGCATCGAGGCCAAAGCCACCCTGCTCCGGACGGTGCAGGAGCCGCGCCTCCTGCGGTTCGTTCTCGGCGATCAGAATAACCGAGCGATGGCCGGCGGCCTTTCGCGCGGTGCGCGCGATCGCCGACAGGATGTGCTCCTGAGAGGCATCATGGATGTCCTGCGTGGAGTCGAGCCGCAGGCCGTCGAAATGGTACTCCTCGATCCAGTGGGCCACGTTGGCGAGAACGAAGTCCCGCACCCCCTTCGAACCTGGCCCGTCGAAGTTGAGCCCCTGGCCCCAGTCGGTCCCATGTACCTCCGAGAGGAAGTTCGGGGCATAGTTGGTGATGTGGCAGCCCTCGGGGCCCAGGTGATTGTAAACGACGTCCAGGATCACGCCCAGACCTAGGGTATGCGCCCGGTCCACGAATCGGCGCAGGTCGTCGGGAGAGCCGTAGCGATGCGACGGTGCAAAGAGAGCTGCCGCATCGTAGCCCCAACCAAAACGGCCCGAGAACTCCGCAATCGGCATCATCTCGATGACCGTCACACCGAGATCTCGTAGGCGCGGTAGCTCGGCCTCGGCCGCCTCCCAGGTGCCGGCCTGGGTGAAGGTGCCAATGTGGAGCTCATAGAGCACTTGCCCGGGGAGCGTCACGCCGGTCCAAGCGTCGTCAGTCCACGGAAAGAGGCCGGGATCGACCACCCGCGACCAGCCGTCCGGCCCGTCGGGCTGGCAGCGCGAGGCCGGGTCGGGACGGACCACGTCCTCACCGTCCAGCCGAAACCCATAGAGCGCGCCGTCCGTGAGCCCGTCCACCCAGCCGGCGAAGTAGCCTTCCTCCGCGGGGGCCAGATGGACCTCGGCACCCTTCGGCGTGACCAGAGCCACCCCAGCGTGGCCCGGGGCCCAGACACGAACGTGCCCGCCTGCAGTCGTCGGCTCCACCCCGACCGGCCTTCGCCGCAGCCCCTCCCGCTCCATCCCTGATCCGTCCATTCAGTCCCTCCCCTCTCAGCGGGAGTCATGAACAAGGCGGGACGGCCGTTGTTCCAGGCGCATGTCGGCGCTCGACCGAAATCTCTGTTGATGACAGCAGTGTCGCTACTGGGTGGGTCGAGAGACTCAGACTCACAGCCAAGTGCCGGGAAGAGTCTCGTGTTTCTGGATATCGATCAGCAATGCCTATGAGGCGGGCAAGTCACGTGACAGCACTTGGCGCTGGAGGCTTGCGGCTCATGGCAGAACAAAGGCACCTCCGAGGAGTGCAAGTCCGATGGCCAGCCATGCTGCGTAGTCCCCGATCCTGCCGTTGTGGAGGCGGTCGAGACCTTGGAATACTGGCCGGAGCACGAGGCTGGACAACCAAACGAGTGGCGCTGGAAGCCTCTCGCGGAGGAGTTGCAGTCCCGCAACCAGCAACGCGAGAAGCACCGAGACCCAGGGCAGGATAGGGCTCGACGGCGCCTCCGGCGCGGCATGACCCTCGGATGAAGGCTCTCGGGCCCCAGATCCGCCCTCTAATACCAGTTGACCATAAGCGTCGTGATCAGCAAAACCCTGCGCTAGGTCCAGCACCGTGTCCGTCACTGCAGGCCCTTGGGCAAGACAGGCAACTGCGAAGAAGCTCAGGATCGGGATCAGCATCAGCCAAACTGGTCGGCCTGGTGTCTCGTGTTCAGGCTTTCCAGGCCCTTCTGCCTCGCCGTTAGAGGCGGGCCCTAGTCCAAGAAAGATCCTCCCCGTGGCCCGCAGCACAGCTCCGCCCGTGAGAGCCGAGCCGAGAGCCAAGGCAAGCGGGATCCAGGGATGCTGGGCTTCGACTGCGGCGGAGATCAGGTGGTGCCCCTCATGGATGGCTCCCAGGGGCAAGCCCGCGAGCAACAAGGCACCCGCCGCAAAGGTGAGGCCCGTCAGCGGAAGGTGTTTGGCACGGCCCCTGAGCCGGATCTCGTCGATGTCTTGGCATTCGGCCATCAGGATACCAGCGCCCATGAAAAGGGCGCCCTTCACCAAGCCATGGCCAACTAGATAGATCAGCATCCCGGCGAGGCCCGGGGCCGTCAGGGCTGCCAGTCCCACCAGCATGATTCCCACATGGGAGATGGTGGAAAAGGCCAACAGGCGTTTGACATGCCGCTGGATCAGACAGGCCAAGCCGCCCAGAAGCGAACTAAACGTCCCGAGATATAACAGCAGGTCGCGGAAGGCTGGCGCGACCTGGTCCAGCGGCGCGAAGGCGGTCCAGATCAGCCGTGCCGCGCCAAAGAGAGCGATCGACACCATGATGCCTGAGAAGATGACACTGACCGGCGTTGGCGCGACCGCATGGGCATCGGCGAGCCAGAAGTGGAACGGGGCTGCTGCTGCCTTGATGAGAAGCGCCGCGAGGATGAGGACCAGCGCCATGGCCACCAGCGCATCGGCCTGATGGCCATCCAGCGCCCCCCCGATCGCAGCAAGGTTGAGGGCATCCGTGCGCCCGTAGAGGAGGCCGATCCCAGCCAGCATGAGAAAGCTGCCGATGGTGTTCACGACCGTGAAGCTGAGCGCTCCTTCCAAGGAGGCGGACTCGAGCTTGTAGGCCGTGAGCGCAAAGGCGGTGACACTCATCAACTCGAAGAAGACAAAGAAGCTGAAGAGGTCCCCCGTGAGGCAGAAGCCCACCATGGCGGCCAAGAGGACCAGCATCAGGACATGAAACCGAGTCCCAGTGTCCCCGAAAAAGCCCCAAGCGAACAGGAAGGTGCCGCTGAAGAGGATCGCGGCGAATGCCGCCACGCCGGCCCCCACTGGATCTGCAACAAAGGCAATGCCGAGCACCACCCCGTTCTGAATGCGCCAGCCGCCAAACCAGTAGGCTTCGGGCTGGTCCAGGGTCTCAAGAGAGATCACCAGGCAAAGGCCCGCAACGAATATGGCCACCAGCAGAGCGAACCCGTCGGCCAGTCGCTTCGGAAGAACCTTCTCCAGAGCTAGCAGGAGGGCGGCCGCAAGGAGCGGAACGATCACCGCAACGGGAATCAAGTTCACGTCAGTCCCGCTCCGGTGAGAGCTCATCGGGGTCGAGGGTGCCCCTCCGTTTCTTGAGCTGAAGCACGAGGGTCAGCAGGAGCGCCGAGACGGCAGCGCCCACGACGACGTCGGTGAGGACCAGCGCCTGCACGACCGGGTCAACTGCAGGGCCGGAGGGGTGGTCCGAGAAGATCGGAGCAGGCCGCCCCTCGTGGTAGCCGATCGCCAAGAGCAGCACGTAGGTCGAGGACTGGATGACGGTCAAGCAGCCGATCAAGTGCATGTAGTTGCGGCTCGAGACCACGCCGTAGAGGCCGATGACAAAGAGCCAGCCCGCAATAAGGTAGGGCAGGACGCTCAAGTCTCGTCCTCGTTTGGTTCGCGGGTCTCTTCGAGAAACTCGATTGCGATCGAGCAGAAGCCGCCCGCGACAGCGAGCGCGACGCCGGCATTCAAGATCGGGATGAGCCCGCCGGAAAGCAGCGAGCCGACCTCTCCCAACGGCAGAATGTTCTCGAGATAGGTCGCCCCGGCCAGGAGCGGCACAAGTCCGGCCACGAGATAAATGCCGACGCCAGCCGCCTCGGAGAGGTCAAGGAGAACCGACCTGACGATCTTGCGCCAAGCTGGGTAACCCTCGCCCAGGTAGATCAGGAGGGTCGCGGCGGCGATGATTGAGCCGCCTTGGAAGCCGCCGCCTGGGGTTAACTGCCCGTGGAGCGTGACGTAGATCCCGAACAGAAGCGTCATCGGGCCGAGCCACCGCGCTGTTCCGGTCACGGCTTCGCTTCGTCCCTCCCGCCGTCGGTGAGGAATGCGGACGGGGTCCGCACTGGTGCCTTCGCCGCGATCACCCCGCAGCAGCATGGTCACCCCCGTTACAGCGGAGAACAGGATGAACTCCTCGCCCAGGGTGTCGAAGCCCCGAACGTCGAATGTCACCAGCGCGACCATGTTGGTGACGTGGCGGAGGTCTGTTCCCATCGCGTCAACCACATCGCCGTACGTGCTGACGTGGTGGCCGAACGATGGGAGGCCGATCAGGCCGAGAATGCCCAACGGCACCGCAACAAGGAGCGCAGCGAAGAAGAGGACCAGACGTGCAGTCCGGCTCACTTGTCCGACCTCGTCGTCCTGAGGCTTGCGAGGGTGACCATGAAGAGCAACGGCTGGATCGCGCTCCCGATGACGATTTGCGAATAGGCCACGTCAGGCGCCTGCAGAGCAAGGAAGAGCAGCCCCATGACAAGGCCATTGGCGGCGATCGCCAAGACCTGCCGCCGCGGTTCCCGGGTGAGGACCACACCCAGGCCGGTGACGGCTACAAGGAGGAGCAGTGCGACGACGAGGATCATCTTGGCTAGTCCGTGCTTTCCTCGCGGACGCGGAAGCTCCGCGCGATGGCATGAGTGAGCACTCCCCCGAGCGTCAGCGCCGCGACGTAGAAGGCGACCTGCTTGAGGGCGAGGGCTGAGAGCGGCTCATGGGCGACAGCGGCCACTGTGATGAGAAACCCTGAAACGACGGTAACGAAGCCAATGGAATGCAACCGATCGAACTTGTCTTTCAGGAGAACGAACCCGACTGTGCCGAGCCATGAGGTCACGACCGCTGCAACGAGGAGGACCGTAATGATGAGGTCCCTCATAGCCAGCGCTCCAGGAACCACGTGTAGATCAGGGTGCCTGGGTAGGTCACGAGGACGAGCAGCAGTCCGAGGTCCAAAAAGGAAGGCTGATCAAACGCGACCGTCAGGAGCACGAGCATAAAGGCAGCGACCGTCGTGCAGAACTGAACGGCGACCAACCGGTCCGCGGTGCTGCCCCGTAGAGCCATCACGGCCGACACTGCGAGCGAAGGAAGAAGTCCGATCGCGGCCAGAAGCCAGACCGTCATACCGGCCATTGCTCATCCTTCGACGTTGGAGCCTCGCATAGCTGATGGACGATGAGGCGGCCGGTCTCGAAGCGCAGGCCTGCCACGTACTGGTTGGGCGCAAACGAGATGCCTCCGACGACCAGGGCTCTGCGCGTTCGTGATGGTGGACCGCTGGTCCCAGTGTCGAAGGGAATTTCGACAAACCGTCCTAGCAGCATGCGTCGCGTGAACAGCAGGTGCACAAAGGCAGTGCCCACGGTGACGCTGTCGACCAGCAAGGATTTGGCAATCCGAGGGAAGAGCCGTGCCGCGCCACGGAAGCCGTCCGAGTAGGGTCGGCCCGACCGCACCAGGAGCACGCGCAACGCAGCCGCCACCAAGCCGCCGGCGAGCGCCGCCACGATCTCCTCGCCGGACGTCTCCCCAGCAAACAGGAGATACAGACCTGCGAGGAAGAGCCACTCCAAGGCGAAGCGGCCGGCGCTTATTGATCGGTGCGATGGATGTTGGATGGGTTGCAATCCCATTCGCCCTCTCCTCCAGCACGCAACATAAGCTTGTACGAACGATGTCCAGGGCGACCAACCGGAGATCCAGAGGGAGTGAAACGCCAAGCTAGCTGGCCTGGGAACATGCAACCGCTGTAGAGACTTAGGTCTCCCAGTGAAGGCCCTGGTCTGGAGAATACGTGTGTCGCCATCGCGAACTGTCAGGCCCGACGAGTCACCGAGCCTGATAGATGGCACCGCTTTCAAGGGCCTTGCTTGCGAACGGGAATGCTAAATCAAGAAAGGCACCGCCATGCCCGCCACTCGCGACAGCGTCGCCGACATCTGGGGGCCACGCACCCCACACGGCCCTGAAGCCGAGTGGCCTGTCCGGGTTGATGAGCAGATCGACGAGCCCCCTGAACGCTGGGTGCAGGCGGGCTGCGTGCTCTGCTCGAACGGCTGCGGCTTGGATATCGGGGTCAAGGACAACCGCATTGTCGGCGTGCGCGGGCGCGAGGAGGACGTAGTCAACAAAGGGCGCCTGGGCCCCAAGGGTCTGCATGGCTGGCAGGCCAACATGAGCGGGGACAGGCTGACCCACCCGCTGATCCGCCGCAACGGACGGCTGGAGCAGGCCTCTTGGGACGAGGCCATGGACCTCATCGTGACGCAGACCAGGGACCTGTGCGACCGCTACACTTCAGGTGCGATCGGCTTCTACACCACAGGCCAGCTCTTCCTTGAGGAGTATTACACGCTGGCTCTCATCGAGAAGGCGGGGCTGGGCACGCCGCACATGGACGGCAACACCCGGCTCTGTACCGCCACAGCGGCGGCCGCGCTCAAGGAGACGTTCGGCGCAGACGGCCAGCCGGGCTCCTACGAGGACATCGACGTCACCGACTGCATTCTTCACTTCGGCCACAACATCGCGGCCACCGACACCGTGCTCTGGATGCGCGTGCTCGACCGCCGGGCAGGACCAAACCCACCCAAGCTGATCGTGGTGGACCCACGCCTGACCGCGACGGCAAGAGAGGCCGACGTTCATCTTGCGCCCCGTGCGGGCACCAACATGGCGGTTCTTAACGGGCTCCAGCATCTGCTGATCCAGGGCGGCTACGTGGATCGCTCCTTCGTGGAGGCCCACACGTTGGGCTACGCTGAACTCGAGCGCACCGTGCGGGCGTACTCGCCCCAGCGGGTGGAGGAAATCACTGGCGTGCCTGCCGCCGACTTGCGCCGCGCGGCCGAGATGATCGGGACCTCCGAAGGCCTTGTCTCCACCGTGCTGCAGGGCGTCTACCAGTCCAACCAAGCCACCGCTTCGGCATGCCAGGTAAACAACATCAACCTGATCCTGGGCCGCATCGGCCGCCCGGGCTGCGGCATTCTCCAGATGAACGGCCAACCCACAGCCCAGAACACCCGCGAGACCGGAGCGGACGGGGACCTGCCCGGCTTTCGCAACTGGGCCAACAAGGACCACGTGCAGGAGCTTGCTGACCTGTGGAATGTGGACGTGGACGTCATTCCTCACTGGGCGCCGCCGACCCATGCGCTGGAGATGTTCCACCTCTGCCAGACCGGCTCGATCCGGATGCTGTGGATCCAGGCCACGAACCCAGCGGTCTCGCTTCCCGACCTGGGCCGCATCCGCAAGATCCTGCAGAAGCGCGATCTCTTCGTCATCGTGCAGGATGCCTTTATGACCGAGACAGCACAGCTCGCCGACGTGGTCCTGCCAGCTGCCATCTGGGGCGAGAAGACCGGCTGCTCGACCAACGTGAGCCGCGTCGTCCACCTCCACCACAAGGCCATTGACCCTCCCGGCGAGGCGCGCTCAGGCCTCGACATCTTCCTCGACTACGCCCGCCGAATGGACTTCCGTGACAAGGACGGCGCACCCCTCATCAAGTGGAGCGACCCCGAGGAGGCGTTCGAGGCCTGGAAGGACTGCACGCGCGGGCGGCCCTGCGACTACACCGGCCTGAGCTATGCCAAGCTCACTGGGGGCTCGGGCATCCCCTGGCCCTGCAACGAGGAGCATCCGGATGGGTCGGTGCGGATGTACACGGACCTCCACTTCGCCACCGACCCGGACTATTGCGAGAGCTTCGGCCAGGACCTCGACACCGGCGCCCCTAAGGGCGAGGAGAAGTTCCGCGCTCTAGCTCCGAACGGGCGGGCGCTCCTGCGCTCGACTGACTACATCCCCCAGCAGGAGCAGGTGGACGAGGAGTATCCGTTCCTGCTGACCACAGGACGGCTGGTCTTCCACTTCCACACCCGCACCAAGACCGCTCGCGCGCCGACCCTCAACGCGGCCGCTCCAGACGACTTCATCCAAGTCTCAGAGGAGGATGCCGCCCGGCTCGGCATTCGGGACGGCGAGTGGCTCAAGCTCACCTCCCGTCGGGGCGCCCTGGAGGCTCCGGCCCGGGTCGGCGACATCGAGCCCGGGATGATCTTCATCCCCTTCCACTTCGGCTATTGGGATAATCCTGGCCGTGCACGAGCCGCGAACGAGATGACCCTGTACGACTGGGACCCGATCTCGAAGCAGCCTCACTTCAAGCACGCTGCCGTGAAGCTGGAAAAGGTGGAGGCACCGACCACCCGGCAACCCGAGCCAGTTGACCTTCATCCGGACGAGGCCCCGGCTCCCGGTCGTCTGGCGGCAACAGTGGAGACGGTGAGCCAAGCGGTCGCCAACGCCGCGGGCGCTGTGGCGAGCACTGTGTCGCCACCCCGCGCGCACCTAGCGGACTACATCGGTCTCCTTCTCGAAAGCGAGGAGCTTCTGGCGCGTGTCTTCGAGCAAACGGCAGAGACCCACGTCAACACACCTGACATGCCCAGCGAGTGCGCCCTCATGGCCGCGTGGTCGCACGAGGGCATGAAATCGTTGCAGCCCTTCGTCGCCAAGTATGGTGAGCGGCAGGAGGGTGAGACTGAGCGGCTGGAGAAAGCGCTCATGGTGCAGCGGACCTCCAAGAACTTTGACCTCCTGCGGGATCTCCATGACCTGTTCCTGCTCGCCAACGAAAGCCTGGTCTCGGCCGCTATTCTCGAGCAGGCGGCGACCGCGCTGCGGGATGACGACCTTCGCGACGCCGTGACCCGCATCCGCGAGCACAACGAGCGTCAGCGCGAGTGGCTCTTCGGCCGATGCCGACAGGCCGCGCCACAGACCCTGGTGGTGCCCTCGTGAGCCGCGAGTCTGTCACCTGGTCGATCTATGCATCGCTTCTCTCTGCCTCAGTGATGGTGGTGATCGGCCTGCTCGGGCTCTGGGCCGGCAAGCCCTGGCTGTTTCCGAGCCTGGGGCCCACGATCTTTCTCCAGGCAGTCACCCCCGACCAGCCCTCGGCTCGGCCCTGGAACACCCTGACCGGCCATGCACTCGGTGTTATCGCAGGCTTTGCGGCGCTGTTCCTCCTGCACGCCCAGAATGATCCGCCGACGCTCAGCGCGGGCGTTCTGACCGGGGGTCGGGTTGCGGCAACAGCGCTCGCGGTCGGGCTGACGGTGGCCCTCCAGCTCGCATTGAAGGCCGAGCATCCACCTGCCGCGGCCACCACGATGCTCATCAGCTTGGGTGGGTTGAAGCCGGACTGGTCCACAGTCCTGGTCATCGCAGCCGGAGTCGTAACGGTGGCAGTCCTAGGCGAGGGTGTCCGGTGGTTGCACCCGAACCGGAAGGACAGCCCGTGAATGGGCAGGGAATGTGGGAGGACGAGTGACTCTAACCGGGCCAACTCGCCTCGAAAATTGCCGAATGTGGGGCTCCTCTAGAGGTGCACTTGTCTGGTTAGGGTCTAGACCCGCTCACGCCAGTGTCCGATCGGCCCCAAAGCAACCCCATTTGGACGCACCAAAGTGTCCGACGAAGCTGCTCGACTGGGGTATACCCCAGGCGGTCAAGTGCATCTGGCATCTGTGTTGGTCCAAACGGCGCTATTTCGGAGCCGTCGGATAGCAGCGGCTGGGAACCCTTGTGGATCCTCTCGATCGGAGACAGGGACTTGGGCTGTCTGCTGTGTTGCAGCTGGTCAGGGGGCGGATCCGAGCAGATGGTGGCCTGGCTAGGCCTAAAGGTATATCGGCTGATTGATATTGGATGACCGGAGCGGTTCCTGCACTGAGCGGGAGAAGACCCACAGAGGTGGTCGCCTGGAAACGGTGCGTCCATAGTTCGTGTCGGAGCTCAGACTGTCCGTTCTCTGTTTCACCTCTGCCTCACTTGACTGCCCACGCTCGTTGAGCCCCACCTAACAGGCTGCGCTCACCATGACCTACCATAGCAAGCCGGCCTGGCCGGGGCTGCAGTCCACTGGCCATGCCAACGAACGCTGTCGCGACAAGAGAGGCATCCGGTGGCGTCGCCTTCCAGAGCCGCCCGTCACGAGCTTCGAGAGTGGGACGGCCCTCCAGCAGGCGTGCAACTCGGACCTGCCTGCGTCTGAGATGGATGCGCACGTCCAGGCGACCATGGACCGCCTTCGCAGGGCACGAGGGGCCTTCCAGTCCGAGCTGGTGCGACACGCGGCGGCCCGGACCCGCGACACCGATCGTCTGGCGCACTTGCGCACCTTGGCGGACACGGGCGCGAAGCAGGCCGATGCCTTGATCGGGACCATGCGGGATCGCCAGGCGGCGAGGGAGCAGATCAAAGAGGCCGAGGACCTGCGCCTGTTCTTCCGGCTTGCCGTGGGCTACACGGCGGCTCTCCTGAACGCTGGCCCATCGTGAGGCTATGATGCTGAAGATGGCGGATCACCAGTTGGGCGCCCCTGGTCCGCGGCGGCGGCGTTGGGATCGACTCCGCCGCGGATCAGGGGCGCCCCGGCAGGTCTACCGCACCTCTGGCAAGCGCGTGCTTGATCTGACCCTGCTGGTGCTAGCCGCCCCGATTGTCCTACCCGTCCTGCTCCTTTTGGTGCTCCTGATCCGCTGCTTTGATGGTCCGGCCTTCTTCGTCCAAGACCGCCTCGGCAAGCACGGCCGCACCTTTCAGTGCTGGAAGCTGCGGACCATGGTGGTGAATGCAGAGCGGATCTTGGAGAGGCATCTGGCCGAGAATCCCGAGGCCCGGTCGGAGTGGGAGACCCATCAGAAGCTGAGGCACGATCCCCGGATCACGCCCATCGGCCGCATTCTTCGCAAGAGCTCGCTCGACGAGTTGCCCCAGCTCTGGAACGTGCTGCGGGGCGACATGAGCCTAGTGGGGCCTCGCCCCATGCTGCCCGAGCAACTGCCGCTCTATCCGGGCACGAGCTACCTACAACTCCGGCCCGGGCTGACGGGAAGCTGGCAGGTGGGCGCGCGCCACAGCAGCGCATTCGCCGACCGCGCACGCTACGACGACCAGTACGCGGCCGAGCTGTCCCTCTGGACCGACCTGCAAATTATTCTTGCAACGACACGCGTAGTGGCTCGGGGGACCGGCCAGTAAGCTCGTCGGTCCGCGGGACCGATGGCCGCGGCACGACTTCAATGCTTGGGGCCCTCCGTGCGGCTGGAGCCGCGAGCGGGGATGCGCTCCTCCAAGTCCACATAGCTGAACAGCGACCCCGCCGCCTCGTCCGTCCCGCGCATCCTCACCCCCGCAAACGCAGCGGCGAGGATGAATCATGTCCCACAAACAGCGTCGAGGGCCGAGTTCTTCAGCAGCCTGCTAAGAGCCCGTTTGGCGAAGGGGGCCGGAGTGATGGTTGCTTATCTGGGGTGGTGTGAGCTCGTGCGTTCCTGCCAGCATGAAAGCACGATATCCGAGCAGCC
>NZ_KK088583.1 GCF_000600335.2 Rubellimicrobium mesophilum DSM 19309 | reverse complement strand
CCCAGCCGCCGCGGGCCGAAGCCCGCCCCTCGCGCCCTGGCCGTGGCACGCCCGGCGCGACCCTCGGGCACGACGGACCGGCGCGGCGCCAACCCCGCGCCCCCGTAACGGCCCGAGACCCCTTTCACCCGCCCATTCCCCACCACCCACCCGGCCGGGGCCGATCGCCAGAGCCCCGGCCTGTCCCGGAACCTCCGCTGCCGCGCATCATTCGCCCCCGGGAACGCTCCCCCGGAGCGTTTCCGGGCGGGCCTCACCCCAGCACCCGCCGCAGGAACTCCCGCTCCCCCTCGTTGGCGATCAGCCCCAGCGCCACCCCCGGCGGCGCCCAGAGCGGCGCGTGCATCGCCTCCGACGGCGGCCCCACCCGCCGGACGGGCCGCGCGAGCCAGACCTGGCAGACCTTCTCCGCCCACATGTCGTAGTCCGGCATGTAGGCGAAGCGCCGATAGGCCCCGAGCCGCCGCGCCGCCGCGATGGTCCAGCCCGTCTCCTCCCGCACCTCCCGGTGCAGCGCCCGCAGCGCCGACTCCCCCGGGTCGATGCCGCCGCCCGGCAACTGCACCTCGGGCCTGGGCTCCGCCTGGAAGGTCAGCAGCAGCTCCCCGTCCCGCCAGAGGATCGCATAGGCCCCCGGCCGGTGCCGGTAGCGCCGCCCCCGCTCGACCGCCTCGCCCCAGCGCCGCATGGCCCACCCCTTCAATCCCATCGCCCGAGCCCCTATATGGAGCCCCGATCCCCCCTCCCGTCCAGACCTCGGCCCGCTTCCCGCGGCTCCCGTTTCAGCTTAAAGGAAATCCCATGAGCCTCGGCGCGCAGATTGCCTGGGACGACACCGTCCTGCCCTTCCAGCTCGACGCCTCCGACATCCGGGGCCGCGTCGCGCGCCTCGACGGCACGCTCGAGAAGGTCCTGTCGCAGCACGACTACCCCGCCGCCATCGAGGCCCTGGTGGCCGAGACCGCGCTCCTCGCCGCGCTGATCGGCCCCACGATCAAGCTGCGCTGGAAGCTCTCGCTCCAGATCCGGGGCGACGGCCCGGCCCGCATCGTCGCCGCCGACTATTACGCCCCCGAGACCGAGGGCGAGCCCGGCCGCATCCGGGCCTGGGCCAGCTTCGACCCCGAGCGGCTGGACCCCGACGGCGACGCCTTCGCGCAGATCGGCAAGGGCTACTTCGCGATCCTCATCGACCAGGGCGAAGGCACCACCCCTACCAGGGCATCACGCCCATCGCCGGAGGCTCCCTCGCCGCCTGCGCCGAGACCTACTTCGCCCAGTCCGAGCAGATCCCCACCCGCTTCGCCCTTTCCTTCGGCCGCTCGCGCCTCCAGGGCGACAGCGGGGAGCGGTGGCGCGCCGGCGGCGTGATGATCCAGGCCATGCCCAAGGCCGGGATGTCCGTCGCGGCCTCCGAGGGCACGGGCGAGGGCGGCCTCCTGCACCACCGCGACATCCTCGACGGCGAGGAGGGCGAGAACTGGAACCGCGCCAACATCCTCCTCGACACCGTGGAGCCTCTGGAGCTCGTGGGCCCGCAAATTCACCCCACCGACCTCCTCGTCCGCCTCTTCCACGAGGAAGGCCCCCGCATCTACGACGCGCAGCGCGTGGGCTTCGGCTGCTCCTGCTCGCCGGACAAGGTGCGGCAGTCCCTGTCGATCTACTCGGCCAAGGACATCGCCCACATGACCACCGAGGAGGGGATCGTCACCGCCGACTGCCAGTTCTGCGGCGCGCATTACGAGTTCGAGCCCCAGACCCTGGGCTTCGAGGCCACGGCGGCCAGTGACCCCCGCTGACGCCGAGCCCCTCCTGCGCCGGGCGATGGCGGCCTCCCGGGCCGCCTCGTCCGACTACGACCTCGACCCCGGCCTGCCGCGCCCCATGGGCCGGGACCTCCGCCCCGCCGCCGTCCTCCTCGCCGTGGACCTCTCCGGCCCAGAGGCGCGGGTGATCCTGACCAAGCGCTCCCCGCACCTGCGCCACCACCCCGGCCAGATCGCGCTGCCCGGCGGCGCCGTCGACCCCGGCGAGGACAGCGCCGCCTGCGCCCTGCGCGAGGCCTTCGAGGAGATCGGCCTCCCCCTTTCCCATGGCGAGATCCTCGGCGCCTACGGCCCCCACGAGACGGTCACCGCCTTCTCGGTCACCGCCGTCCTGGCGCTGGTGCGCGAGCCCTTCGACCCCCGCCCCGAGGCCGGCGAGGTCGCCGAGGTCTTCTCGGTCCCCCTCTCCCACCTCGCCGACCCCGCGAACTACCGCGTCGAGGGCCGCCGCTGGCAGGGGCGCCACCGCCGCTACTGGGTTGTCCCCTGGGGCCCCTACTATATCTGGGGCGCGACCGCGCGCCTCCTGCGCGGCCTCGCCGAACGGATCGACGCCGCCCGTGCCTGACGACGCCCTCGCGCCCCTCCTCGCCCACGAGCCCGCCCGCCGGGTCCTCGCGCTCCTCACCGAGGGCGGCCATCGCGCCTGGATCGTCGGCGGCGCCGTCCGCGACGCGCTTCTCGGACGACCCATCGGCGACATCGACGTGACCACCGACGCCCGCCCCGAGCGCGTCATCGAGCTCGCCGAATCCGCCGGCCTCAAGGCCCTCCCCACCGGCCTCGACCACGGCACCGTCACCCTCCTCGCGGGCGCCCCAGTCGAGGTCACCACGCTCCGCCGCGACGTAGAGACCTTCGGCCGCCACGCCACCGTGGCCTTCGGGCTCGACCCGGCCGAGGACGCCGCCCGCCGCGACTTCACGATGAACGCCCTCTACCTCGCCCCGGACGGCACCCTCCTCGACCCCACCGGCGGCCTCCCCGACCTCCGGGCCCGCCGCATCCGCTTCGTCGGCGACCCCTCGACCCGCATCCGCGAGGATTACCTCCGCAGCTTGCGCTACTTCCGCTTCCACGCCTGGTATGGCGACCCCGAGGAAGGCCTCGACCCCGACGCCCTGGACGCGATCGCCCGCAACCTCGACGGCCTCGACACCCTCTCGCGCGAGCGCGTGGGCCACGAGACCCTCCGCCTCCTCGCCGCCCCCGACCCGGCTCCGGCCGTCGCGGCCATGCGGATCACCGGCACTCTCGCCCGCATCCTTCCGGGCGCGGGGGACGGCCTCCTCGCCCCCTTGGTGCATATCGAGGGGGAGGCGCGCCTCCCCCTCGACCCCCTGCGTCGCCTGGCGGCCCTGGGAGGAGAGGACCCGCGGGATGCCCTGCGCCTGTCGAAGCAGCAGACGAAGCGCCTCGAACGGCTGCAGGAGGGCATGGCCTCCCTCGTCTCCCCCGGGCGAGCTCGGCTACCGCCTGGGCGAGGACGAGGCCCTCTCCATCCTCGCCCTCCGCGCCGCCCTGTCCAACGCGACCATCGCCCCCGAGGACCTGCGCCGCGCCGAGGAGGGCACCGCCCAGCGTTTCCCCCTGGCCGCCGCCGACCTCGCCCCCCTCTCCGGCCCCGCCCTCGGCCAGCGCCTGAAATCCCTGGAGCGCGCCTGGATCGACTCCGGCTTCAGCCTGCCCCGGGACGCCCTCCTCGCCCTGCCCTGAGGACAGCGCCGAAAAACAGGGCAACGCCCGTTTCCCTGCGTGTCAGGCAGGTCTATATCCGGCGGACGACTGCACCCCCGTCCATAGTCCCCGCCCGCCCCCTGGGCGGCCCATTCCCATTCGCACCCCCATGTTCCGCCTCTTCGAGAACCTCGTCGATCCCTTCGCCCCGCACGCGGCCGTCAACGCGCCGCCGCGCAAGCTCTGGCCCTGGCTCCGCAGCCACATGGGCCCGTTCCGCGCCGTCTTCTGGGCGACCGGCATCGCCGTGGCCGCCATCGCCGCCATCGAGCTCTGGCTCATCCACTACTCGGGCGAGCTCATCGACACCCTGACCGCCTCGGACCCCGACACCGCCTGGCGCGAGCACGGGACCGAGCTCCTGCTCGTGGCCCTCTTCGTGCTCCTCGCCCGGCCCCTGGCCTTCGGCCTCCAGGCCCTGCTCCTCAACAACGCCATCCTGCCCAACTTCGGGATGCTGGTCCGCTGGCGCTCGCACGGGCACGTCCTGCGGCAGTCCGTGGGCTGGTTCGAGAACGACTTCGCCGGCCGCATCTCCAACCGCATGATGCAGGCGCCCTCCTCGGCGGGCGACGCGGTCTACCACACCTTCGACGCCCTGGCCTACGCGATCTCCTACATCGTGGGCGCCGGCGTCCTGCTCTGGGCCGCCGACGCGCGCCTGCTGATTCCGCTGGCGCTCTGGCTCGTCCCCTACGGCGCCCTCGTCGTCTGGACGGTGCGCCGCATGGGCCCCGCCTCCAAGGCCGCCTCCGAGGCCCGTAGCGCCCTGAACGGCCGCGTCGTCGACGCCTACACCAACATCCACTCGGTCAAGATGTTCGCGCAAGGCGACCGCGAGCTCCTCCTGGGCCGCGACGCCATGGAGCGCACCCGCGTGAGCTTCCAGCGCGAGATGCGGATCTTCACGGTCATGGACCTCGTCCTGACGCTGCTGAACGGCGTGCTGATCGTGGGCGTCACCGGCTGGGCCATCTGGCTCTGGACCGCCGGAGCCGCCTCCGTGGGCGTGGTGGCCGCCGCCTCCGCCCTGGTGCTGCGCCTATCGAACATGAGCGGCTGGATCATGATGTCGGTCTCGCAGTTCTTCGAGGCCCTGGGCGTCATCGGCGAGGGCATGGAGAGCATCGCCCAGCCGATCACGCTCCTCGACGCCTCCAGCGCCAAGCCCCTGCGCGTCACCGAAGGCCGGATCGAGTTCCAGGACCTCACCCACCACTATGGCAAGGGCTCCGGCGGCCTCCACCGCCTCCAGCTCACCGTCGAGCCCCGCCAGAAGGTCGGCCTCGTCGGCCGCTCCGGCGCCGGCAAGTCCACGCTGGTGAAGCTGCTGTTGCGCTTCTACGACGCCGAGGGGGGCCGCATCCTGATCGACGGCCAGGACGTCCGCGACGTGACGCAGGACAGCCTCCGCGCCGCCATCGGCATGGTCAGCCAGGACAGCTCGCTCCTCCATCGCTCGGTGCGCGAGAACATCCTCTACGGCCGCCCCGACGCCTCCGAGGCCGAGATGATCGCGGCGGCCAGGCAGGCCGAGGCCCACGACTTCATCCTCGGCCTCGCCGACTCCGACGGCAACCAGGGCTATGACGCCCGCGTGGGCGAGCGGGGCGTGAAGCTCTCCGGCGGCCAGCGCCAGCGCATCGCCCTCGCGCGCGTGATCCTCAAGGACGCGCCCATCCTCGTCCTCGACGAGGCCACCTCGGCGCTCGACTCCGAGGTCGAGGCCGCCATCCAGTCCACGCTCGCCACCATGATGGAGGGCAAGACGGTCATCGCCATCGCGCACCGCCTGTCCACCATCGCCCGCATGGACCGCATCGTCGTGCTCGACGAGGGCCGCATCGTCGAGGATGGCTCCCACGACGAGCTCCTCGATCGGGGCGGCATCTACGCCCGCCTCTGGAGCCGCCAGTCGGGCGGCTTCCTCGCCCCCGACCTCGACCTCGCCCCGGAGGCCGCCGAATGACCGACATCGCCCCCTCCCGCCGCGAGGCCTGGGCCGAGCGCATGGCCCGCCTGATCCCGCCCTTCGACGAAGGCCCGGTGCCGCGCCCGCCCCGGACGCTCTGGGCCTTCTTCGCCTGGTGCCTGCGCGGCTCCTTCCCGGTGCTGCTCGCGGCTTCGGTGGTCAGCGTCCTCGCCGGCACCGCCGAGGTGATCTCGGCCGTCCTCCTCGGCACCGTGATCGACGCCGCCAACGCCAGCGGCCCGGACCGGCTCTGGGCCGACCATCACCTGCTCTTCATCGGGATCGCGGTCTTCCTGGTCGGGCTCCGGCCCCTGACCTTCGGCGCCTCGGCCCTGTTCCAGGCGGTGGTGATCGGCCCCTCGCTCAACGTCCTCGTGCTCTCGCGGCTGTTCCGCTGGACGCTGGGCCAGGACATCACCTTCTTCGACAACGACTTCGCCGGCCGCATCGCGCAGAAGCAGATGCAGGCCGCCAGGGCCGTGACCGAATCCACGGTGGAGTTCATCAACACCATCGTCTTCGCGCTCTCCTCGGTGATCGCGACGCTGATCCTGGTGGTCTCGATCGACTGGCGCGTGGGGGGGCTCCTGGGCCTCTGGTTCGCGGGCTACCTCTGGTACATCTCCGGCTACCTCCCCCGCATCCGCAAGCGCGCCGAGGGCCGCGCCGCCGCCCGCGCGGTGGTCACGGGGCAGGTGGTGGACACCATCACCAACATGAGGACCGTCAAGCTCTTCGCCCACGATCAGGCCGAGGACGAGGCCGCCATCCAGGCCATGGACCGCTACCGCGAGCGCACGCTCGACTACGGCACGATCTCCACGAGCTTCCGCTACGGCCTCATGGTGATCGCGGGCATCCTCCCCGTCCTCATGGTGGGCTTCACGCTCTGGCTCTGGACGCGTGGCGGCGCCACGGCGGGCGACATCGCCGCCACCGGCACCGTCGCGCTCCGCATCGCGCAGATGACCGGCTGGGTGAGCTTCGCCCTCATGGGCCTCTACGCCAACGTGGGCGAGGCCGAGGACGGCATGAACACGCTCGCGCACAACCACTCCATGGTGGACGCGCCCGACGCCGTGCCCCTGCGGTCGGCCGAGGGCATCCGTTTCGACGACGTCACCTTCGCCTACGGCCGCGACGAGGACTCCGAGGGCCAGGCCGGCGTGCAGGACCTGAACCTCGCCATCGCGCCCCACGAGAAGATCGGCCTCGTCGGCGCCTCCGGGGCCGGCAAGTCCACGCTCGTGGCGCTCCTCCTGCGGCTCTACGACGTGGAGAAGGGACGCGTGCTGGTCGGCACCCAGGACATCCGCGAGGTCACGCAGGAATCCCTGCGCCACGCCATCGGCATGGTCACGCAGGAGACGGCCATGTTCAACCGCTCGGCCGCCGACAACATTCGCTACGGACGCCCCGACGCCACCGACGAGGAGGTGATCGCTGCCGCCCGCGCCGCCCGCGCCCACGACTTCATCCTGCAGCTCGAGGACTTCAAGGGCCGCACCGGCTACGACGCCCACCTCGGCGAACGGGGGGTCAAGCTCTCGGGCGGCCAGCGCCAGCGCATCGCGCTCGCCCGCGCCATGCTCAAGGACGCGCCGATCCTCGTCCTGGACGAGGCGACCTCGGCGCTCGACTCCGAAGTGGAAGCGGAGATCCAGGCCGCCCTGGAGGAGGCCATGGTAGGCAAGACGGTGATCGCCATCGCCCACCGCCTGTCCACCATCGCCTCGATGGACCGCATCGTCGTCATGGACCAGGGCACCATCGTCGAGGAAGGCACGCACGACGCGCTCCTCGCGCGGGGCGGGCTCTACGCGCGCTACTGGAACCGCCAGTCGGGCGGCTTCCTGCAGATGGACGCCGAGGCCGCCGAATAACCGGTATTTGAGGAGCGCTCCGCTTGCGTCGGGCGCGGGGTGGTCTCATCTAGCCGTGCAATGACCCATTGTCCCGACCCTGGCCCCGCGACCCGCGTGGCGTCGCTCACCCACCATGGCCAGGGCCGCCTCGCGGACGGCACGCTGGTGCCGCGCGTCCTCCCCTGCGAGGTGCTGGAGCCCCGCTCCGACGGCACCTGGCGCATCCTGAAACCTTCCGAGGACCGCGTCGCCCCGCCTTGCCCCACTTCAACGCCTGCGGCGGCTGCGTCATGCAGCACGCCTCGGACCCCTTCGTCGCCTGCTGGAAGGCCGGGATCGTCATGGGCGCTCTGGAGGGCCAGGGCATCGAGGGCGAGGTCGCGCAGGTCCTGACCTCGCCCCCGGGCAGCCGCCGCCGCGCCCGCCTCTCCGGGCGGCGACTGAGGAAGGGCGCGCTCCTGGGCTTCCACGCCCGCGCCTCGGACACGGTGGTGGACAACCCGCGCTGCCGGATCCTGACGCCCGCCCTCATGGCCCTGCGCCCGGCCCTCCTCGACCTCGTGCAGCTCGCCGCGCCCCGCTCCCGCGAGATCGGGCTCACGCTCACCGAGAGCCCGGCCGGGGCCGACGTGGTGGTCGAGGACGCCCGCGACCTCGACACCGCGCTGCGCCAGGACGCCGCCGCCTGGGCCGCCCAGGCCGGCGTCGCGCGTTTCACGTGGAACAATGACCTTGTCGCCCAGTCCGAGGCCCCCTGGCAGCCCATGGGACGCGCCCGGGTCGTGCCCCCGCCCGGCGCCTTCCTCCAGGCCACCCGCGAGGGCGAGGCGGCGCTCGTCGCCCTGGTCCTCGACGCCACCCGGGGCGCCAGCCGCGTCGCCGACCTCTTCTCCGGCGTCGGCACCTTCGCCTTGCCCCTGGCCGAGACCGCCGAGGTCCATGCCGTCGAGGGCGAGGCCGCCATGACCGAGGCGCTGCTGAAGGGCTGGCGCGGCGCCCCGGGCCTCCACCGCGTCACCGCCGAGGCGCGCGACCTCTTCCGCCGCCCGCTCGAGGCGGCCGAGCTCGGGCGCTTCGACGCCGCCGTGATCGACCCGCCTCGCGCCGGGGCCGAGGCCCAGGTGGCCCGGCTGGCCGAGGCGGGCGTCCGCACCATCGCCTACGTCTCCTGCAATCCGGCCAGCTTCGCCCGCGACGCGCGCGTCCTCCTCGCCGCCGGCTACCGCATGGACCCGATCACCGTCGTGGACCAGTTCCGCTGGTCCGCCCATGTGGAGCTCGCCACGCGATTTTCCCGGGCCTGAGACGCGCGGGGGGCTCGCGCGGGGCGCCGGAATCGGCTAGGCTCCCGTCTCGAACGGCGGCAGACCGGGCAGGCGACAGTGATGATCTCAAGGCGATCCCTTCTGGGCGGCGCGGCCGCCCTGGCGGCAGGCTCCCTCGCGGGCTGCTCCACCAAGTTCCGCACCTACGACGGCCCGCCCGTGACGGGCATCGTCGTGCAGAAGGCCCCCCGGCGGATGTACCTCCTCAGCGGCGGCACCACGCTGCGCGCCTTCGACATCCGGCTGGGCGGCGACCCCCTGGGCCCCAAGCGCTGGGAAGGCGACGGCAAGACGCCCGAGGGCGCCTATGCCATCGACCGCCGCAACCCGAACTCGAGCTACTACCTCTCGCTCGGGATCTCCTACCCGAACCCGATGGACGTGGCCTATGCGCAGTCGCTGGGTCTGCGACCCGGCGGCGACATCTTCATCCACGGCACCCCGCGCGAGAAGCGGCGCGCCGGCGACTGGACGGCCGGCTGCATCGCCGTGACCAACCGCGAGATGGAGGACATCTACGCCATGGTCGGCGAGGGGACCCCGATCTTCATCGACGCCTGAGGGTCGTCGGGGCCGGACGCCCGGCCCCGCGCTGCCTCAGGTGGCGAGAACCATCGTCCACCAGATCTTGCCTTCCTGCTCCTGGAACCAGGCGAGGCCCAGCTTCGCCGCGGTGGGATCGAGGATCACGGCCCGCGTCTCCGGGTCGCTCATCCAGGCGGCGAGGGTCTGCGTGTCGTCCTCGTAGGACTCCGAGATCACCTCGCCCACGAGCCGGCCCGCGTAGCCCACGCGCTGCAGCCGGTCCACGGGCGAGGACCCGTCCGAGCCGAAGTGCCAGGGCCGGTTCTGCACCGCCATGTCGCGGCTGTGGGTCGCGGCCGCCGCGGTCAGCGCCGCGTCCAGGGTCACCGGGGCGACGCCGGCCGCCTGCCGCAGGGTGTTGACCGAATCGGCCATCCGGTAGCCGATCTGGGCCTCCATCTCGGGCGTGATGCGGAAGACGCCGCCCGGCGCCGAGTTGGTGGTCGAGGCCGCCGGGCCCCGTCCGCAGGCCGCGAGCCCCAGGAGCGCCATCCCCGCCACGATCGCCCTGCGCTGCATCCGAAATCCCCTCGCTCGATGTCCGGCCGCTCTCTTAGCGGGGGCGAAACCGGGTTTCAAACCGGATCGGCGCAGCTCGGCCCAACTTATCCACAGGCGTGTGTTGATGCCGCACTCGCATCCCGCTAACGCTTCTTCCACAACCGCGACACGAATCGGGGGATACAGGCACCATGACCGACCGGAACGGGATCAATCGCAGGCGGCTTCTCGGGACGGGGGCGGCGCTCCTGGGCGCCGGGCTCGCCACGCCGGCCCTGGCGCTCCAGGACCACAGCACCGAGATGGAGCCCGACATCTCGCAGTCCACCCACCACAACATCTCCGCCTTCCGGGAGCTGGACTGGCAAGACTACTTCGACAACACCGCCCATGGCGTGATCCTCTGCGACACCAAGTCCCGCGCCCTCCACTTCTGGAGCGAGGATCAGTCGACCTACCGCCTCTTCCCCACCTCGGTCCCCCTCACCGACGAGCTCACGAAGCTCGGCCGCACCGAGGTCATCCAGAAGGTGGTGAACCCGCCGTGGCGCGCCACGCAGGGGGAGCTGGAGCGGAACCCCGACTGGCCGACCTTCGTCGCGGGCGGCGATCCGATGAACCCGCTCGGGCCCCTCGCGCTCTACCTGAGCTGGCCGGCCTACCGCATCCACGGCACCCACGACACCCGCAAGATCGGCCGCCGCTCGTCGAACGGCTGCATCGGCCTCTACAACGAGCATATCCGCCAGCTCTTCGACCTGACCGAGGTCGGCACGCAGGTCATCCTGATCTGACCCCTGACGATCGCAGGGGCCCGGGCCTTGGAGGCCGGGCCTCTTGCCGCTAAAGGCCTCCCCAAGGAGGACCTGCCCATGCATCCCGTCACCATCTGCCCCTCGATCCTGTCCGGCGACTTCTCCGCCCTGGGCAGCGAATGCCGCGCCCTGGCCGAGGCCGGGTCCGACTGGGTCCACGTGGACGTGATGGATGGGCACTTCGTCCCGAACCTCACCTTCGGCCCGCAGATGTGCGCGGTGCTGCGGCCCCACATCCAGGGGACGATGGACGTCCACCTGATGATCGCCCCCGTGGATCCCTACGTCGAGGCCTATGCCAAGTCCGGCGCCGACATCCTGTCCGCCCACATCGAGGCCGGCCCCCATGTCCATCGCACGCTCCAGGCGATCCGGGGCACGGGCTGCAAGGCGGGCCTCGCCATCAACCCCGGCACAGGGCTCGACGCCGTGGCCCACCTCCTCGACGACATCGACCTCGTCAACGTGATGGGCGTGAACCCCGGCTTCGGCGGCCAGAAGCTGATCCCGGCCACCATCGCGAAGGTGCGCCAGCTCCGGGCCATGATCGCGGACCGCCCGATCCGCATCCAGGTGGACGGCGGCGTGAACGCCCGGACCATCCACGCCCTCGCCTCGGCCGGCGCCGACCTCCTCGTCGCTGGCGCGGCGGTCTTCGAGGGCGGGCCGGAGGCCTACCGCCGCAACATCGAGTCGCTCCGCGCCACCGCCGAGGGCGTGCTGGCCTAGAGCCGTTCCAGATCCCGGAGGAGGCCCTGCAGCACCTCCTCCTTGGGACCCTCCACCGAGACCCGAAGCCCCCGCTCGTCCGCCCCCAGCGGCTCCAGCGCCTCGATCTGGCTGTCGAGCAGCGAGGGCGGCATGTAGTGACCCTTGCGGCGTTGCAGCCGTTTCAGCACCAGCTCCCGCTCGGCCACGAGGTGCAGGAACACGAGCCCCGGCACACTGGCCCGCAGCCGGTCGCGGTAGCGCCGCTTCAGCGCCGAGCAGGCCGCCACCACCGGCGGCTCCCCTTCGGCCAGCGCCGCGCCCACCCGGTCGAGCCAGGGCCAGCGGTCCTCGTCGGTGAGAGGCGTGCCCCCGGCCATCTTGGCACGGGCCTCCGCCGTGTGCAGGTCGTCCCCCTCGACGAAGCGCCCGCCCAGCGCCTGGGCCAGCCGCGTCCCGGTGCCGGTCTTGCCGACGCCCGACACGCCCATGACCACGAAGCGCCCCGTGCCTCCGTCCATCAGACCCAGCCCGCCAGCCCGCGCAGGATCGCCCCTTCCAGCGCATCCAGATGCGCCGGGTCGTCGTTGAGGCACGGGATGTAGGTGAACTGCTGCCCGCCCGCGTGCACGAAGGCCTCGCGGATCTCGCCCTGGATCTCCTCCAGCGTCTCGATGCAGTCGGCCGAGAACGCGGGCGCGCAGACCGCGATCCGCCTCACGCCTTCCTCCTTCGCGAGGCGGGCGACCTCCTCGACCGTATAGGGCTTCAGCCACTCCTCCGGCCCGAAGACGCTCTGGAAGGTCGTCCGCACCTTGGACCGGTCCCATCCCAAGGCCTCGGTCAGGAGTCGCGTCGTCTTCTGGCACTGGCAATGGTAGGGGTCGCCCTGCATCAGATACCGCTTCGGCATCCCGTGATAGGAGCACAGCAGCAGTTCCGGCTCCTCGCTGGCCCCTTCCCAGCCGCGCCGCACGGAATCCGCGAGCGCCCCGATGTAGGCCGGGTCCTCGAAATACGGGTCGAGCACGCGCGACACCGGCTGCCAGGTCTCGGCCATCAGCGCCCGAAAGAACTGGTCGCAGGCCGTGGCCGAGGTCGCGCCCGCGTAATGCGGATAGAGCGGCGCGAAGAGGATGCGGTGGCACCCGTCCTCCACCATCCTCCGCACGACGGACTGGGTCGAAGGGTTGCCATACCTCATGCAGAACTCGACCCGCACCCCGTCGCCCAGCCGCGCCGCCAGCCGCTCCCGCAGCCCCAGCGTCTGCGCCTTGGTGATCGTCAGCAGCGGGCTTTCGTTGCGCTCCCGGTCCCAGATCTTGCGGTAGTTGGCGCCCGAGGTGAACGGCCGCTTGGCCAGGATCACCGTCTGGAGGAGCGGCTGCCACTTCCAGCGCGGATAGTCGATCACCCGCCGGTCCGACAGGAACTCGTTCAGGTAGCGCCGCATCGACCAGTAGTCGTGCCCGTCCGGCGTCCCGAGGTTCGACAGCAGCACCCCGATCCGCGCAGGCGGGACGCTGGGGTGGCCTTCGGGGGCCTGGGCCGGCACGGCGGGCGGCAGGGGCGTCTGGGCGTTCATCCTCGTCTCTCCCGAAGGGGCGCCCGGCACTCTGCCGGGGCCCGGGCGGCGCGGCAAGGGACCAAGCCCCGGCCCGGCCGCATCAATTCTCTCCGACTGCGCCTCAGTCCCCGCGCTCCCGCCGCGCCTCGTCCAGCGCGTCGGCGAGGCTGCGGACCGCCGAGCCCGGCCGCAGCGCCTTGGGCTGGCTCGGCGCGGGCTTCCAGCCGGTCAGCGTCACCACCTCGAAATGCGCGACCGCCCGGCCCTCGTCGTTCACGGGATAGCGCGCCATCGCCCCCAGCAGCACCGCCCGCCGCGTGAACCGCCGCAGCCGCCCCGCCAGCGCGTTCGCCTCCCCCATCGCCCGCAGGTCGCGCATCAGCGCCAGCGCATCCGAGTAGCTCACGTCGAAGGGCGCCGCGTCCGCCACCGGCAGCGCCAGCCCCGCCCGCCCGAGCAGGTTGCCGAGGTCTCGGATCTCCCCCATCGGCGCCACCCGGGGGCTCAGGCCGCCCGTCGCCTCGACCTCCGCCTCCGCCAGCGCCCCGCGCAGCTCCGCGAGCGTGAGCCCCCCGAACAGCGTCGCCACCAGCAGCCCGTCCGGCTGCAAGGCGCGGGCACATTGCACGAGCTGCCCCACCGGATCGTCCGCCCAATGCAGGCAGAGGTCGTGGATCACGAGGTCCTGCGCCCCCTCCGGCAGGTCCAGCACCTCCGCGTCCGGCACGATCCGCGCGCCGGGCAGGCGCCCCTGCCACACCTCCGGGAAGGGCGTCACCACGGCGGGGGCCGTAAACCTTCTGTTAACCTCCGCGAGCCTATCCTGCACCTCGTCGGCCACGGCCTCTCGCAGGAACAGGGCAGAGGCGCGGGCGCGGTGGCGCCCCAAAGCGGATCGGTCGGTAAGCTGGGCCATGATGGCGCCCATGTAGGGGAGACGGCGAAGGATGCAAAGCGCGGCCGAACTGGCGCGAGGCGTACTCGGCACGGTTCGCCGCGCCCTCTACCCGCCCGCCTGCGTCGCCTGCGGGACACTGACGGACTCCGAGTTCGCTCTCTGCGGGACGTGCTGGCGCGAGGCCGGGTTCCTCGCCGGCGCCCTCGTCTGCGACGCCTGCGGCACGCCCCTGCCCGGCCAAGACGACGGCCCGGTCCATTGCGACGACTGCCTCCGTCGCCCGCGCCCCTGGACCCGTGGCCGCGCCGCCCTGCCCTATCGCGGGACGGGGCGCGCCCTGGTCCTCGCGCTCAAGCACTCGGACCGCACCGACCTCGCCAAGCCCCTCGGCGCCTGGCTCGCCGCCGCCGCCCGGCCCCTCGTCCTGCCCGGCCAGGCCCTCGTGCCCGTGCCGCTCCACTGGACCCGCCTCGCCCGGCGGCGCCACAACCAGGCGCAGCTCCTTGCAAGGGAGGCCGGGCGCCACCTGGGGCTCCCCGTTCTCCCCGATGCCCTCGTCCGCACCCGCTCGACGAAGAGCCTCGGACACGGTGGCCGCGAGGCACGCGCCAAGTCCCTCGAAGGCGCCATTGCCCCGCATCCCCGCCGGGGCGCGGCCCTTGCCGGGCGGCCCGTCCTCCTCGTGGACGACGTGATGACCTCCGGCGCCACCCTCGCCGCCGCGGCCCAGGCCAGCCTTGCAGCCGGCGCAACGGGGGTGCGCGTTATTGTCCTAGCCCGCGCGCTGCTCGAACCCTAGCGGGCCTCGGGCGTTCTCCCTACGTTGTAACGACCTACGGAGGGCATCATGCCGAGCATCGAGATCTACACCTCGCCCACCTGCGGCTACTGCCACGCCGCCAAGCGCCTTCTCGCCCAGAAGGGCGTCACCTATTCCGAAGTGGACGTGGCCCGCCAGCCCGAGCGCCGGGTCGAGATGGTGCAGCGCGCGAACGGGCGCCGGACTGTCCCGCAGATCTTCATTGGCGGAAAGCACGTCGGCGGCTGCGACGACCTCTACGCGCTCGACTCGGCCGGGAAGCTCGATCCGCTGCTCGCCGCCTGATGCGCGCGGGCCTGATCCAGTTCACCTCCTCCGACGATCCCTCGGACAACCTGGCCCGCCTGCGCCCCCTCATCGGGGAGGCCGCCGCGGGCGGCGCCGAGCTCGTCTGCACGCCGGAGGTCACGAACTGCCTCGCCCCCCGGGCACGTCTCCTTGAGATCGCGACCAGCGAGGAGCAGGACCCTGTCCTCGCCGGCCTGCGCGAGGAGGCCGTGCAGCGGAACGTCTGGATCGCCGCCGGCTCCCTCGCCATCCGCACGGGTGACCCCGACGGCCGCCTCGCCAACCGCTCCTTCCTGATCGGCCCGGACGGCGGGATCGCGGCGCGCTACGACAAGATCCATATGTTCGACGTGGACGTCTCCGCCGCCGAGACCTGGCGCGAATCCCAGTCCTTCCGCCCCGGCACGCGCGCCGTCGTCGCCAAGACGCCCCTCGCCACCCTGGGTCTGACGATCTGCTACGATCTGCGCTTCCCGCATCTCCACCGGGCGCTGGCCAAGGCCGGCGCGCAGGTCCTCCTCGTCCCTGCCGCCTTCACCCGCCCCACGGGCGAGGCGCATTGGGAGACGCTGCTGCGCGCCCGCGCCATCGAGACCGGCTGCTTCGTCCTCGCGAGCGCCCAGACGGGCGAGCACGCCGCCGGCCGCCTGACCCACGGCCACTCGCTCGCCGTGGCCCCCTGGGGCGAGGTCCTGGCCGACGCGGGCCGCGAGCCCGGCGTGACGTTGGTGGACCTCGACCTCGCCAAGGTCGAGGAGGCCCGCCGCCGCATCCCGGCGCTCCAGCACGACCGCCCCTTCGAGGGACCCTGAAGCCCTACTCCCGCACGCTCGCGGTGACGTAGTTCACCGACAAGTCCGTCTCCGACAGCCGCCAGCTCCAGCCCAGCGGGTTGAACACCATCCCCATCCGATCCACCGGATGCAGCCCCGCCTCGCGCAGCATCCCGAAGAGCTCGTCCGGCGTGATAAACTTCCGCCAGTCGTGCGTCCCCTTGGGCAGCCAGCGCATCACCTGCTCGGCACCCACGATGGCCATCAGGTAGCTCTTCGGGTTGCGGTTCAGCGTCGAGCAGACGTGGAGCCCGCCGGGGTTCAGGAGGTCCCGCACCGACCGCAGGTATTCCTGCGGATCGGCGACGTGCTCGATCACCTCCATGTTCAGCACCACGTCGAAGCGCTCGCCCGCCTCGGCCAGCGCCTCGGCGGTGGTGTGGCGATAGTCGATTGCCAGCCCCGACTGCTCGGCGTGGAGCCGCGCGACCGGTATGTTCCGCGCTGCCGCGTCCGCCCCTACGACAGTCGCCCCCAGCCGCGCCATGGGCTCGCTCAGCAGGCCCCCGCCGCAGCCTATGTCAAGAAGTCGCAGCCCCTCGAACGGGCGCGCGGAATGACGATCTCGACCGAAGCGGCCCGCGATCTGCGCGGCGCAGTATTCGAGGCGGACGGGGTTCATCTGATGGAGCGGCTTGAACTTTCCGTGAGGGTCCCACCATTCCGCCGCCATCCGTTCAAACTTCCGGACCTCGGCTTCATCTATGCTGGACCCAGCAACCAACGTCCCGACCGGCTCCTGCTTCGTCATCATCGCCCCACGCCTCTCGCAACCCCGATCGAAGGTCTGATATAGCCCGGACATGGACAAGGTCTCCGCGCCCCTTCACGCCCGCTTCGCGCCGCACCCCGCCCTCTACCCGGGGCAGGAGCCCTATGCCACCCATGCCCTCGACGTGGGCGACGGCCACCGCCTCTACGTGGAGGAATGCGGCAACCCGGACGGCCTTCCGGTCGTGGTGCTGCACGGCGGCCCGGGTGGCGGCTGCAGCCCGGCGATGCGGCGCTACTTCGACCCGCGCGTCTTCCGCACGGTGCTCTTCGACCAGCGCGGCTGCGGCCGCTCCCGCCCGCACGCCTCCGTCGAGGCCAACACCACCTGGCACCTCGTCGCCGACATCGAGCGCATCCGCGAGCATCTCGGCATCGACGCCTGGGGTTGCGTCTTCGGCGGCTCCTGGGGCGCGACGCTCGCGCTCCTCTACGCGCAGGCCCACCCCGACCGCGCCCGCTCGCTGGTCTTGCGCGGCGTCTTCCTGATGACCCCGCAGGAGCTCGACTGGTTCTACGGGGGCGGCGCCGGCGCCTTCTGGCCCGACCTCTGGGACCGCTTCCGCGCGCCAGTCCCGGAGGAGGAGCGCCACGACCTCATCGGCGCCTACAACCGCCGCCTCTTCTCGGGCGACCTGCGCGAGGAGGTCCGCTTCGCCCGCTCCTGGGCCGGGTGGGAGAACGCGCTGGCCTCCATCGACAGCGAGGGACCGGGCGGCACCCATGCCGTGACCGGCGCGCCCTTGGGCGGCTTCGACGCCCCCGCCGACTACGCCCGCGCCTTCGCGCGGATCGAGAACCACTTCTTCGTGAACGGCGGCTTCCTGTCCCCCGATCAGGCGATCCTCGCCAATATGGACCGCATCGCCCACATCCCCGGCGTGATCGTCCAGGGCCGCTACGACATGATCTGCCCGCCCTCCTCAGCCTGGGCGCTCTCCCGCCTCTGGCCCTCCGCCCGGCTCGAGATGGTCGCCAAGGCCGGCCACGCTCTCAGCGAGCCCGGCATCACCGCCGCCCTCGTCCGCGCCATGGACTCCCTGGGCGAGCGCTTCTCCACCCGTCCCCGGCAGGCGATGCCATGAGCCTCCTGCGCCGCCGCCCCGCCCCGCCGCTCCGCCGCCTCGACTCGCGGGTGAGCCGGCGCGGCCTGCTGGGCGCCGGCGTCCTGGCCGGGGTCCTCGCGGCGAGCGGCGTCCCCCTCCAGGCCCGCACGCGCGGCGGCACCCTGCGTCTCGGCCTCGCACGGCCCCTGCCCTTCGACGGCGACTGGACCCACGCTCCCGCCATCCTCGCCCAAGGCGCCGTCTACGACGCCCTGACCGAGATCGGCCCCACCGGCGACCTCTCGGGCGAGCTCGCGCAATCCTGGGAGGCCGCCCCGGGCGCGAAGGTCTGGCACCTCGCGCTCCGCCGCGATGCTCCCTTCCACGATGGGACGCCCCTCACCTCGCAGGACGTTCTGGCCTCCCTCGCCCGCCACCGCACCGGCCCCGCGTCCTGGGTCCTTAACCGGATCGAGCGGATCGAGGCGCAGGGGCCCCACGCCCTGCTGATCCAGCTCCACGACGGCGACCCCGACTTCCCCTTCCTCCTCGCCGACCCACGCCTCGTGATCGGCCCCGAAGGCACCTTCGACGGCACCGGCACCGGCCTTTACCGCCTCGCCGAGCATCAGCCCCCCGGCCGCCTACGCCTCGACCGCGTGGCCGAGCACTGGAAGGACGGCCGCGCCGGCTGGTTCGACGCCGTGGAGGCCGTCCCGCTCCCCGACCCCCGCGACCGCCTCGACGCCCTCCTCGCGGGCGAGGTGGACGTGGTGGACCCCCTGCCCCCGGACCTTCTGGCGCAGGCCGAGGGCCTCGCCGCCGCCGCCGCGCAGGGCAACCGCCAGCTCCACGCCCGCCTCCCCGAGGGCGCCGACGCCTCCCTAGCGAGCCTCCTGTCCCGCGCCCTCGACCGCGACGCCATCGCGAGCGCCTGGGCCGGCACCCCCGCCGCCGACCACCCGCTAGGCCCCCTGCACCCGGCCCTCGCCGCCCTGCCCGTGCCCGCCTTCGACCCGGAGGCCGCCGCCCTCGTCCCCGCCCCCCTCCTCACCGCCTGGGAGGGCCGCCCCACCGAGGACGCGACCTTCGCCCACGCCCTCGCCGGCCCCTGGTCTTCCCTGCGCGACCACCCTGCCCTCCTTCCCCACCTCGCGGCCGCCCGCGCCACCGAAGGCCCCGAGCGGCAGGCCCATTACGAGGCCGCGCAGGCGATCTGCGCCGAGGCCGCGGTCGTCGCGGTCGTCGCCCACATCCCCGCCGTGACGCTCCACAGCCCTGCCCTCGCCCATGGCCCGGTCTCCGGCGCGGCCCCCCTCGACGGCGCCCGCCTCCCCGAACGCTGGTGGTTCGCCTAAACCACTTGCGCCGGCGACCTCATCCGCCTATATGCCCTTCAACAGCGGCGCGCCGGCCTCCACCCCCGGCGCTCCACCGGCAGACTATCGACGGGCCGCGCGCCCGTCGTTTCGTTTTCAGGACTGCCCCACCCCCATGTCCGACCTCATCGCCAAGACCGCCATCGACAAGCGCCTCGCGCAGATCGTGGAACCCGTGGCCCAGGACCTCGGCCTCGAGCTCGTGCGCCTGCGCCTGATGGGCGGCCAGCACCCCACGCTCCAGATCATGGCCCAGAAGCCCGACGGGACGATGGAGGTGGACGACTGCGCCCGCCTCTCGACCGCCGTCTCCGCCGTGCTCGACGTCGAGGACCCGATCACCGACGCCTATACGCTGGAAGTCTCCAGCCCCGGCATCGACCGCCCCCTGACCCGCCTCAAGGACTTCGAGACCTGGGCCGGCCATGAGGCCAGGATCGAGACCGTCGAGCAGATCGACGGCCGCAAGCGCTTCAAGGGCACGCTCCAGGGCACCGAGGGCGACGAGGTCCTCCTCGAGATCGAGGAGAAGGGCCAGCCCGTCACCATCGGCCTCAAGTTCGACTGGCTCGCCGACGCCAAGCTCGTCCTCACCGACGACCTGATCCGCGAGACGCTGCGGGCGCGCCAGGACGCCGGCCAGATCGACGAGGCGCAGTTCGACGCCGTGGAAGAAATCATCGAGGGAGACGAGGAGGCCCCGACTCTGGATCGGCCCCCGCCCCCACTTCGCAGGAGACCCATTGATGGCCATCACCTCCGCCAACCAGCTCGAATTGCTGCAGACCGCCGAGGCCGTCGCGCGGGAGAAGATGATCGACCCCGGCCTCGTCGTGGAGGCGATGGAGGAGTCGCTCGCCCGCGCCGCCAAGTCCCGCTACGGCGCCGAGATGGACATCCGGGTCAGCATCGACCGCAAGACCGGCCGCGCGACCTTCACCCGCGTCCGCACCGTGGTCGAGGACGAGGGCGTGGAGAACTACCAGGCCCAGGTCAACGCCGACCAGGCGCGCGATCTCGTGAAACAGCACCGCCCCGCCGTGACGGTGATCGCCGGCGCCGCCGGGCGCCAGTTCCTCCTGCGTAACGCGACCGAGGCCGACGCCAAGCGCACCACCGGCGTGAACCAGCTCGCCGACCCGGAGATCGGCGACGAGCTCGTGGACGAGGTGCCGCCCGTGGACCTCGGCCGCATCGCCGCGCAGTCCGCCAAGCAGGTCATCCTCCAGAAGGTCCGCGAGGCCGAGCGCGACCGCCAGTACGAGGAGTTCAAGGACCGCGTCGGCAACATCATCAACGCCACCGTCAAGCGCGAGGAATACGGCAACGTCATCGTCGACGTGGGCGCCGGCGAGGCGATCCTGCGCCGCAACGAGAAGATCGGCCGCGAGGCCTACCGCCCTGGCGACCGCATCCGCGCCTACGTCAAGGACGTCCGGCGCGAGCCGCGCGGGCCCCAGATCTTCCTCAGCCGCACCGACCCGCGCTTCATGGCCGAGCTCTTCAAGATGGAGGTGCCCGAGATCTACGAGGGCATCATCGAGATCAAGGCTGTGGCCCGCGACCCTGGTAGCCGCGCCAAGATCGCCGTCATCTCCTACGACAACTCGATCGACCCCGTCGGCGCCTGCGTCGGCATGAGGGGCTCGCGCGTGCAGGCCGTCGTCAACGAGCTGCAGGGCGAGAAGATCGACATCATCCCCTGGAACGAGGACGTGCCGACCTTCCTCGTGAACGCCCTCCAGCCCGCCGAGGTCTCCAAGGTCGTGCTCGACGACGAGGCCGAGCGGATCGAGGTCGTGGTCCCCGAGGAGCAGCTCTCGCTCGCCATCGGCCGCCGCGGCCAGAACGTGCGGCTGGCCTCCCAGCTCACCGGCCTCGACATCGACATCCTCACCGAGGAGGAGGAGTCCAAGCGCCGCCAGAAGGAATTCGACGAGCGCACCCAGCTCTTCATGGCGACGCTCGACCTCGACGAGTTCTTCGCCCAGCTCCTGGTGGCCGAGGGCTTCCGCACCGTCGAGGAGGTCGCCTACGTGGACCAGGAGGAGCTCCTCTCCATCGACGGCGTGGACGAGGGCACCGCACAGGAGCTCCAGGCCCGCGCCAGCGACCACATCGAGGCCGAGCGCAAGAAGGCGCTCGACCGTGCCCGCGCCCTGGGCGTGGAGGAGACGCTCATCAACTTCCCCGGCCTCACGCCCCCGATGATCGAGGCGCTGGCGCAGGACGGCATCAAGACCCTGGAGGACTTCGCGACCTGCGCCGACTGGGAGCTCGCCGGCGGCTGGACCGAGCAGGACGGCCAGCGCGTCAAGGACACCGGCATCCTCGAGAAGTTCGACCTCTCGCTCGAGGAGGCCCGCAACATGGTGATGTCCGCGCGCGTGGCGCTCGGCTGGGTGGACCCCGACGAGATCGAGGCCGAGGCCTCCGAGGAGGCGGAGGAGGTCTGACCTCCTCCGGATTCGCCGCATGACGCGGGGCGGAGCGAAGGTGGAGCGCGAGGAGCCCGAGCGGCGCTGCCTCGTGACCGGCGAGACGGGGCCCAAGTCGGGCCTCGTCCGTTTCGTGGTGGGGCCGGACAACTCGGTCGTGCCGGATGTTGTGGGAAAATTACCGGGGAGGGGGATGTATGTGACCGCCTCCCGCCCCATATTGGAGCAGGCGAGGAAGGGCCAGTTCGCCCGCGCGGCCAAGGCCCCCGTCACGGTCCCCGACAACCTTGCGGACGAGGTCGAGCGCCAGCTCGCCCACCGCGTCGTGGACCTGGTCTCCCTCGCGCGGAAAGGCGGGCTCGCCATCGCGGGCTTCGAGAAGGTCAAGGAGGCCCTGGCCCTGGCGGGCGAAGGCCTGGGCAAGCGGGCCTGGTCCCGCGTCCGCGTCCTGCTCCAGGCCTCCGACGGCTCCGAGCGGGGCAAGGCCAAGCTCTGGACGCCCGAGGGCGCGCGCTACTTCTCCTGCCTCACCAGCGAGGAGCTCGGGCGCGCATTCGGTCGCCCAACCGTGATTCATGCGGCTTTGGCGTCTGGCGCCTTGGCCGACCGTGTTGTAGAGGAGGCCGCAAAACTCCGTGGCCTGAGAGATGTGGATGGCGGCGACCGCGCCGCCCCCTGAGGATTAGATACCCTTCATGAACGATACCGGCGACAAGAAACCCCTCGGCCTTCGCCCCTCTGGTGCCCGGCCCGGCAACGTGAAGCAGAGCTTCTCGCACGGCCGGACCAAGAACGTCGTGGTGGAGACCAAGGCCCGCAAGCGGGTGGTGGCGACGCCGCCCGCGGCTGCGCCCGCGCCGGCGGGAACGGCCACGCGCGCCAGCGCCATCCTGGGGGATCCCGCCAAGCGGCCCGCCGGCATCTCGGACGCCGAGCTCGAGCGCCGCATGAAGGCGCTCGCGGCCGCCCGCGCCCGCGAGGCCGAGGAAGCCGCCAAGCGCGCCGCCGACGAGGCTGCCCGCGAGGAGGAGCGCCAGCGCCGCCGCGCCGAGATCGAGGCGCGCGAGCGCGAGGAGGCCGCCCGCGCCGAGGAGGCTCGCCTCAAGGCCGAGGAGGAGGCCCGCAAGGCCGCCATCGCCGCCCGCAAGACGGCGGCGCAGGCCGCCGCCGTGCCCAGCCCCCGCGCGCCCGTCCAGCCCGGCCCGCCGCCCTCCGAGGAGGACCGCCGCGCCGCGCTCCAGGCCCGCAAGCCCGACCGCGAGAAGGGCGATGCCCGTGGCGCCGCCAAGGACGTCAAGGCCAAGCCGGCCCGTGAGACCGAGGAGCGTCGCGGCGGCCGCCTGACTCTGACCCAGGCGCTCGACGGCAGCGACCGCCAGCGCTCCATGGCCGCGATGCGCCGCAAGCAGGAACGCGCCCGTGCCAAGGCCATGGGCGGCCACGAAGCGCGCGAGAAGATCGTGCGCGACGTGCAGCTCCCCGAGGCGATCACCGTGGCCGAGCTTGCCAACCGCATGGCCGAGCGGACCACTGACGTCATCAAGGCTCTGATGCGGAACGGCATCATGGCGACCCAGAACCAGACGCTCGACGCCGACACCGCCGAACTCATCATCGAGGAGTTCGGGCACCGCGTGGTGCGCGTCTCTGATGCCGACGTGGAGCAGGCGATCGACACCGTCGTCGACGCGCCCGATCAGCTCCAGTCGCGGCCCCCGATCGTCACGATCATGGGCCACGTCGACCACGGCAAGACCTCGCTCCTCGACGCGATCCGCCACGCCAACGTGGTCTCCGGCGAAGCTGGCGGCATCACGCAGCACATCGGCGCCTATCAGGTGAAGACCGACTCCGGCTCCACCCTGACCTTCCTCGACACGCCCGGCCACGCGGCCTTCACCTCCATGCGGGCCCGTGGCGCGCAGGTGACGGACATCGTGGTGCTGGTGGTGGCGGCGGACGACGCGGTCATGCCCCAGACCATCGAGGCCATCAACCACGCCAAGGCCGCCAAGGTCCCGATGATCGTGGCGATCAACAAGATCGACAAGTACGACGCCGACCCGCAGAAGGTCCGCACGGACCTCCTGCAGCACGAGGTCGTGGTCGAGCAGATGTCCGGCGACGTGCAGGACGTGGAGGTCTCGGCCAAGACGGGGCAGGGGCTCGACAACCTGCTCGAGGCCATCGCGCTCCAGGCCGAGATCCTCGAGCTCCAGGCCAACCCCGAGCGGTCCGCCATGGGCGCCGTGATCGAGGCCAAGCTCGACGTCGGTCGTGGCCCGGTGGCGACCGTGCTCGTGCAGAACGGCACGCTCAAGAAGGGCGACATCTTCGTCGTTGGCGAGAAGTGGGGCAAGGTCCGCGCGCTCATCAACGACAAGGGCGAGACCGTCACCGAGGCCGGCCCCTCGGTCCCCGTGGAGGTCCTGGGCCTCAACGGCACGCCCGAGGCCGGCGACGTCCTCAACGTCGTCGAGACCGAGAGCCAAGCCCGCGAGATCGCCGACTACCGCGAGAAGGTCACCCGCGACAAGCGCGCGGCGGCCGGCGCGGCGACCACGCTGGAGCAGCTCATGGCCCGTGCCAAGGCCGACCAGAGCGTCTCCGAGCTGCCGGTGGTGGTGAAGGCCGACGTGCAGGGCTCGGCCGAGGCCATCGCCCAGGCGCTGGAGAAGGTCGGCAACGAGGAGGTGCGCGTGCGCGTGCTCCACTCCGGCGTCGGCGCGATCACCGAGTCCGATGTGGGCCTCGCCGAGGCCTCCAAGGCGCCGGTCATCGGCTTCAACGTCCGCGCGAACGCGCCGGCCCGCGCGAGCGCGAACCAGAAGGGCGTGGAGATCCGCTACTACTCGATCATCTACGATCTGGTGGACGACATCAAAGCGGCGGCGTCCGGCCTCCTCAAGGCCGAGGTGCGCGAGAAGTTCATCGGCTACGCCCGCATCCTCGAGGTCTTCAAGGTCTCGGGCGTGGGCAAGGTCGCGGGTTGCCTCGTCACCGAGGGCGTGGCGCGCAAGTCGGCGGGGGTCCGCCTCCTGCGGGACAACGTCGTCATCCACGAAGGGACGCTCAAGACGCTGCAGCGCTTCAAGGACCAGGTCAACGAGGTCATCTCGGGCCAGGAATGCGGCATGGCCTTCGAGAATTACGACGACATCCGCCAAGGCGACGTCATCGAGATCTTCGAGCGCGAGACGGTCGAGCGGACGCTCTGATCGGGAATGCACCGGAAACGGCAAGAGGGGCCTGGAGACAGGCCCCTTTCTGCTGTCCAGGCGTCGAGCTGGCGCCAGAGGCTGCCGCTTGGGCGGATCGTCCGCGGGACGCAGGTCAGCGCGGCTAGCAGCCGGGCAAGCTAAGATGAAGCACGCAGGCTCGGCTCATGCCTCGGCGGACCGGGGTCAGTCGGCGAGCCGGAGGCCCTGGACCTCTCGCCAAGCTCAAGCCGCATTGTGCGCTTGAAAGGCGATGTCCCTCCACGCCGGTGCTGAGACGCCCACCCGATTCGCAGCCGCGGAACACAGGTTCCGAGCCTCCTCCACGCGGGAGAGTCGGCCAGCTACGCCCCTCTGGCAGCCCGTGAGAGCGGCCAAGCGGATCGGCAGGGTTCGGGTCTGGACCGGTGAGACGCCTCAGGCCGCTTGGGGCAGGGGGCGCTCGACCGGGGTGCCGACATAGACCTTCTGGTCCACGCGGATCATCAGCCGTCCGTCGTCCAACTGCCGGACGAAGAGGCCCTGAACCGACATGCAAGTCCCGATCTGGATCGTGCGAAGCATGATGTCCCTCGCCATTTGGGCGTTATGGACGCTCCTGTAACACACCATATGTCGTCAAAATATGGCCGAAATGTCGCAGTTCCGTCACAATTTCAAGATGTGGCTCTTCTGCCTAAAGCCAGTCGCGCAGGATCGGGATCAGCGGCACGTCCGCCGGCGGCATCGGATAGCGGCGGAGATCCTGTGGCCGCACCCAGGACAGCGCCTGTCCCTCGCGCGATTGCGGCGTCCCCTGCCAGCGCCGGCAGGCGAACAGCGGCATCAGCAGGTGGAACTCCTCGTAGGCGTGGCTCGCGAAGGTGAGCGGCGCCAGGCAGGAGGCGTGGGTATCGATCCCCAGCTCCTCGTGAAGCTCGCGGATCAGCGCGGCCTCCGGCGTCTCCCCGGGCTCGACCTTGCCGCCCGGGAACTCCCAGAGCCCGGCCATGGACTTCCCCTCGGGCCGCTGGGCGAGGAGCACGCGGCCGTCGGCGTCGATCAGGGCGACGGCAGAGACGAGGAGAAGCCGGGGGACGCGTCCCCCGGACCCCCGCGTCAGGAGCGGTAGTCGGCATTGATGTCGATGTAGCCATGGGTCAGGTCGCAGGTCCACACGGCGGCCGTCGCATCGCCGAGGCCGAGGTCCACCCCGATCTCCAGCTCCTGCCGCCTCATGTAGGCCGAGGCCGCCTCCTCGGAGTAGTCCGGCGCCCGAAACCCGTCCCGGGCCACCACGATGTCGCCGAAGCGGATCGCCAGCCGGTCGCGGTCGGCCTCGGCCCCGCTCTTGCCCACCGCCATGACGATCCGCCCCCAATTGGCGTCCTCGCCCGCGATGGCGGTCTTGACGAGCGGGCTGTTGGCGATGGCCATGGCGACCCGATGCGCGTCGGCCTCCGACACCGCCCCCGTCACCCGCACCTCCACGAGCTTCGTGGCCCCTTCGCCGTCCCGCACCACCTGCAGGGCAAGGTCATGGAACACGCCCTGCAGGGCCTGCGCGAACGCGGGCTCCCCCGAAGCGTCCACGCCCGAGGCCCCGGTCGCCGCGACCAGCAGCGTGTCCGAGGTCGAGGTGTCGCTGTCCACGGTGATGCGGTTGAAGGTCCGGTCGCAGGCCGTCGAGACGATCTCCTGCAGCTCCTCGCGCCCGACCTTCGCATCGGTGAAGACGTAGACCAGCATCGTCGCCATGTCGGGCGCGATCATGCCCGACCCCTTGGCGATGCCGGCGATCCGCACGGTCCCGCCGGGCAGCGCGACCTCGGCCGAGGCCCCCTTGGGGAAGGTGTCCGTGGTCATGATCGCCCGCGCCGCAGGCTCGATGCCGCCCGCGTCCAGCGCGTCGCGCAGGGCAGGGACCGCCTCCGCGATCCGCTGCCAGGGCAGGGGCTCCCCGATGACGCCGGTCGAGGAGGTGAAGATCCGCTCCTCCGCGATCCCCAGCGCGCTCGCGGCCGCCGCGCAGATGCCCGCCACCGCCTCCTTGCCCAAGCGCCCCGTGAAGGCGTTGGAGTTGCCGGAATTGACGAGGAAGGCCGCCGGGCCGTCCTCCGATTGTGCCAGTTTGCGCTGGCAGTCCCGCACGGGCGCCGATCGCGTGGCCGAGCGGGTGAAGGTCCCCGCGACCACCGCCTCGTCCATGAGGGCCAGCATCACGTCGGTGCGACCCCTTGTAGCGGACCCAGCCGCAGCGGATGACGAACGGACCCCCCCGATGGCGGGGAGGTCCGGGAAGCGGGCGGGCGCCAGAGGCGAGACCTTCGTGCCCAACTCAATCCCCGAGGAAGGCCGGGTCCGCGATGACGGTCGCGTTGAGCGTCGCGGGATCGGTCCGCGTCACCTGCCCCTGCGACTCGAGCTCGGCGAGGCGGTCCTCGATGGCCTTCTGCTGGACCTGGCCCGAAAGCTCGTCGCGCACGTCGTCGAGGGTCGGCACCGCCTGGGGCCGCGTCTCCTCCAGCTCCACGATGTGCCAGCCGAACTGCGACTGGACCGGGTCCGAGACCTGCCCGGGCTGCAGGCCCGTGACCGCCGTCTCGAACTCCGGCACCATCATGCCCGGGCCGAACCAGCCGAGCTCGCCCCCCTGGGAGCCCGAGCCGGTGTCCGTGGAGACCTCCTGGGCGACGGCGGCGAAGTCCTCGCCCGCGTCGAGCCGGGCCTTGACGGCCTTGGCCTCATCCTCGCTGGCGACCAGGATGTGCCGGGCGCGCCACTCGGTCTGGGGCTCCACGTTGCCGTACTGCGCGTCATAGGCCGCCTGCAGCGCCCCGTCCGTCACGGCCGACGTCACGACCGCCCCGGCTCCTTCGTTGGCCAGGATCGAGCGGCGCTGGTTGGCCAGCGCGTAGGTCAGGACCTCGGGCTCCTCGGTCACGCTCTGCGCCAGGAGCTCCTGCTGGACGAGTTGGTCGACCAGCGCGCCGAAGAGCACGTCGGGCGGGAGCTGCTGGTACTGGGGCGGGAGCTGCCGCGCCGCGACCGCGACCTCGCCCAGGGTGATGTCGGTGCCGTTGACGCTCGCCACGACGGTGTCGGGGGTCATGCTCTCGGCGGGAACGGCCGGGGCGGCCGGAGCCTCGGCGGTCGCGGCGTCGCCGGTGGCCTCGGTCCCTTCGGCGGTCGCGTCCGTCCCTTCGGCCGGGGCGGCCTCCGTGGCGGTGGCGTCGGCCGGAGCCGCGGCTTCGTCCCCCGCAGGCGCCTCGGTCGCGGCGTCGGCGGCCGGCGCCTCGGCGGTCGCGGCCGGAGCCTCGTCGGTGGCCGTCTCCTGGGCGGCCGCGGGCAGGGCGAGCGCGAGCGCGAGCGCCGACGCGGTCTGCAGGAGCATGAGCTGTTTCAGCATGAGAACGAAGCCTTGATCGGGCGGCCCCTTGGGCCGCGTTGACAGCGGGACCGCCCCCCCTTATCTCCGCGAACGGCCTTGGGGGGCTTGCGGCCCCTCAATTAGGCCGGGCGCGCGCGGGCCACAAGGAACCTCCTCACAATTCGGCGGGAGTCCGGGCCGGCCCCCGCTCCGGTGAACGTGAGGACGAGGACGACGATCATGGGCTTGGGCACGCTCGCGCGGAGCATCTTCGGCACCCCGAACGACCGCAAGGTCAGGTCGGTCCGCCCCCTCGTGGAGGCCATCAACGCCCGCGAGGATCAGGTCAAGGCGCTGACCGACCAGGGCCTCAAGGACGCCACCGCCGCGCTGCGCGAGCGGGCCCGGGGCGGCGAGGATCTCGACCGCCTCCTTCCCGAGACCTTCGCCCTGGTGCGCGAGGCGGCGGTCCGTGCGTTGGGCCTCCGGGCCTTCGACGTGCAGCTCGTGGGCGGCATCTTCCTCCACCAGGGCAACATCGCCGAGATGAAGACGGGCGAGGGCAAGACCCTCGTCGCGACCTTCCCCGCGACGCTGAACGCTCTGGCCGGCAAGGGCGTCCACGTCGTCACCGTGAACGACTACCTCGCCCGCCGCGACGCCGAATGGATGAGCAAGGTCTTCGGGATGCTGGGCCTCACCACCGGCGTGGTCGTCCCCCAGCAGCCCGACGACGAGAAGCGCGCCGCCTACCAGGCCGACATCACCTACGCCACCAACAACGAGCTGGGCTTCGACTACCTGCGCGACAACATGAAGTCGGACATCTCGCAGATGTTCCAGCGCGGCCACAACTACGCCATCGTGGACGAGGTGGACTCGATCCTGGTGGACGAGGCGCGCACGCCGCTCATCATCTCCGGCCCCTCGCAGGACCGCTCGGAGCTCTACGTCAAGGTGGACGCCCTCATCCCCCACCTGCCCGAGAGCGGCTACACGGTGGACGAGAAGACCCGCAACGTGACCTTCACCGACGAGGGCAACGACCTCCTGGAGGAGAAGCTGCGCGAGGCGGGCCTGCTGCCCGAGACGCAGTCGCTCTACGACCCGGAATCCACGACGCTGGTGCACCACGTCAACCAGGCGCTGCGGGCGCACAAGCTCTTCCAGCGCGACAAGGACTACATCGTCCGCGACGGCAAGGTCGTCCTCATCGACGAGTTCACCGGCCGCATGATGATCGGCCGCCGCCTCTCGGACGGCCTCCACCAGGCCATCGAGGCCAAGGAGGCCGTGCGGATCGAGCCCGAGAACGTCACGCTCGCCTCCGTCACCTTCCAGAACTACTTCCGCCTCTACAGCAAGCTGGCCGGCATGACCGGCACCGCGCTCACCGAGGCCGACGAGTTCCGCGAGATCTACAACCTCGGCGTGGTCGAGATCCCGACCAACCGCCCCGTCGCCCGCAAGGACGAGCACGACGCCGTCTACCGCACCGCGCGCGAGAAGTACGAGGCCATCGTCAAGGCCATCCGCGAGGCGCACGAGAAGGGCCAGCCCATCCTCGTCGGCACCACCTCCATCGAGAAGTCCGAGATGCTCTCGAACCTCCTCAAGAAGGAGGGGATCCCGCACAACGTCCTCAACGCCCGCGAGCACGCCCGCGAGGCGCAGATCGTGGCCGAGGCCGGCCAGCCCGGCGCCGTCACCATCGCGACCAACATGGCGGGCCGCGGCACCGACATCCAGCTCGGCGGCAACGTCGAGATGAAGGTGCTGGAAGCTCTGGCCCAGGACCCCGAGGCGCATCCCGACGAGGTCCGCGCCCGCATCGAGGCCGAGCACGCCGCCGACAAGCAGCGCGTCAAGGACGCGGGCGGCCTCTACGTGCTGGCGACCGAGCGGCACGAGAGCCGCCGCATCGACAACCAGCTCCGGGGCCGCTCCGGCCGCCAGGGTGACCCCGGCCGCTCCTCGTTCTTCCTGTCCCTGGAAGACGACCTCATGCGGATCTTCGGGTCCGAGCGCCTGGACAACGTGCTGGGCAAGCTCGGCATGAAGGAAGGCGAGGCCATCGTCCACCCTTGGGTCAACAAGTCGCTCGAGCGCGCGCAGGCCAAGGTCGAGGGGCGCAACTTCGACATCCGCAAGCAGCTCCTCAAGTTCGACGACGTGATGAACGACCAGCGCAAGGTGATCTTCGCGCAGCGCCGCGAGATCATGGAGGCGCAGGACGTCAACGAGATCGTCGCCGACATGCGCCATCAGGTCATCGACGACCTCATGGACGACTTCATGCCGCCCCGGAGCTACCCGGAGCAGTGGCAGACCGAGGCGCTCTACGAGTCGGTCAAGCTCAAGCTCGGGCAGGACCTCCCCGTGATGGCCTGGGCCGCCGAGGAGGGCGTGGACCAGGACGCCATCCGCGACCGCCTGATCGAGGCCACCGACAAGTTCATGGCCGACAAGGAGGCCGCCTTCGGCCCCGACACCATGCGCAACATCGAGAAGCAGATCCTGCTTCAGACCATCGACGGCAAGTGGCGCGAGCACCTGCTGCGGCTGGAGCACCTGCGCTCGGTCGTGGGCTTCCGGGGCTACGCCCAGCGCGATCCCCTCAACGAATACAAGACCGAGAGCTTCCAGCTCTTCGAGAAGCTGCTCGACGGGCTGCGCGAGGAGGTCACGCAGAAGCTGGCCGCCCTTCGGCCGATGACGCCCGAGGAGAGCCAGGCGATGATGCAGAACCTCCTGCAGCAGCGCCGGGCCCAGGTGGTCCAGGGCCAGCCGCTGGCGGAAGGGCAGGGGGCTCCCGCGCCCCAGGCTGCCGCCCCGCAGGCCCCCGCGCCCCAGTCCGCCGCCCCGGTCGCCCGCATGGCCGCGCCGGCGCTGGTCACGGTCGGCGGTGCCCTGGCCGAAGCCGAGCCCGTCCCCGGCGCCCCGCGCGAGGGCTTCGACGAGCAGGACCCCACCACCTGGGGCAACCCCGGCCGCAACGACCCCTGCCCCTGCGGCTCGGGCAAGAAGTTCAAGCACTGCCATGGGGCGTTCTGACGCCGCAGGCGTCACCCCAACAGGTCAAGCGTAGGGCGGGCTTCAGCCCGCCGTCCACCTTGGCCAACAGGCACGCGCAGGGCAGGCCGGGCATGGCGGGCTGAAGCCCGTCCTACGAAGCCCCATCGCTCTGCAACCTGCTCGGATGCCGCCCAGATCGGGCTGCATCGCGTCAGCAAGGGCGATCCGCAAGCTGCGCTTCGCGCGATTGCGTCCCAGAGGCCTCCTCGGCGGCTTGGGACGGTGCGGCACCCGGCCGCCCGACGCCTCAGCGCAGGCGGCGGCGCTCCACCCGCACCTCGACCGGCCGCAGCGCGGCGCCGGTCGGCAGGCGCATCCCGCCCACCCGGTCGTCTTCGTCCTCGGCCATCCGCATGATGGCGATGCCGAACTGCACGCCGGCGAAGACGACGCCGTTGAAGGCCAGCAGCATGACGCCGCCCAGCCAGCCCATCTCCGTCTCCAGGATCAGGTGGCGCAGCCCGGCCACGTCGAAGGCCAGCAGCAGCCCGACGAAGGCCACGGCCAACCCGAGGCCGATCAGGACGTTGGTGATGTAGAGGCGAACGAGCTTCGGCATGACGGCCCTCCTGAGGGCAGGATACACACCGCCAGCCAAGAGGCCAGAGCGGTCCTCCGCCACCGTCGCGACATTGGGCCAGGAGCCGCCGGCCCTCCCTCCACCCGTCAACAGTGGCCTCGCGCCGTCCCCTGGCGCGTAGGGTCGCGCACGGCGCGCGACGGCAGCCGCCCTACAGCAGCCCCTCGGCCCGGAAGCTCAGCTCCCGTTCCCGCCCGATGATGAGGTGGTCGTGCAGCACCAGCCCCAGCGCCTGCGCCGCCCTCTCGATCTGCGCGGTCATGTCGATGTCGGCCTGGCTGGGCGTCGGGTCCCCCGAGGGGTGGTTGTGGACGAGGATCAGCGCCGAGGCGTTCAGCTCCAGCGCCCGCTTCACGACCTCCCTCGGGTAGACCGGCACATGGTCCACGGTGCCCCGCGCCTGCTCCTCGTCCGCGATCAGCACGTTCTTGCGGTCGAGGAAGAGCACCCGGAACTGCTCCTGCTCCCGGTGCGCCATCACCGTGTGGCAGTAGTCCAGAAGCTGCGCCCAGGAGCTCACCACGTGCCGCCGCAGCACCTTGGCCCGCGCCATCCGATGCGCCGCCGCCTCGACGATCTTCAGCTCCGTCGCCACCGCCGGCCCCACGCCCTCCACGTCCAGCAGCCGGGGCAGGGGGGCCGACAGCACCGAGGCCACATCCCCGAAGGTGTCGAGGAGCCTGCGCGCGAGCGGCTTCACGTCCTGCCGGGGGATCGCCCGGAACAGCACCAGCTCCAGAAGCTCGTAGTCCGGAAGCGCCGCCGCGCCGCCGTCGAGGAAGCGCTGCCGCAGCCGCGCCCGGTGGTCGGCGATGTAGGACGGGAGCCGCGCGCCCGGCACTGGAACGGGCGTGGCCTCGTCGGAGTCGAAGAGCGACAGGGAATCGGAAAGGCCGGGCGGATGGGTCATGTCGGCCAGGATGACCCAGATTGGTTAAGGACGGGTTAACGGACACGATTTCGAGAGGGCAGGCGGTTGCCCCGGCGCATCGGCATCCCTAACTGCCCAGCAGCCACCCTGCCCGAAGTCCGGGCCCATTACGCGAGGACCCATGGATTTCCTGACCGCCGAAGCTCTCACGGCCCTATTCGGGGTCATCGCCATCGACCTCGTGCTGGCCGGCGACAACGCCATCGTCATCGGCCTCGCGGCGGCGGGCCTCCCCAAGGAGCAGCGCAACCGCGCGATCCTCGTGGGGATCATCGCCGCGACGGTGCTGCGGATCTTCTTCGCGCTCATCACGACGACGCTCCTCGCCATCACCGGCCTCCTCCTCGCCGGGGGCATCCTCCTCCTCTGGGTCTGCTGGAAGATGTGGCGCGAGCTGCGCGCCGGTCACGAGGTCGAGGAGCACGCCGCCACGGAGGCGCTGACCGGGGTGGACCTCAACGCCGATGGCAGCGTGGCGGCTGGCGTCCCCCGCAAGACCTTCGGCCAGGCCGCCTGGCAGATCGTCGTGGCCGACGTCTCCATGTCGCTCGACAACGTCCTCGCCGTGGCAGGCGCCGCGCGCGAGCACCTCTGGGTGCTGGTCTTCGGCCTGGGTCTTTCCGTGGCGCTGATGGGCCTCGCCGCGACCTTCATCGCGCGGCTCATCAACCGCTACCGCTGGATCGCCTATGTGGGTCTGCTCATCATCCTCTACGTGGCCCTCCACATGATCTGGGAAGGCTGGCACGACGTGGGAGAGCAGATCGGGATGATGCAGCCGGTGGCGGGGCAGGCGGTCCACTAGCGCCAAGGCCGCCGCGAGACGCAGAAGGCCCGGTCGAAGGACCGGGCCTTTGTCCCATCGGGAAGGGCAGGAGGCTCCTCCTGCTCCTCGCGGGCGATCAGGGCCTGCCTCGCTGAAAACCGTCCCCCGGACGGTGTTCCACGGCCCTCCCTGCTCCCCGCCCGCTGGGCGAGGACCACAGCTCAGCCCTTCATCGAGTCCCAGAACCCCTTCACGGCCGAGAAGAAGCCCGCGCTCTGCGGGTTGTTCCGCCCTTCCGAGATCTTGTCGAACTCGCGCAGCAGCTCCTTCTGGCGCCCCGTGAGGTTCACCGGCGTCTCGACCACGAGCTCGATGAACATGTCGCCCAGGTCCTTGGAGCGCAGCACCGGCATCCCCTTGCGGCGCAGGCGCATCTGCCGCCCGGTCTGGGACCCTTCGGGGATCTTCACCCGCGCGCGTCCGCCATCGATGGTGGGCACCTCGATGTCGCCCCCCAGCGCCGCCGTCACCAGCGAGACCGGCACCCGGCAGTGGAGGTCGGCGCCGTCGCGCACGAAGATCGGGTGCTCCTTGACCTCCACGAAGATGTAGAGGTCGCCCGAGGGGCCGCCCCGCATCCCCGCCTCGCCCTCGCCGGCGAGCCGGATCCGCGTCCCGGTCTCCACCCCGGCCGGGATGTTGACGGAGAGGGTCTTCTCCTTCTCCACGCGCCCCGCGCCATGGCAGGTCTTGCAGGGGTTCTTGATCGTCTGGCCGAGCCCGTTGCAGGTCGGGCAGGTCCGCTCCACCGTGAAGAAGCCCTGCTGCGCCCTGACCTTGCCGATGCCGGAGCAGGTCGGGCAGGTCTGCGGCTCGCTGCCCCCCTCGGCGCCCGTGCCCTTGCAGGTCGCGCAGGTGACGGCGGTGGGCACCTGGATCGTCTTCTGGAGCCCCTGCTGGGCCTCCTCCAGGCTGATGCGCAGGTTGTAGCGCAGGTCGTTGCCGCGCATCGCCGCGCGGGCGCGTCCCTGCGCCCCCCGCTGGCCCATGATGTCGCCGAAGAGGTCGTCGAACACGTCCGAGAAGGCGCTGGCGAAGTCGCCGTTCGCGCCGCCCCGGAAGCCCGCGCCGCCCGGACGTGCGCCTGCGCCCATGCCGCCCTCGAAGGCGGCGTGGCCGAAGCGGTCGTAGGCGGCCTTCTTCTGCTCGTCCTTCAGGACCTCGTAGGCCTCGTTCAGCTCCTTGAACTGCGCCTCGGCCTGCGGGTTGTCGCTGTTGCGGTCGGGGTGCAGCTCCTTGGCCTTCTTGCGATAGGCCTTCTTGATCTCCTCGGGCGTCGCGCCCCGGGAGATTCCCAGCGTCTCGTAGAAGTCGCGTTTCGCCATCGTCGTCATGTCCTCACGCGCGGTCGCCTCAAACGGAACGGCCGGCCCGCAGGGGGCCGGCCTCTGGATCCGTCCGGGATGGACCGCGATCCTCAGCGGCCCCGCTTGTCCTCGCCCAGGTCCTCGAAGTCCGCGTCCACGACGTCGTCGTCATCGTCCTGGCCGCCGTGACCCGTCGGGCCCTCCTCGCCGTCAGGCCCTTCGGAGGCCTGCGCCTTGTAGATCGCCTCGCCCAGCCGCATCGCGGCCTCGGTGACGTTCTGGATGCCGGAGCGGATCTTGCCGACGTTGTCGCCCTCGACCTCGTCCTTGAGCGCCGCCACGGCGAGCTCGATCGCCTCGACCGTGGAGGGATCGACCTTGGAGCCATGCTCCTTGATCGACTTCTCGGTCGAATGGATCAGCGACTCGGCCTGGTTCTTGGCCTCGATCAGCTCCCGGCGCTTCTTGTCGGCCTCGGCGTTGGCCTCGGCGTCGCGCACCATCCGGTCGATGTCGGCGTCCGACAGGCCGCCCGAGGCCTGGATCGTGATCTTCTGCTCGCGGCCCGTGCCCTTGTCCTTGGCGGAGACGGAGACGATGCCGTTCGCGTCGATGTCGAAGGTCACCTCGATCTGCGGCATCCCGCGCGGCGCCGGCGGGATGCTTTCCAGGTTGAACTGGCCCAGCATCTTGTTGTCGGCGGCCATCTCGCGCTCGCCCTGGAAGACGCGGATCGTCACGGCGTTCTGGTTGTCCTCGGCCGTGGAGAAGATCTGCGACTTCTTGGTCGGGATCGTCGTGTTGCGGTCGATGAGGCGGGTGAACACCCCGCCCAGCGTCTCGATGCCCAGGGACAGCGGCGTCACGTCGAGCAGCACCACGTCCTTGACGTCGCCCTGCAGCACGCCCGCCTGGATCGCCGCGCCCAGCGCCACGACCTCGTCGGGGTTCACGCCCTTGTGCGGGTCCTTGCCGAAGAACCTGGTCACTTCCTCGACGACCTTGGGCATCCGCGTCATGCCGCCCACGAGCACGACCTCGTCGATGTCCGCCGCCGTCACGCCCGCGTCCTTGAGGGCCGCCTGGCAGGGCTTCATCGTCGACTTGATGAGGTCGGCCACCAGCGATTCCAGCTTCGCCCGCGTCAGCTTCATGACGAGGTGCAGCGGCTGGCCGTTGGCCATGGAGATGAACGGCTGGTTGATCTCGGTCTGCGACGTCGAGGACAGCTCGATCTTGGCCTTCTCGGCGGCTTCCTTGAGCCGCTGGAGCGCCATCTTGTCCTTGGTCAGGTCGACGCCGTTCTCCTTTTTGAACTCCTCGGCGAGGTAGTTCACGATCCGCATGTCGAAGTCTTCGCCACCCAGAAAGGTGTCGCCGTTCGTCGACTTCACCTCGAAGAGGCCGTCGTCGATCTCCAGCACGGTCACGTCGAAGGTGCCGCCGCCGAGGTCATACACGGCGATCGTCTTGGTGTCCTTCTTGTCGAGCCCGTAGGCCAGCGCGGCGGCCGTCGGCTCGTTGATGATGCGCAGCACCTCAAGGCCCGCGATCTTGCCGGCGTCCTTGGTCGCCTGGCGCTGGGCGTCGTTGAAGTAGGCGGGCACGGTGATGACGGCCTGCGTCACCTCCTCGCCGAGGTAGGACTCGGCGGTCTCCTTCATCTTCTGCAGGATGAAGGCGGAGATCTGCGAGGGCGAATACTTCTGGCCGCGCGATTCGACCCAGGCGTCGCCGTTGCCGCCGTCGATGATCTTGTAGGGGACGAGCTTCTTGTCCTTCTCCACCTCGGCGTCGGTGGTGCGGCGGCCGATGAGCCGCTTGACGGCGAAGATGGTGTTCTCGCTGTTCGTCACGGCCTGGCGCTTGGCCGGCTGGCCGACGATCCGCTCGTTGTCGGTGAAGGCGACGATCGACGGCGTGGTGCGCGCGCCTTCCGAGTTCTCGATGGACCGGCGGCTGCGAGCCGTCCATGATCGCCACGCAGGAGTTCGTCGTGCCGAGGTCGATCCCGATCACTTTGGCCATTGGTTCAAATCCCTTTCAGGCGGTCTGACACGCGGGGGCCCTGATAGGCGCCCCCTATGGTTGATGGGTGGCGGCGGGGCGGTCCCGCCGCGAACGAACGACATATAAGAGGGGGGTCTTGGGGCTGCAACCGGCACGGCAGGGGGCGAAACAATGATTTCTTCCGAGTGGCGGCGACGCGCCGCGGGCTGCCCATGACGGCCCCCGACGCCCCCCTCGACCTGCGCGGCGTGGCCGTCTGGCCGGGCCTGCTCGACCGCGCCGCGCAAGGCGCGATGCTCTCGGACATCCTGGGCGTCATGGCGGCCGCGCCGCCCTTCCACCCCGTGACCCGCTGGGGCAGGCCCATGTCCGTCGCCATGACCGGCGCGGGCCGCTTCGGCTGGTATTCGGACCGGCGCGGCTACCGCTACGTGGACCGCCATCCCTCCGGCACCCCCTGGCCGCCGATCCCCGCCTCGGTCCTCGCCGTCTGGGCCGCCGTCGCCCCCGGCGCCCGCGCGCCCGAATGCTGCCTCGTCAACCTCTACCGCGAGGGCGCCCGCATGGGCCTCCACCAGGACCGCGACGAGGCCGACCTCTCGCAGCCGGTCGTCTCCATCTCGCTGGGCGACGACGCGCTCTTCCGCGTGGGCAGCGTCGAACGGGGCGGCCCCACCGAATCCCTCTGGCTCCGCTCGGGCGACGTCTGCGCGATCGGCGGGCCCGCCCCC